>DUED01000001.1 GCA_011176685.1 Anaerolineae bacterium
ACTGCTTGAAACTTGAATTGGGCTGTATATCTTTTTGCCATCTTCTGCTCCTCATTTTTTATCTTACCTGTTTTTGAGGAGATTTCACACATTTGCGGGTGGTACAACTTTTGGGGTGCAGCACCATCCGACATATATTGATAACATATATTTTACCTATTTTGAAGATTCAGTGAAAGTTACAAATGCAATGAGTCGTGCTATAGTATTAGATCGTCTCGGATTCTCAGTATCTGATAACCTGGTTTCAGATTTAATCATTCTTGTTGAAGGACCAAAAGACAAACCTGTTGTTGAAGAATTTTTATCGAAAATGGGTTTATTGTATAAATATGATATAAAAACATGGCCACTTGGGGGGGATAATATGGGTCAAGTTGATTTAACAGTTTTTGCTGAAAACTACAAAGTTGTCGCACTTATTGACAATGATCCCGGGAGTGAATCAACAAGAAAGAGATTTGTTGAAAAATGCAAAGAACTTGGGATAACCTGTACAAGGTTAATAAGATATTCTCTTGAAAATTATTTTTCAATAAGAGCTTTAAGAGAGGTTTTTAATGAACAATTTCCAAAGAATATAAAAACAATTGATCCGAAGAAAAAATTAGAAGACCAGATTGGAATCAATGTAAAAAATAATAACCACAAAATTTCTCGCCAAATGACACTTGAGGAGATAGAAGGAACAGATTTATTTAATTTCTTACTAAATGTAAAGAAATTATGTGAAAAAGAATAATCTGTGAACTTTTAAGATCAAATTTTATTGTGTAAGAGCCCATGGAATAGTTTAGGATTAGTAATAAAAAAGATTTTCTGGCCGTAATTAATTTATTAAAGCAACCATCATTATGTCGTCCTTTCTGTGATTCATTTGCCTATTTCAGCGGGAAGTACTTGTTTTCAGGATTTTCCCCTCGCCATCCACCACAACGCGCACGGTGATGGGAAGTGTAAATCCATCCTCGCTTGTTTCGGATTTGTTGAAGATCAATAACGTGTTGCCATCCGGACGCGGCTGTACTTGCGGTTGGCAGCCCTTCAAGCGCGGCAACTGCTGGTAAACTTGCTCACAGACTTTCTGCAGGAGTTTTTCTTCCATATTCGCCTTGAATTAATTCTAATGGAATTTGGCGTTTGCGCAAGAAAGCTGGGATATCCATGGTTTGCTCTACAATGATATCTTCTTTTTGCTTTTTGTCCACATTTTTCCTGTCCGCTTCTTTTGGGACTTTTTGCTCGATCTTGGTAGGTGTGAATTCAGCCGCTTTTGCTAATGGCGTTTCGATCGGGGTTGCACTGATGCCAGTCACGATCAAGATCAATTCTACGCGATCGCCCATACTATCATCAGTGATAATGCCCGGGATAATTTCTGTGTTTTTGCTCGTCTTATGCTGCAGCGCGTTCATGGCGTCCGCAACTTCGCTAAACGATAGTTTCTTTCCGCAGCGGAAGTTAGCAATGATGCCTGTTGCTTGGTCAAGATCGATATCATCCAGCAGGGGATGGGTAAGCGCCTGATCCAAAGCCTGCATGGCTTTATGTTTACCTTCACCCTGCCCAATTGCCAGGTATGAACCGCCGCCGTTGGACATCAGCCGGCGGATATGGGCGAAATCCACATTCATTAATCCGGGTTTTGTGATTAGTTCAGAAATACCTTGGATGCCCTGGCGCAGCACGTCATCTGCCAGCTGGAAAGCCATATCTAAAGGCAGGTCTGGTGCTGCAATCTGCAGTAGACGGTCATTCAGCACAGTGATAAGAGTGTCTGAGTAAGGGCGCAGTTTTGCCAGTCCTTCATTGGCGTTATCCAGTCTGTGCCCAAATTCGAAGCGGAAGGGCAACGTGACGATCGAGACAACGATAACACCCTGTGATTTGGCAATCCGCGCGGCGATAGGGATGGCACCCGTACCTGTCCCACCGCCCATACCGGCAGTAAGGAACACTAAATCTGCACCCTCGAATGCCTCGCTTAATTCGCGAAAGCTTTCCTCTGCAGCAGCTTCGCCCACGCAGGGGTCGCCGCCAGCTCCCAGCCCATGAGTACATTTTGGGCCCAGTTGGATTTTCGTGGCTGCAAGTGAATGTGCTAATGTATGCTGGTCGGTGTTTGCAGCGATAAGTTCGATATTGGGAATATTTAATGCTGCCATACGGTCAATTGTATTGCAGCCGCCACCGCCTAATCCCATGACTTTGATAACGGGATAGTTGTATTCAATGGTGGCATTGTCAAGTGTGCTCATCAACCTATTAGGACCCATCTTTCACCTCTTTGTTATGTTTACTCGATAATGAGGGTTTAATCTGTATTCTTCTCACAGTGCAGTTTAGCTTTTGTAATTTTTCGATTACTTTTTCGGGGTATCCTTGTTCTCCCGCAATGACGGTAACCACCTCAGCTGATCCAGCTTCTTCGCTTGAATAACCAATCACGGGCTGATAACGGGTAATAAAAGGCTGTAGGGCTTGCATGCGCTCTGAATCGGCTGCCCATGCAGCATTAGGAAGCAGCAAGTAATATTTGATCGTATGGGTTGGTATTGATTCTATTTCTTCCATTACAGACGCTGCATCCTCTATCTCATTCTCTTTTTGTTTTTCAATCCAGGATTGAATTGGCTTAAGGTTTGTAAGAAATGAAGAAAAGGATTTTGATGTTTGCTGGGTTTCTTGTGCTTGATTACCTGCTGTTTTTAGCATCGTAAAATTGCATGAAATTACTTCTTCCGGGATGGGTTCAAGAGTCATTTCGGGGTTGAGAGGATCTGGAATAATGTCACCGCATAGCAGTCTTGCAATCATTTGGTAATTCTCCTCACCCTCTAATGGTTTGTCTCGTGATGTGGGTGCGGAATGTATACCCTGCGGCAAACCCGCTTCCAGTAAAATAATGGGCAAAGGTTGATTTAGAATTGACTTCGCGATTGCCTGGTACCAGTCGAAAATGCGGAAGCCGCGTTGATCCTGTGTGTCAACCAACGTGTGGTAAGGGCATGCGTTTGGCCAACACTCTGGACCGCCTGCTCCCCAATTTAAACCATGGTTCCATCTCCAAGCATATGCTGAAAGTGTAAGATTTTTTAATAGTGCATCTTTCTTTTGATCTTGCATTTGCTCTAGTGCTGACCGCAGGAAAGCAGTGTCCCAGTAATCCCCGCCTGGTTCAAGGGCAGGAAATATGGGGGCTAATCCATGCTCAGTAGCGGATTCAGCCAGTGGCAGGAACAGCTCCAGGAATCGCCTTACTAAGTCCGGTTGTGACCAGCCATTGTTCACCCACATCCGGTATAGATTGGGACGGTCAAAGAGAAGGATGTATTTTGCCCCGCTGTTGGCATAACCCTCAAAAAAATTGGCATAGTTGCTGATTTCATAAGCTTTTTCTAGAGAAGGTTTGATGAGGATGATGGGTTGAATTTTGGCTTCAATCAACCGCTCTAAAAAAAAGGAAGGAATAAATTCTGATGGGTGTGACTGCAAAACCAGCCATGCTGCCTGCAAGTCCTTTAATTTGGGAAGCCAGGACTGCAGATCATCTTGTGTGAAATGCGAAGTGTCATTGTAATAGTGAAGTCCATGCCTGTAAGGCGGATGGATACTTTTTTGTGAATGATGTTCCATGCTGTTCAATTCCTGGCTGTCTACGCTGTATAAGTAGCAAGATGTATGCCAAGTCCAGTACAAGCCTCTGCTATAATCACATGCATGATTTTGGTGACAGGGGCTACTGGATTCATTGGCAGCGCGCTGATACAAAACCTGATAAAAAACGGCTATAAGGTACGGGCTTTGCTGCAACCATCACGGAAATCGCCAAACTTGCCACATGGAATGCCCATGGAAGTGGCAGTCAGCAGCATGTGGGATGAACGGGGCATGTTGGCTGCTTTGAAAGGAATTCAGGTGATTTTTCATCTAGCTAGTGCTGAAAAAGAGAGTGTATCAGCGGATATTGAGAGTATTGATGGTGATTGCACCTCCGTGCTTGTGGAAGCAGCCAGGCAAGCAGGTATACAACGGTTGTTTTTCTTGAGCCACATAGGAGCCGACAAAAACTCATTTTTCCCCGTTTTCAGAGCAAAAGCATTGGCGGAATCTTTTATTCAAGAGAGTGGAGTGCCGTTTACTATTTACCGAACAAGTGTAGTTTTTGGACCTGGGGATAATTTCACAACCTATTACCTTAGTGCTTTGCGTTCAAGCCCGGGCCTTTTTTTTATGCCAGGGGATGGCAATGTTAATCTACAGCCTTTATGGATTGAAGATCTTATTAATTGCCTGGTCATGTCTTTGGAAGAGAGGGGCATGCCCAATGCGGCCCAAATTATTGGTGGAGGTGAATATTTTTCTTTCAGGGAAATCCTGAAGGCAATTATGACCCGGGTTGGTATACGAAGGTTGCTGATTCCTCTCGCGCCTTCGTACATGCGTACAATCAATCTTTGGATAGGTCAGTATAAACATGACTTTCCACTTTCCCCATTCTGGCTGGATTATTTAGCCGCTGACTGTACTTGCGCATTGGACTCACTACCACGCTTGTGTGGCATTTTGCCAGGGAGGTTTCTGAATAATTTAAATTATTTAAAGGGTGGATTCTAAGGGAAAGTTTTCACACTGATGTCTTGACTAGAAATACATTGACCTCGTAAGGTTCTAGCTTGAAGAATAAGCCATTGTCCTTTATTTTATCTATTTTATATTCTAAGTTTTTCCCAGTTCTTAAATCGGAGAGAATAAACAAATTTTTATTATTAATTGACAGGGACAATCCGCCCAATATATTCATTATGCTTTTATCTTGTATGCGTGAATTGTTTCCGGCACATTCCACAGCCCTTTTTATTGATCCTCGGGTGGTTTGGTAGGAATTATTAAAAATAACCAAATAAACCCTGCCATCATTTTGATTGGAGTAAGCAAATACATTCTCATCAACCCCCCCGTCTTCTTTTTCAAAATCATAAAGCGTGAAATGGTCAGTTCCAGCGAAATCTACCCGCTTGCGCAATAAGGGGAATATTTCTTTTTTATGCCGTTGAACAAGTTCCTGGTCAATGTCCTCGTCCCACTTTGCTTTCTTGAAGTCCATTCCATAGCGCTCAGTAAAACCTTCAATTTGGCCATGTCCAATTAAAGGTAAACCAGGCATAGTCGCCATCATAGTGCAGATGCCGAAGTATTTATTGCCTTTACCGAATTGATCAACTGCGGTGCGCTCATCCGGGTTGTTCATGAAATTAACAAATCGCCCTAAAATCCGGGGGTCATAATCAAGTGTATTTTTTAATAATTGACGATATTTGGCATTTTCTTCGTCCCGCAGCAAGTTCATAAAAGCGCTGTTATAGACGCGATGCATGCCTAATTCACGCACGAAGTATCCTTCCATCAGCCAGAAAGCCTCTGCTAGCAAGAGGGTGTCAGGGGCTTCTTCAGCGATGCAATCAACTACTTCGCGCCAAAATTCCTGCGGCATGTGTTTATCAAATTCCTGCTGGCTCATGGTATGTCTTTCGCGGGTAATTACACAGTCAGGAGTGCCAGGGAGAGGGAACCATAGTCTTTGATGATGCCGTTTCGCAAGGGTCATGGCAGCATCGAAACGGATGATGGAAAAATTTTTGGCAACATTTAGTATGGTTCGCTTCACTATATCCCGCACTTCGGGTTTGAGATAGTTCAATTGTGCAGTGTCGTTCCATGACATGCTGGTGCCGTCATTTCCGTGATAAATATAGCGAGTATGATTATTTTTAAGATCAATGTGTTGAAATACCTCTGCTGCTCCGGTTTGACTGTAATAGTGCTCCTCCAATTTAATGCTCACATTAGTGCTCGGGGATAACTCAGGACTGTTAAAACTGAATTCTTTTTTGGGGTTAGTATCTAAGGAAATGAACCATTCTGGATGTTCAATGACCCAGGGTGAGTCAATCCCTGTGTGGTTAGGGACCATGTCGCTTCCCAAGCGGATACCATAGGTCTTTGCCCGATCCTTGAGGTTTTGATACGCTTTTTCACCTCCTAGGTTTTCTGTGATTTTGTATTCATAAATGGAATATGCTGAAGCAATGGCATCTTTATTGCCATAAAGCTCCTTGATACGCTTGGACGCCTTACTGCGTTCCCATATCCCGATTAACCACAGACCAGTTATACCGCTTTCATGCAACGCCTCTAATTCCTCGTCGGGTATATGATCAAGATAGCGAATTGGTTTGTTGTAAGTCTTGCTCAACTGATTAAGCCAAACATATGTGTTTTTGGCTATCATTACCAGGTCACGCATCCAGGATTTTTCATGGCTGTATTTGGCTTTCAAGCGTCGACCCTTGAAAGTTAGTACTCTTTCAGGGGCGTGTGCCCTTTTTTCATCCTCGAGGATTTCTTCATGAATGAATTTCAACGTTGGATTTATTTCTTTTTTGGAATTATCAAGGTAATTCCACCAATTATTGCGGATGAATACTAATTGATCTGCTAAAGATTCAGGAAATCTCTTAATAGGTTGCAAAATCCAGTCAATGAAATCATATGAATTGTCAAATGACGGAGCAGACTGTTTAAGGAATTTAAATACGCATGAAAAGATCTTCGTGTTGGTGGGATTGTCTGAAAGCAATTTTGTTTTAAAGAATACAGAGGTGAAAGATAAAGCGGGGTTCTGCAGAATGATCCACATCAGGAATATTTCTTTAAGCACATCCTGTTTGCTGGCAGTTTTTAGGCAGAGAAAATTTCTTTTATACTCTGAAAACCATTGGTTTACTTCTTGTTTTGAGAATTGTGAATATAACCAATCAATCCATTCGGTTTGTAGATTAGGATATTGCGCCAGGCAATTAGATAAAACGGAGCGATAAATCAGAACCAGTTGTCCCAGAGCTCGAACTTGATAACCTTTCAGTTGGTCTGCATGTTTATGGTCTCTGTTGTTGTATTCATTTACCTTCGCAGCGATAATCCTGGCAGTTTGGAAATCATTAATTGGTAAGAATCCATTTGCAGTAAGTAGTGCAGCATCAATTTGAAATTTCTTTATCGATTCTTTCGTTATGCAGATTTGCATAGTACCTCATTTTGTCTGTTTAGGATATTGAATGCCCTGCAGGAATTATATCTAAACTAATGTGTTCCTTAATTAAGGAGTGCATTCAATGCGAACCATTTCCCTTGCTTCTCTTCAATTGCGGCTTTAGTAACCAATCCTTGGGCAACCAGCAAATCGACAATTTGACCAACAATCTCCTTACGCCAATTGAAGAGCTTCATGATGTTCTCAATTTGTGATGCTCCCACCGAAATGAGATAGGTCGATGATAACCTGAGTCGAGCATCTTTTTCTGATATTTCTCTGGCTCTCTCTGGAAGTTCCGGAAAATGGCGGGGAACAATATCATAAATCATGGCGTATTTCCATCTACCTGCATGCGCAATGCCAACAGGCAGTATTTTCATCTCAGCTTGCAATTCAACTAAAGCCTGTTCAAAGCGATATTTATTCTCCTTTGATGTGAGATTTGATTTCTCTCTTAATTCCAAAGTATGCATTGATCCATTTTGAAGCAAGGTTTCATAAATCGTTCTTGCTTCTATTGTCATTAAACCCTGTTTATACTGGAATATATAATCATTGTCGGAATCACCATAGTTGGGAGAGAGTGCATAGAAGTACGGGGCAAGTTCAAGGGAAATGAAGGTTGATTTTTTTCGCAGGATCTTGGCATAAAACAACTTTCTCTGGTTGAGCAATTCATCTTTCCAGCGCCAGGTAATGTGTCCTGGGTCATCATGGAAATCGGGAACAGAACGCTCTCCTGCGGTAGCGACCCACAAACTTGGCAGGTCTATGCCTTTGATTGGCCAAAAAAAAGCAAATCCGCGCTCGTTAACAAAATTAACAGCATCCAGTCTTGTATGGATCCGTAAGCTTTCAATTGAATGAAAAGTCTCTTTGCGGTATTTAATTAGGCGATTTTTAGAAAGGGTGGGAAGGTCAGTCATTACGAAGGATGTGTGTGATGATATTGGAGCCGCTTCCACCAATGCTTTGTGCCATGCCGATTTTCGCTTTTTCGATTTGGTTTTCCCCTGCCGTTCCACGAAGTTGTTGAATAACTTCCACAATTTGGTACATTCCCGTTGCACCAACTGGATGACCGCGTGCCTTTAAGCCACCCAAGCAAGCAACAGGGATATTCCCCTTTAAATTAATTTCTTCATCTAATGCCAACTTGGGAGCTTTTCCAGGTTCAGCAAAACCACACGCTTCTAAAGATAACGCTGCCATGATCGTGAATGCATCATGATATTCAAACACATCGATCTCTTCAGGGGAAATGCCTGCCTGTGAATAGGCTTGTTTGCTGGAAAGCTCTGCTGCATGCAGCCATATTGGATTCTGGCGGTCATGCACAGCAATAGAATCGGTTGCAGCAGCAGACCCCACTATATAGACTTGGTTTCCGGAATGCTCTTCAAAGGGAACAAGTACTGCCGCTGCGGCTCCATCCCCCATTGGTGATGAGTCCATCAGATTGATAGGTTCGCATATCATGGGCGAATGAAGATATTTTTCATTTGTTAACAGCGAATGAAAACGGGCATAAGGGTTGTGTATTGCATTACTGTGGGCATTAATGGAGAAAGCAGCGAAGTCCTCATGCTTCCAGCCATATTCAAACATGTAACGTTGCATGACCAGGGCGTTGAGCGCAACAAAGGAAATACCAACATCAATTTCCCAATCGGCATCTGCGGCAGTTGCTAAACTGGCTGTCATTTCTGCAGTAGGTGAATCAGTCATTTTCTCAACACCAACTGCAATAACAGTTTCAAGTTCACCAGATGCGACAGCCATCACAGCAGCCCGGAAAGCTGCTGCGCCTGAACTGCAGGCGGACTCTAGTCGCATGGCTTCGATGTTCTTTGCTCCTACCCAATCCGCGATGTAAGCGCCAAGATGTTGTTGCTTATTGGCCGAACCCGACATCATATTGCCTATGAAGATTCCATTGATTTTTGATATGCCAGCATCCTGTACAGCAGCGAAAATTGCTTCCCCTGCCAGCTCTTTTAAGGATTTATCCCAGTGTTCCTTGATTTCAATTTGCCCGATACCGATCACTGCAACCTTACGCATAGTTTCTCCTGAGGTTTGAGAGTCAAAGCCATTATAGGTATTGTACCTATCAGTACCTATCGATATGTGGGAGAATTATAGCAATGAATAAATAGAAAGTTGGGCTGATATTTATGCAAAAAATATTTGATATCTCTATCCCAGTTTCATCAGAAACAGTCACCTGGGAGGGTGATGAAAAGGTGCGCTTACATAGAGTTTTGAAAATGGAGGAAGGTGCACAATTCAATCTCTCTTCACTTTCTATGAGCGTGCATAATGGTACCCACATCGATGCACCATATCACTTCTTGCCTGATGGTGCAACAGTGGACAAAATTCCGCTGGATATACTCATTGGTCCAGCACAAGTTATTGAGGTTAAGGACAAGGGAACTCTGATTGGGGCGGATGCGTTAAAGAGCGCCGGTATTGGAGAAAAAATTAAAAGGTTGCTGATAAAAACTAGAAACTCAGATATTTGGAAAGCCAACCCCAATGAATTTCAACAAGATTTTGTCAGCATCAACAAAAGGGCAGCAGAGTATTTAGTTGATCTGAGTATCGTACTCATTGGAATTGATTACCTTTCAATCTCTCCTGCAGACAATTTTCAATCTGTGCATAAAATATTAATGAGTGCAGGGATAATTATTCTTGAAACAATAGACCTCTCTGAGGTATCACCTGGTTTCTATGATTTATATTGCCTACCACTTAAGTTGCAAGGCGTTGAGGGAGCGCCCGTGAGAGCAGTCCTTCTTCAGGGATAGTCACTGAGCAACTGGTAAAGTAAATCCCCCGTCAACCACAATCACTTGGCCGCGGATCATTTTTGCCTGAGGAGAGCAAAGAAATGCAACAACGTTTGCGATGTCTAGTGGGGTTGTCAAACGCCCTGCAGGTGTGTTGGCAAGAACTCGAGGAATGACATCCCTATTGCTCAAAGTAGAGAAGTGCTTCAGTGCATCTGTTTTTACCAATCCTGGTGATACTGCATTCACGCTTATTTCTTTAGGCGCCAGTTCCACGGCTAAATATCGCACTAGGGCTTCTAATGCTGCTTTGCTTGCACCTACAGCGATATATTCAGGTAAGACACGTAATGAGCCCTGACTGGAAATGGCAACGATTTTTCCACCGCCATGTTTTTCCATCAGTGGCACCGCAAGCTGGGCACCAAAGAGCAGTGCTTTTGCATTTACGCTCATAGTGTGATCCCAACCCTCAGGTTTCTGTTCTAAAGCAGGACGGTTGAAACCTGATGCGGCATTACTGATGAAAATATCTAGAGCTGAGAATTCCATTTCAATGGTTTGAAATAGACGTTTCAGGTTTTCAATTTTACCAACGTTAGCTCGCACCACGATCGCTTTTCGACCAATTTTGCGGATGCGCTGAGCGGTCTGTTCTGCAGGCGTTTGATTATGCACATAGTTTATGATGACATCTGCTCCATTTTCTGCCAGTTTAAGGGCGATTGCTTTCCCGATCCCGCGACCTGAACCAGTGACAAGAGCTATTTTTCCAACAAATGCTTGAGTAGGATTCATACGTTTATCCTTTTTGTATTAAAGTAATTGTAATGATAAATTTCTTGATTTCTAATTGATTTCTTATGGATTAAGGATAATACAGAAATGTATTCATGATAGGATTTACACAATAAATCTATTTGGTCATAATTGGAAACTATGAAAAAAGTAAAAAAATCAGATGTTCTCAGTCTGTGCCTTGAGTATAATTTCTGGACTTGGTCAGCTCAGAAAGAGATACATCCCATTCCTGTGGATAAAGCCGAGGGGATCTACTTTTGGGATTTTGAAGGCAAACAATAACTGGATTTCAATTCTATGGTGATGTGCTCAAATATTGGTGACAGCTTTGAAACAATATACTTGTAAGAAAGGGCTTTTTCATTACACTTATGACAATATGGTCTTGATCATCCCACCGCTGATCATTAATAACGGGCAATTAGGAGAGGGGTTTTGAATTCTTGATGAGGCGTTGGACATAATTGATAGTGCTTTAGAATAATTTCATAATTTATACAGGAGATTTGTATGCCAGAAAGAGCAAGACAAAAAATTGAAAGTGTAATGATATTAGGATCAGGTCCAGCTGGGTTATCAGCTGCGTTATATGCGGCTAGGGCAGAGTTGCATCCGTTAGTATTAACTGGAACTGAGGTTGGTGGGCAAGTAGCTCTTACCGACAAAATCGAGAACTATCCAGGTTTTCCGGATGGGGTCGGAGGAAGTGAGCTGGCGAATTTATTTACCAAGAATGCAGAAAAGTTTGGAACGCGTTTTGAATATGATCTTGCAATGGAAGTGGACTTATCATCCCGTCCTTTTAAAGTACGTACTTATAGTAAGGAATTTTTATCGAAGACACTGATTGTCACTACCGGTGCAAGCCCCAATAAATTAAATATACCTGGCGAAGATAACTTGATTGGACGCGGGGTTTCATACTGCGCAACATGTGATGGTTGGTTTTTTAAAGATAAAAAAGTTGTAGTAGTTGGTGGCGGGGACAGTGCATTGGAAGAAGCTATTTTTCTTACTCGATTTGTATCTTCGGTGACAGTCATTCATCGACGTGATGAATTAAGAGCAGGAGCCTTGCTTCAGAAGCGTGCAAAGAAGAACTCAAAAATAAACTTTATTTGGGATTCGGTTGTGGAGGAAATTCATGGAAGTGAAGCAGTTGGGACTTTACTTATCAAAAATGTGAAGAATGAAAAAGTGTCGGAATTACCCATCGATGGTGTTTTCATTTTCATAGGCCATAAACCTAATACTTCTCTGTTTAAACAATACCTGGACCTGGACGACAAGGGCTACATTAAAGTTGATAGTCACACGCATACAAATGTTAAGGGCGTTTTCGCTGCGGGAGAAGTGGCGGATTCTATTTACCGTCAGGTAATTACATCTGCTGGAATGGGCGCCGTAGCTGCAATTGAAGTCATACGTTTGTTGGATAATGAAGTGGGAAATTAATTAAAAAACGGCAAGTAAAATCTTGCCATTTTATGATTATTTTGAGTATTTACTATGGCTCTGGGGTAACTTCGCCAATTCCTGCCCACGCAAAAACTCTTGGTGTGCAGGCAGTACCCGCCGGAACCCAAACTTGATCGCCCTCTTCGGAAGTGCCTTCTTGTCGCACTGGTTGTACCCACCAGCGAATGATATGTGGTGTGGTCTCAGCAGGGCGGAAGCTGGTAGGCAATATGTACTTTGTATCTGTGGTGTAATCTACTAGTTTTCTTCCTTCACTATCTGTTAAATCTTCAATAGTCACAGCGTATGCTTCCCCTTCAAGCATGCCCCCAATAGCAGCCCATTGGAGAGTAATTGTATCGTTCGCTCCAGTGAAGATAGCTCCATCAGCTGGCAGAAGTAGGTTTGTAGGTGGGTAGGGTGGCGGTAGTGTGGGTGTAGGCGTTGGACCTTGCGTGGGTAAGCGTTCCCATAACGGGATAGTGATAATTTGCCCGGAATATATGTTGTTTGAAGTAAGTCCGTTATATGTCTTCAGTGTTTCCACAGAGACCCCATAATTAGCTGCAATACCGCTCAGAGTATCATTTTCACCAACAGTGTAATTAATTTTTTGGCGTGCCGATTCAGTGGCATCAGCTACTGAAAGAGTGCTGGTTGGCATCGGTGATGGTGTGGGCGTTGGTCTTGGTACCAGAATCGTTTGCCCTACGCTAAGTACACCGCAGTCTGGAGGTAGATTGTTCAGCTCGGCAATGCTCCGTACTGAGACCTCGTAAAGCCATGCTATAAGACCACAAGTATCATTTTCCTTAATGGTATATTCTACCGGAGGTTCAGGTGTAGAGGTTGGCAAAGGTGTTGGTGTAATTGTTGGAGTAGGGCTTTGCTCAAAGGTCGGTGAAGGGCTTGCGGTGGCTGTGGGAGCTGGCGGAGTGACTTGGCCAGTTCCTCTCAGAATTAGAAAAATTATCCCTGCACCTATTGTGAGAGTTATTAGCATAAGGCCTAGTGCACCCGGAAGACTGATGGTAATTTCTGGAAGCCGCTGGGAGTGAATACGTTTTGTAGAAGTACTAGAGGTTTTATCTGTAAAGGTTCTACCGCAAACCAAGCAACGGGTAGCATTCTCGCTTAAACGTGTACCACATGTTGGGCAAACCTTTGTTGAGGATACATTTTTTTCTGGATTCATGTTTCTATTTTTTAAAAACAAGTATATACTTGCAAAGTCGCAATATTATAACACTTCAGAATTCTGGGGATAAAATAATGTAGTATGGAAAAAGTCAGTGCCTATATCCATATCCCATTTTGTGTTAAGAGGTGTAATTATTGTGATTTTAACACATATGCAGGGAAGGAAGACCTAATCCCTGCTTACATCAGTGCTTTATGTAAGGAAATTGACAGGGTCTCATTAAACTTTTCAGAAGGAATAGAAATCTATACTGTATATTTTGGTGGGGGGACGCCTTCTTTAATTTCACCGAACTTTCTTCACAAAGTACTTATGTCTTTAAAGAGTAATTTTTCATTCATTGAAAAGGTAGAAATGACCGTTGAGGTAAATCCAGGAACAATTTCATTAAATTATCTGCAGCAAATCAACGGGATTGGCATAACCCGCTTGAGCATTGGAATGCAATCTGCTAATCAAGCTGAGTTGGATTTATTAGGCAGGCAACATGATTATGTGAGTGTTGTAAAAACTGTTGGATTGGCTCGCAAAGCGGGAATTGCGAACATTAATCTCGACTTGATATTTGGGATTCCTAACCAGACAGAAAAAACTTGGAAGAAGTCTTTAAAAAAAGCAATATCACTAAAACCAGATCATCTTTCTCTATATGCGCTGACGATCGAGGACAGCACACCTCTAGCAGAAAAAATCGCTGAAGGAATGATTTCAATGCCCGATGATGACTTAGAAGCAGAGATGTATGAATGGGCGGAGAAGATATTAAAGCAATCGGGTTTTAAGCAATATGAGATTTCAAACTGGGCTAGGCGCGATCAATACATTGACTATCGATGTCAACATAATTTGCAGTATTGGCGTAATCTTCCTTACTTAGGATTTGGGGCAGGTGCGCATAGTTACTTCAACCATATGCGATGGGAAAATAAAAAACAAATTTTATCCTACATTAATGCAATTAATGGGGAAGATGAAAGAATTTGTACAATTCATCCGGCAGTTAATATCTATAGCGAGCTTAGTTCTACAATGGAAATGGGAGAGACAATGATGATGGGATTACGGTTGGTACGAGAAGGGGTTAATCTTCTTGATTTTCGTAACCGGTTTGGCAAGTCGGTGTTTGACGTTTATGAGAATGAGGTTAGAAGATTGGAACAAGTTGGCTTATTACAGATAGATGATGATCGAAAACGGATTTGTTTAACACGCCGTGGCAAGCACCTTGGAAATCAGGTATTCATGTCTTTTTTGGGAGATTGACTTTTCCTGGAAACTCTTATCGTTTTAGAGTATCACAGCTAAAAGAATTAATAAACGATCACTGGAGTACGGTAATAATCAGCATTATCCTCAGGGACTGTGCACCAGCGGTAAATCCACTTGGCATCTTCAGGAAGCATGTTTATGCATCCATGACTCATGGTCATGCCAAAGTTGTTATGCCAGTATGTTCCATGAATTGCAACGCCGGTGGAACTCTCGAAATATGAAACCCAGGGGACTCCAGGAAGTTCATATGCTTCTTCGTCAGATTGTAGTGTGCCATCCCCCATGTGTACTGAAGGACGTTTAGCATGTATGTGAAATTTACCTCTTGGGGTATCAGTCGCAGTTTCATCAGGGCCAGAGTTGAGATAGGGGATGCCCGAGGAAATTAGATACTCTTTCATGACCTTATTCCCCTCGAATACATATACCTTTTGATGGGCGATGGATATTTCTATTCTTTTATCCTTGGGATTCACTTCTGAGTGGATGGGGGATATTTCATCAAAGGTTACTTCTCGCAGATGTTCTGCAGGCACATAATAAGAAAGAGCAACCAATCCATCATTGATTTCATACCAGGGATTGCCATCTGGTCCTTCTTTCACACCAAAAACCCAGTGAGTTGAGCTGTAGTACAGACGATAGAATTTTTCCCATGTACCACTCTGTCTATGACGAAATGATTGGGAGAAAGGCACAGTTACTTCCATCAGCATGCCTTTGCTCGGGAAAATTTCTTTTATGGGATTGAGTTGATATTTCACTGCTTGAATAAATCCGCTGTGGACGTATCCACCCCAAACGCGGCACCAAAAAGGGTTGTACCCAGGACCATCTTCCGAAGTTACGGTCTTATAAACATTCAAAACCTCATCACGGAATCGCTGGAATAAGATTTTACTCTTATCTGATGGTTCTTGATAAACACTTATGGATTCAGCTGTCACTCTTCTGTATTGATTGCAGCGGATTTTTGCTTCAGTTTGATTAAAAAGCGAATTAAGGGTCAGATTTGCCACACCGACACCGAAGAATTTTAGAAAATCTCGTCGGTTAATCTTTTCATTCATCGCTGGGCATTATATCAATAATTAGGACAAAATTAGTAGAGATAATTGATTAGAAGATTTGATTATTGAGAGGAACCTATTACATAATATTTTCAATCAAAAGATGGGGGTCTGTCTTTAGGTAATATCTTCGAAATGCTGCCGTTTCTGCAAGTTGTTGGCTCAAGGATTCTTCAATTAGCGATAATTGGTTTTTGACTTTTTCTCCTCCTTTGATGATTTTTACTTTTCCTTCTCCTAACTCTTGTATTTGAATCTCGCCATGTGCTTTAAACCATGCCAAGCCTTTCTGAATAGTCCTTTCTGTTTGTCCGCTTGCTGCAGCTAGCATGCGGATGTTGGTATATCCATCTTTTTTCTTGATGACATATTGGATTAACCCACCAAGTTGTTTGATAAACTTTTTGAGTTCGTGGTAGGAAGTTTCAATACCTAGGAGATATATGTTCTCCGGGCAAACAGATTGAATAACAAGTTGCAGGCTTTTAATATCAGGTGGAGTTGTAATAATCACTAATGTTGATTTATTTTGAAGATTGTATCTATTTGAAATGTGGATTTCTGATGTTTTGATATTCTCTGCCCAAAATAGCGCATCCTTTTTCTGCATGATCGAAACAAGAGCTTCATTCGGGTTCTTGATATGCCTCAGGTCGATAATAGAAATTGGAGTTGTTTTTTTAGTAATTTCAATAAGATCTTCTTTTATCTTCTGGCAATCTATCCATTCTAGTTGAATTTCGCGTTTGCCTTTGAATACACGCGAACGGACGGTATATGCCAGGTTAAAATCTGCTTCTGGTATCTCTGCATCGTGAGCTTGCCACCAGATTACTTTTTTCTGAGTACCCTTCCTGTCTTCAATGAGCAGTTGAAGATGCTCTTTCAAGTTTCCAAGATATTTTTGACTTTTTATATAAACGTTTTGGCTCACAAAAATAGGCTTGGGGTTGCCAGGTCCAAAAGGTGCTAGTTGATTAAGCGAATTCATTAAATTTTCGTCTGCTTTTTCCAGTGGAATAAATGCATTAATTTGTAGATCGGGTTGGAAGGGAATTTCTGGTCTAAGTGTTTTGATCGTGTTTATCATTGCCTTTTGGAAACCTGGCAATAGATGTGGTTCGATTGATAATCCAGCAGCCATGGAATGACCGCCGGAACTTGCAAGCAAATCATTATGTGCGGATATTGCTTTTTGGATATCTATTCCTTCAATTGACCGTGCTGAACCGCGAGACAGTTCACCGGGTGAGGTTGTGAATAAGATAACGGGGCGTTGAAACTTTTCAACAATACGGCTGGCAACAATGCCAATAACTCCACCCGGCCAGTTCGGGTGAGAAAGAATTATGATAGGTTGATCCTTTATGTAAGGCTTCTTGTCGAGCTGTGAGAGTGCTGCTTGATAAACTTGATTAACTAACAGGCGCCGTTGGTTATTTAACCCCTCAAGGTTTGTTGCAATTAATTTTGCCTCGGATATGTCGTTTGTAGTGAGAAATTCCACCATTGGATTGGCATCAGCCAACCTTCCGATAGCGTTCATGCGCGGCGCGATTACATAGCTAATCTCTTCCTCTGTTATGTTTTGTGCATCAATCTCTGCGAGAGTTAATAATTCTTTTAATCCTAAACGAGTGTTTTTTTGTAATATCTCTATGCCCTTTTGAACATAATAACGATTTTCTTTGATTAACTGGGAAACATCGGCGACTGTACCTAGAGCTACTAGGTCTAATAATTGTTCGTTATTGAATCCTACATGATAGTTCTTTCCTGTGGAAGAGTTCTTTTCTAAACACTGGGCTAGTTGAAACGCAGTTCCCACGCCGCTGAGGTGTCTGAGAGGGTGTGAGTTCCCTAATAATTTTGGATTAACTATGGCAAAGGCGTCTGGTAATTCAGAAGGAAGGTTGTGGTGGTCTGTAATGATAACGTCCACACCTTTCTCCTTAGCATAATTAATAGCATTAACAGCGCTGATGCCGGTATCGCAAGTGATTAATAGATCGATTCCTTTGTCCAAGAAATCTTTGAGCGGTTGGATTTTGATGCCATGTGATTCAGTAGCTCGGATAGGAATATGGTATTGTACTTTGGCGTTGCATGCTCGCAGAGATGAAACCAAAAGTGTAGTTGCAGTTTGCCCATCCACATCAAAGTCCCCCCAAATGCCTATGGTTTCCCCCTTTTGGATTGTGTTGATTATTCTTTCAGTAGCTTTTTCAACACCGAGCATGGACTGGACTGGTTGGGGTTTATAAAATGCTGGATTCAGATATGCACGGGCTTGTGCTTTATTATAAATTCCTCGTCTAGCTAATCCCTCTGCTAAGAAAGGTTGGTCTTTGTAAATTATATTAAATTCAGGTGGAATAAGAATTGGTTTAGGCTCTAACCAGTGACGATATTTTTTCCTCAAAAAGCGATCTCCTCAATCTGATCCAAATCGAAACTATTGGTCGCTGAATCAAATTCTTCTTGATCATCCAGGTTACCCGCCTTTATTCCGCGTTCACACAGTGATCGATAAACACAATACTTACAAAATTGTTGATTTCTTGTTAGTTGAAAAGCACCGGCGTCTCTCGAAACGATCTTCCCAATCAACCCTGTTAGAAAGTCTTGATCCTTGGATAATTGTGCTTCTGAATAAGATATATTCTCTGGCTGGTGAGGAAAATTTGGGAACCAGTAAACCATACTTATTTGATATGGTGCCCAAGCATTCCCGTTATTAAGAATAGAACCTGCTTTAGAAAAAATGAATGGATAGACTTTAGTTTGAATTCGGTGGTGTAAATACCTGCCGTTAGGACGTCTTGATAATGAAGTCGTTTTCCAATCCAGAATTATTGCACGTTGATCTTCCTCGATGGCAAGGAGATCATATTTTGCAATCATTCTATACTCGCAGAAAGGAATAGCCAGGATAATTTCTGCATATTGTTTTTCTGGGATATCCTCAGGAAGGTAAGCTAAATAATTTTTCCACCAATGGAGGAGGTCAGGGTTCTGTATGTGCTTTTCTAGGTCGACAGCGTCAATGCCAGATTGATGCTGATGTATAAGTTGGTGAAATTGTTTTCCTAATTCGATGCGTTGTTCGTGTGCCAGATAGGGATTGCTCTCAACAGCAGGCCAATCTTGTTTTAATAGGTATCTTAGTTCAAACCGCCGCTCGCAATCTAAAAAGTCTTGGAGGTTATTTTGGCTGAAGGTGAAGTCAGGTGGTAGGGGCATTGTTTTTCTCCCAGAATGTTTGCAGTGCAACAAAAGGTAACGCGGCTTGACAATAACTATGCCTGCCGTCGTTCCATGTGATTACCAATTCCTTTCTTGCACGTGTAATGCCAACATAGAGCATCCGCAATCTCTCTGCACAATAATCCAATCTAGCATTATTAGTAGTAATTCCTTCTTTTTGAAATAATTTCTCCTTGTTTCCTAGTAACAATGCCTTTAATTGAGAAATCATTTCTGCTCCTAAATTCAATTCTCCTTTAACAAACCATTTTTCCGATATGTAATGGTCATAACTTTGTGCAGATGGAAAATTATAGTTATTCACTGAAAGGATATAAACACGGTCCCATTCTAATCCTTTTGCTTTATGGATGGTTGCCACCACAACTTTTCCTTTATATCTATCAGGATCAAAACGCAAATCCTGGTCTGAAAAGCCATACAGCTTTGTGCGGTTGTGCGCAACGGCATCCAATTCTCGCGCGAATTCATTCAAGCTCCAATCAGGGTGAATTTTTTTAGCCATGTCCAAAACGGATGCAAGCTTATGGGATAAAGCTAAATCAGATGGTTCTTGAAAGATATCTTGCGAGATGATCAAAATAAATTGATCAATAGGAAGCAAGGATGCTCGCTGCCATTTGAAGATCAATTCTCGAAGGTTTGCTAATTCTTTATAGATGGTTTTGGGATAATTTTCTGGATTGAAATTTCTCATCCAATCCTCTTCTGAATAGGGGAATAGAATATTTTCAATTTGAACAACTTTTTTAAGGTTAGAGCAAAGATGTTTGAAGGAGAGTTTATCTTCTGGTTCGTTGTATTTATCTTGATAAAGTGCTTTAAAGAGGTTCGATAGATTGGCTTTATTAATTGGGTCAGCGAAGAATTGTAGAATTTTTGCGAGTTTCATGGCAGACTGCCTAGTTGCTGTACTGCTTTTGAGTAACTCGATTGTTTCCACATTTTTGGTTTTTAACGCGTCTGCGATTTCAGCTCCTCGGTAATTTCGTGGAACGAGCACTGCTACAGTATCTTCAGGATGCTCCTGCAGCCAGTTTTTGATGGAGGTAGAAACTGTTCTAATTTCTGCATCAGGTTTATATTTTTTTAATACTAAGTGGATTGCTTCGGGGTTGTTCGTGGGATTGGGTTGTGGATCTCCAGATGGCACCATTTCAATAAATGGGGTTGTCAGTGCGCTTTGTAACTCAGGGACACTATGTTCGCTAGTCCATTTGATAAGCTGATTTGCGAGAGAGATGATGCTTCGGGTTGAACGACCTGAATTAGGCAAATTTTTGGCTAGAACTCCTTTTTCTTTAAGGAAATCGCGCAGGAACTTTGGGTCCGCGGTTGTGAAGGTTTCAAAAATCGCCTGGTTGGGATCGCCTACACGAACCCAGTTTCCATCTTTCCCTACTAATAATCGCAGTATTTTTTCTTGAAGTTCGCTGCTATCCTGTGCTTCATCTTCCAAGATCCATGGCCAGCGTTTTCGTAAACGTTCTAAATATTCCTTGTCCATTTTGAGAATCTTATAAGCCAGTCTGGTTAAATCCTCAAAATCTACAGCGGCTCGAATATGTAATGCGTTTTGATAATCTCGATAGATTTCATAACCCATTTCCAGCAAAGGGAGCCCGGAATGATATTTATCCAATAATGCGCGGATATTTATTGGCATTGCCTGCAGGTCTTTTGCCTGACGAATAAAGGCGTTTCCCAGATTGACTAACAGCTCGTGCCATTGTTTTTTAATATATGAGTTCTTCAAGTCTTTTTCAGGTTTTGTATATTGAATAAGCAAATCCGAGTGGGTTGATATCCAATTTCGAACAACTTCGTTCAAGATATCATTAGTTGCACGCTCGTCAGCAATTTGGAAACGATTCTCTAGTCCTACCAGTTCTGGTTTTTCTCGCACAATGTCATGTGCCAATCCATGCAAGGTGCGTATACGGTAACCGAAATGAGGAAGCAACCCAAATTCTTGCATGAAGACGGCGATTTTCTGAGCGAAATTGTCAACTGCAGAATTGACTAATGTAACGATCAATACCTCTTGGTCATCTTTAACAAAGTCATTTGCGATCAAATTAGTAGCAAGATAGGATAGCGTGTGGGTTTTACCACTGCCTGGCACTGCTGATACTCCCATACGGCCTTTTCTATAGTTAATAATCTCTTCTTGTGCTGGGCGAGGTTTAAACACTGGGTGTTTGTTCCATTTTGTAAATTTGTTTAAGTAATGTGTGTAGAGAACGTAGCAAAGGTCCTCGCTGGTTACTCCCGCTTTCATTCATGCCGGTACTATATAGGTAAACGTGACCTGTGCAGCGTGTGAGCAAGCCGCCTATCAACCTCTTTAAGGATTTTTGATTTGCGGAAAATTCATAGGCATCTGTCCATTTTTTACCTGTTTCCCATTGCCTGCTCAAAACATAAGGATGAGTGAGGGGCTGGTCAAGCCGTTCCCACCAACCCATATTACCAATGTCCAGCCAGAACTGGATGGCTGCAGATCTATTGGACATAAGAAAGGTAAAAGCCGGTGCAATAAATACAGCGTCCTGAGAGTGTTCAACATATGTGGGTATATATTGTGATGCGATTAATCCCTTTTCAAGGATTCGAATGTATTCTGCTCCTATAGTTAGGTTATTGAACTCATCCGATTGTGAATGCAGCTTTCTAAACTCTTTTATGGATGCAATTAATTGCGCAACCCTAGAGGCAGCATCAAGATCGTTGTGGAATCCAAATCCTGATTGTGAAAGCAGTTCACCAAACATCCGGCTGATAAAAACGTCCAGCGGTAGTGGGTCTTCGGATTGACGATTTTCGATCCATTCCCTGAGTTGATCATATTTTTCTCCGATCCTGTAGGATATCCTTTTTTGCATTTCAGGCATCAAGGTATCAAACGCTCTCAATTCCTTTTTTGATTGCAGCAGGGTGCTCACAATTAAATCTGCTCGGATGATGTCAATGTCGTGAATTGATACCAGTATTGCATTCCGCAAATCATAACGAGTCCTCGCTAATTCCCATTGTGGGTTTGTGAGTTTAGCTAGAGTTAGGCAGCATTGGATGGATGGTTCGTCCCGCAGTGTTCGTGAAGGACGAGAAGAATAAGCGGGAATGTCTATGTTTTTCAGTCCGTTAAATAACGAAAACCGTAATGAGTCGGAAAGATATGGCGCAAGTACCACGATTTCTTGAGCGGTAATATCTTTCTCAATGATAATTGCTTTAATTTTTTCACAAACATCTTGAATCATCTGCGGATAAAATCGGCAGTCTTGATGTGTGAACCCTCTTTTTATTTTGAGATTCAGATTAGGTTTTTTTTCAAAATCGATGCTTGTAAGCAAAGCGGTTCTAAAAGAATTGATTGGTTTAGATAAATTGAAAGGCTCAATGTAATCAATAATTTTTTCACAAATGGTTTTAAGCCGCAGCGCACTAACTGGGTCAGCCCCTAGAAATGTACGAAATCCCCCGCTTTCGTCATATATTAAAAGAGCTGATTTCAATTGCGGTAATGCATCTAATAAGAAATCATGGAAGATAGGCACATCTTCCTCAAGGTTATCAACGATGAGATACTGGTAATTATGAAAAAAGTAGTTCTTGAATAAGTCCTCATGACGTAAGAATTGATGAAACACCTCTATTTGCAGTGAATAGTCAAGGAGGTCATTTTTAAGACAGAATGACCGGAATGCTACTGCGCATTCCTGCGCTTGCTCATATATGTTCTCTTGACCGGGTTCACCTGCCCAAGCGGATTTTAATATTTTTGCGGTATCGGTAAATGGATACCCTACAACCGCTGCTTTGTTCAAGTTATCCAGGATCTGACTAAGTAACCGGTTGGGGTCAATAGAAATGCCCAAAAAATATCCACGGTCGAAAAATTCATTTGTCACTTCAGCCATATAATATTGCGCGGTTTCTATATTTAGAAATCTTGGAAAAGAAGCTATGTTTTTAAAACCGGCTTTTCGTGCAATAATCGGCCAGAAAAGAGCGATCATTCTTCGAGCTAATCCGTTGTAAGTAGTTATTGTGGGAATAACACCGGGAGGAAATGCTTGACTGCGGACATATCGAAAAAATGGCTCAGCCAGTGTCCTTTGTGGGACGAATACCAGAATATTTTGGGCAGGAACACCATTTTGTATTAGGTGGTTTAGACGTGCGATTCCTGCAGTAGTCTTCCCGCTTCCGAAAGGTCCCTGAAGGAATATCTTTGATTGAACAGGAGCCTTAATTACATTATTTTGGTTTTTATTGAAAGCGGTGATGTCCAAATTAAGTTCTTTCTTCTCTTCTCGTACGGTGTTATTGTTTATGTAATATTTACGGTAAATTCCAATATGAGATTTCATCCATTTTAATAGTGAAACCAGCGGTCTTTTTAGCATCAATGAATAGCCCTATATGCCCATCGTTTAATAGTGAATCATCATTGATTTCTTTCAATAGTTTACCGTTGGCATACATTCTAATGATTGATCCATCTGCCCAAATTCCCAATATATTTGTTTGGTTAGAACCTTTGTGGATTTCATCTGAGGTTTTCCAATTAAGTAATAGCGCTGATCCACTAGTGGTTTGTTTTAGTAAATCATAATGCCCATCACATGTAATAATGAAGTAATACGCAAAGCTATCTGTGTAATTATCGGCACGAAAAACCAGACCATACTGGTCATCGCCAGAGCAGGTGCCATTCTCAAATTTTGCCTCTAGGTAAAAATCTTTCGGTCGTGGATAAGCCAACTGCCAGGTCTTACCAACCAAGGCGGTGTCTCGAGTCATGACCAGTTTGCCGTTTTCTACTTTAATTAAAGTGTAATAGGTCGTGGTACCTCCTGGGTCAAGTCCAAAACTATTTCCCGTTGTTAGTGTATCTATCCAATCCGGCTGACCTAAATTAAGTTTTGGGTCTTCAGTAGAAACTGTTGGTGTAAAGGTTGCTGATTCTTGATCCGGTTTTGCGGTGATGGTTGGCGGAGAAACCGTTTGGTCAGTAAGTGGTTGACCTTGCTGGCTCTCTGCAGTACCTGTGAGAGCAATGGCAGCTTTTGTTGCCACTTCTTCTTCAAAGGTCAATGAAGGCTCAAGTGGTAATTTGCATGCCAGGCTGATCAAAAGGATTAATAACATTATGGTTGCAATTCTATTCATTGGAAGCCCCTTTTCAAATTATTTATATTGCTAATTATAGCGGATGAAGTCCCCATGTTGTCATTTATCAAAATATGAGTGTAAAAAAGCAATTCAGATAACGGAATAAAAATACCCATCGGGTTAAAAATTAGCAGATTCACTTTTCACATGAGCCAGAATATTCTATAATTTCCATCAATAGCTGGATGATAATGACAGAAAAAATGCAGGCTCTTGATAGTAATCGAATCTTGGCGATAGACCCCGGGGAAAAACGCATTGGTATTGCTATTAGCGATTTAAGTGGGGCCATTGCAAATCCACTTATGGTGATTCAACATGTCTCCAGGGAAACAAATGCACAGAAGATCGTTGACTTGATTGGGAAATATTCAGTAAAACGTATTGTGATGGGTGTTTCATTGGATGAAGAAGGAAAACCGAATTTGTCGGGTAGGCATGCTATACGCTTAGCGCAAGCAATAAATGAAAAGATTAACATTCCTTTAGATTTCTGGGATGAGCAAGGTACAACATCCAAAGCTAGGGCTTCCCGCATAGCAATGGGTGTCTCCCGTAAAAAGAGGCGTGGTCACCTGGATGAGATTGCGGCGACTCTCATTCTCCAGTCCTATTTAGATGTTCATCAAGATAGAGATGATAAATGAAAGAACAGTAGTATGAATCGAAAATTTAACCTTATCTTGTTACTTGTTATTTTTTCATCAATCCTTTTTTGTGCATTATTGGGTTTTACCGCGAGTAGTTTCCTGCTGGAATTAGCTAAAAGAACCTTTGATAATCCTTCAGATCAATTGGAACGGTCTCAAATTATTCTTTACTCTTTGCGCTTATTCCTGAATTATCGGGATTTGATTGAGCCTATAGATACATCACAAACTACTGTAGAATTTAAGATTAAGTTAGATGAAACAGCTTTTGATGTCGCCATCCGGCTTAAGGAAACAGGGCTTATAAGGGATAGTACAGCATTCCTTGACTTTCTTGTTTATGCAGGTATTGATCGCTCTTTACAGGCGGGCAATTATCAGCTCACTGGTAGTATGAATGCGGTTGAAATTGCGCAGGCATTCATTGACCCCACTCCTGAGGATGTTGATTTCATCATTTTACCGGGGTTGAGAGCCGAAGAAATCGCTGCACTTCTGCCAACTTCTGGTCTTATGATACCAGCAGAAGAATTCCTGGATTTAATTAATAATCCCCAGGGACTGCACTTGCCTGATGTGTTTAGTCAGGTGGACAGTCTAGAAGGTTTATTGTTACCAGGCAAGTATGAAGTGCGCAGGGATGTTATTGTTCAGGATTTTCTGCAGCAAATATTAGACGCGCTTGAAGCACAATTCACACTAGCGGTAATTAATGCCTTCGAGAAACAGGGTTTGGATCCATATCAGGCTTTGATCCTGGCATCTATTGTTCAGCGTGAAGCGGTTATTGGTGAGGAAAGTTCGACTATTGCATCTGTATTTTTAAACAGACTTGATGTCGGGATGCAATTACAAAGTGATCCTACTGTGCAGTATGCAATTGGCTACGACCAGCGTACAGAAAGTTGGTGGAAAACCCCATTAACTCCATCTGACATGCAGATAAATTCTCTCCATAATACATATGTGAATTATGGTCTGCCACCAACCCCAATCTGCAGTGTGGATTTGTCTACATTGACATCAGTGGCATTCCCTGCAGAGAAGAACTACTATTATTTTCATTCAGGTTGTGATGAATCTGGTACGCACATTTTTTCGGAGACATATGAGCAGCACCAATCTAGCTCATGTCAATAAGAGAATATCAGGAGATTAACAATGAAAGTCTTGGGTATAGATATCGGTGGTTCAGGTATTAAAGGAGCGGTTGTAGATGTAAACAAGGGTGAATTGGTCAGTGAACGCATTCGTATAGCTACGCCAGAAAAATCCAAACCGCGAGACGTTGCCAAGACAGTTAATAAAATTGTAATGCAGTCTGGTTGGAAAGGGCGGATTGGATGTGGTTTTCCAGCTATTATCAAGGACGGTGTTGCCTTATCAGCAGCGAATATCAATAAGAAATGGATTGGCACGGACGTTGATTCCTTATTAAGCCAGAAAACGGGCTTGAAAGTCTACACACTTAATGATGCAGATGCGGCTGGATTGGCGGAGATGACATTTGGTGCTGGAAAGGATTACAAGGATAAGATTGTTGTCCTTCTAACTTTGGGAACGGGCATCGGGTCAGCTGTTTTCATGAAGGGCCAACTTCTCCCCAATACAGAATTGGGTCATTTCAAAATTCGTGGAAAAGACGCAGAGAAACGTGCTTCGGATATGGTACGCAAAAAAAAGAAATTGGGATGGAAAAATTGGTCAAAACGGTTGCAAGAGTATCTGGATACTCTGGAATACCTGGTAAATCCGGATGTGATTATTATTGGAGGTGGTGTCAGCAAAAATCATGCGAAATTCTTCCCCCATCTGAGCACCAGTGCGAAATTATTGCCTGCCCAATTTCTCAATCAGGCAGGAATAATTGGCGCTGCCTTATACGCTCGCAGGCAATAGGTGCTGGCACCCGCTCAGATTTCTTTCAATTTCAAATTGTGTTTGAATCCATTTAGTCTATACTGATAATCTTTATTAATTATTTTTATTTCAAGTATGAAAAAAGCACCTGTGATTAATTCTGCGCTGATCCTTATAATCGGAGTAATATCGGTCTCAACCGCTTCAATATTTATCCGTTTTGCTCAAACAGATGTCCCTTCTTTGATCATTGCCGTTTATCGAATGGCATTTGCGACGATATTATTAATTCCATTTTCATTAAAAACAATCAAACAAGAACGGCAAAAATTATCTCGTAGTCATATTGTTTTAATGATACTTACCGGCTTTTTTCTTGCACTGCATTTCGCCAGTTGGATTACCTCTCTCGAATTTACAACAGTTGCTAGTTCAGTTGTGTTGGTGACTTCTACACCTTTATGGGTATCTTTAATCTCCCCACTGGTATTGAAGGAAAGGATTTCATTACGTATTATTTTGGGCTTGCTGATTGCCCTTGGGGGCACGCTATTAATTTCAATTAGCGGAAATTGTGAGTGGATTGGTTTAATACCCACATGCAGCCGCCTTACTTTTTTATTCAGTGAGAGAGGATATCTCGGCAACCTTATGGCATTGTGCGGAGCGTTCTTCTTTGCGGGTCATGTCATAATTGGCAGAACCATAAGAAGGACGCTCTCATTGGCAAGCTATACATTTTCTGCTTATGGAATTGCGGCAGTATTTCTAATTGTCATCGCAATTGTGAAAGGTGAACCTCTATTCGGTTATTCCATTGCCGCTTACTTTTTATTTTTCTTATTGGCACTCATACCCCAAGTTATTGGGCATTCATGTTTTAATTGGGCTTTAGGATATTTACCAGCTATATATGTATCTATTGCTCTATTGGGTGAACCCATTGGCTCAAGTTTGCTGGCTTGGTTTATTCTGGGTGAAAAACCTGTAAACGAAGAAATTACGGGTGGGTGCTTGATCCTTGTAGGAATATTGGTTGCGTCGTTAAGAATACAGTCAAAAAGAAATAATTAGGTTTAATCTCTTCGGTAGAGGTAATTAATCCTTGTCAACCATCTTTCCAGCTTGTTGTTAATCGCATTCGGTTTCATTCTCCACAACCAATTACCGGTTAAGCTTCCCGGATAGTTCATTCTGGCTTTATTCCCTAATTTTAAGAAGTCCTGCATAGGTGCAATTGCATAGATTGACACACAGGACCAAAGTATGCGAATCATTTCCCAGGCGACATTTCCGCGATGATGGTTTAAATATTCCTGTAAATGAAGCTGCGTTAAAATGGAAGCACTTTTATACCAGCCGATAGTGGTATCGTTATCGTGTGTACCGGTGTATGCAACAGAGTCAATAGTGTAATTATGCGGCTGAAATTCATGATCGGGGTCGCCGTCAAATCCGAATTGCAGAATTTTCATACCGGGTAATTTATACTTTTTTCGCATAGCAATTACATCAGGTGTAATGACACCCAGATCCTCTGCGATGAAAGGCAGGTCACCGATGGCTTTTTTTACAACACCAAAAAAGTCAATACCTGGACCCTTGACCCAGCGGCCTATTTCGGCAGTTTTTGCATCAGCTGGAATTTCCCAATATCCTGCAAAGCCGCGAAAATGGTCTAGCCGCACAATATCTACTAGTGCCAGAGTTTGTTTAATCCTTTCTATCCACCACTGATAACCATTTTTCTTGTGTTTTGCCCAATCAAAAAGCGGATTACCCCAAAGCTGGCCTGTTTCTGAGAAAAAATCCGGTGGGACTCCCGCAACAACTGTGGGCTTCATTTTTGCATCTAAAAAGAAGAGTTCCGGGTGAGACCAAACATCGGCACAGTCATATCCTACGAAAATTGGGATGTCACCAATGATTTTTATACCTTTATCGTTGGCGTATTTTTTAAATGTTTGCCACTGGCGGGCAAATAGATATTGAAAGAAAGCATTTTTCTCAATATCATAGGTATGTTTGTGCTTGAAGTTAGTGATTGCTTTTTCTTCCCTGACACGTAAGGATTTAGGCCACTTGCTCCACGAAACCAAATTGTATTTAATCCGTGCGGTCATGAAGGTCGTGAAGTCATCCAGCCAGTTCTGATTTGATTCCTGAAAATCCAAGAATCCATTTTGGATTTCATTCGGTGGACTTTGCTTATAGCTCTTGAAGGCTAGATTCAGAACATGAGTTTTCCAGGCAATTACCTTGGAAAAATCCACTGTCCTTGTGGGAAACCGCGGTCTCTTTTCTAAATCTTCATCTTTCAATAGTTTTTCTTTAATAAGCATATTGAGATTAATGAAAAGGGGATTTCCAGCAAAAGCCGACAAACCTTGGTAGGGGGAGTTGCCGTACCCGGTAGGATTAAGCGGTAAGATTTGCCATAGTTTTGTATTCGTACGTGCAAGAAAGTCAATAAATCGGTAGGCCTCAGGGCCCAGATCGCCGATGCCATCTGCATTTGGCAAACTGGAAATATGCAATAATATTCCTGAAGATCGTCCAAATTTCATACTTGGGCCTCTCTAAGCTCCATAAGAATGTTATCCGTCTTTAAAAAGTCCTTTATTTCTTATATTGTGGTTGTTTTAATTGTTTATGCAGTCCCAAATACAATTTTAAATATCTTTCCGCTGATCTCTTCCACGAGAAGTCTTCTTCCATTGCACGTTTTTGTATGTTTTGCCATACTTTTTTTCTATTGAAAAGTCCTAATGCTCTCCGTAAACAATTTAAGAATGCTTTTGTTGTATGTTTCTCGAACAGGAAGCCGGTTCTTGTTCCGTCGCTTTCATTTGTTATTGAGTCTTTTAAGCCCCCAACTGAAGTGGCGACCGGGATGCAGCCGTAACGCATGGCAATCATTTGTGATGTTCCGCAGGGCTCATATAACGACGGCATCATCAGGATATCTCCAGCTGAGAACAATTGATGAGCCAACTTTTTATCGAATCTCATAACTGCTCGAACACGGTCCGGCATATCATTTTCAAGAGCAAAACAGGCATTCTCTAAATTTGTATTTCCTGTTCCAAGTAATACTGCCTGCCACGCAAGCTCCTTTAAAGAATGCAGTCCGTCCAGTATTAGTTCAATGCCTTTCTGTCGATCCAGCCTACTGACCATGATAAGTAGTGGTAAATCCTCGTCTATGCTGAGCGATAAAATGGATAGAATCGCTCTCTTATTTTCTTTGCGTGCCTGCAGATTTTCTGATGTATAGCAGCGTTCGATCAGTTGGTCTTGCGCGGGATTCCATTTCTTTATATCAATCCCATTCAATATGCCGGATATGTCCTCTTTTCTCTTTTCCAGGAATTTTTCCAGCCCATTTCCAAAAGCTGCTGTCCGTATTTCTTGTGAATAGGTTGGAGAGACTGCCACAATTTCATCGGCCTTGGCCAGCCCGAGCGCAAAGGGAAGCTGTCGAGCCCACAATGGTAAATCAGGGTCTTCCAAAAGGGGCAGATTATATTTTTTCAAGACGGGCTGTGTGCCTTCGCCCATGAAAGGTAAATTATGAATGGTTTGCAGGGTCTTGGTGTTTTTTAGCAAATGATTTTTATTTCTGGTCAAAGCCAGGTAATAAATTGCTACCGCTGTATGCCAATCATTGGCATGTACTATGTCTGCTTTCCATTGGATTTTTCGCAATAACTCCAAACTTGCCAGTGAGAAAAATATATATTTTTCCCCATCCATGATCGCATCAGTAGAATAAACACTATCGTTCATATAGGGTGGGGAATTTTGGGAAATAAGGTAGCAGGGAAGACCGTTAATTGTAGTCAAGAACGCTTCCCCTTCACTTTTGCGCTCTTGCGTGTCTATTTTTAGGTCGCAAATTTTCTTAATTGAAAAATTATCAGCTTCAATGCTGCTGTGGTAAGGAATCGTTAAGCGAATATCAATCTGCTGGTTTGTAGCATTTGCAGACAGCTCCCTTAATGCAAGTGGCAGGGAACCTGCATAGTCTCCCAGTCCGCCAGCTTTTGCAAACGGTTCTGCTTCGGAAGCGATAAAGTGTATCTTTAAAGCCGTGGGGTTGGGTGTCAGCATCCGTTTTTATCACTGGTTTCTTCAATTATCTCAATATAATCCTTACAGATTTCTTCACCCTTGGATGCACCCAGGAATTCAATCAACTCGACAATTATTTTCGATTTCTCTTTGGCATCTTTTTCACTCCAGGTTCGCGCTTTAATCTCCAGAAAATGGCCCAGGTCTGGCTTTTTCATATGATCAATATTGATAAAAAATTCTTCACCCCTAAAATTCACCAGATAACGAAGTCTTTCCTTTTCTATTTCAATTTCCTGGTTGGGTTTGAAATATTCGCGATAGAATCGCAAGCTTTGACTGGCGGGCGCCAGATAACGGCTGCGCGAAAGTAATATGTCTCTGGGATAATGATCCTCATGCGTTTGGCCGATAAGTGTCAGACGTGACCTTACCTTTGATACTTCCCCATTTTCTTCCACAAAATGATCCTCGCGAAAACGGATGCGGTTGCCTTCAGTCCCGGTGAATTTAAAATAAGTATCATACTCACGATAGTGACGTTTGCGTATCATTTGGATTTCGGGGTCAGATAGTTTCTTTAGTATTTTCTTTGGGTCATCAATAGCGACCTTTACCTGAACCTCATAACTCTCTTCTTGGCTTGCCCCGCCAACAGCAATCAGCTTTGACAGTACCGATTTCTCCCGTTTAATAATAAAAGCATCAATTTTTCGGGCATATTCCTGGCTTTCAGTAATAAGTGCCTTCTCATCCACACAACTGATTTTCTGGTCAACCATTAACCATTTCCCGTTCACCATAACATCCGTCACATCTGTGGACTTTCCTGCATATACAATTTGTGCATATACACTATTGTCGCTATGTCTAAAATGTGGGCTGTTATGTATAGTGTCCAGGTTAATCAGAATCACATCTGCCCGCTTGCCTGCTTCAATAGAACCGATTAGACCTCCCATATGGATAGCTTTTGCGCCCATGCTTGTTGCCATCTCGAGAGTTTGACGAGCTGGTAGTGCTGTCGGGTCTCCACTGGTGCCTTTCGATAAAAAGTTTGCTAAACGGATTTCTTCAAAGAAATCCAGGTCATTATTCGAAGCGCTGCCATCCGTCCCAATGCCAACATTCAAACCAAGTTCCATCATTCTTTTTATTGGGGCAACACCGGATGCGAGTTTCAAATTGGAAGAAGGATTATGCGCTACCCCTACGTTGGAGTGTTGCAGGGTGCGCATCTCGCCTTCGTCAATGTGTACACAGTGGGCTGCAATCGTCTTGGCTTCAAAGACACCTTGTTTTTTAACATAAGGCACAACCGGCATTCCGGATTGCTTGCGCATATTTTCGACTTCTTCGGCGGTTTCTGCAATATGTGTATGTAAAGGAACGTCATATTCCAGAGCAAGCTGTGTCGCTGCATGCAGGATTTCCGGCGGGCAGGTGTAGGGAGCGTGGGGTGCAATTGCAGGCACAATCAAAGCATGCTCCTTCCATTTTTCAATGAATCGGCGCGCTGCTTCCAGTGATTCTTCATAGGAATGAGCATCTGGACTGGGAAATTTCATTACTGATTGGCCGCAGATTGCGCGCAAGCCCATTTCGGCTGTTGCTTCTGCCACAGTTTCTTCAAAATAATACATATCTGCGAAACAGGTTACGCCTGTGCGAATAAGTTCAGCGCAGCCAAGTTTTGTACCCAGCCGCACGAAATCGGGTGTGACGAACTCCCGTTCCACGGGCATGATATAACCCAGCAGCCAGACATCCAGGCGCAGATCATCGGCAAGACCGCGGATGAGGTTCATCGCAATATGTGTATGGGCGTTGATAAAACCAGGCATCAATACTTTACCGCCGCAATCTTTTGTCTTTTTGGCAGAATAAGCGCTGGTGATTTCTTTCTCACTTCCCACAGCAGCGATTGAGTCGCCTGCAATCGCCACAGCGCCATTCATATATTTTGATAAATTTTCGTCCATTGTCAGCACAATGGCATTCTTGAGAATGATATCGACTGTCTTCATTTCACTCCTTTAGCTTTAAAAAGGTTTTGTGTAAAAAACCGAGAATTTTGTTGTATTCCCATTGGGCAAGCATCATTTCATGTCCATCGAAAAGATATTCTTTTTTGATTTGTGTATCTTTAAATAATAATGTTAATTGTAACTTTTTAATGGTCTTGTCATCAACTTCTTTGACCACAAGAATTGCGTTGCCTTGGTAGTCATTGTACAATTTTTTAGATTTAGTTTCCAGTTCATTCAAGTCTTCACCTGCTGAGGGAAGGACTTGCGCTAGTCCATCTTTTTGCAATCGTTCAACCAATGCCGCATCCATTTGCACGGGCACAATCAATAGACGAATCCCTTTGTGTTTCAACAGGGTTTTTATGGCTTCCCCAAAAGTTGTGTCATCCGCCCCATATATATAATCCTGCAGTCTTTCTTGTAATGTGTTCTCAATAGGGGCAAGCAGGTTTTCTGCCTCCCTCTTCGAGTTGGCTTTGGCTGTGATGCGGATATCTACCTGACCGGCGTGCGCGGCTAACCCAACGGTTGGATTGTCCATCTTTTCTAAATCAGATATCAGCTCATCGATTTGAGATTCTCCCATTCCGGCAGTATGAACGATTGTTGAAAGGATAATCTGTTGCTGTATGTATTTATTTCGCAGGTATGGCAGGACTGATTTTTCGAACAGCAACTGCATTTCAGCAGGCACCCCCGGCAGGCAGATGATTGCTTGCTCACCTTTTTCTGCGATAAAACCGGGCGCTGTGCCGACCGGGTTTTCTATCGGCGTGGCTGATTCTGGTAGAAATGCCTGGCGTTTGTTGTTTTCCGTGGGCTTTCGACCATAGAGCTTGTAGCGCTTTTTGATCTGCGTCCATGATGTTTCATGAAATACCAATTTTTTATTCAGGGCTTTGGCAACCGCTGCTCGGGTTGGGTCATCAACTGTGGGCCCCAGCCCGCCGCTGGTGATGACGATATCACTGCGCGCGAGCCCCTCAATAATTGCCGCTTGAATTCTGGCAATATTGTCGCCAACCGTGCTGATGCGGTAAACGTCCAATCCTGCCTGGTTAAGTGCTTTAGCGAGATACCGGGAATTGCTGTCCTGTATCTCGCCTAATAATAACTCGGTGCCAATCGTTAGTATCTCAATAATTGCCATGCTTGAAAATTTATTCTACCAGTCATACTGTTTCAATAAAATGTAGGCTATGAACCATTTTAATTCTTTTATTTTATCAGTTCAATTGGTGGGAGAACATGGCGTTTTCCACCCACATGAAGCACTTCGTAAATTAACACCTTGCGAGTTATCAACAACCCATTGGGTATTGCGCAGCATACCATTGGGAAATGACATCCTCCAAGGCAATGTCATCGCGAGGAGGGCATTAGCCCGATTGCGAAGCATACTGGTAAGTACGCGGCGATCTCTCACTTAAGGGTTCATCTGACTTAAGTTAAGTGTCTGTAAAAGCGTGAGATTGCTGCTCTCTGCTCTTGCAGAGAGCTGCAAAAAGGTGTGTCATTTCTCTTTTTGGTGAAGGGATTACCGTAAAAGAATTGAGGAGTAAGTTCATTATATAAGGTTTATATACCCTACCCTTCGGCGACCTGAAGCCGCCGCGGCAGGGTACACCACGCTACGCTCTGTACACGTCTCCGCTCTCTGCTCCTGCAAAGAGCTACTATATAGTGTGTCATTGTTCTATTTTATGCAGGAATTATCGGAAATGAATGGAGGAGTGAGGTTTATTGTTGAAGGTTTATATACCCCACCTTGCGATGACTGGATGCCATCGTAGGTGGAGTATCTCCGCTCTCTGCTCCTGCAGAGAGCTACGACAGAACCCGACAAAACCCGACACTTTTTAAATAAAAAGGATTCGTTCCCTAGGAACGAATGGTTCACAGGACGTATATACGTGTAGCATACACGCAGGGATGAATACCTACGACCAAAGGGAGTCCTGTAGGGGAGATCGCAGGAAGTATCGTAGATGCCACCCGAATGAGTGGTTCATTGTTTCCACCGTTTTTTCACCAGAATTGCGCTGGGAATATCAAACGGGAAAGACGACTTAAATTGGTTTATAAGCCTACTGATTAAGAGTCAGTTGTCAGCATGTCCACGCAGTAGTACAGCGTCCATTGTATCCATTCTGCCCACAGAAAAGGATAAAAACTGTCCATTGTGTCCACCCTGTTCCATCCCAATTGCACCCAAATTGCACCGGGAAAGGCGACTCAAAGGTACTAATTAGAAAAATTTTTTAAATTCAAAGATTAAACCGCTATAGAGAAATTGACCAAAGGCTTATTAATCATCTGACATAAAAAGACCTTCCGCAAAACTATAGTGGACTTTTCATTTTATGTCTGTTTACAAAGACATGGTACCAAGGCAAGTTTCACAAAGGGAAGCGTACGCACAAAAGGCAAAGAATCCAGTTATTAATTATTTTACAATGGAAAAATCTTTAAATATTAATTTCTCCTATAATAATAGATTGTATAAATCGTGGTTCTTTTTCAAGATAGAAGGGTGTTATCTTAATTCCTTGCGATGAAAATTCACAAATTTGAAAGCCTGGAAATTCTTCAAACTTGACGATCCCATCTTCAGCTTCATTATGACCTCTAAAAGACATACTTGGAGCAGTCGAATAGAGGATATTCCCGATTAATCCTTGGTAGTGGTAGTGCGTATGCCCGCAAAGCAATGCTTGAATGTGATATTTGGAGACCAATTCGATAAAATCCTCAATAGGATCAGCTGCGGGGATACCTTTCTGCACAGAGATCAAGTTGTGATGAAAAATGAGAATAATTTCCTTCCGGTATTTTTCTTTTAAGATACCTTCCAACCATTCTATCTGTTCAGTTGTGAAGCCGCCATTAGAGTACAGAGTATTGGCATTATCAATTGAAATGAAGAGTTTATCTTCAATTTCGACCGTTTTATTATATGGAACATCCTTTCCCAGGATTGAATATTGATTACACCATCCTTCTCGAAAGGCTCTTTTATCATCATGATTACCGAGAGCTACAAGAATTGGTAAATTGCCAATATGTTTGATAAAAAAAGATTTAAGAAGTTGATAATCTCTTTTTGATCCTTTTTCCGTTAAATCTCCTGTAACTACAACCCCATCTATATTGGATAAACTGATACTGGAAAAACATTTTTCAAGATGTACTAAAGGGGAAGTCATTCCATAAACAACACCTAGGTAACCTTCATTAACAGGTTCATAGTACTCCCTGTAATGGATGTCGGATATATGAAGAATTCTCATTTTCCTTTACCTAAACAATCCCAGAAATAACTCCCTCTAATTTCCAACATTTCTGGTTCTATTGTTTTTCCACTTCATGTAAATGGAATACACGATCAGCACAAGAATAGTCGACAGATACGGTATAGAAGAGGTAATTTGTGTTTTTAGATCTGTATTTTGCAATACATTTCCCAATGCCTGTGTCGCACCAAAAAACGCGCAAGATAGCAGAACTCCCAGGGGGTGTGATTGCCCTACCGCGTTCGCAGCCAGCGCAATATAACCTCTCCCTGATGTGATCCCCTCAATGAAAAGCGTAACGGTTCCCATCGACAGTAAACAACCGCCAAGACCACAGAGTAACCCCGATAAACTAATGGTTAGAAATTGATATCTGTTAACTGGCGTTCCCAGGCTTTTTGCTGCTTCTTTATTGATCCCTACTGCGCGGAGCCGAAAACCGACAATGGTTTTATATAGAAAAATATAAATTCCAACAGCAGAAAAGTATGCAAAATAATCAAGGATGGTTAGATTGGATAAAATCGTTCCGAGTATCGGCAGCCTATTGATCAACGGTAGTGAGACTTTGGGTAGATCAACAAGATCAAGACTTGTATACACCCCTTTGGTGTTGAAAAATAGGTAAAGTAAATATGTTGTTGAAGCTGTCATGAGAGTGTTGGCAATTAAACCCGCAACAACTTCAGATGCATTAAATTGAATAACCAGCAGCCCAACAATAGCACACACGGCCAAACCACCAAGTGATCCCGCCAGAATCGAAACCCAGACGCTACCTGTGTAATCATTCGCGAGGATGCTGAAAAAAGCGCCGGAAATCATCGCGCCTTCAAGCGCGATATTAAATAACTTAACCTTTGAACAAAGGGCTGCCGCCAGAGTGGCAAGTAGTATAGGTGATGTCATTCGAATAGTTGAATTGATTAATACAGCGATAAATTCTGTGTTGATCTTCATTTGTTTTCCACCCTGCCTGGGTTTATGGATAATAATCGCTTTGCTGTTTTTGAATAAATCTTTTTTAATGTACCAAATTTTCCATGTCTATATGAAACAATAAACTTTGAAGTCATCAGCAACGTAATAATACTCTGGATAATTGCGGACACCTCGCTAGGCACACTCATACTTCGCTCAACCGCGCTACCCCCTGTGGTTAAGCCTGCAAGAAAGATTGAACTGAATACAATCCCGATGGGATGGTTGTTCGCGATCAAAGAAGCAATAATTCCAGTCCAAACATAACCGGAAGACGATATCATCCCGTTGACATATCGAAAGCGCGTTCCAAGCACCTCACAGGCACCACCCAGGCCAGCCATGGCACCACTCAGAAGGAGAACACCGCACATCATTTTTTTGCTGTTCAACCCACCATATTCAGCAAATAAAGCATTCAATCCTCCCATTCTTGCCCTATAGCCGAAAACTGTTCGATATTTAATAAACCATAGAATTCCCCCAAGAATGAGCGCGATGATAAATCCGTAGTGTGTAGTGAAATCACTAAAAATACGGGGCAGGTACCCAACTTCTATCTTCTGGGTTTGGATAGCAGATGAATCCAAGCCAAATGGGTCTTTGATGAAATAATGTGTAAAATAAGAGGCGATATTATCCGCGATGTAATTCATCATAAGAGTAATGATCAGAAGATAGATCTGGAACCTGTCGCTTATCCACCCGGATATGAACGAATATACCATCCCGGCTATCATTCCCCCCAGGATTGATAAGACTATGATCACTAAAGCGGGTCCATCTATACTAATGGCAATCTGTGAACAAATCATCGCTCCAAGGATCATCTGGCCTGAAGCGCCAAGACTGGGATAACCGGACCCCCATGCCAGTGCAGCAGCAAATCCGGCGAAAATGATAGGAATCGATCTGGTTAGAGTGGTCGTTAAGTAATAGTCTGATCCAAAGCCGCCTTCAAGCATTCTTAAGATAGCAGCAATTGCATTGAATCCCGACCAGTTGATTACAAGGCCACCAATAAAAAATCCCACAATGATAGCAAGAAAAGCTTCCCATACCGCGGTATACTTTTTAAAGATATTAGATCTCTTGCTTCTCTTACCCTTAAATACTTTTTCAGGCATTTTCAGATATTTTTCCTCCGAGCATCAAAATTCCCAGGTTTTTTGCATCCAGCTTACCTCGAGAAATTTCACCATGAAGTCTTCCATTAAAGATCACGTATATACGGTCACATAATTTTATTATTTCTGATAATTCCGAGGATACTAGTAATACACACCCGCCTTGATCTCGCTTTTCTATCAATTTTTTGTGAATGAATTCAGTAGCTCCGATATCAATACCCCGGGTTGGCTCATTAGCTATCAGCACGGGAGTATTTTTAGAAATTTCTCTTGCAGCGATCATCTTTTGAGTATTCCCGCCTGATAATTCCGATACCTTCTGCAACTCAGAATCCGCTTTAATGTCGTATCGTGAAATGAGCGATTGAGCAAATTTCCGTACTTCCTTTAACAATTGAAATCCCCATTTACTAAAAGAAGGGAGAGATTCACTCCCCATCAATGTATTATCCGAAACTGATGCTTTTTTTGCGCATCCCATTGAATAGCGATCCTCAGGAATATGGGAGATTCCAAGATCGCGGTTTATATACACTGAACCATTGGATGCTGGCTTACCACATATTTTAATTGTCCCCGAGTCATACTTCTCTAAACCAGTGATGCATTCAACTAATTCTGATTGTCCGTTACCTGAGACGCCGGCAATCCCAACAATTTCTCCGCTCTTGACATTAAGGCAAATGTTATCCAGTATTTTTTTACCGCTTGTTGACAACAAGTTTAAATCTTCTATCTCTAATTGTGGTTTCCCGATTTTTGGAGATGCAATGGGTTCATGCATAATTTGCCTGTTAACAACGTGGAAAGATAAGGTCTCTATATCAATCTTATTCGTGTCGGATTTGGCTACGACAGTACCATCTCGCATCACAACCACTCTATCCGAAATTGCCATTACCTCAGAGAGTTTATGCGTGATCAGGATAATACTTTTTCCCATATTGCTTAACTGCCGCATAGTATCTAATAGATTTTCAACTTCGAGGGGGGTAAGCACTGCAGTTGGTTCATCAAATATGATGGTCTCTGCGTTTTGATAAAGTATTTTTAATATCTCAATTCTCTGCTGTAAGCCTACGGGGCAGTTTTCAATGATAGCATTGGGATCAACTGGTAATGAATATCTGTCTGAAAAAGCTTCTACTATTTTTACAGCTTCTTTCTTATTGAAAAACATTCCGTTATGTGGTTCATTCTGATAAACAATGTTCTCCGCAACTGTTAGACTGCCAAACAACATGAAATTTTGTTGAACCATACAAATGCCAAGTTCTATTGCATCTGATGGATTTCGAAAGTTGACCAATTGTTCCTTGTAATAAACTTCACCCTCATCAGCCTTCTCAAGTCCATATAGTATTTTCATGAGAGTGGTTTTTCCAGCCCCATTTTCACCCACAATGGCCAATATTTCACCGGGATAGAGTTTTATGCTCACATTATGATTCGCTAAAACGTTAGGATATGCTTTCGTAATGTGCCGCATCTCAAGAATTGGTTTTTTTGACATAAATATTGCCAAACCCTAACTATTTAAAATTTCGGGGTCCATCCTTTATTAATGGACCCCGAAATTTTGTACGAGATAATTTGACTTATTCGATTGTTTCCTCAGGCGCAACCATTGTTAATTCGCCAGATGCAAATTGCTCAGCAACAGCTTTCGCTGCAGCAACCGCCTCCGCAGTAATTATGTCACTATTTATATAGTTTGAAGTTTCAGTTGTGACATGTACTACACCAAAAGCATTTTCCTTGAGCGAAAGTATTTGAGGTCCAGAACCCAACGTACCATCAAGGAAACCTGAAATAATATATTCTGTAGTCACACCCGTATTCTTTAGAGAGCCAGCAATGATATATGGGTTATCCGGTGTTGTCTGGTCTATGCTCAAACCGGTTGTATAAATGGGCGTGCCTTTCTCAGCCAAATCCAATGCTGCCTGGTAGATGCCTTCGTTTGCACCAGACGATACGCTACCCATTATCACCCTTGCGCCAGCTGCTTGCTGTTGAGTGGCGAACTCGTAGGTAAGACTTGTATCCGTGTAGGAATCAATATAGTTCCTAATGAATTCTGCATCAGGATTTACAGATTTAACTCCTTCAGAATATCCATAGAAATATTTATAGTTTGCCTGTGTCTGGAAGTTCCCGATATATCCATAAAGTTCTTCGTCGGGAAATGCATTTCCTATAAGCACGCCTAAAACATAGTTGCCTTCGGTCTCATTGAATCCAATACTGGTTACCTTTTCATTGGGCACGACTGTGTCAATTACCGTATACTTAACCTCTTCAAATTCATCTGCTAGCGTGCTGAAAGGATCGCCTGCCTGCCAGCCCACACCTATAACAAGATCAAAACCCTCATTCGCGGCAGCACGGCCATTCTCTTCCCATTTTGCTGCGTCTGTGCATTCCATGGAAGTCCACTGGAAACCATATTCTTCCCCCATTTCCTTAACCATATTGTATGCCTGTAACAGGAATTGTTCATTCCCAATTGGATCGGTTACAAGTGCAATTTTAATGTCTTCATATGGGTTTTCTTCTTCTGCAGCTTCAGGTTGTGCTTCTGATTCCTCTTCAGCCGGTTCTGCAACTTCAGCAGGCTCAGCTGGTTCTGCTGCAGATTGCGAACAGCCAACTATCAGGCTGGCGATAAGCAAACCAACGATTAACAACATGAATTTCTTCTTCATTTTACTCCTCCAGATTTTTTTTAATCATAACACACTGCAGCATTTTTTGATATGACCGATGTCATATCTTCTGGAGTTAGCTGGACTAAGAAAAGGTTAGCGTTTAAAATATGAATTGATTATCCTGAAATATTGTCTTTAGTAAAATGAAAATCAATGATGAAGCTCTTTTATCTCGGTGTATCTCGCAATTCGATTTATTAAAAATATTCTCAGAAGAAAAACCGCCAACATTTGAATTGTTTCAATTTCAAAAAGGTGATCTACTGCTGAGATCGGGGGAGGTTTCAGATTATTTTTTCTTTTTAATCGATGGCCAATTAAAAGTGTATAACTATTCACCTGGTGGTAGAATCATTTTTCTGTCTCAACTTGTTCCTTTTCAAGTGATAGGGGAGATTGCTTCATTATGGGGTTGGGAGGCAACAGCCAATGTCGAAGCGAATTCGAAAGTCCTATGCATAGGGATTCATCTTGACTCGCATCGAAATGACCTCTTGAATGACCTGGACTTTCTTAGGTTTCTTTGTCAAAAAATGGCGCTTAAAACAATTTCAAATAATAAGTATTTTTCATCAACTGTATTTGATGCCCTTGATAGTAGATTGGCAGCCTTAGTCGTGAATAACGCTGCTGATGGGAAAGTAGAGCCAAAACTTAGCGAATGGGCGGAATTACTTTGCATCACTTATCGGCATCTATTAAGAACACTCAATAAATTTGTAGAAAAAGGTATCCTAGCAAAACAAGGGCGATACTATATTCTCATCGATCAAGAGATGCTTAAGGAAATGGCACATCCTAATTTTCCTAAATTAAAATGATACAAAAGATAGATATCTTGGATAGCAAGTTGATGGGGTCGTGATTATGATAAATAAAATATGCCGGACTGATTCCTTGCGTTTGATAAGGTGCAGGAATCTTGAACCTACTGACATGCATCAGTAATTCACAGTTGTCCACACAGTAGTGGTAAAGCTCCCCTAAAATAGTACCAGCGATAAGTAGACACAAAAGGAGCCAAGCATGAAAAGGAGCAGGTACAGCGAAAGCCAAATCATCAAAATCCTCAAAGAAGGTGAATCTGGGATGCCGGTCACTGATATTTGCAGAGAACATGGCATCTGTCGGGCCACATACTACAAATGGAAGTCCAAATATTGGGGCATGGATATCCATGAGCTGAAGCATCTGAGGCAACTGGAGACAGAAAACCGAAGGTTGAAGCAAATGTACGCTGAGTTGAGTTTAGACCATAAGATATTGAAGGACATAGTAGCAAAAAAGCTGTAAAGCCCGACGCACGGCGGAAGATGGCCAACTATGCCGTTGAAGCCGACAAAACCCGACACTTTTTCAAAAATAAGGATTCGTTCCTTAGGAACGAATGTTTCAGGGTGGATATAAGCACATTCATTCTGCTTTAGGGTATCAAACCCCTGTGAAATTTGAGAATGCGTGGTTTAATAGGACAATATGTGAGATTGTTTACTAAAAATGGTCAATTTTGTGTCCAGTTTTTGGGGTTCAGTATAATTGATTTATTTAATAGTTATCACATGATTAACATTATTCGTTTGTGATTTACATAATTGGAGGGATAAAGGATGAAAAAAAAGGAAATCTTAAAATCTTTGTCAGAAATGATAGAAGATATTTTCAATTTTTTAATCATTTTAAATGTTCCAAAAGATGCTTATTTTCTAGGTTATTCCGATGATTCTAGTCCTTTTGGTTTAAATAGAATTGGATACAATGCTTATGTCAACCTTATTGGATATATTCTTAATATTGAATCAATAGGCGATTTTTGGTCTGAAGATGGAATTAAAAATCTTATTCATGGGCTGCTTATAGATCTGGCAAGATCAAAAAAACAACAAATACAAAAAATTGGTTTTAGTAAATTTGCAGAAAATTTATTTTCAAAGATTAGTAAAAATTTTGAAAAATATCTCTGTTATACGCCTGTAATTGGTCTTACAACTAAAAATCCCATTTCAATAGGAAAAATTACTTTTCTCAACATCGAAGATGCAAAATCCAAAATCAAGGTTGATTTTTTATCATTTTTTGATAATTTAAATCCAAATAGAGATTGTATAGCAACATCATTAATTAAATCCGAGTGGAGAAGATCAACAGAAATATTAAGAGAAGAAACAGAAAAAGTATTTAATATTCTAAGATATATAGGATCACTGGTTTGGTATAACCAACCACAAAAACATATTTATCTTAAAGGTCGAGATAGAAGTAGGTTTTCCTATTCACTTGCGATTAATTCAAAAGGATTTGCATCAAGAAATGTAAATAAAGAATATTCTGTATTACCATACAAAGTTGATAAAAATTTTATTAATTACGCTGATTTTTATGGTTTTGATTTCATAAGAAAGATTATTAGGAGGGCTAAAAGAAAACCGATAGAACAATCCTTTATTACAGCAATACAATGGTTTGGAGATGCAACTCAAGACCTCATCCCAATATTCTCATTTGTTAAATATTATGTTGCTATAGAAACATTATTGAAGAATAAAAATGAACGTAATGCAAAATCATTGGTATCAAAAAGAATGAGTGTCTTACTTGAACAGTACGATAGGAAAAAACAAAAATGTCTTGAATCAGAGATTAAAGATTTAATTGACGAAAGAAATAATATTTTTCATAGTGGCATACCCAAAAAACAAAATATCGAAAGTTTAAGTTGGAAAGGACAAATTTTATCAAGGGGCACTTTAAATTTAGTTCGTCAAATAATTGTTCAAGAGAATCTGACGACAAAAGATGATTTATTTTCTTGGATTGAAAATCATTATGATAATCATTTAAAATAAACAAAAATGATGCGCCAGTGAATCGCGAAGCGCCCTTTAGGGTAAACCCTGCGACTGCATGAAATCCCCTTTATAAATAATCATAATCCATTTTATTCTGATATGGGTTTTTACAATCTAAATGAATAAAAGCGACTGGGAGCCAAGTTTACGCAACGCCTGAGCGCAGCGAACCCAAAGGGCTTGGGCTTGTGTTAAAGAAGGCTGTCGCTTAATAGTTAGTATTCGTTCCTTAGAAACGAATCATGAAAAAACGTAAATGTGTCAACTTTTGTCAAGTCGGGGTTGAGATTGCGATTAAAGAGGAAGAAGAAATCACGATGAACTGTATGAATGAAGAACTTAAAAAGTTATGAGTTCAATTAGATTACTGGTGAAAATGGATCAGTTCATTCCCATTGTTAATAGGTTAGTAGGGCACGCCTGACAATGGAATAAATCCATAAGCCCACAACATAGCTACAGTGATTGAAAGTGAAAACAGCGCTCCGACGACGGTCTGCCAAATGTCGTGACCTTTGGCGAACAGACGAGCCAGAGTGACCAGGGGGAGCAGCGCGAGTAATGGAGTGGCGATTAATCCGTAGATGTAGACCAGCGCTCCCACTGGACCGGCGACGCCTGCCGCATGTCCGCTGGCCTTATACCTTAGAATCAGGTTGAAAACGATCAAACCCAATGTAACGAGCGTATAGGTAGCTGCCACTGCCTCATAGATCTTCGGTGCATGCGTCAGTCGTAAAATAACGAATCCAATTGGGTAGCTAACGATCATAAAAACGAAACTTGCGATTCTCTGCCGCTTGATTACCTTTGGCCAATCACGCAGCTTTCCAGGAATGTAAAAGAACAGACTTCCTAAAGGAATCAGACAGAGAAATACAAGCGTCAGACTAAAGCCCGAAATGCGGTTGGGGATATTAGTTGGTAAGCGCAAGAAGATAAAAACGATCATCGCACCAGAAAGGATTGGCACATTTAATAATTGAGAAACCACCTCGCCTGCAATACTTAGTATTTTGCCAATCTTACCGTTGATACTATTCGCCATGATTAATTCTCCTAGATATCTGGATGCGACAATCGAGCATAAGCTAGTTCAATTCTACCGTGATGAAACCATTTGTGTCAACGCAAAGTTGTTGAACCGTTGAAAAACCAATGACAAAATTGAAAATCCCTCAACATCAAGATTGATTTGCAGTTTTGGTCAGAGCTCTTCAGTAAGTGCTGCGAATGAGAACCATCTTCTGGGCAGACATGCGGGATTTTCCGAACAAAAAATTCTTGTTCCCTTTTCAGCGATATCTTTCTAAAAAAAGAGGGCTGGATGAAACCAGCCCTCCTTAATATACTTAGGGTCTTATTTTTTTGTAACGACCGCAGGGAGTCCAGTAGGGGCGGCTGCAGGTTTTCGCTGAACGAATGATAACCAAAAAGCACCACTGCCAAACAATGTCGCAACCAAACTAATCAGCCAGCCGACAAACGGGATTGCTCGCAGCACAATAAGAATCACTACTCCAACAAGAAGGTTGAGCCATATATTCTCTTTTTTCACTTTCGCCAGGTCATTTAAAACCCAGCGGCCCAGTGCATAGGCAGCCACGATTTTTGCGACAGTGAAGATTAGGAAGAAGCCAGCCATGAAGGCGAACAGCAGCGCGCTTCCAGCCACGAAGAACCAGAAGAAGACCAGTCCGCCGATCGAGAGGAATGCGAGTAATAATCCGATCATCAAGAATGCCAGCGGGATGACCAACAGTGCCATGAAAAAGATCGCCAGCACTACAAACCCCCAACCCATTGCGTTAAGCGGTTTTTGGTAGGCCGCTTCAACAACTTTCTTGAATGGTTTATTCAGTAACCAAAGGGCAAGCGCACCCATAACCATAAGTACTATAAACGATCGGAAAGCGCTCACGACAAATATGCTTACAAACAAACCAGGCATTACTTCGCGCTGAATTCTACGGGGTTTATAGGTGTATTCCCTTGCTTCTTGCAAAGCAACTTTATTGAAAATCACCTCTCCAGCAGTTATTTTAACAAATTGTGCACTGAGGTCATTGTAGCTGGTGATGTTTACATCACCGGCGATTTTGGCCTGTTCGGAAATGCGAACCCCAGCCGGGATTGCAGGAGGTAAATATTGGCTCCCTCCCATATATGGTAACCATTCGCCTTGCTGGTAACCTTCGTCAGAATCATCCAAATGAATTTTCGCATTTCTGCCGATAACGCCTTCTAATTCCAATGCCCCGGCATACAGGGTAAGGTCACGGTTGATATCACCGGCTAACTCCGCTTGGTATACACCCGTGAACACATCGGTTGCTACATTTGCCCCTTCTCTCAATTGAAGGGCATACCCACCGTAATATAAATTTCGTCCAATGACAGCTTCTTTTGAAATATCCAGTACCGCGCTGCCGCCAAAGACCGAACCGGATACCTTTCCCTCAACAACAAGGTCAGCTCCCGTGAAGAGAAGATTGCCATCAATCTCAGCGGTATCACTCACCACCACATATTCAGCAAATAGTACTGCATCACCATTTACCTTGCCGTTGAGTGTAACTGTTTGGCAGCCAGCGAAAAGCAGGCCATTTATGGTTCCGTCAATTACACATTTTTCTGCGGTGATGAACACATCGTCATCGATTATTACATTAGCCGGGATGTTTCCATCATCATTAAACTCAGCCGCATACACGGAACCTACACCAACAACCATCAAGATGCATACGGTCAAAACTACACTTGCTGCTTTTATCCATTTGTTCTTCATTTTCTACTCCTTAAATATAATCACTTCAATTCTAGATACGGGAAATGGGTTAAAAGGTTGTCACTTATGGAAAAAAGGATTTATTTCACGCCAAGAAGGTTGGGCTGCTTCTGAACATCTACTCCGGGTTCCTCCAAACAATAAATCCCAAATTCTTTTGCGATAACTTCTTCATATCAATTACAATTCAATAAACCTCGTAATGAACAAAAATGACTAAAGCAAATAAAAATTTAGGTAAATGGGGAGAAAGGCAGGCAGCGCAATACCTCATCAGAGCGGGCATTGAGATCATTGAGCATAATTACTATACACCCCACGGGGAAATCGATCTGATCGGTAGGGAGGAGCAGCAGCTTATTTTTTTTGAAGTTAAAACGCGAACAGGCAGTGCTTTTGGCAATCCGGAAGAAGCAGTTACGCCAAAAAAGAAACAGCATCTAATCAATTCAGCGCTGTTCTATTTACAAGAACATTGTGAAAACGAGCCGGACTGGCGCATTGATGTAATTGCAATAAAGCGCAAAGCAAATCAGGAACTTGAAATACTTTGGTTTAAAAATGCGATTGAATATTGATGCCCCACTGGTTGTGATTGTAGGTCCAACAGCAGTTGGCAAGACAATATTGTCTATAGAATTAGCCAGGCGCTTAAGCGGGGAGATACTTTCGGCTGACTCGCGCTTGTTTTACAAAGGTATGGATATGGGTACTGCCAAACCTACATTGCAAGCAAGGCAAGAAATCCCCCACCATTTAATCGATATTGTCCTGCTGGACGAGAATTTCAGCTTGCCGCTTTTTCAACAAAAAGCATATGCATTGATAGATCAAATTCATTCATGGGGCAATTTGCCCTTCCTTGTTGGGGGTACTGGTCAATATATTTGGGCAGTTGTGGAGGGTTGGAAACCGCCGGTGGTTATACCCAATAATAGAATGCGCACCGCTTTATTCACATGGGGATCAGTAATCGGCGCTGAGGAATTGCATCGTCGCTTGGGTATTCTTGATCCTGAAGCAGCCGACAAGATACAGCCCAAAAACCTGCGCCGCACCATCAGGGCACTTGAGGTGATTTTAAGTACAGGAAAACTTTTTTCCTCTCAAAGACGCAAACAAGCTCCACCCTATACGATTAAAATCATTGGCCTTGAGCGACCCAGAGAGGAACTATATCGAAGGATTGATAACCGCATTGACGCTATGATTAAATCCGGGCTCGTTGAGGAAGTAGAGCAGTTATTGGCAAGCGGTTTTACAGCGAATTTGCCCACCATGTCAGCCATCGGATATCAGGAAATCGCATTGTTCTTGGGAGGGCAAATCTCATTGGACGATGCGGTAATATTAATGAAAAGAAGAACGCGCAAGTTTGTGCGCCATCAGTCCAACTGGTTCAAAAAAACCGATTCCAGAATAAAATGGTTTAATATGAAAGAGAATGCGGTTGATTTAGTTGAAGAATATATACGCTCATCCAGGGGTTGGCAGAACCCCAAGAAGTGAATGTTAGGGAAAAAAGAGATGCAAAATAAACCCTGGTACCAATATTATGATGCGCATGTGCCCCACAGTTTGGATTATCCAGGCATCAATGTTCATGAACTATTAGAGCAAACTGCGTTGAAATATCCGCATAAACCATGCATGATATTTGAAGGAACCTCGATATCATATCGAACCCTATCTCGCCTTTCTAATCACGTAGCAATTCATCTTAGACACATCGGTTTGCAAAAGGGGCAGCGCGTTGGATTGATTCTTCCTAATATTCCCCAGTTCTTAATTGCCTATTACGCCATTCTCAAAGCGGGAGGAGTAGTTGTGGCAATAAATCCTCTTTTTCGGGCGCCTGAGATTGAGCGCATATTACGAGAAACCGATGTTCGCATAGCCATAATATTAAATCAGGTACATTCACTTATTAACCAATTAATGCAAAAATTTGAATTGACAACAATTATTACCTGTAGAACTAATAATATTGATAGATTATCTGCTTCCGATGAACTTGAAAGCGAGATTCCAGAAGAGGGGTCAAAACAAAAGTATGCGCAAGAGCTGGAGTTTATAGAATTGCTTAAAAAACCAGAGAAGACCCTTGAAATTGAAAATCAGATTTCACCGGATGATCCTGCCATATTTCAATATACAGGCGGGACAACTGGAATCCCCAAAGCGGCTATAGGGCTGCATAGAAATCTGGTTGCAAATACCATCCAGTTTATACGCTGGTGTGACCTTAAAGAGGGACAGGAAGTGATTATCGCTGCCTTACCTCTATTTCACGTTTATGGAATGGTGTTGACTATGAATTTAGGGGTGGCTTTGGGGGCTTGTATTGTGCTGATTCCAAATCCTCGCGATGTGGGCAGTATCCTTACGGCAATCGAGGACTACAAAGCCACTTTCTATCCCGGTGTTCCCAGTATGTATCAATCTATCAACCAACATCCGGATGTGAAAGCCGGAAAATATGACCTGAGGTCGATTAAAGCTTGTATTTCAGGTTCAGCTACTTTACATCCAGAGATAAAAAACACTTTTGAAAACCTTACGGGAGGTAAATTACTAGAGGGATATGGCTTATCCGAAGCACCCACTGCAACACATTGCAACCCTCTTTATGGTGAGAATCGCACTGGTTCAATTGGATTGCCTCTGCCTGATGTGGATTGCAGGGTTGTTGATGTCGATTCTGGGAAAATTGATTTAAATCCCGGTAAGATTGGGGAGCTTATCATCAAAGGCCCTCAAATAATGCGGGGTTATCACAATATGCCTGAAGAGACTAAGTTCACCTTGCGAAATGGTTGGCTGTATACAGGTGATGTTGTCAGAATGGATAAAGATGGATATTTTTATATTATTGATAGAAAGAAGTCGTTAATTAAAGTGAGTGGATTTCAGGTATGGCCAAATGAGATTGAGGCAGTCATTGCTTCCCATCCAGGAGTTGAAGAGGTCGGTGTGGGTGGAGTTCCTGACTCAGCTCGAGGTGAAAAAGTAATTGCCTGGGTTGTGCTTCAGGGCCAAAAAAAGCTAGGCGCTAAAGAGATTATTCGATGGTGCCGAGAACGATTAGCACCTTATAAGATTCCTAAAGAAATTTACTTTATTGATTCGCTTCCTCGATCAGGAGTAGGGAAAATTTTGAGGAAAGAATTAATCAAAGCATATTTAAACCAATAAAAGAAACTCCGAATAAATCACATGCATCTATTTCTTAGCTTTTATTGGTGTTCCACTCTTCTTTTTGACTGGTATCGGAAAGATAGCCTCAAACTCTGCTCGCGTGAGTGTCTCAACATCTAATAGTTTCTCGGCTACTTTATCTAATTTCTTGCGATGTTTGGTTAGAATCTTTTTGGCGTTTTGATATGCTTGGTCAATGAATTTTTGAACTTCGCGGTCAATTATTTCAGCTACAGCATCTGAATAATCACGCTGTTCGCCAATTTCTCTGCCGAGAAAAACCAACTCATCTTTTTGTCCATATACCATCTGACCAAGCTTTTCGCTCATGCCCAGCTGGGTTACCATTTTACGCGCAAGCTTTGTGACATTCTCAAGATCATTAGCTGCACCAGAAGTGATATCGTTGAAAACTAGTTCTTCGGCTGCACGCCCACCTAAAAGCCCGGTCATTTCTGCGATTATCTTTTTCTTTGAAATTAAAGCGTGATCGTCATCAGGCAGAGCAATCGTGTAACCTGCAGCCATTCCGCGTGAGATAATGGAAATCTTTTGTACCTGGTCTGCTTCCGGGATTGAGGAAATCACAATTGCATGACCTGCTTCATGATAAGCAATGATATGTTTTTCAGCATCACTGATAATTCGGCTTTTTCGCTCAGGGCCGGCAATCACGCGTTCAATTGATTCCATTAATTCAGGTTGTCCGATTTCCTTTTTATTCCTTCTTGCAGCTAATATTGCTGCTTCATTAATCATGTTTTCGATATCTGCGCCAACAAAACCAGGCGTTGTTTTTGCTAATACTTTCAAATCAACTTTTTTGCTAATCGGCTTACCCTTGATATGCACTTTAAGGATAGCTTCTCTTCCGCGTATGTCGGGACGGTCCAAGATTACCCTGCGATCAAATCGACCTGGACGGAGCAGAGCTGGATCTAGAATATCCGGGCGGTTTGTGGCAGCCATAATGATTACATTTACATCTGTATTGAAGCCATCCATTTCCACTAATATCTGGTTGAGCGTCTGTTCACGCTCGTCATGGCTTCCACCAAGTCCTGCACCACGATGACGACCGACCGCATCAATTTCATCAATGAAAACTATGCAAGGAGAATTCTTTTTTGCCTGATCGAATAAATCGCGAACCCGGCTTGCACCAACTCCAACGAACATTTCCACAAATTCAGAGCCAGAAATTGAAAAGAAGGGTACGCCAGCTTCTCCGGAAACTGCTTTCGCTAAAAGGGTTTTGCCACCACCAGGGGGACCAACTAAAAGCACGCCTTTGGGAATACGGGCACCGAGGGTGAGGAATTTTTTCGGCTCACGCAGGAATTCAACAACTTCCTGTAATTCCTCTTTAGCTTCATCTACTCCTGCGACATCTTCAAATGTCACCTTGGGTTGGTCACCTGTGAACATGCGCGCGCGAGATTTTCCAAAAGACAAAGCAGCACTGTTGGTGCCTTGTGCCTGTCTAAAAATCATGAAAAATGCTGCACCAACAATCACAAAAGGAAGGATATATCCAATAATGGATAAGAAACTGATCCAAGTGCTTGGCTTTTTAATTTCGATTGTTAAATTTGAGGAATGCAGGTCTTCGGAAGTTACTCCATAGCTCAATAACTGCTCAATTAATGTAGAGTTGCTTTCTTTGTTTGAAGAGGTTTCTTCACCGTTCTTTAGAGTTATTGAAAGTGAGTTTTCATCTTCGATAATTTTTATTACATTGCCGTTTTTAATCTCTGTGGCAAGTTCGTTTATTGTTAATGAACCTTGTGAATTTTCTTGATTAATATTGAGAAAAACCATCGCGATGATTGCAACGATAATTAACAAATATACAAAATTTGTCTGAATATTAGACTTCACTCAAATCTCCGATAACTAATAATTTGCTTGGGGAATTATACCAATCAATGGGTTTAAATTCACATTTTGTTCTAATTAACTTATTAATTTTTATAATTTTCTAATAATTTTAGTAAAAGATCAAACCAGCATCCCATGCGGGTATTTAAAAAAATTGTTTCAATTATTGCAGAACTCTGGTTACATATTCACCTTTACGTGTATCAATGCGGATAACGTCACCTTCTTGTATGAAGGCAGGAACATTAAAAGCTCGATTAGATTCAGTTATCACTCGTTTATTAACGCCTGTGGCTGTATCTCCTTTAACAGCAGGATCTGCTTGAATTACTTTCAAATCAACTGTTATGGGTAGCTCAACATCCAATTGCTCATTTCCGTGGTAGGTGAGTTTCACTTCAATACCTTCTTTCAAATAGCCCGCATTTTCACCAAGAACTTCCTTGCTTATGGTAGGCTGTTCAAAAGTTTCCATATCCATAAAGTGAAAAAAATTGCCATCTGAATATAAAAATTTGACATTACGGTATTCCAAGCGAATATCTTGAATTCGATCACCGGAATTGAAAGTTTTTTCAATTATCGTTCCCGATCGCAGGTTGCGAGCTTTGATACGGATGGTAGCATTGCCCCTACCCGGCTTGTGGTGATGATAATCTAGAACTTTATATATTTCATTATCAAGCTGAAAGGTAATCCCTTTGTGCAACTTGTTAACATCAATCATTTTTTCCTCTAACAAATAATAAGCTCTGCATAACGGATTGATTATAGCATGATGTGTTCTAAACATGAAAAGGCAGAACTTGTAGCTCTGCCTTTTGAAAGTTTTCAAACTATCCTAATTCCGGTTCAATTAATCCGTAAGTTCCATCTCGACGTTTATAAAGCACATTAATATTGTTGGAGTTTGCATTATAAAAGATAAAGAAATCCTCATGACCAAGTAAATTCATTTGCTCAATAGCTTCCAATTCATCCATTGGACTTAGTGTAAAGTGTTTCCTTCTAGCGATCAAAGGTGTGTCATCTTTTTTACCTTTTTCTGCCATTTTCTTTATCAGTATCTCTCTGGCTGGCTTGAAATCCGCCTTACTTCGGAATCGTTTGCCTTTATACCTTTCAATTTGACGATGGATTTTATCGATTACTTGGTCGATGGCACTTCTAATATTTTCTGCCCTTTCCTCTGCTCGCAGAATAAAACCGCGGCCATGAAGAGTAATTTGTGCTACATATCTATCGTCAGCATCGCGGGCTGACTTGGTGTAGGTAAGATCTATGCGGGCTTCATCGATTTGTTTTAGAAATCGGTTTAACTTTGTAGCTTTATTGGTTAATTTTTTTCTAATATCATCTGTTAGCCCCAAATTTTTTGTAAAGATATTAATTTCGATAGTCATTTAAACCTCCATAAAATTATTAATTTGGAAATCGTCCAGAATATTCATGGTTCTTGCTATTGTTATGCCGTATACTCTAACCGCCCCTGCTTTTTTTAAGGACATTGCACAGGCCTGTAATGTCGCCCCAGTTGTAATCACGTCATCTACCAAAAGAATGTTTCTTGAATTTACAATATCAGAATTTGCAGAGAAAGCGCCAGTAACATTTTTCTTTCTTTCCTCAAAAGAAAGTCCAACTTGTGATTTTGTTTCTTTTTCTTTTATTAAACCTTCCGGCAAGAATGGTTTCATTAAGGACTTTGCGATCGGTTTTGCAAGCCGACTAGCTTGATTGTATCCTCTGGATCTCTTCCGTTTTTCGCTTAGGGGTACTGGAATAATTATATCAATTATCCAATTTTGCCGATTTACAAGTTCTGAGAGAGGTTCAGTGAACATTACGGTTAAACCGTAGTCCCTTGAGTATTTAATGTTTCGTATTACTTGTTTTAAGGGACCTGCGTATATCCCGAATGATCGTATGCTATCAAATGCCGGTGGAAAAATTCTGCAGTTTGAACAGGTGGAATTATCCATAAGTGGAATTCCGCATACTTGGCAAATCGGATCTCTTATAGTAGAAATTTCAGACCAGCAATTTGAACAAAGGCAATGTCCGATTCTTCCACAGCTACAACACTTTGGCGGGTAAATTAGGTCAAGGAATTTCCAAATAATCGAATGAGATCGCCCCCATCTTTTAGCTTGATAAGAATCAATTTGCATATTAAATCGATTTTCTCATTGAGGACATCATGGTTAATAAGAGCTAAAATTATTCAATATTCTGAAGTAAGTTCTGTACAAAACTGCTTATTGCAGGTCCGAGAAGCTTATAAAGAAAAATGATTACCAAGATAACTAGAACAATAATGAGAATAAATTCTATGATACCCTGTCCATCCTGTTTATTAGAAAAAGCCATGTTTGTGCCGCTCCTTTATCTCAAGTGATAAAAGATTTTTTCTTTGAGTATATATTATTAATAGTACATTGAGCAACCAAGAAAAGGATTTTTCGTATTTAATATAAGGAAGTCAGAAAATAAATATATAATATTATTATACAAAACTATAATAAAAAAGGAAAATAATTAATCCCATAAAAGACGGAGGACAAAATGACTGATTTTTACGGCCGTGTTACAGAAGAACAAGATTTTTTCAAGAAGATTTTAGAAAAAATACCTGGATTCAGTGGCTATGTGGAGAGATCAAATCGTAGAGCAGCGGATAAGATGCTTAGAGATACAATCGCAGACCGTTTTGAATCTATATGGCAACGAATTTCAGAATTACAACGCCAGATAATTTCTGGCGGTGAGATTGAAAAAATTGATGATATCGAAGCGGCTTCAATTAAGCTACGCCAGTTCATTGATCGTATTCGCACAGCGGCTTATGGTTATGCAGGTTTCTTTGATGCTGTGAAAATTAAGGAGGAGGAATTAGCTCATATATATGAATATGATTTACAATTATTGGATTTAGAAGACGAGATCGGGCGGGCGATCGATAATATTGGATCTTCAATGGGGACTGATGGATTGCCAGCTGCGATTCGTCATTTGGTCACTTTATCTCAGAATTGTGTTGAGGCTTTTGAAAAACGTAAAGAAACATTGTTGATGGGTGCCGATAGTGTATCATCATAAATAAATATAGATAGGAAGGAGAATAATAATGGCAAGGATTTTTGATGTAGTCGAATATGCCAGCGAAATGCGCGATGAAATTGTACACCGCTTTCCTGAAGAGGGAATAGCGGATCTACGCATTGGCTCACAGGTTATCGTGCGTGAATCGCAAAAAGCAGTGTTTTTCCGAGATGGGAAAGCTTTAGATGTGCTTGGCCCTGGTAGGCACACAATTTCAACCGCGAACATACCTTTGCTTGTTGATCTAATTGGAAAAGCTTTTAATAACCGCACTCCCTTCACAGCTGAAGTGTATTATGTCTCAATGAAAGAATTTGCTGATCAAAAGTGGGGCACACCACAGCCAATCATTGTTAGGAACCCGGGCATCGGTTTGGGTATTGCTTTGCTACAGGGTTTTGGAACGTATAGTTTTCAGGTAAAAGATTCTCAGCAATTTGTTACTCAACTAGTAGGTGCACAGGGAATCTACCGCACAGCGGATATTGAGAATCGTTTACGAACAATGTTGCTTTCAAAATTACAGGATTTACTGGGAGAAACTACTGGCAAGAAATCAGTGCTTGATTTGATTGGTCTTACAGATGAGCTGAGTGCAGGTGTACGAGCAAAAACACAAGATGATTTTTCAGCGATTGGGCTTACTTTAAAAACATTCTATATAGCTAATCTAAAACCTTCAGATAAATCGGCTGAGGAACTACGCGCAATGGGAATGCTTGATACAGCTACTTATACACAACTTCAGGCAGCAGATGCGTTACGTGAAGCTGCGCAGAATCCCAGCGGGGGTGCTGGTTTGACAGCGGGTATTGGAGCTGGCATGGGTATTGGAAATGTAATTAGTGATTCCCTAAAGGGTGTCGGATCTTCTCAGGCAGAGCTTTCTGATAAGCAGAATATTCCTTCAGTGATGACCCCTGCGCAAGCGGCTAAGTTACTGCAGGTTTCCGAGGAGGATGTGTTAGCCGCAATTAAGGATAAGTCTTTGAAAGCGCGAAAGATGGGTAAGGCGTACCGCATAAGCAAGGAAGCCTTAGAAGAATTCCTTAAAGGATAAAGTATAGCAAATGATTTCGATGCCCGATATTAATACCATCGGGCATCGTGCTTTTAATATCAGAATGGTATAATGTCTATTATTAGGAGGGAAAAAAGATAAATCGAATATTACGATTAAATGAGATTACACGAGTACCAAACAAAACAAATTATTTCAAAATACGGAATTGAGATTCCACGGGGGGAAATAGCTGTAAATTCTAATGCAGTAAAACAAATAGCAGAAGAAATAGGCAGTGAAGTAGTAATTAAAGCGCAAGTACTTGTTGGGGGCAGGGGAAAAGCAGGAGGAATTCGATTGGCTAAATCACCTGAAGAAGCGCATGAATTAGCCACAGAAATAATAAGCATGGTAATTGAGGGCTTTCCCGTCAAAAAAGTTTTAGTGGAAGAAGCAATTAACTTCGATGATGAGTTATATGTAGGTGTAGCAACTGACCGTAATTGTTCCCTGCCAGTAATGATTGGCTCTGGACAAGGGGGTATTGATATTGAAGAAACCGTCTTGTCTTCCACAGAAAAAGTCTTTAGGGTTCATATAGATCCACTATTGGGTTTGCGGGAATATCAAATTCGTTCTTTGGCGTTATCTATAGATTTGCCTAGAGAGTATTGGAATACATTTTCGAAGATTGCAAACGGAATATGGAATATTTATCTGGATCATGATGCTTTATTGGTGGAAATTAATCCTTTAGTGATTACCAGTGATCGACGTTTACTGGCGTTAGATGGCAAGATGAATATCGATGATTCTGCACTATTTCGCCATCCAGAATTAGCGGACCTGCAAGATTTGGATAAGGGAAAACCTGCTGAAATTGAAGCAAAAAAACATGGTCTTTCATATATTAAGATGGAAGGGAATATTGGCTGCTTGGTTAATGGTGCTGGATTGGCTATGGCTACAATGGATATTCTGGAGTTTTTTGGCGGTAAGGCATCGAATTTTTTAGATATTGGCGGTGGAGCTAGCGCCGAAGAGATTACTTTTGCTCTTCGCATAATTATTTCAGACCCAAACGTAGAAGCAATATTGATAAACATCTTTGGTGGGATAACGCGTTGTGATGAGGTTGCTAAGGGTATTTTAACAACTCTTAGAGAAATAAAACCTATCTTTCCAGTCGTAGTCAGATTGGCGGGAACCAATGCAAAGGAAGGGCTTGCCATATTAAATGAAGAGAAAATCGAAACAGCAAAATCATTAGTTGCTGCTGTAAAAAGGGCTGTTGAATTGACAAAGGGAGCAGCGAAATGAGCATCCTGATCAATAAGGAAACTCGTCTCCTTGTGCAGGGAATAACTGGCCAAGAAGGTTTATTCCATACACAGCGTATGAAAAAATACGGTACGAATATTGTAGCTGGTGTCACGCCAGGAAAAGGTGGTGGATGGGCGCTTAATGGGAAAATCCCAGTTTTTGATACTGTTCATTCGGCGGTGGAAGCAACTGGCGTAAATACCAGCGTAATTTTTGTACCGGCAAGATTTGCTCTGGATGCCATTTATGAATCTATTGATGCTGGGTTATCTTTAATTGTTTGCATCACCAAGGGAATACCAGTTCAAGATACGATACGAATTCGCAGTTATATGAAGAATACATCTGTGCGTTTAATTGGACCAAATACACCAGGAGTAATTAATCCTGGAGAATCCAAGGTTGGGATTATCCCTGACAGCATCACCGCTCAAGGAAATATTGGTGTGGTCTCCCGTTCAGGCACATTAACCTACGAAGTACTTTATGTCTTGCAGAAAGGGGGTTTAGGTGTCTCTACTTGTGTGGGAATTGGGGGGGATCTAATCGTTGGTTCTGGTTTTATTGATATATTAGACTTATTTGAACAGGATCCTTACACGGAAGAGATTGTTTTAATTGGAGAGATAGGTGGGGAAGAGGAGCAAATAGCCGCAAATTTCATTTCATCAAATATGACCAAACCAGTAGTAGCGTTTATTGCTGGTCAGACCGCACCGCAAGAAAAGAGAATGGGGCATGCGGGAGCTATCATTGGAGGAAGAATAGGACGGGCTGTAGATAAAATCAACAGCTTGAAAAATTCGGGCGTTCAGGTAGCTAAACACCTGGAAGAGATTCCTTCCCTTCTTCAGAAACTATAACGGTCGAAATATTATCAAAATGTCTTATTTTTGCTGACTTTCGATATAATTGATTGTATCTTTGACAGTTTTGATATTGCGTGCATCTTCATCTGAAATGGAAAGGTCAAATTTTTCACAAAAACCATCAATCAAGAAGAATTGATCCATTGAATCAGCTTTGAGATCTTCTATAAATTTCGTTTCAAGAGTGATCTCTTTTTCATCTACCTTAAGGACATCAACAATTACTTCCTTTACACCTTTTAATATATCGCCCATGAAGTTACCTCCGAATAAATTTTAATGTAAAATCAATTATATTATTAAACACACAAACTTTATTAAAGTATCAAACAAAAATGGATAAAAAATCTAGACGTATAGACCTAAAAAGAGACCACTTGCGTATAAACACTGAAAGAGACGTGCAATCAGGATTAACGAACGGTCTTGAAAGGATTATTCTCGAGCATCAGGCTTTGCCAGAGTTGGATTTTTCAAGAATTGATATCCAAGCTGAACTTTTCTCAAAGACCCTGCATGCGCCTGTATTTATTTCCTCTATGACTGGTGGAATTCCCGAATCTATCGAAATAAATCGCATATTAGCTGAAGCAGCTCAGATTGCAGGGATTGCTATGGGAGTTGGTTCACAACGGGCAGCTCTGGAATTTCCAGATTTAATGGAAACTTTTAAAGTACGCAAATATGCTCCAGACATACTGCTTTTCGCAAATTTAGGAGCAGTACAGCTTAATTATTCATTTGGACCTGACCAATGCCGAAAAGCTGTAGAAGCGATTGAAGCTGATGCTTTAATTTTACATTTAAACCCAATTCAAGAAGCACTTCAATTAGATGGAAATACAAATTTCTCCGGTCTACTTAAAAAAATTGAAATGGTGTGTAAAAATCTACATGTTCCCGTTGTAGTAAAAGAAGTAGGTTGGGGAATATCAGAACGAGTTGCGAGACATCTAATATCCGCAGGTGTAGCAGCTATCGATGTGGCTGGGGCAGGAGGTACATCCTGGTCTGAGGTAGAAAAATATCGCCTTGAAGATCCGCAAGATTACAAAGTGGCAGAACCTTTTAAAAATTGGGGAATATCGACCGTACAGTCAATCCACAATGTTCGAAAAGCATCTCCCGATGTATTGGTTTTCGCTTCTGGGGGATTACGGACTGGTGTGGACATTGCAAAGTGCATTGCACTGGGAGCATCGCTGTGTGGAATGGCAGGAGTATTTCTGAGAGCTGTGACTATCTCGTTAGATGAATTACAGAAGACAATTTGGCGAATTATTCAGCAATTAAAAATCAGCATGTTTGCTGCGGGGGCATCAGACTTAAATTCACTTCGAAGGGTGAGAATAATTGAGAAGTAATTAATGATGGATCTACGAAAATATCAAGACATTTTCTTGCCTGCAGTTGAAAAAGAAATGCAGAAAATCCTTAGCATTAACCTCGGAAAATTTTCTGGTGCATTACAAGAAATGCTATCTTATCATCTGGGTTGGGAATCTGGAACAGTGATTAAAAAGTTAGGGAAAGGAGGAAAATGTATTCGCCCATTGCTTGTACTTTTATGTACTGAAGGTGCAGGCCAAAATTGGGAGAGTGCAATTCCGGCAGCGGCTGCAGTTGAATTGGCTCATAATTTTTCTCTAATTCACGACGATATTGAGGATGTGAGCGATATCAGGCGAGGTCGTGAAACCATCTGGAAAAAATGGGGGGTTGCACAAGCAATTAATGCAGGGGATACCATGTATTCTATTGCGTATAAGGCTATGTTGGGATTAGAGGATACTTGTAATAAAGAAATCACTATAGAAGCAACGAATTTGCTTGGCGATACATTCATAAAGCTCACTTATGGACAATACTTGGATATTTCTTTCGAATCGCGTGAAAAAATTAGCATTAATGAGTATTGGAAGATTGTTGAAGGGAAAACAGCAGCATTGTTTGGCTGCAGTACAAAACTAGGTGCAATGATTGCTTATAATAAAGAAGTCGAACAAGATAAATATTATCAATTTGGCTTTTCAATCGGAATGGCTTTTCAGGTTTTTGATGACTGGTTGGGAATATGGGGGCAATTAGAAAAAACCGGTAAATCAATAATCAGTGACCTTGTACAAGGTAAAAAGACTTTACCCGTGGTTCTTGGTATGCAAAATTCTAAAAAATTTGCTAGGAGGTGGAAGGAGGGGGGGATTTCAACGCGAGAAGCCAAAGACCTTGCCGAGCAGTTACGTAAGGATGGTGTTGAACAGAAAGTTTTATTTACAGCTAAAGAACTAAACAAAAAAGCTCTAATCAATTTGGAAGAATTGAAAATTAAAAATGATATTGAAATTGTATTAGAAGAATTAATGGATTCTTTACTGAATAGACAATAATAACGTACTTGATTCTTTCTAAAGAAATAAAAATTGTGAGGTATACCGATGGCTAAAGCTAATTGTAATGATTCTGATATTTATCAATTTGCTGACTTGTTTTGCGATTCTGATATTGATATGACCACTATCGAGCAGTCTGTGAAAAAGATTCTCTCTGCTATTGGCGAAGACCCCAAAAGAGAAGGTCTAGCTGGTACACCAAATCGGGTTGCAAGGGCTTATGCAGAAATGTTGGAGGGGTATCGCATAGATCCCATTAAACTTGTAAACAATGCCTGCTTCACTGTTGAATATGATGATATGGTAATTGTTCGTGATATAGAATTCTATAGTCTATGTGAACATCATATGTTGCCATTTTTAGGCCGTGCCCATGTTGCATATCTGCCAAAAGGACAGGTCATCGGTCTTTCAAAAATACCACGCATAGTTGATATGTTTTCGCGCCGCTTGCAGGTTCAAGAGCGGATGACACGTCAAATTGCGGATTTCCTGAATGCGCTTCTGAAACCACGGGGTGTAGCAGTTATTATGGAAGCAGTTCATCTATGTGCAATGATTCGTGGAGTTCGTAAACATGATGCACGAATGACAACATCATCTATGTTAGGTGCGTTCCGTAACCGCCAAGCCACGCGTTTGGAATTTCTTGATAACATTTCAAGAGGGGCAAAGCCATTGGAATTTTAGTGAGAGGAATTTAAATAATAAATTTCGGCGTGTGATAGAACTCGCATTCTCTCTGCAGTCTGCTTTAGCGTTTCTTTTGTTGTGGGGTTTTTTAGGTTAGGAAGGATTTCGGCTAACGGTAAAGCGATGAAATCATGCTTCCAGATATCTATATCGAGGATCTCATCATCAAAAACTATGATATCGAGGTCAATTGTCCTCGGAGCATATTTGTCCTTTATCCTTACCCGTCCTAATGTTTTTTCAATGGTAATGAGCACTGTCGTTTTTAATTCTTCAACAGAAAGTGGAGTTTCGATTAGAACAGCAACATTAAGAAAATCTAGACCCTTGTGGCCAACAGCCTTTGTTTTCCATATTTGTGAAATTAATGCAAGATGGTTGGATTTTCCTATTAATTTTAGTGCTTTGGGAATATTGATATCAGGGCAAACATTTGAACCTAATAGAATATAAGCTCTGTGGATGATCATTTTCCTTTAATTCTTTCGATTTCAACCCCGACTGATTTGGAAAACCTTACTGCCCCTGGTTTTTCAACACGGACGAGGGCTTTCCCAACCCCCGGCATTGATAGGCAAATTTCCGCAATATCTGAAGCCAATGCCTCAACTGTTTTACGAGATACCTTTTCAATATGTGCAAGGATGGCTTTAGCTACAGTGCGATAATTTACACAATATTTAATATTATCGGTTTCTGCCGCTCTGTTAATATCTGTATAAAGGATCACATTCACAAGGATATCTTGGGGGTTAGAGCGTTCTCGTTCTGATATTCCAATAACACCGCGTACTAGTAAATCCTTAATAAAAACTCTGTCCATAATAATCCTTATCTAAACTAAGTGGCGACCACCATCGACGTGGATAATTTCACCCGTAACATACTCGGGGCCTGCAAGCAGGAATAGAAAGACCTTACCGACTTCGTCTAATTCTGCCCATCGACCAGCTGGAACTTGCTTGATAATATTATTAGTAGGCCCTCCGTTGGAGGGGGGGAGAATAGCACCAAGAGCTAGACCATTTACAACGATATTTGGAGCGAGTGAGAGTGCCATCGCTTTAGTCATGGCAGCGAGAGCAGCTTTACTTATGGAGTATGGAAAATGATCCTTACCTGGGCGTAACGCACGCCAATCGATTATATTGATAATTCGCCCTTTTTTCTTTCCTAAGTGCTTCGCAATTAATTGGCATAATAAAAATGGTGTTGTGAGGTTGATAGCAAGATGGTGCTTCCAATCTTCAAATTTAGTTTCAAAAAAGTCAATGGGTTTGAAAATGGCCGCATTGTTTATCAACACAGACACATCTTTTGCAATTATGAGAGGTTCTAATTTATTAGCAGCGATTGTGGGATGTGTGAAATCTGCTGCAACAATCCATGCATTTGATCCAAATTGTCGAATTCTTTTTGCGGTTTCTTCTGCCTGATCTTGAGAATGACCATGATGAATGATAATATCTGCACCAGCTTTTGCGGCGGTAATGGCAAGGTATTGACCTATTCGGCGCGCCGCACCAGTAATCAATATAGTTTTTCCTTTGAGAGGTTTTCCCATTAATTCATTCCTTTTCTTAATAGTATGAAATTAATAATTTATGTCAAGGTCTTGATTCTATTAAATAACCATATAAAGCTATGAGTATTTTGGGTTTATAAGAATAAATTGACTAATGGGAGTTACAAAAATCATTGATCGTATTCTAAATGTTAGCTATGATGTTGCAAAAGCAAAATGTGAATTTTTCATAAAACGCATGGGTGATGTGAATGATACTGATAGGTTGGAAGAGATTTTATTGAAGCTTGATGGCGTGAATGATGCTCCTGCTTTAGCACAGGCTGACATTGGACTTGCCATTGGAACTGGTACAGATGTGGCTGTTGCTGCAGCACCCGTTACGCTAATGAGCGGGGATCTAAAAGGGGTGGTTAGGACAGTCATGCTTTCAAAGAAGACTTTACAGACAATTCGCCAGAATCTCTTTTGGGCTTCTTTCTACAACATTATCTTGATTCCTGTCGCTGCTATTGGATTACTCAACCCAATGCTTGCAGCAGGAGCCATGGCTTTTTCGAGTGTGTTTGTTGTTACAAATAGTCTTAGATTAAGGACTGCAAAGATTGAGTAAATAATTTATTTTCATAAAAAAGGTGTAAAAATCGTCGCAATGGTAAAATTAGCTAAAATTCTCTATCGAGGGTAGTTAATGAGTATCAAAGAAGATTTACAGAACCGCGCTATTAATACAATTCGTTTTCTATCTGCTGATGGTGTTCAGAAAGCTAATTCGGGGCATCCCGGTTTGCCTATGGGTGCGGCATCTGTAGCTTATACAGTCTGGATACGTCATCTAAAAATTAACCCTTGCAATCCGGATTGGCCAAATAGAGATCGATTTATACTTTCGGGGGGGCATGGCTCAATGTTGCTTTATAGCCTGCTCTATTTAACGGGTTTTAACCTCCCCATGGATGAATTAAAAAAATTTAGACAGTGGGGTAGCCGTACACCAGGTCATCCCGAATATGGATTAACACCTGGTATTGAAATAACCACTGGCCCTTTGGGTCAAGGTTTTGCTAATGGGGTTGGCATGGCAATTGCCGAAGCTCATATGAGCGCTGAGTTCAATCGTCTCGATCACGAGATTGTGAACCATTACATTTATGCAATCGTAACCGATGGAGATTTAATGGAAGGTGTAGCGTCTGAAGCTGCTTCACTAGCCGGACACTTAAAATTGGGGAAATTAATTTATCTCTATGATGACAATCGCATTTCAATAGATGGTTCAACAAGCCTTGCTTTTACTGAAGATCGTGCGAAGCGGTTTGATGCTTACGGCTGGCAGGTCATACATGTTGCAGATGGCAATGATGTGAATGCAATTGACGATGCAATTATCAAAGCGAAGAAGGATTCACGGCCATCCCTTATCATTTGCCGTACACATATTGGCTTTGGCTTACCGACCAAACAAGATACTGCCAAGGCGCATGGTGCCCCACCTGGAGAAGAGGAACTGCTGGCTGCAAAGAAGAATCTGAACTGGCCAATAGAACCGCAATTCTTTATCCCGGATGGTGTTTTAGCACATTTCCGTGAAGTTAAAGACCGCGGGGAGAGGGATGAAGCGGAATGGATAGAAAGATTTAATAACTACAAAAAAGATTTTCCGGAAGAAGCAAAAGAGTTCACTAGACGAGTGTCAGGGAAGCTGCCTTCAGAATGGGAAAAAGATTTACCCATTTTCCCGTCAGATGAAAAGGGATTAGCTACACGTGCTTCTTCCGGTGAAGTGCTAAATGCACTTGCAGAAAAGCTACCTGAATTAATGGGTGGATCCGCAGACCTTACGCCTTCCACAAAGACTTGGCTAAATAATAGTGATGCATTTAGTGCAAATAATCATTCGGGTAGGAACATTCATTTTGGCGTACGTGAACACGGTATGGGAGCGATACTGAATGGCATGGCAGTTTATAAAGGCCTTATTCCTTATGGTGCCACTTTCTTGGTTTTTTCGGATTATTTACGTCCTGCTATTAGGGTTTCGGCGCTTTCAAAAATTCCGACAATCTGGGTATTTACGCATGACAGCATTGGTCTTGGGGAGGACGGTCCTACCCACCAGCCGGTGGAGCATCTTGCCGGATTGAGGGTGATACCGAATTTAGTGACCATTAGACCTGCGGATGCTAATGAAGTGAGAGAAGCCTGGAAAATAGCTATACAAAGAAAAGAAGGTCCTACTGCTTTAATATTAAGCCGGCAAAAACTGCCGACATTTGACCGAGGGAATATGTATGCAGCTGAAGGATTACGATTTGGGGCGTATGTATTGAAAGACTTTGGCAGTGGGGAAATAGATTTGCTTTTAATGGCTAGCGGTTCGGAAGTTCAGTTGATTGTAAAGGCAGCTGAAGAGCTTATGAAAATGGATATCAGCACGCGTGTTATTTCTTTCCCTTCATGGGAATTATTTAATCAGCAGCCGCAAGTTTATAAAGATAAAGTATTAATTCCATCCATAAAAAAACGCCTGGCTGTTGAGGCAGGTGTTTCTTTAGGGTGGAGACGTTGGGTAGGGAACGTTGGGGATGTAATTAGTATAGAAAAATTTGGTGCATCAGCACCAGCTAAAATAATTTTCCAAAAATATGGATTCACAGTGGAGAATGTCATCAAGAAGGCGAAGAAACTGTTAGGAAATGGATAGGAGAGATTATTTATGCGTATTTCAGTTGCGTGTGATCATGCAGGATTTCCATTGAAAAGTGCTGTAATTGAGTCAATAAAGTCATCTGGTCATGAAGTATTAGATTTAGGAACGAATAATCGGGAACGTGTGGATTATCCAGATTATGCATATAAAGCTGGTAAAACTATTCAGGAAGGAAAAGTTGAACGCGCTGTTGTAATATGCGGATCAGGTGTTGGGGCTAGCATCACAGCTAATAAAATGAAAGGAATTTATGCGGCTGTTTGTCATGATCCATACACAGCGCACCAGGGTGTTGAACATGATGGAATGAACATGCTATGTTTGGGTGCGAGAGTCATAGGTTCTAAACTAGCTATGGAAGTTATTAAAAGTTACTTGTCTGCACAAGTTGAACAGGTTGAACGTCATCAAAAACGCCGCCAAAAAATCAAAGCAATCGAGGATGGATCTTATAGAGCAGAAAACACCCTGACTTCTTAACCCGTAAGGTGATAGTTTCTAATTCCATGCACGGTTCTACTTTAAAGTTGAATTGATGTTATTAAAAAGGTTCTTATTGGTCTTCTACTAACGCTAATAGCAAGGCACCCAATACCCCTGCTCGATCCCCCAATTTTGGCGGAACTATATTGTTGTCGATATATTCAAGAATTGCAGGCGATTGTATGCAATTATTCAATAATTTTTATTAACTTTCCCCGTATTCTAAAAAGATGATCTTGATGCATAAAGCCCCTAATAAAATGGTTTTCTGAGGAGATAAAGTGCAAACAAGATTCTCAAATGCCAATGCCAAATAATCGGCTTCCAAATCCCAGGCTGTATGATCTAATGGAAGAAGGTCTTCAGCCTTTTTTCCCAGCGCTTTGAAATAGATGGCCCACTGGCTAGTCCTCCAAAACAATCCCCATTAAATGGATAGCAACCTTTGAAGGGATCTTTGCCAATATTGATTGGATCAACAAATTACTCATTTTGGGATGAACAAGCCTATGTAATGGTTTTTCATTAATTAAAGCACTACCGCCTGTACCAGTGCCGATGGTCAAATATAGGATATCTTTAACATCTTTACCCTCGCCACAACGTTTCTCGCTCAATGCTGCTGTATTTGTATCTGTATCAAGCGAAATCGGCATATGAAGCGCTTTTAAGATTAACCCGACAATATCAATATTCGCCCAACCGGGCTTGGGTGTTGTTGTAATAAAACCATAGGTTAGTGAATTAGGATTGAGATCAAGAGGTCTAAAGCTACCGATACCAATACCACGTAAATATATTTGCCTCCCTTTTATTTCAGAAGTGAAAAAAATAACGACTTTTTTTAAGGTTTCTATAAGTGTTGTTGTTGGAAACTTAACCTCTTAGAGAATTTGGTTTGGTTCATTTGCGATAATATGCACGAATTTTGTCCCGCCTGATTTCATTCCGCCACAATAATGCATTGATTTAATCCTCCGATTCATAGGATTTTATTTTTTGTCCTTTATGATTTGTTTAATATCTTGGGTTTGAAGACACTTGTCGGGTATAATTAATTGGTTTGGTTATTAGTATCCTATTAGATTATTTAGTGTTAGATAAATAGCAATAGTATAAGTGATTAGTCCGTTATTTGTCACTTGGCGGGAGAGTTTATTATGGATATTTTTAAGAAATGCAGTCAATTTACAAAGGCTAAGGATGCAATGGAACAAGGTCTTTATCCTTATTTTATTCCTCTGGATGAAAATGAGGGTACAGAGGTAGTGTATGAGGGAAAGCGCATTATTATGTGTGGCTCTAATAATTACCTTGGTTTAACCACTCATCCTAAAGTGAAGGAAGCTGCGAAACAAGCAGTGGATCGCTATGGCACCAGTTGCACAGGATCCAGGTTTCTGAATGGCACCCTTAAGATACATGAACAACTCGAACATGAATTGGCTGAGTTTGTTGGCAAACAAGAAGCTCTGATATTTTCAACAGGAATGCAGACAAATCTAGGAACAATCAGCTCACTTATTGGTCGGGATGACGTGGTTATTCTGGACAAAGAAGACCACGCGAGTATTGTGGATGGTGCTAGATTGGGGTTTGGGAAGATCGAGCGTTTCCGCCATAATGATATTGATCATTTGGAACGTGTGCTGAAATCAATTCCGGAGGAAAAAGGTAAGTTAATCATAGTCGATGGAGTTTTTAGCATGGGTGGGGACTTGGCAGATTTACCCGGTATTGTTCCATTGGCAAAAAAATATAACGTGCGGGTAATGGTAGATGATGCCCATGGAATGGGCGTTACAGGGGACGGAAGGGGTACTGCGGCGCAGTTTGGGCTAACGGATGAAGTAGATTTAATTATGTCCACCTTCAGCAAAGCATTTGCATCTCTGGGAGGGTTTATTGCTGGTGATGCTGAAACTATTCATTTTATTAAGCATAATGCTCGCTCACTCATTTTCAGCGCTAGCATCCCGGCTGCCAATGCAGCATCTGTTCTAGCGGTACTGGATATCATCCGCAAGGAACCGGAAAGAGTAATGCGTGTTAATGAAATAGCGGATTATATGCAAAAGAGTTTTCGCGAAACTGGCTTTAATATTGGTGATTCTGTTACCCCCATCATTCCAGTTATTATAGGCGACGATACCAAGACTTTTATGATGTGGAAATACTTATTTGAAAAAGGCGTTTTTGTAAATCCTGTCATTTCACCGGCAGTAGCGCCAGGACAACAGTTATTAAGGACCAGTTATATGGCTACCCATACTTACGAGCAAATGGATAGAGTGCTGCAAATATTCAAGCAGGTGGGAAAAGAACTAGGAATAAATTAATGGGTGCGACCTGCTCTATGTGCCCCATTTATCTTTAACAATGGATTTTTTTGATTTTGTAGCTCCCTTATATGATCGCATATTTCCTATAGATAGAAAAGATTTGTGTGGGCTGATTGAGGTACCAACGGGTGGATGGTTGTTAGATATTGGTGGCGGCACTGGTCGAGTTTCAGGGCTGTTTTCTAGAAAAGAAGGTTTAATTGTTGTTGTTGATGTTTCCTATCGAATGCTGCTGCAAGTAAGAATGAAAATCGGTTTGCATCCGGTCTGTGCGCAAGCAGAGAATTTGCCCTTTAAAGCAGAAGAATTTACCCGTATTATCATGGTGGATACCTTGCACCATATTAAGGACCAAGAGCGGGGGCTTTCTGAAGCACGAAGAGTGCTTGCGGAAAAGGGCAGGCTCATTATTAAAGAGCCAGATATCGATAAACCTTCTGTTAAAGTCATTGCTTTCCTCGAGAAGATACTATTAATGCAAAGCCGATTTTTATCCAAAAAGCAGCTTGATGAGATTTTTAACAAATTATTATTCCATACAGAATTTGTTTCATATGGATTATTCAATTGTTTTTTGCTTCAGAAATTAAGATGGGATTGATTGGAATTACTCTTTGTATTTTAGTAGGATGATACCCTAAGAGTAGGCTGTCCGATTGTGAAATCTTGCCTACTAGTAAAGTCCCCAATCCAGCCCACTGCCACCTTCTATCATAGACTGATCCCAAATTTCTTTACCCAATTCCACTTTTGCAGGTATCCCTAAAGTTTCTTCAGCCTTTCTTCGCGCTGCTTCAAGCATTGCTGGACCAAAAGGGCAATAAGGAGTCGTAAGGATCATTACAATAGTTACTCTATCTTGGCCAAGACGGATATCACGAATTAACCCAAGTTGAATGATATCAGTTCCGATCTCTGGATCGCGGACTGCTCGTAAGGCTTCTCTGAGCTTTCTACAAGTTTCCGGGTTTGACTTATCTGCTTCCCAAGTGTGAGAAAGATTTTGTTCGGTCATTTTTATATAAGGGACTTATTGTGTATTTACAAAGATTGTTTTCCATTTTTGAGTGTTTAATTCGTTTAGCAGGAATCGACAATATATTTGCTATCAGGGTTTTGTCAAACATACAAATTTCCGGATGGTGTTTTCCAACTTGATAGAAAGGACAGTAAATTTCATAAATAATATATTTATTATTCTTTTTTTTCCATTTTAAATCAAAACCCTCTTGAACCATAATATTTTTTAAAAGATCAAGTCTTTCCTCGATGCTCATAGAGCTAATAATTGTCTTGTAATTGGCTGTCAATTTGTCTGCCATTCCTTTAAAAATATTCTTTACTTCTTTTTCGGGCAGCATTTCTTTTAACTGTTCAATGATGGAATTTGTCAAATGGAAATAACGCGTCGGGAATTTTTCCTCACCCTTATTGGTTAAGATAAATACCAACCGCGGACGACCTACACCATGCCTTTCTTCCTCTGCAGCCAACAGACCATCTGCTTGCAAGTTGGTCAGGTGGTGGCGTACTGAGATGGCATTGATCCCAACCTTTTCAGCGATTTCCACAACCGTTGATTTGGGATAAATTTTTATTGTCTGAAGGACTTTCTCTCGTGTGCTTTTCATGTTAATAAACCGATTATGATCTAAATCTTTTTATTGAGTATAACATGTTTATTGTTAATTAGTCAATAATATTGATATTTATAATATATATTGACCAAAATAAACCGTTGTGATATACTCAATGGGAATTAAACTGGAAATCATTTTTATATGGTATTGAAAATGGCTGAGTTACTGATTGAAGATCTGCATGTTGAGATTGAAGGAAAGAAAATTTTGAAAGGCATTAATTTACGTTTTCCACAGGGGGAGGTGCATGCGATTATGGGGCCTAATGCTACCGGTAAATCAACACTGGCGTATACACTAATGGGACATCCTCGCTATAATGTTTTGCGCGGTGATATCTTGTTTGATGGAAAAAGTATTTTACCTTTATCGCCAGATAGACGTGCAAATGTGGGCATATTCCTGGCATTTCAGAACCCAGTTGCAATACCTGGTGTCACAGTTGCTAATTTTATTAGAACAGCAATTAATTCCCACAGGAAAGCACAGGATTCAAGTGCTAAAGGGATTCCGATTCCGCAATTTAGAAAATTAATGCTGGAAAAAATGGAACTTCTGCAAATAGATTCTTCTATGGGTGGGCGCTATTTGAATGACGGATTTTCCGGTGGAGAAAAGAAACGTGTTGAGATCTTACAAATGGCAATGCTTCAGCCAAGAATGGCTATCTTGGATGAAACAGATTCGGGCTTAGATATTGATGCACTGAGGATTATAGCTGAGGGGATTGAGGTATTGAAGAGCCCCAATCTTGGAATACTGATTATTACGCACTACCAGCGCATATTGAATTACTTGAAACCAGATGTGGTCCATATCATGGTTGATGGTCAGATTGTGGAAAGTGGTAGCTCAGATTTGGCATCGAAATTGGAACAAGAGGGCTACGACTGGGTTAAAGGGGAAAATGGTCGCAGACAAATTTAAGCGATAATAATTTTCTTAATGAGTTCTTGGCAATAATGAGCAAGAATAACAAAGCAGATTTGTTCGACAATATTGGAAAATACCGCTATGGGTTCAAGGATCCGGAAAATTATGTATTTAAATCACGCAAGGGGCTTGATCAGAAAATAATCGAACAAATCTCTTATTATAAAAATGAGCCAAAGTGGATGTTGGATTTTAGACTCAAGGCGTTTGACCATTTCCAGTCAATGCCTATACCGCATTGGGGAGTGGATCTTTCCGAACTAGATTTGGATGATCTTCATTATTACGTGCGACCGATTGATAAGATAGGCCATACATGGGATGAGGTTCCAGAGACGATAAAAAATACTTTTGACCGCCTAGGGATTCCAGAAGCTGAGCAAAAATTCTTGGCTGGTGTCGGGGCTCAATATGAATCTGAGATGGTTTACCATCATACCCAGCAGCAGCTGGAAAAACAAGGTGTGATTTTTCTTAGTATTGAAGAGGGCTTACAGAAATATCCAGACCTCTTTCGAGAACATTTTGGGAGGGTGGTACCGGTTAGAGACAATAAATTTGCAGCTTTGAATAGTGCTGTTTGGTCAGGTGGCTCGTTTGTTTATATTCCGCGGGGAGTTAAAGTGGAATTGCCTTTACAGGCTTATTTTCGATTGAATACTGCTAGTATCGGGCAATTTGAGCGGAGTATCATCATTGCTGATGAAGGCTCTTATGTGCATTACGTTGAGGGTTGTACCGCTCCTCAATATTCACGGGATTCATTACACAGTGGTGTCATAGAAATAATTGTCAAGAAAGGTGCTCGCGTTCGCTACACTACGATCCAGAATTGGTCAACAAACGTCTTTAACCTCGTCACACAAAGAGCTTATGTGTATGAAGGTGCTACGATGGAATGGGTTGACAGCAACCTTGGCTCAAAAGCAACCATGAAATATCCTTCCTGCTATTTGCTGGAGCCAGGTGCACATGGAGAGATTCTTTCGATGGCATTTGCAGGTCCAGGGCAACATCAGGATGCAGGTGGAAAAATGTTGCACTTGGCTAAAGCAACCAGCAGCAAGATTACTTCGAAATCGATCAGCAAAGGGGGCGGCCGTTCTTCATTCAGGGGATATCTAAAAGTTAGAAAAGGAGCTGAAGGAGCGAAAGCGAATGTAGTTTGTGATGCATTGATACTTGATCCCTTGTCTCGCTCAGATACTTATCCAATACTTGATGTAAATGAAGAGAAAGTTGCTGTTGGGCACGAGGCTTCTGTGTCAAAGGTGAGCGAGGAACAGCTCTTCTATCTTAAAAGCAGGGGATTAAATGAGGAAGAAGCAACAACGATGGTTGTTTCAGGTTTTATCGAGCCACTGGTGAAGGAATTGCCAATGGAATACGCAGTTGAGATGAATCGCCTCATTCAGCTCCAAATGGAAGGATCAGTGGGTTAAACAAACCCCATTAATATTACCTATTGCAATGGCAGTGAAAAGTTTAAGAGAACCCAGAAATTCAAAACCTAGAGATTTTTCCTTTACACTCGAGGATGTAAGGATTGATGTTGCAAGTCAGGATATGATGAAATATCGAATGAATGCATATGAAACATTCAAGGTATTACCTTTCCCTGATAAAAGGTCGAAAGATTGGCACAATATAAAGTTGTCAGATCTTGATCCTCGAAAATACCAACTCTTTAATCAGAAAGGTACTTTAATTGATTCTATTCCTGATGTGAAAAAAGCCAACAAATTATTTCCTTTGGAAACTTCCGCTTTTGTGATTCATGCAAATGGTGTAGTGAAAACTTTACTTTCGCCTGAATTAAAGGAACAAGGAATTATTTTTACGGATTTAATTACTGCCATGAAGGAAAATAAAACATTGTTTGAAGAGCATTTGGGCAAGATCGTCAGTCCTTCAGAGGGAAAATTCGCAGCTCTAACAGCAGCTTTTTCAAAGCAGGGTTTATTCTGCTACATTCCGAAGAATGTAAATCTTACCTCCCCACTAGTAAATCTGGTTTGTCTTGATGATGATTATACAGTTCATCCATTTCATTTGTTTATTTTCTTGGATGAAGGGTCTTCCGCAACTATTTTTCACGGGTGGTCTTCTTCAGAGGATAGTCAAGGTGAAAGTCTGTTTTCTGGGATAACCGAGATAGATATTGGAAGAAATGCAACTCTAAATTTGTATGAAGTCCAGAGTCTCAATAATGAAAGCTGGAACTTTTCTCACGAGCGAGCACGAATAGGAAAAGAAGGCGCGATTAATTGGTTTTATCTCACACGAGGTAGTCGGTTTACGAAGAGTTTTATTAATCTTGATATGGTGGGTGATAATGGCAAAGGGATAATAACAGGGGTTTATTTTCCATCGAATACCCAGCAATTCGATTTTGATACAAGGCAGAATCATTATGCCTTAAATACAAAGAGCGATCTGCTCTTTCGAGGTGTAATGAGGGATATTAGTAAATCAGTTTGGCAAGGTATGATTTATGTTGATAAGAAGGCGTTGAAGGCCGATGGTTATCAGGTGAACAATAATTTAATGTTAAGCTCTTCAGCTCATACCATTGCGAATCCTGGCCTTGAAATCCTGACTGATGATGTGCGTTGTTCACACGGAGTTACAATCACAGAAATTGATTTGGAGCAGCTTTTTTATCTTCAAAGTAGGGGTATTGATAAGCAACAAAGCGTGAAATTGATCGTTAATGGTTTCCTAAATTCAGCGATCTCACGCGCTGGGGATAAAAGTATCGCTGAATTGTTAATAAATGGCATTTCGATTTAATTATTAATTAATTTTTTTGATTTCTATTCATGATTGTGCTAGTATTAATAAGTTATTTTGAAATTAGGAGTATTGGATGAATGCAGTACCTTTTATGAAATCCCCTGAAATCAATGATAAGTTTCATGTTGGGGATGCAATAGAGGCATATTGTGACCATATAGTAGGAAAACAGCGTATACGGGGGTGGTTAAAGGGAACTGTTGCACAGGTAGATCCAAAAATGATAGCTATCCAATTTAATACTAATGTGTATTTAACAGGGGGGTGGATGGTGCCGGATCGTGTCCTTTGGTATCCACATGATTCCACGCAGATCCGCAAGAAAAGGCGAAGTACCAGAAAATAATTTTAGTTCTAATTCTTTTTTTCGAGGTTGGTATCATGAACTTGAATTTTGATTTCAACAGTGTAAGGGCTGGTTTTCCAATTCTAAGCTGTGATGCACATCCAGGGAAAAGGTTGGTTTATCTTGATAATAGTGCCACATCCCAAAAACCCACCTTGGTTATTGAAGCAATTAATGATTATTACCGACATACGAATGCAAATATTCATAGAGGGATTCATGCATTGGCTGAAGAAGCCACGGCTATGTATGAGCATGCTCGGGCAAACATAGCATCCTTTATTGGCTTGCAAAACCCAAGTGAAATAATTTTTACACGCAATACGACCGAATCAATCAATTTGGTTGCAAATTCCTGGGGCAAGGGAGTGCTTAAAAAAGAGGATAATATATTGCTCACCGAAATGGAACATCATTCGAATCTGGTGCCTTGGTATATGTTGTCGGAAAATGTTGGTTTTAAGATAAATTTTATTCCAATTACACCAGGAGGGTTATTAGACCTTGAAAAATATGAATCCTTACTGAGGTTAGGACCAAAATTGGTTGCATTTACTCATATGTCTAATGTGCTCGGAACGATTAATCCTGCCAAGGATATAACACAAAAGGCGCATGATGTTGGCGCAATTGTTTTATTAGACGGAGCACAGTCTGTGCCACATTTCCCTGTGGATATTGTGGATATCGGAGCGGATTTTTTAGCTTTCTCTGCGCACAAAATGTGTGGTCCAACAGGAATCGGCGTACTTTATGGACGAAAAAAGTTATTGGAGTCGATGGCTCCTTTCCTGGGTGGTGGAAATATGATCAAGAAGGTTACTCAAAATTCATTTACAATGAATGAAGTCCCTCATAAGTTTGAAGCCGGAACTCCTGCGATTGCTGAAGCGGTTGGATTTTCTGCTGCAGTGGATTACCTTAATGCCATTGGAATGAAGAATATTTCTGCTTATGAGCGCGAATTAACTGCCTATGGGATGGAGAAACTTGAATCAGTAAAAGGTGTAAATATTCTTGGACCAAAGCCAGAAAAACGGGGAGGGGTTTTTGCATTTTCTTTAGAGGGGTTGCATCCACACGACGTTGCGCAAATTTTAGATAGAGAAGGAATTGCTGTACGTGCAGGGCATCATTGTGCTATGCTTGTACATCAAAAATATGAAGTATTTTCCACAACACGGGCGAGTTTGTATTTCTACAATAATGAAGAAGATATAGATAGCTTAATAAAGGGAATTGAAAAAGTTAAGGTGTTATTCGCATAGCATTTTCTTATGGATGATTTATACCGCGAATTGATCATTGACCATTATAAGAACCCGCTTCATCGGGGAGAATTAGCTGAACATGATTTCAGCTTTGAAGATGAGAATCCTCTTTGTGGTGATTTCATTCATATCGATCTAAAAGTTGATGAAGATGACAAAGTAGTTGCAGCAGCATTTAATGGTCAGGGCTGTGCAATTTCACAGGCTTCCTCAGATCTCTTATTGGATTTCATCATTGGTAAATCAGTGGAAGAAATTAAAGCATTAAATAAAAAGGATATGATGGATTTATTGGGTATTGAGTTAAGCGCCGTAAGATTAAAATGTGCTTTATTACCCTTGAAGATAGTGAAAGCCGCGGTCTACAGGTTGCAACAGGCTTCGGATGATTTGGTCACCTAAGCATCACTTATCTTAACGTAGTTTAAACATCAGTTTGGCTTTCAAAGTTACACTTGCGAGTTGAATCTATATGTAGTGTTTTTTCGTCAGAGTGGATAGAATATATTTAAATGAAAAAATTTTGGCTAAAGTTCATTGTGAAGCAAAGACCACAAAACCGCTAGTGCTACATTGTGGCTTTACTTTGATAAATCACTGCTTCAGTCTTAGTCGAATTATTGAAACTATTTCTTAATCTTCTATATGGCCAAACGCTCCAATAATGCGCAGAATGTCAAATCCTTCTGCATACGGTCGTTCAGCTAGCACGCCATGCCTGATTGAAGTCGCACGTGTGACATCTGGGGAAAAGTAATATTTGTCTTTATATGTTTCGTATTGCGCTAGTGCAGAAATCTTGCGATCAACATCTTGCGCGGATACTTCAACTAAGAAAGATGGGAAAAACCCATGGCTACTCCGAATCACATCGTACCCAAATAGCGTTGTTCCACGGAAAGCGCGCAGAGCTTCTTTGGTAACAGTAACGTGGTCCTGGTGCAAATCAGCGGGTGTATGCACAAAAACGATTTCTGGGTGGAACTTCTTGTTCAAGTCAAATAAGTACTCCAAAATTTCCTGCCTGAGATGCTGGAAGCGCCTAGTCTCAAAATCTTTGAGGGTAATATGGTCATCGGGAACACCAAGAATTTTCATGCTGCGATAATGTTCAGTTGCTAGATTTGTTAATAACGGATTTTTCTGGTTATCAGAGAGTGTGATGCAGTGAATTTCTGTTTGTCCTGTAATATGAGCAATGAAAGCACCACAGCCCAGTTCAATGTCGTCCGGATGAGCACCGATAAAAAAAATCTGTTTTCCGTAAAATAAGAAACTTTTATCCATAATCACCTACTTGAGTGCAGTGAAGCCTCCCACAACTTTTGTCATTACAATTTTACCTTCCTTTGCAATATGCTGGTTAACCACTTCTGTTATCTTTTGCATGACTTTTTCGAAATCATCTGCTTCAGAAAAGAAACTTGACCATAGTTTGCGGTCCTCTGAAAGGGAAGCGCGTGTGTAAGCAAGGAATGGGTCTGCAATTTTGAAAACGAGGGGATTTTCGAATATATTAACCTCAACTCTTGAAAATTGATTGCGGAGGGTTGTTAAAATTTCACTGGAATAACGAGAGCTACCAGGCATTGGTGGGATTTGTTTGCCGGTCGCCTCTTCAATGATTTTGTAAAAAACACTTTTATTTTCTGGCATGGGCCCGGTTGTAAAAAGGCAGCCGTTAGGTTTTAGAACTCTATGCATTTCCTTGATTGTGAAAGGAATATCTTTTGCATAGTAAATTGCAAAACAGCAGGATACCAGATCAAATTTGTTGTCAGAAAGCTCGAATTGATTATTGAAATCAAGCAGTATGAATTCAATCTTCGTTCTTCTTCTCGTGTTTTCAGTGCGAGCTTTACTAAGCAGTTCGTCTGAAACATCACCTCCCATGATGCTTGCAAGTCCCTTTAACTCGTCAAAAAAAGAAAAACATTGTTTACCAGAACCGCAACCAACGTCCAGTATTTTTAATCCTGGCTTTAGTTTGAGCACTTGCAACATCCATTTATCGATGTTTTTGCTACCATATTTATCATGAATGCTGATGCGTGTGAGCAGGTCTGTCGTTGTTTCTTGAAAATTGATTTTCATATTTCACCTTTATTTGAATTTTAGTAGAATATAAGAGATAGGCATTACCAGCCAAGGAAGTACCTGGTTCAACAGATGCGTGGAAGCATTTCACCGGCTAAAGTGTCAACGATGCGTGTACCTCCAATAATTGTTTTTAGCAACACGCGCTCCCTTTCATCAGCTTTTTCCACATAGCCAATGATTTTTGCATCCCTTCCATAAGGATGGGAATGCATGGCGTGTAATGCAATCTCAGCTTGTTCTAATGGCAGAATTGCGATTAACTTACCTTCATTCGCAACATATAAGGGATCAAAACCGAGCATTTCACATGCAGCTTGCACTTCTTTCTTAATTGGAATATCCTTTTCGTTAATTGTTATTGTGACTTTACTTTGAGTGGCGATTTCATTTAAAGTTGTAGCCAGACCTCCCCTGGTTGGGTCGCGCAGCACATGTACAGATGGGGCTTTAAATATTATTATTTCTACTAAATTATTTAAAGGAGCCACATCTGATTTGATCTTGGTCTGAAATCCCAATTTGCCTCTTTCTGCCAAAACAGCAATACCATGATCTCCAATTGTTCCAGAGATGAGAACAGCATCTCCAGGTTGCGCTGATTGTCCGTTTATTACCCTATTGGGAGGTATCCATCCAATTCCTGTCGTCGATATAAAAATCTTATCTGCCTTACCTCTTTCAGCCACTTTTGTGTCGCCAGCTATAATCTTTACGCCTGCCTCTTCTGCAGTAATTTTCATAGAATTGGCGATTCTTTCCAGCATCTCAATGGTCATGCCTTCTTCGATAATAAAAGAGACGGTTATGTAGAGCGGTTTTCCGCCAGACATTGAAATGTCATTCACTGTTCCAGCTATAGCAAGTCTCCCAATATCGCCACCAGGAAAAAAGATCGGATGAACAATATGTGCATCTGTCGAAATGGTTAATGATCCTGCTAGCATTGCATCAGCAGGTAAATTGACTGATGCGAAGTCATTTCCAGCAGCTAATGCTTGGCTAGTAAAATGTGGTAAAAAGATGTTTTTTACCAATTCATGAGTCAGTCGACCGCCACTGCCATGACCCATTATGATTTTTTTCTGATGTTGGTAAGGGACAGGGCAGCTTGGTCCTTCAAAAGTTAGGGATGAATTATTTTTATTACTCATTTCATAATTCTATTTTCTTACGTAACGGTAATACGCAGCGCAAGTGCCTTCTGAGGACACCATTGTTGCACCTAATGGGTTTCGTGGAGTACATTGTTTGCCAAAAGCTGGACAATCAGGTGGTTTTTTCAGTCCTTGTAGAATTAACCCTGCAATGCATATCTCTGATTCTTTTGTTTGCACGTGTTCGACGGAGAAGCGCTGTTCGGCATCAAAATCAGCATAATCTTTAGTTAAGCGCCAACCACTCATTGGTATTATGCCAATTCCACGCCATTTTTGGTCACAGGGTTCATAGGCTTCTGTAATGATTTCTTGGGCGGTGATATTACCTTCATATGTTACAGCTCGTGAGTATGAATTGACAACTTCATGTTTGCCACTTTCTAGTTGCCTCACTACTTCAAGAATTCCTAATGTTAAGTCTAACGGTTCGAAGCCTGTGACGGCGATCGGTACGTTATATTTTGTTGCAATTTGTGGATATTCATGGTATCCCATGACTGCGCAAACATGACCTGCTGCAAGGAAACCCTGTACTCGGTTGTTAGGAGAACTGAGAATTACATGCATTGCAGGGGGCACCCGTACCTGGGAAACAAGCATCGAGTAATTTTTTATTTTTAACTCTTTGGCTTTAATAACACTCATTGCATTTGCAGGAGCTGTTGTCTCAAAACCTATCGCAAAAAAGACTATTTCCTTTTCAGGGTTTTCTTGCGCAATATGTAATGATTCAAGAGGTGAATAAACCACACGGATTTGTCCACCATCTGCACGGATAGAAAAAAGGTCTTTCTGCGAACCCGGAACACGAAGCATATCTCCAAAGGAGGTCAAGATCACATTTTCTTGTGAGGCAATCGCGATTGCTTTGTCAATCAGTTCTAAAGGGGTAACACATACAGGGCAACCTGGACCATGGATTAATTCAATTTGTGGTGGAAGTAATTCATCCAAACCATATTGCATAAATGCATGCGTCTGCCCCCCACAGATTTCCATGATTGCGGCTGGTTTTGATATTTTTTTATAAATTTGATCGATTGCTCGATGAACTAATTCCGGATTTCGAAAATCTAATTGAGTTACCATATCGCTTCTCAGCTTATCATCCTGTGATTTCTGATTGAATTTTGTCTATCTCTTTCAGCATTTCCAGTGTTTCAAGAGCTTCTTGCTCATTTAATGTGTTTATTGCAAATCCGGCATGCACAATTACATAATCGCCCACTTTTGCTTCTGGGGTTGTTTCGAGACATACCCGAATCATAATGTTGTCAAAATCAACTTTTCCCATTTTGATGCCATTTTCTTTATTGATTTCGATGATTTTGCCAGGTACACCTAAGCACATGATTACATCCTTTCTGATTTCCATATCTTCGGGTCTTTGATTTTGGTTGCAGCAATCAATGCCTGGCCAAGAGAAATGCCGCCATCATTTGATGGAACGTTTTGATGGAAAAGAACATTAAAACCATTTTTCTCAAGAATATTTTCTGTCCTTTTTAGTAAAAAAAGGTTTTGCCAGACTCCTCCACTAAGGGCGACAGTTGAGCATCCGGTTTCATCTTTAATTTTCATACAAACTTCTCTGACCATATTGGTAATTGCATTATGAAATTTTGCTGCAAGAATTGGTTTTGCTACACATTTTTTTATGTCGGAAATCAATGATTCTAATATACTTTTTAACGAAATGATATTCCCATCCACATCAAATGAGTAGTGGTCTGTTTCATCTGGGTCTATTATTGCTTCCAACTCAATAGCTGCTTGAGCTTCATAATTAATCTGTTGGCGAATTCCAATGAGCGCTGCGACTGTATCGAAAAGTCGTCCCATGCTGGATGTTTGCGGGCTGTTGATACTTCTCTCCAATTGGGTAAGGAGTATTGCTCTCTGTTCATCAGATAGTGCCTGAAAAGGTGCTAAGTTATCTTGCCAGGGAATATCGTTTGCCCAAAGTTCAGCTAGTGCCATTCTGCAGGGGTTTTTCGTAGCTGCATCTCCTCCCGGTAAAGGTACATACGATAGGTGATAGAGACGTTGGTATTCTCGGTAATTACCAAAGAGAAATTCACCACCCCAGATAGTGGAATCAGTTCCTAGACCAGTGCCGTCAAAGCAGATGCCAATGATTGGCTTATCACTGACCCAATTGTTGTCTGCCAAACAGGAAGCTAAGTGGGCGTGGTGGTGTTGGATTTGGATGAGAGGAATATCATCGGAAATAGAACGATCTTGCGCATAGCGAGTTGATAAATAGTCAGGATGCAAATCACACGCAATTAATCTTGGCTTAATCCTAAATAGTTTCTCATAATGTGCAATGCTGTCTTGAAATGATTTTAAAGTCTCCAGGTTCTCTAATTCTCCAATGTGATGGCTGAGGAAGGCATAATTTTTTCTTGTCAGGCAAAATGTATTTTTCATTGATGCGCCAACAGCTAGAATTTCGGGCAGAGGATTGGAGAGCTGGATTGGGTTGGGAGCATAACCACGCGCGCGGCGGATAAAATAGGGATTACCTTTATGTTCGTAAACAACCGAATCATCTACTCGAATATGGATGTCACGGTTATGCGCTAAGAATGCATCAGCGAGCGATGATAATTTTTCCTGTGCCTGATTGTTAGTGAATGCAATGGGTTCTTCACGGATGTTGCCGCTGGTCATCACAATAACTTCAGGAAAATCGCTGCTTGGTTCTAAAAGTAAGAGGTGTAAGGGTGTGTAAGGGAGCATTATCCCTAGTTGTTGCAGGTTGGGCGCAATTTGTGGAACAATGGATGAATTTAATTTCTTTCTGCATAGAACGATAGGTTTTTCTCGTGATTCTAATAATCTAATTTCATCCTTATTTAACAGACAATGCTTTTCGGCAATGCAAATGTCATACACCATCACTGCAAAGGGCTTTTCAGAACGTCTTTTTCGCTTACGCAGCTCTTCCACAGCCGTTTGGTTGGTTGCATCACAAGCAAGATGGAAACCACCTAATCCCTTCACTGCAAGGATTTTGCCTTTCATTAATAAATCCCTTGCTGTTTGAATAGCCCCTTCTTTTTCTGAGAGAATTTTATCCCCAATTTGCAGCCAAACATGAGGGCCGCAATCTGGACAAGCAATCGGCTGTGCATGGAATCTTCGATTATTAGGGTTGTCATATTCAAATTTGCAAAAACTGCACATATTAAAAGATGCCATTGTCGTGAGCGGTCTGTCATAAGGGATTTCTTTTATGATCGTAAATCTTGGTCCACAGTTTGTGCAGTTGATAAATGGATATCGGAAGCGCTTATTTGCAGGGTCTAATAATTCTCTCTGACAATCAGTGCAGATTGAGACGTCTGGCGATATTGGAATGAACTCCTCAGGCAGAGGTTGGCTGGTCAATATCTTGAAGTCTGTATATCCATTGGGTTGGCAAGGTTTGATATCAACAAAATCTATTCGAGCCAATGGCGGAGGGTTGAGCTGCAATTCAGTAATAAATTTACTTATTAGTTTGGGTGCCCCATTTAATTCTATATCCACTCCTTTAGATGTATTGCGAACCCAACCGAATAAGGTATATTTTCTCGCCAATCCATATACAAATGGGCGAAAACCTACTCCTTGTACAATCCCTTTTATGACTATTCTTCTGCCTATAATGTTCTTACTCATTCTTGTTTTTGAAATTATGCACCTGCTTCATAAGCCATAAGGACCAAGTCTCTATGCCTTCTCCGGTTTTACAGGAGATATTAAAAAACTGCGAATGTGGGTTTAAGGCTTGGATACCTTTACGAAAGTAATTTAAGTTAAAATCGATATAGGGAAGGAGATCAATCTTGTTTAAGATGAGTGCATCAATCCCACGATAAATATTTGGGTATTTATATGGTTTGTCATCTCCTTCAGGGATGCTGGCTACAACTATATTGATATTAGTCCCTAGTTTGAAAGCAGCAGGGCAAATAAGATTTCCCACATTTTCGATAATGATGAGATCTAGCTTGTTAAGTGGGAGTTGTTCTAACGCATTTTTCACCATTGGTGCGTCAAGGTGACATTCGCCCCCTGTGTTTATTTGTACAGCTAGTATCCCGCATTCAGAAACCTTATCAGCGTCAATGGTAACAGGAGCGGTATCTCCTTTGATGACCGCTAGTTTTAATTGGCTCGAGATCTGTTGAATTGTTTGCAAGATCAAGCTGGTTTTACCTGCCCCTGGTGAAGCCATTATATTTAATGAATAGACTCTTGCTCTATTTAAAAGTTCTTCATTCTCTTTGGCAATTTGGTCATTTGCGTTTAATATTTTTTCAACGATAGGTACTCGTCTTGCTGTCATGCTTATTTCTCCTCATCGTTTTCTATCTTAATACTATCTAAATTAAATTCAGTACCCGCAATTACTTTCAAGTTTAAGCTAGCACATTTGGGGCAAGGTATCAGTTCACCCTTCAAATTATATTCATATTCACAGTCCAGGCATTTCATTTTTCCTGGAATGCGATCAAAGTGTAATTTGGCATTCTTGCAAATCGTATCCTTGCTAATGATTTCCCAATAGAATTGAATACAATCATCCACAATGCTTGAAAGATCGCCAATGACTAGATAAATATCTGTAACTCGGTTTGCCCTTTCTTTTTGAGCATATTTAATGGTCGTTTTCAGGATGGCTTCTGTAACAGAAAGCTCATGCATACAGGAATTATAATCCTTTTAGGGAAATATATAATATTTTATATATAAAACATAATAATATTATTCATTTAGAGTATTTATCCAATTCAGAATGTATTCACTTGCTTTTATGGCTAACCCCTTTGTTTTATTTGATAAATTATTGGTGAAATTGAATTGGTATCCACGAACAGATACAAGGATTGATTTAGGGGCTGAACCAAATAAACCCTGGGCAAGTGACAGGCATGAGGCAGGCGTAGAATGATGTGTTAGTGGTGAATTCTGATAATATGGTTTTATCTCAGATATTTTTAAATCTTCTTGTATTTTGCCAGTATGAGCGTCAATAAATACTGCTCGCTGATATTTAGCTAAAATTTCAGATATTTCAGGCACCAATTGAAGGTTGTACCATAGATCAATGCTCTCATTGAGAATTGAGAATCCTGTTTCGAGTAGGTTAATTGGAGTATGTCTCTTTTGTGCAATCAAGTGGTTGAGGATGAACAAAGCGACACCATCGTCCCCGCGATCTGGATTTCCGTAACCAAGTATCAGCGTTTTATACTTCATACTAAATATCCATTGCTATATTAAAGGAAGTCGCCATTTTTAGGCGACATCGATGATAAGCCATGTATGATTCTGGAAAAAAACAAGCTAATTTGTATTTCGTTTTAATTCCTTTATCAATTCACCTTTTGAATTTTTTATTTCGATAATGATCGGCATTTGTCCGACAGCATGGGTAGAGCAGGATAGACACGGGTCATGTGCTCTCACGGCTGCTTCCACACGGTTAAGCAAACCCTCATGGATTTCTGGCCCAGTAATGTATTCTTTTGCCACGCAATCCACTGCTTTACTCATTGCCCAATTATTATGACCGGTAGATACGATCAGATTTACCTTTAGCAATTGGCCGTTTTCATTTGCCCAATAATGATGGAATAATGTTCCCCGTGGTGCTTCAAGTATCCCTACTCCCTCACTCTGAAAACCGTAATGATGGGTGTTTAAAATTTCCTTGCTTAGAATATCGGGATCATCCAGCAAAACCGTTACCTTTTCTGCAGCAAACAATGTTTCGATTAGCCTGGCGTAATGATAATGCAGGGTGTTTTCGATTGGCTTTCCAGCATTGAGGGCTCTATATTTTTTGAATTCTTCATTAGCTAAGGGGGTATCAAGTTTTTCTACTGTATTTAAACGCCCCAAGGGACCAACTCGGTAGACGCCGTTAGGCCAGCCCATTTTCTTATAATAAGGGAATTTCAAATAAGACCAATCTTCAGTGTGTTCGGCAATATAATCGAGGTAATTGGAAGCATTAAATTTCTCCAATTCATTTCCTGCAGAATCCATAAGCCGTACTTTACCCTCATACAATTCAAGTCCGTTTTCCGGGGTAACTAAGCCCATGTAACCGGATGGAAAAACAGCAAATTTAGCGATATCTTCCCTATGTTTTTCTGCCCAATCTTTGATGAACGAAATGCCAATTTTTATCGTTTTAATAGCATTAGCTTGCCCAGCAAGAATTTCATCGCGTTCATTTGCTGTAAGGGCTTTGTTTACCCCTCCTGGAATGGCAAAGGTAGGATGTATCTTGCGACCGCCAACGGCTTTAATAATTTCCTGTCCAAACTTCCTTAATGCAATAGCTTTTAAAGCTAATTCAGGATTTGTTTGGATAATACCGATCACATTTCTGATTTCTGGATCAGCATCAAAACCAAGCAAAAGGTCTGGTCCTGCAAGTTCGAAGAAGTGCATGCTATGGCTTTGGATTATTTGGCCCATGTGCATCAATTCACGCAGAAGGGTTGCGGGTCTGGGTGGAGTAATGCCGAAAACGATGTCGGCTGCTTTTGCTGCTGCCAGATGGTGACTAACTGGGCAAATACCACAAATGCGTGGGGTGATTTGTGGCATTTCAAAAACCATACGTCCCTCGCAGAATTTTTCAAATCCACGAAACTCATTAACATGAAAGTATGCATGTTTGACCTTGCCTGTATCATCGAGATGGATTGTTATTTTTGCATGGCCTTCTATTCTGGTAACAGGTTCTATCGTGATTTTTCTTGTTGCCATAACTTACCTCTAAATTAATTCCACATTAATTTTTCGTCTTTTAAATCAGGCATTCGCCCTTGTGCAAGTTCACTTAATACATAAAAGATAATATCGGCATTTGGGGGGCATCCAGGGAGAAAAATATCTACAGGCACAACTTCATGAACTGCCTGAATGCGGGTCATTCTTGCTAATTCAGGACTGGAAGGAATTTTTCCTTCAGAATCTGTGCTTTCTGTTTCTACGTAAGCGCGGCGAAGAGCTTCTTCTATTGTAAAAAGATTGCGCATAGCAGGTACACCACCGAAAACGGCACAGTCACCGAACGCAACCAGGATTTTACAGCGCTTGCGCATCAATTTGGCAACTTCCTCATTGGCTGTATTATTTATACCGCCTTCAAGAATGCCAATATCAACCCCGCTCTCATCTGGGTGTTTTAAATCGGTAATTGGTGTTGAACGCAAGTCAACTATTTCAACTAATTTAACAATTCTTTCATCAATATCCAATAAAGACATATGACAGCCCGCGCAACCTGCCAGCCAGTCTGAAGCTATTTTGGATTTGGGCATAATTCATGTACTCCTTTTTTTAGGGATTATTCAATTAAAGATATAGCAACTCGATCTGTAATATCCTTTTTCCAATCATCAGAGACTTTTATGTTCAATTTATCAGCTAAAATCTTCAGTGTCTTTGTATTGCAGTGAGCTCCTTCTAGGGCAGTGAGTGCTGAATTAGCTTTCTGCATCTTCCCTTCGAGATTAATGTAATGTCCGGATTGTTCAAGCCAGTTATGTACAGGCAAAACGACATTTGCGAAAGTAATTAAAGGGGAAATGTAGCTGCTTTGGACGATTAAATTGGGTACTTCTTTCAGCTTATTTATCAGTATCTGAGAGGGTTCCTCATCGCCCAATGCGATATACGCTGTATTAACGCCATTGAAATCAAGAGGGACATCAAGATGGAATTGAGCAGCAGCGAAACTATTCGCCCCGCCTTTTGTGCTCAATAAATTTGCATTGGCAGTTTTGGCTAATTTCCAAATAGCTGTAATGAAATCTTCGTTGTTGGTGGGGTTTCCTCCGTACACAATGAAAGGATTAGTTGCAGCTTTAATGAGTTTAACTGCCTCTTCAAATACCCCTTTTTCTATATCTTTGGTTTTATCTAAGTCTGAAAGTATTGCGCTGAGTTTTTCCTTGTTTGCAGCTATTGGTTTGCGTAATTGATTAACAATGTAGTTAATGTTTTTTAGATTAACTTTGATTGCAGCGTGCGTGAAATTGTCCAAACCATCTGAGCTGGAATTAATAGTTATCAATTTTGCCCCACAAGGGAGTAATCGTTTAATAAAGAAGCTGATCACCTGGTGATCTTTAGTGATGTCTTCGCTGAGAACTATGAAGCAATCCGCTTTATGCAAATCCGCAAGTTTTGCTTCAAAAGGCATTCCTTCTTTTTCAGCCAGTTTTGAGATTGTAGCTGTTAGTGTGTCTTCCTCAGTAGTTGTCACAATTGAAGAGTTGAAATTGCTCGTAAATATCTGTTTGAAAAGATGCATTGTTTCAGCTGGAAGTCTGGTGGATATTACACCAGCGATGCTGTCATCTTTATTCTTAAGCAGAGGTTTCAGGTTTACGACAATCTCGGAATATGCGTTTTCCCACGTGGCAGCCCTTAATTTCCCATTTTTACGGATCATGGGGGTTAATACCCTTTTTCTTTCTTCTACCATCGGATGAAAGCGACCCGCATCACATAGTACACCATGGTTGATTTCGGCATCCCAATCACCTTCAATGCGGACAAGCCGATTGTCACGGGAAAGTACTTCTATGCCACAACCAACACTGCAATTTATACAAATTGTTTTCGTTTTTTCTACATCAGTTGTCAGACCTTGATAAGCGCTCCAGCGATCAATTAAGGCACCCGTGGGGCATACTTGCACGCAGGCACCACAACTAATGCAAGAGCTCTCTCCGAGTGGAACGCCTTGGTCAGCGACGAGCATGCTTCTTCCCCCGCGATCTTCAAAAGCCAGAGTGAAATTACCAATCATCTCTCCACAGGCACGCACACAAAGCCGGCATAAAATACAGCGATTGTGTTCAAGAACAATGAATGGATGTGAAGCATCAACAGAAAGTGGTTTCCAATCAGGCATTATTGGCCAGTGAGTCATTTCCTCTGCATAAGCCGCATTCTGCAATGAACAATCCCCTCCACTTACCTGACAGTAGGGGCAAAAATGATTGCGCTCATTAAAGAGCATGGTAAGGATGAATTTTCTAGCATTATGGATTTTTTCATTGTCTGTGTGCACAACCATGTCGTTGTTTACTGGTAAGGTACAAGAGGTCTGAAGCGTGTCAATGCCCTCAACCTCTACTACGCAAAGACGGCAGCCACCATAGGGAGTAAGATCCGGGTGATGACAAAGGGTTGGAATTTCAATACCCACTTTCTGAGCTGCTTCTAGTACGGTAGTTCCTTCAGGGACTTCTACTTTCTTTCCATCAATTGTGAGGTTTATCATTATAAAATCTCTCTATTGCATTAGCGTGATTATATACTCTTGGTTTGCCCGCTCATTTTACAGATTCCAGCCGGGCAAATCTTTTTATTGATATGGGCTTCTAATTCTGGGCGGAAAAATTTCAGGATATCACGCAAAGGCGCGCCTGCTGTCTGTCCTAAGCCGCAGTGCGATAATTCATAAAGTTGGGTACTTAATTGCTGCAGCATCATTAAGTTAGGTGGGATTCCTACACCTTCTGAAATATCATTTAAGAGTTTGTATGCTCGTTCATTTCCTACCCGGCAAGGTGTGCATTTCCCGCAGGATTCATATCGGAAGAAGTTCAACAATACCTTTGCTAAGTCAACGACGCATGTATTCTCATCGCATATCAATAAAGCCCCGGAACCTAGTGCGACACCATCTTTAGAGAATGAATAAAAATCAATTGGAATATCTTGCGAACTGGCAGGAATTATTGACCCGCTGGAACCACCTGTTTGCGCTAGTTTCAATTTTGCACCGTTTTTCATACCTTTTGCGTAATAGGATATTATTTCTCTTAGCGTAATCCCAAGCGGAACTTCAATAGCCCCTCTTACATTCACGTTGCCAAGGACGGTGTATACCTTTGTACCTGGGCTTGTAGCTGTACCAAATGAGCGATACCAGTCACCACTATTCAGGAGTATTGCTGGGATGTTTGCCAGAGTTTCAACATTATTAACTAATGTCGGCTTACCATAGAGCCCAATAGTGGTCGGATATGGCGGACGGGGGCGTGGTTCTCCTCGTTTGCCTTCAATAGATTCGATCAATGCGGTCTCTTCGCCACATATATATGCACCGGCACCGGCGTGGACATGGATTTGGAATTTAAATCCAGATCCCAGGATATCATTGCCTAAGAAACCAGATTCTTCTGCCTGTGTAATGGCTTTTTGTAATCTCTCTTGAACCAGTTTATATTCCCCTCTAACATAGACGTAACCTTCATCTGCACCAACTGTATAGCCGGCAATGGTCATTGCTTCGATAATACTGTGAGGATCACCCTCGATGATTGTTCTATCCTTAAATGTCCCAGGTTCACTTTCGTCTGAATTACAGATTACATACTTCTTCTTGCCGGGTGTGCCAGCGACAAATTGCCATTTCAAACCTGTGGGAAAACCTGCTCCTCCTCGACCCTTTAGACCAGAATCTTTGATTACAGAGATGACCTCTTCTGGTTTCATTTTCACCAGGACTTGACGCAATGCTTTGTATCCATCGTGAACGATGTAATTATCGATTGATTTAGGGTCAATTAAACCTACTCTCCTCAGTACAATTCGTTGCTCTGCAGGCATAGTTCCTGTTCTTTTTTTGAGCCAGGTGATATCAGTGGAAAGCTGGCTTGGATCGGCAATTAACTCTGAAACCACGTTTCCTTTGATCAAGTGCTTTTCGATAATAGCTGAGACATCTTTTAGTTCTAATGGACCATAGATAACTGCTTGTGGATAAATAATTGCAGCAGGTAATGCTTTATCGATTCCCTTGATAACAGCCTTAGAAAGAGAAATATCCTCACCCAGTTTGTGAGAATGAATTTCTTTATTAAAAACCTTATAAATTTCCTCAGCACTGGATTTTGCACTTAGAGGATCATCGATTACCAATACCATCGAGTGAGCCATTTTCATCTTCAGATCCTCCTATTTGTAGCGTGAGAGAATGTCAGGTATGGTTTCAGGAGATATTTTGCTATAAATATCCTCATCTACCATCATTACAGGACCAATATCACACAGTCCCAGGCAGCTTGTGGTGGTTAATGTCCATTTCCCATCCGGGCTTGTTTCACCAGGTTCAAGGTTGATGGTTTTTTTGAGAGCTGCCCAGACTTCTCGACCACCTTCCACATAACATGGAGCACTTTCACAAAACTTGATCACATGCCGTCCCATCGGTTTGGTATGCAGCATACTGTAGAAACTGGCATCTGAGTAAATTTGACTTTTAGGAATGCCTAATTGAATGCTGATTTCAGTTATCGCTTCTTTTGGGAGATATCCCAATTTTTGATTGATTTCAGTAAGGATGGTTATCAGTTCCCTTTTATCTCCCCCATGTTTATTAATCACCTTATGTATTATTGTCTTAATATTATTTTCATCAATCATTAAATACCTCACAAAGTTATCTTTTATATAATTAACCTAGCATGTTCATATTATTTATTTCCGTTTTGAGATGGTTAATCGAACCAGGATATGCTGGTTTGATAAAGCTGTGTCTTGTGAATTCAATGTAAGTACGACAAGTATTGATCTTGAATCTGGTAATTTAACGCGTTGATTTTATCATGTAATCAATAAATTACTAGTGTTATTTATAAGTCAGGTGAAGGAATTTGTACTGTAATTAATAACAATAAAATTTGTAATCAAGACTGAATTTGAACTTGATGCTTTTCTGTTGAAGCAATATGTTAAAATTTCCTAGACTTATTTTGAATCATCGGATCAGTTGATATGAAAAAAGTAATCCAACCAGTAAAGGGTACGCGGGATTTCTATCCTGATGAAATGGCTTTGCGCACATGGCTTTATGCGCAGATCCGTGATGTGTCAGAATCGTATGGTTACCAGGAGTATGAGGGTCCCTTTCTTGAGTCCATCTACCTGTATGCTGCCAAATCAGGCGAGGCGCTGGTAAAGGAACAAGCATTTGTTTTTCCTGATCGAGGGGGGAATCAGATCACATTACGCCCTGAACTCACTCCCAGCCTAGCAAGAATGATAGCGCAAAAGCAAAATCAGCTTGTCTTTCCGTTGCGTTGGTGGTCCTTTGGGCCATTTTGGCGTTATGAACGGCCGCAAAAGGGGCGTACGCGGGAGTTTTTTCAATGGAATGCTGACCTGATGGGCGTGGATTTGCCTGAGGCGGATGCGGAATTGGTGTCAGTTTGTGCTTCGCTTTTTGAAAAGATAAGCTTGAAACCCGACGAAGTGAAAATTCTGGTAAATGACCGTCGGTTAATGGAAAAAGAAATTAGTGCTCTTCAAATACCTTCAGAAAGAAGGATAGATGTTTTTCACCTGATTGACCGCAAAGAAAAATTGAGCATATCAGAATGGGAAAAGTATGTGTTTGACCAAGGATTTAACCGCAAACAATTGGAAGGGTTGCAGGAATTAGTGGCAAACAAAAAACTCTATCAGAAGTCCGATGACCTAATGCGCTTCTTTGAAGCTGTTGCTTCATTGGGATGTGAGGATTACGTTGTGTATGATCCTAGCATCATCCGTGGGTTGGATTATTACACAGGGATTGTGTTTGAAGCTAAGGATATTGACAAAGAAGGTCGGGCCATTTTGGGCGGCGGGCATTACGCGAATCTCGTAGCTGATGTTGGAGGGGAACCCTTACCGGGGGTGGGATTTGCAATGGGGGATGTGGTCCTTTTGCTTGTTTTAGAAAAATATGGCAAACTGCCGAATCTGGATTGCATGCCGGCATCCGTACTGGTGACAGTTTTTGATGAGGGCAGTTTGAGCCGCTCGTATGCTCTAGCTGCGTCACTGCGGGGAGCAGGTTTCAATGTGGTTTGCTATCCGCAAGCTACCAAATTGGCCAAACAATTGAAATTTGCAGACAAAATGGGATGTAAGTTTGCCATCATTCAAGGCCCCGATGAACTTCAGGAAAATTCGGTTATTGTTAAAAACCTGAAAGAAAGAGAGCAGATTACTGTTAAACGCGATCAACTCACGAGTGAGCTGAGAAGTTTTCTTGCTGAAGTATAGGGCGTATGATAAAATCGAAAGTACATGGTGGCTGTAGCTCAATGGCAGAGCACTTGTCTGTGGAACAAGATGTTGCGGGTTCGACCCCCGTCAGCCACCCCTAGATATCGGGGCTACTAATTAGTAGACCTCTTTATTTTTGGGGGTTATGGATTGATTATGCTTAATTCGGGGGAGATTCGTTTGCAATCCCTGTGGAAAAAATGGACACAATGGACACAATGGATGCTGTGATACGCTGTGGACAGTTAGTTCCTTGTCTGTAAATCAAGATGTTGCGGGCACCCACGAGGGGTATGTTATTCGACCCCCGTCAGCCACCCAGGAAAGAGCCTTGGCGCCCCATCTTACGCGGTCTATACGAGACTCCCTTCGGTCGCATTACCCTACCCTACGGTGACCTTACCCCTCCCTGCGATGGCCCGAAGCCATAGCGGGAGGAGTATCTACGCCTTTCGTACACACGAAAGGCTGCGAGAAGCCGCCGCTGGCAGGGTACAAAACGCTACGCTCTGTACACGTCTCCGCTCTCTGCTCCTGCAGAGGGCTCCGAAAGTTGACAAAAGTTGACAAAAGTTGACACTTTTAACAATAAAAAGAGATTCGTTTGTGAGAAACGAATATAAATATTGGAGCAATAACGCGAGTAGATTAGCTGGGGTAATGCGGTGATACTATGAAAGTGTCCCTGACAAATTGCTGAAAAGCTTGGGGCTATTTACAAGCTATATGTTGAAATACATTTTATCATCATACAATATTAGCGATGGTAAAAGCACCGACTAGATAACAAACAATACCCATTATGAGCCAAATATAAGCTTTTTTTGGCGCACCTCTAAATTCGCCAAATTTTATTCCCCACATTTGGGTCCATAAGCCGGCTGTAAGACCAAGCGGCCATGAAACAACTGTACTAAGGTTACGAGTGGCAAAGGTATGAATGATATTACCTCCATAGTGAGCTAGACCAGAGATAATACCTAATTTATAGATCTTCCAGCCGTTTTTAAAGAAGATATACCATTGCTTACGAATAGTGAGAATAATACAACACGTGAATATGGCGCCAGTGAAAGCGCCTGTGCATAAAACTGCCATAAATGGCATCACAGCCATGCCATTTGGTTGTGTGATGGATTTCAATCCATAGGAAAGACCGGTTGAATATGCCGGTGTTGCGATTGATGCGATGACTAAAAAAACAATCGCTTTTTTAATGCTCTTTGAATCACGCGAAAGTCCTGTATCTATGTTCTGCTCTTCCTGAGCGAGGTTGCGGATACGGCCAGCTGCTAAAGAAAGGAAGACTGCTAAAAATAAAAAAGTTGTGGCAGTGCCTAATCTGGTAATTGAAATGCCAGCAGGGATACCACCGATCAAGGCAGATATTAAGGTACCTCCAATAACATTGATAGAAGATTGAATGGGCTGTGATAACGAAAGGCCAATGATATTAATCACCCGCAAAGAAAATTGCATGCCTGTTACATATAATACGCCACAAATAAAAGATATATATACACGTGAAGGGTCTGCTATCCACACATCAACAATGTTATCAATCAGTGCAGGACCATCCAGAATTAAACCGATACCCCAAACCAATACCATCGAGGTTGTAAACAGGATTATATAAAACACTTCGATGGGATTTTCATCCAAAAATTTTAGACAGACAAACCATGAGCCCCACATAGCCGGAGCTGATAGTGCCATAAAAATCGCCACCGGAGTTATTATTGTTGGATCAAAATTCATTAATTCACCTTAATCTTTATAAGATTTATCAATGCTGTAATGTTTGCGCTCGTATTCTGATATTTCCATAAAACCAGGTATCTCTTCACCAGTTAAAAACCAGTATCCATGTAATGAAAGAATTGAACAAAAGGCGGGAATAATCAGTAATATTGGGCCTAAAAGAATAAAACCAAAAGCTAAAAGCAGAGTATTAATGACTGCAAATAGAAGTGAGTCAAAAGGGTTACCAAAAGCTAATAGAAAAGCCTGTTTAGCTATCTTATGAACTGGCATGGCAGGATACGTCAGCATGATGGGGTAGAGATACCCTATACTGAGCCACCACATCACCAGACCATAAAAAGAGACAATTGAAACAAACCGTAGTGGTGTTGATTCACCTATTGATAACCAATAATAAATTGATATGATAATCAATAAAAATGCTAACCACTTAATCAGTGATAATAACAGCGCACGTCCCACATAGGTAAAAAAACCTTTTTTCATAGCCTTATGGGGGTTTACTCGTGAGCCACCTGGGTCACGAAGACCTTTGGATATGGTGTAAGTCATAGCGGCCTTAGCGCCTGGGCTAGTGAGCACAGGTATTGAGAGTAAAACAAACCAGATATTTGGTTGAATCCAAAATTGGATACGCTGGAATACTAAACGGAAGGAGAGCACCGTTACATCCCATGATGTCGCATTTTCCTGTGATAGCCTGCGTTTTTCTCGTTTTACTGCTCTATTTCTATTCATATTCTTACCCCTCACATACTATTGGAGGTAAATTGTGCTGCGAAAGAGCTTATTCCTCTATGAACAGCTGATTTTATTTATTAGTAAAAATTCTTTTTAAACTGCTGCCACGCACCTGTACTAAACATATACTAATTATCATCATACAAATACCAATAATTTGATTAACCGTTAGAGTTTCTTTTAATATCAATGCCGCCATTAGTGAAGTCCAAACCACTGTTGATGCACCTAATATGCTGGCTTCATAGGAGCGCAGCGTTCGTAAAATCAAATTCCACACCGTCAGACCGATGGCTGTGGTAATAATGCCGGTATAGATTATTACTGCCCAATCTAAAGTTGTAGGGATTATCGGGGGATACACATCCAGAATTAAACACAATACCACAGTGATAGAACCACCAATTATAAGCGCAAGGGTGGAAATGATATTATTACTGATTTCATTTTCTGTTTCTAAAGCTAGTTTACGAGTAATGTTGTTAGTATAAGCAATACCCAGAATTGAAACCAAAATCATTGCCATTCCTATCAACTCACCACCTTGAGGAATTATTGAGAAGAACACTCGTAGACCAATAAAGGCCACAACTGCACCGATGATTTGAAAGATAGTAGGAAATTCCTTCAGAATAACGCAGCTCATTGCCATGGTAAAAAAACCAATGAAATTAATTAGATATGAAGTTGTGGTAACTGGCAGATAATTTAAAGAAAATGTAACTAGTCGACCGATAAAAAAATTAAAGAAACCAATTTGAATGATATAAAACCAGACCTTTCTGGTCATTAATTCATGTGGGATTCGTTCCTTTTTTATAATAAATGTGTAGATGAACATGGTGATCATTCCAATCAGAAGTGTAAGCCATATGTATGTAATTGGTGAAATAGAACTGAATGAAAGTTTGGTCATGACAGCGCCAAATGACATAGATATTAGAACCAGCATAGTAATAAAAATAGCTTTAAGTCGTTCTTTTGACATAAGATCTCCTTATTAATAAATATTTTTACTGTCATACCCACTGCTGTTGATGTCCAAGCGAAAGTGATAGGATTGATTTCTACTAAAAAAATTTATGTGAGGATAGTTACAAATGACATTTAAATTAAAAACACCAAGTGTTTGTAGTATTGCTACAATACAGTCTCTGTTCATCAAAATGCTTTCCTACCCTATTACTTTAATGTCTCTAATTTTTTTACGGCGGAGTAAAACCACTAGAAGACCAATGGTCAACGGTATTAGACTTACACAATAAATCATCCAGCTACGGTCAATATAGAGAACTCGTATTTCACGTTCACTTCCCGGAAGGGCATTATTCTGAGTATCCTTTGCAATAACACGATAGACGCTTGAACTGCCATCAACAACAATTTTATAACCATCAAAGCTAGGGCGATTCATAGTCTCTGGGTCAAAATCAACTATTTCATAACCTAATTTGCTGCCGATCAATTGATGAACAAAATAATCCCCTCTTGTAACAGTAAAGCTTCGTTGCTGATCATAAACTTCCAATACCATGTTTTTAACTGGACTAAAAGGCACCCACACCTTACGATCAGCACGAGCAGTTTTATCCTGGGGGTTGTTCATACGCATGTAGTAAAGCTCATTGTATTGCTTTTGATGATACAGCTGCATGAAGAAGGTATTGCCTTTGATTGTGTAAATTGTCTCATTGTTATCTTCAGAAATTTCCGGTACTGTCCAGCGATCTTGAGTGAGTATGTTATAGCTGGCACCGTCTTGAATTGAATCAAAAACAACTAATTTCTTTTCACTGTCTTTTTGTACACTTTTATCTGGCAAACGTAGCCTGATATTGTATTCACCAACCGGTAATGTAACTGGAAAACCGATCAATAAATTAGTTGAGAAAAGGGTCAAATCAGCCAATGGCAAAGGGCGCTCAGGCAGTTCATCTTCGGTGATATTGCCAGCCTGCAGTTCGGCTAACGCATCTTGAAATTCTTCCCGATAAGTATTCAAAGCAATATTGTAATCATATAGGTCATCACGATATTTCGTTATCATATATTCAAAATTCTGACGGGCAATGATCGAATCTTCACCCAGATAGAGCTGAATTGTTTCATATTTATTCAGGTTATCGTATTGAATTACATATTCTGTCAGATCAATTGATTCGACCAATTCATTGTGTTTGAGAATTTCAAGTGTACCTTCTACCACAATATTTGCGGATTCCCAGTCAGCCTTATATTCATTAGTGATAGGCCAATAATATACACTTGTATGGCGGGCGGTTATGATATTGGTTTCATCAGCCAAAAGGTAAAATGTATCAATATTATGTGGAATCAAGGCACTGCTGTAAGCCGCTCCATTGAAATGATTAGTCCCATACACAAAATCCAATTCATCTGATGAGGCAGTTACAACAGTCGATGATAGGATTGTTAAAAGAACCACACTAAAAATAATAATTCCAGTTTTTATTTTATGAAAAAGAATCCATTTCTTCATAGTTATCCCCTTGCCCCTTTCTTTTTTAAAGCAAGGATATTACTAAAAAGCATGATCAGCATTTCGGTGAACATTATCCCCATACTCAACAGATAAACCCCTGGGGTTTGATCTAATACAGCATTCATAGCGTTTTGTAAGAGAGAGTACGGAGATATCCAGCGTATAATACTATTGATAAAAGCCAGTACATCACGGACAATCAAAAGCGGGTCGTTTATGGTGGAGCTGTTCACTTGTACCAGACCCACCACGATAGTGTCGGCAATTTTAATACTAGCTAGGAACAAGGTAATTAAAACAAAATACACCAGTGCACTGCGGGTTTTACCACCCCAAGTTGCTGTAAGCAAACCCAATGAGATTAATTGAGCAGCCATAAAAATTGATGCAAGGAATAAGGCTAATATATTCCAATGGAAAGTTAAGTTTAACAACCAGATGCAAAGGTTAGACCAAACCAGGGCAGTGACCAACGAGAGTATGAATATCTTTAAATAAGCTAGGAAATTTCCTATTATAAAGGAGGCTTCATCTACTGGTCCATACATCAATAATTCAATAATACCTTTATCATACTCGCGTGAGACATTTGCAGAGGAAAGAAGTGCTAGATAAAGGGATATCAGTACCGCATTGACCATAATAGGTAAGAGCAAAGGCTGCTTTTTAACCATAACAATATTGGTCTCTGTATATTTAAGCGCATTTACTAATATTAATGATGAAATGGCAAAAGCTGCTGCCATAACTATAAAAATACCGATTCCCCAAAATTTATATAAGCTGACTTGTTTCTGTAATATATTAATAGCATGAAGACGATATTTATTTGCACTTTTTTCCATCGATACCTATCCTTTCATGCTATCTGTAAAACTATCCAGATTGTTTTTTGTTATGGTTATGAAGGCTTCTTCAAGACTGGTCTCTTTCTTTTGCATATTGAGTACTACCAACTGGCGGTTTAATATACACTTACCGATCTCCTCAAGGGAATTATTAGCACCCATCTCTATAAAGAGGGTGATAGAATTTCCCTTTTGTTCCGCTTTTTTTACAACCTTTAAAGAAGTAAATGCGTTAACATCAGCTTTGTTAAGGTTCGCAAATTTCATATCAACCTGCTCGCTTCTGCCAACTTTATAACTCAGATTATTCATAAAATCTTGGGCAATCAAATGACCATTAGCCATAATACCAACGCGGGCAACTGTCTTTTCAACCTCAGAAAGAATATGGGATGAAATTAAAATCGTGGTGCCTTTTTTTTGTTCTTGGCTTAAGAGTTCACGCACTTGAATGATGCCAAAAGGATCTAGACCGGAAACCGGTTCATCCAACATTAGATAATCAGGGGAGTGTATCAAAGCGCGTATAAAGCTAAGTTTTTTCTTCATCCCAGCGGAGAATCCACCAACAAGCACATCTTTCCACTCTTGTAAATTTATTCGAGCAAGTAGGTCATTGGCGCGTGTTTCAAAATTTTCTACCTCAAAAAGCTTAGCGAAGAACATCAGGTATTCCCAGGCGGTCATTTCATCATAAAATATTTGATACTCTGCCACTACGCCAATCCGCCGCTTGATTGTGAAAGAATCTGTTTGTATGCGCATACCATCAATCAACACTTCACCACTGGTGGGTTTTAATATACCTAAAAGCATCATTAATACAGTAGTTTTTCCGGCACCATTTGGTCCTAATAAACCAAAACTCTCACCATCATGTATAGTCAGATTTATTTTGTCAACAGCGGTTAAGTTGCCATAATTCTTTGTAAGGTTTTTGGTTACAATCATTTATTAGATTCGCCTCTGCTCTTTCCCGTTAGTAATCCTTATCAGGTTCAGAATCATCTGGATTGTTCTTTAATTTGTTTGGTTACAAACTCGCTGTACTTGGTAGCTTCTTCATTGTCCATCATAAATGGCAAACGTCCCAATTCTTTTGCAAGATAGCAGGCAAAAAGGTTTGAGGCAACGTGATATACCAATGGGGAAAAGACCTCTTGCATCTTGCCTTGAACAGGGAAGTAGAAATCTGATACTTCTTTCATGGAGTCATCTTCCGAATTACCTATTACTACAAGCGGATGTCCAAAACGAGTGATCATGCGAGCTAATTTAACAGCGCGCCAATAACCTTTACCAGGAGGGCAGATCATATAAACTGGGAAGTCAAGGGGATAGGCAAGACCTTCAACGTGAGCCCATTCTTCCAAATCCTGAGCAACAGAGAAGATGCCAGCTGCTTCGACGACTTTTGCGCTTGAAAAATAAGCAGTACCGAAACTAGGTCCACTGCCTACAAATGATATAAAAGGCGCTTCTTTTAACGCTTTGGCTGCTACCTTACAGGGTTTAACTGCAGATTTGGCTGTTTCATCAACAAATGAACTGAGAGCAACGATCTCTTTGCGCAGAGCGTTGGCATAATCGTGGGTATAATGGCTTTTAGCTTCACCAATGCGAATGGCAAGAGCGTAGAGACCCAACATGGAAGCAACATAAGTACGGATACCGGGAGAGGGTCCAAAGCTGGGAATCTGTGCGGAGATAACTTTCCTGGATATATTAGCAACTTTTGAATCGGGATTTCCAACTAAACAAGCAGTAACAATTTCACCATTGATATTTTGTATTTTTTCCATTGTCTGCACTACACGGGTAGAACTACCAGAGGCAGAAATTCCTATCACAAGATTTGAGGATGGAAAGTTCATGGGAATGTACTCAGCCCCATACTCCAAAAAGCGCATAGCACACATGGGAATGTATTCAAGTCTGGCAAATTCACCAAAAGCCATTTCAACACTCATTGAGGCATGCCATGAATCACCGTCACCTACTGTATAAACTCGTTGAATGCGTTTGAGAATATCCAGTGAGAATGCTTCTTTAACGTTATTATCAATTTCCTGAAAGTTAATACGCAATAAATTACCAAGGTCATCAATTTGTTTTAACATAACTTCAGGTTGCATCTGTTTCATTGTTCTAGCCACTCCTTTTTGTTATTCATATATTTTGGAGTTACATAGTTTCAACGCGGTCAAATAGTTCTTCCCAAATCTTTTGTGCTTCTTGTTCCATTTCTTTAGTAAAGGGGGGCAAACTAATATTTTTTGCTAAATAAGATGCCGATACAGTACCGCAGCAACCGGCTTTACGGGCATCATGATTTTTTTCCCAACCAACACAAAAACCACCGCCATAACTGTTGCCGCAGCCAGTGGGGTCAATGGATTTGATTCTCACGATAGGGATATGCCACATCTTGTCCGTTTCCTTATCCCAAACATAGGAACCACGAACACCATCACGTATGGCAACACATGTTGGCCCCAATTTTGACCAAAACCTAACAACTTCTTTGGGAATATCACTGCCAGCAAGACCACTGGCTGAAGGCCAATCTGGGGTTACTATATCCACATATTGGAAATAATTCATCATGGCTTCACGATTGAACCAATTGCGGTAATCGATAAGAGGTTCAAGAGAATAAATGGAGCCATTTTCTTTCATTTCAAGGGCTTTATTTGCCATCGGTTCATCTACAAATTCTGTTATCAGGTGAATGACTTTGGGATTTTGATAATCAGCAGGAATTGGTATAATTTTAGAAAGCAGATACCCCATTTTTTCCATAAACGTATTTATACGGATATCATAAGCTACTGTATCAACCATATATTCATTTTCATCATAAGCCATTACACTATGTGGTGTGGGGATATTTTCATACTGCATCCAACCCTGCAGATCAATGTCTAAATTTTCCAGTGCGGCTTTTGGTTCGGGTTCAATATCAGTTCCAGAGCGGGTAAGAATACCTACAGAAGGACTCCATAAACGCGCACCGAAAGCTGCCTGAGGACCACCACCACCCAATACGCAGCGAACCATTTCACCGCCCGATAAACGGATATCATCAATGATGATTTTTCCATAAATAATGTAATCTACCATAATTCTTAATAAACCTTTTTTGTTGTTCTAAAATAATTAGCGATTGAGCGAGCAAATATATTGAGCATTTGTAAAATTTACCTCTTAACCGTGTTACTAATAAAATACTTATAGTAGTTAATTATCCCTTGATTACTTTTACAAATACTCTACGATCGCGAGGACCATCAAACTCAGCAAGAACAATACCCTGGGAATGACCAACAACCAATTCACCTTTATGGACAATGAAAGCACATTCAATGCCCATCATGGCTGATTTAACATGACCAGATGCATCAGATGGGGTATCAAATTGATGATTGAAATCGTAACGGGTAGGAATGATTCGATCCCATTCTTGTAGAATATCTTCTGGAGTATTGGGATCAAGGTATGAATTCACAAAAAGACCAGCTGTTGTATGCGGGTTATATACCACACAAATGCCTTCTGCAACATCGCTTTCTTTTACAATGGTTTTAACTTCATCAAGTATATTAATCCAGTCATGTCGTTTAGTTGATTTTACTTCTATTTCTTTGAACATAATTATCCTCGAATCTGCTTCTGCAACTCTTCACGAACTTTCATGACTTCAACATTATCAGTCATAAACATATTGCGCCCTAATTTTTCTGCGAGATAGTATGAGAATACCGTCCCGGCTTGATAGTAAAGCAGTGACGAGAATGCTTCACGGATTTTTCCTTTGACAGGGAAGACAAAGTCAGCGTATTCTGCGATTTCTTTATCACCTTCTTCGACAACTATCATTAGTGGGTGACCAAGTATTTTGACACCTTTTGCAAGTTCAAGCGCGCGCCAATAACTCTTTCCAGGAGGCGCCACAATGAAAACAGGAAAATCAAGTGGATAGGCAAAGCGTTCCACATGTGCCCATTCTTCCAAATCCTGTGCAGCAGAGAATATACCACAGGCTTCAATTACTTTCGCACTGCAGAACATGGCTGATCCAAGACTTGGGCCACTTCCTGTGTAAGAGATAAACGGTGCATTTTTGCAAACTTCAGCAGCTTTTTTGGATACTTCAATTGAGGCTTTAACTGTATCATCAACCATATCGCCCATATCAATAATTTCTTTACGCATAGCATTGGCTTCATTCATGTGGTAATTACCTTTTATTTCACCAATGCGGATTGCAAGTGAAATCAAACCCATCAACGAAGCAGTATAAGTGCGTATACCAGGCGAACGTCCAAGCTCCGGCAACTGAACGGAGATGACTTTATCTGCACTTGCTGCAACGAGAGATTCTACTTTTCCAACTAAGCTGGTAATTTGAAGCTTATCACTGACTGTACGAGCACGTTCAAGTGCCTGCACTACACGAGAGGAGCCACCGGAAGCAGAGACACCGACTATAAGTGTGTCGTTGGGAAAATTAGCCTGTATGTAATCCGCCCCGTATTCAAGGAAGTGCATGGCTGACATGGGTGAGTTACGAATTTTCGCAAACTGATTGAAAGACATTTCAGCACTTACACATGCATGATAGGAATCACCATCGCCAATAGTATAAACGCGGTGAATGGACTCAATCTCAAGTGCGTTGAATGCAGTATGTATAGAGTATTCAATTTCTTTGTAATTCTCACGGTGGATTTCACCGAGAGTACTCATTTGATCCATGATTAATTGTGGAGACAATGATTTTTCTAACATTTTGAGCCTTTATTTCTATTTTTCAAGTGTGCGGACTATTTTGACATATTCACTGACAATTTTTTCATCGACGTTGCTGCCCCACTTATTGTTTTCAAAGCATGAACCAACTAATACCGCATCGGCTTCTTTCATGCGGCGAGCAACATTTTCAAGGTTAGTTTTTCCACCTAACACTACAGGGATATCGGGGTTGAAAGATTTGATATCATGCACCATTTGATTATTGATCTTTTCATCAGCGTGAAGGACTTCAACACCATCCGCGCCGGCCATCATAGCCATTTGGGCTTTTTGCTGAATGGGCAATTCACCGCCCAACCAATGAAAGTGGTAACCTTCAATTTCAGCTATCATGGCTACGTCCTGCGCACCAATATTGCGACGATACATTTGAACCTTAAGGGGATTAGCATTAATCAAACCGAAAGCGGATGTGGTTGTGCCAATTAACGCTGTGCATCTCGTAAAACTTGCACCGCAAACTTTAGCAATAGCTAAAGAGGGTGTGATGCAGTTCCACATTAATTGCACCCCAATCTTGAATTTAGGTCCGGTTGCTTTTTTGACTTCATGGATAATAACAGACATCGCTGAAACACGGGCATAGTCGGTATCATCACCAGAAGGATAAATTCGATCTACAGTTTGCACCAAGCAGCCATCCGCGCCGCCTTGATAAAGGGCGATAGAATCTTTTATCGCTTTTTCCATTGCCATTTGCATATCGCCTTCTTTATAAAGCGGTGTTCCTGGTAATGGCTTAAGATGGATTAAGCCCAAAACTATTTTTTTCTTTCCTAGATTATCAAATAAGCTCATTTCTTCACATTCTTAGTTCATTTCTTCTATATTAAATCTCAAAGGGAATGCCTCATCATCAGGAGCATTACTCCAACTCTGAAGGGTTTGTCCGCCATCAATTAACAGCATTGAGCCGGTGATATGACAGGCATCATCAGAAGCTAAGAAAGCAACTGCAGCGGCAACATCTTCTGTCAGTCCTACTCGCCGTAAAGGAATTCGTTTGGAAAATTTTGCGTAAGCCCCGTTTTTCTCTTCTAAGACTTTCCCATGAAGATGGGTTTTAATTATTCCAGGACAAATTGAATTGACGCGTACACCATATCTGGCAAGTTGAAGGGCAAGGCTTTTTGTAAGACCAGTTACACCTTCTTTGCTTGCCATGTATGCCGCACCGCCGAGGCTGGTATCCCAGCCTGCCATAGAAGAACCCATGGTAATAATTGAGTTGCCGGGTGATTTTATAAGGGTTGGAATTGAATATTTACATGTGTAAAACACCCCACTGAGATTTGTATTAATGATTTTCTGCCATGCTTCTGGTGACATATCTTGTATTTGGGTAGCTCTGCCACCAATACCAGCATTTGCAAAAATTATATTGAGTTCACCAAGCGCCTGTACTGCTGCGATAATCATCCGCTGATTTTCTTCAGGAAGAGTTACATTTACCTGGAGGGCAACTGCTTTCCGACCCATTTTGTTTATCTGTTTATTAACCAGTTTTACACCTTCATAGTTTATATCTGCAACAGCTACATTGGCACCTTCCTGTGCAAAACGTAATGCCGCAGCTTTACCGATTCCACTTGCAGCGCCGGTTATGAGAACGTTTTTTTCTTTAAATCGGATTGTTTTTACCATTATTCTGCCCGATTACCCCTTCAAACCCGTCATAGCAACACTTTCGAAGAAGTAACGTTGAAGGAAGAGAAATAGGAGGATAATTGGAGCTGAAGCCAATAACATTCCTGAAAAAACTATTCCCCAACTTGGTGCGCTTTCGGTAAATTGTGAGGCTATAGCCACCTGGATAGGGTATAGATTCTTGTTATTGACAGCAATCATAGGCCAATAGAACTCATTCCAAATAAATTGGAACTCCATCAAAGAGACTGTCATTAAACCAGGAATAATATTAGGAATGATAACTTTCAATAGGATTTGCCAGTAATTGGCACCATCGATAATAGCGGCTTCATCATATTCGCGGGGTATATCTGACATGAACTGTGTTAAGAGGAATACTACAAAGGGACTAGCATACCAGGGAACAATAAGTGCCCAGAATGTATTGATAATATTCAATTTTTCAGCAACCAGATACAGCGGCACGATAACTACTTGTTGTGGGATCATCATTGTTGCCATAACATAGATCAATAGGTATTTCTTACCAGGAAATTTCAAACGACCAAAGAAATACGCAGCAGCAGTGTTGAAAACTAACGAGGAACTGACCACGCAACATGAAGATGCGAGTGAAATCCAGAGGTTGTGGCTAATATCCATACCTAAAGTTTTACCGATAGGATCAATACCAAGCGCCATTTCATAGTTATTTAATGTGATCCTTTTATTGGGAATGAAAGTTTTCCATGTCGCCGGGTAGGCATTGTCCCAAATACCTTTAGAATCGCGGACACTGTTGCCTAAAATATAAACCAACGGCAGAACAAACACAATCACAATAATTACATAAATAATTATGGTTAATAACGCATCAAAAAACCTTCGAGTCAAAGCCAATCGATGCATGTGTTTCTTTTCCACTGATAGCATTTTATTCATTGGATTTTGTTTCATTTTTTCACTTTATCTTTTAATTAATAATCCTGACGGAGAGCACGCATCTCGATAATGCTTAAACCGAGTATTGCCAGCAGCAATATGATAGATATTGCCGAGGCATAACCCATTTCACCAAATATAAACGCTTTCTCATAGATGTAGTATAAAATTACACGCGTTGCGCGACTTGGACCACCTCTTGTTAATGTATATACCGGGATGAATACTTGGAACGCGCCAAGTGTAGCCCAGATAGTAACAAACATCAGATGACGTCTGATCAATGGAATCGTGATTCTCCAGAATCGCTGCCAATTATTAGCGCCATCCACAATGGCAGCATCATATAGGGCAGTTGGAACGCCTTTCAGGGCAGCGACTAGAATGATCATGCTGTAACCAACATTTTTCCAGATTGAGATCAAAGCAATTGTCGGTAGTGCATTATTTTTATCCATTAGAAATGAGACCCGTTTGAAACCCAATGTCTGTAGCATGGCGTTTACCACGCCAACATCTTTATTTAATAACATTCCCCAAAAAATGGAGACAACCACAAAAGATGTAACAACAGGAATAAAGATTATTGCTCTGATAGCACCCATTCCAGGTTTGTTTTGGTTGGCGAATGCAGCTAAAGCAAGTGCCAAACCGACTACCGATGGCACGTACATAATCGTGAATTTCAGTGTTGTTAGCAAGCTCTGCCAGAAATATTTATCTTCGAATAAATGGGTATAATTGCCAAATCCTACATATTCTTTAAAGCCGCCCAACAAACTGTAATCCCATAAACTTGCTCTAGAAGACCACAATATTGGATAATACCTGAAAACCGCGAAGTTTATCAACGCTGGCAGCACAAATAGTAAAGCAATACACGGTTCATAAAAATTACGTTTTTGCCAAAACTTGAGTTTTTCTGTTTGAGATGATTTTGTTATAATCATCATTTATTTTTACTACATCAGCTTGATTTCTTGGATAGACAATAAATAAAATGTCATGGGCAATAGAGATTCCATACCCATGACATTTTTCAGCTAGAAGATTATTCTTTTATTCATTCCAGCCTGCATATTTTCCTGCTGCTTCTTCCATTAGCTCAGCGTATTCCGTTGCTAGTCCAGCAACATCTTCTTCGCCAGCCATAAGACTAGTCCAGAATTGTGTGAACAATGCATTATATTCTGTATAGGCAGGCGTTGCGACGCGTGGAACACCATACTTGAGGAAAAAATCTGCCATTAAACTACGCGGATTTGCTGGATCGGTGAATTCATCTATACTGTTGTAGAGGTTAATGTTGGCAGGAAGCTGGTTTTTATACTTCCATATATATTTTGCACCAGCATCGCTGGAGGCAAATTTCACGAATGCCAGAGCTTCTTCAAAGTGTTCAGTAGTTTTAGTAATTCCATAGTGCCATGAGCCAGTTTGGCAGAGAGGTGTTTTGAAGTATGGTGGTTCAATTGCACCCATGTTGAAATCTGGGAACTGATCTTTCTGAGTGCCTATTACCATATCCTGATAAACGGCTGTGGCTGCTATACCAGAGAACATCATGTTCCAGACGAATTCTGAGGACATCGTTTTATATTTATAGACCATGTCCTGCATGAATTGGTAGGCTTCCACAGCTTCTGGGGTATCGAAGTAACCAACAAAGGAGATTCCATCTTCACCAATACCTTCGTAGGTCGGGGAGCCGGGCTCACCGTTTGTGCGGCTTGGTATGTGATAAAAGTAGTCCCAAGGGCCAGTGGTTTCGAGACCGAAGACCTCAGGTGTGCCATCACCATCTTCGTCAATTGTCAATTTCTGCCAATTAACTACACCAGTGCCATCATCACCATATGTCCAACCAGATGAATCAGAGACGTCGACACCAGCTGCTTCCACCATATCAACGTTGTACCACATCAATTGGCATGATTGTACTTCTGGTGGACCATAGAAACGGCCACCCATTGATCCTTCTTCGACCGACTGTGGTGCCCATTGTTTCATTTCTTCTTCGGTGAAATAATCAGTCAGATCAGCGAGAACTCCATTGTAGGCAAAGTGCTTAACATCTGGGCCATCAGCTTGGACAATATCCACGTTGGAGCCAGTGGCAACTGCTTTTTCAATTGCAGGGAATAATTCTTCGAATGGTTTCGAATCATATTCAAGTGTAACGTATGCCCATTTGCCATCTTCGATGGTGTGGAATTCTTCAACTATTTCTAACCATGCCTGTGCTTCCAATGGGTCGGCAATATTGATAAAGTGAAGAACAACTTCTTCCTTTTCAGCAGATACTTCTTCAGCAGGTGCTTCTTCAGCGGGTGCTTCAGCCACTGGAGTTTCTGCTTTAGGACCGCAAGCTGCTAGTGCGAAACTTAGCACGATAACGAAAGCGATCATCCCATAGATACTTTTTTTCATTTTCTTTTTCCTCCGGTTAATTTTTACAAGCTTTTAACTTAACAATTTTAATCTCATTTTCCTCAATATAGCACCTCCTTTCTGAAAAAATATATAACTTTATAATGAAAGACCTTTAAAAAACAATTTTTCCAACATCTATTTCTTGGGGACGATATAATAACGCTCCAAACTCATAAAAGTCACTACGAAAAATGGAATAACTTACTTCGATAGGAATATCACCTTCCACATAAGAAACGCCTCGAAACCATAGTTGGGCAGAACCAGGTTCAACCTGAAGTAAATCAGCTACTCCGGGGCTGACACTTACTGCTGTGATAGTATTCTCACTGTAGATTATCGGGCTCTTAGTTATTTGTTCATATAATGAGTAAAAAGACTCATTATTTAGGTCATAGTTAAGCATCTTATCACCCAATTTCTTGCGCACAAAGCTATTCATTAATATTGTAGGTTGTTCATCAACAAAGCATAATCGACGAAAACGCCAAAATAATTGATCTGCTTTTTCAGGCAACTTAAGTAATCTGTTCAGAGCAAAGTCACCATGTATAATCTGTTTATTAAGCAACCGTACAGACGGTTTTGACCCTTGTCTGCGAGTAATTTCGTGAAATCCATACACTTGTTGTTCAGAGCGGTTTAGCCTTCGGTCTTTTACAATGGAACCCTTGCCTTGCACCCGTTCGATCATACCTTTATGAACGAGCCCCTCTAATGCTTTTCGAACAGTGATGCGACTTACTTCATATTCCTCGCATATCTCTTGTTCGGTTGGCAATAATATGCCTGGCACCCAATTCCCCATCAAAATATGATCCTGCAATATCAAACGAAGTTGTTTGTAAAGTGGGGTCGAATCCGATCGGTCAATTTTCATTACCATTGAATCCTTTTTCTCTAACATATTCACTGTCTTCTAAATCGGGTCATTTGCCATATCTTATTCTTATAATCTATTTATTATAACATATTTGTTATAATAAATTCATTATACGAACCAATCGAGAAATGTCAACTGAAATGGATTTAATTTATTGCAAGTATTGCATTCCTAAATCTAAGTTGTACTTGACTCCTGATCCATAATTAACTCTAATAATCTATGGTTCAAAATGGAATCTTCTTGCTCCAAATAGGGTTGTTGTGATCTGTAAATAATCTGAATTTTCTTTCCCTTATTTTAAGTCGCCTTTCCCGGTGCAATTCGGGTGCAATTGAGATGAAACTGTGTGGACATAATAGACACAATAGACAGTTTTCGCATAGCCTTGTGTACTGTGTGGACACACTAGACACAATAGACACAGTGGACACAAAGAGCAACTGACTCTTAATCAGTAGGTTCGGGGTTCGATTTTATCCATCCCATCAGTGACCTGAAGCCACTGTGGGCTGCGTATTTCGCTCTCTACCCTTGTAGAGAGCTACAACCTGGTGCGTCATGTTTCTATTCTTGTATGGAATGTCAATTCAAATATGAACCTGCTTATTCGAAGTTAGAAGGTATTGCTGTCCCTAGCATATGTATTGAACCTATACACATACTTGACAAAATACATTAATGATTATATTATGTTTTTATAAAGACTCGATAAAGGCAAACCTGCCGAAAGGCAGGGGCGTAAAGCTATGGGTCTACGGCTGACAAAAGTCAGCATAGATTGCCAAGCTGCCGAAAGTCTGTTAGTTTTTAAAATCAAACAGACATTAGGGAAAACAATTTAGCTAACATCGTAAAAACTCCCGGCAGATTTGGCACAGGCCTAAATCTGCTTTTTATTTATCGAGCAGCAAGAGAAAGAAAGATGAAAAAGTCTTTTATCTATCACCTGGCATGTGCATTAATTGCGGCTCTGGTGGTCTCAGCCTGCGGCCTGCTTTTTTTTGTAGTGCAATTGCAACAAAAAGACCCGGATTCCATCTCGGCCCCGGTCCCCCAAACCATGGTGGCGTTCAACCAGCCATATCAACCAACCCCGTTGAGCAATGCGGACCTGATTGCCACCGCTGTGGCGCAAACCGTGGCGCTCAATCCGCAATCTCAAGCCTGTGCAGCGACAGCCCCTACATCTACACCCACCCCTTATCAATATGTTCACGTAACGCCCACAGCCACACCCTATCCATGCAATAACAGCGCTATCATGGTCAGCGAAACCTACCCTGATCACACACAACTGGATCTCAACCAGTATTTCAATAAATCCTGGCGCTTGAAAAACATAGGCACATGCACCTGGAGCACTGGTTACCGGCTGGCATTCTACAGCGGCAACTCCATGAGCGCACCATCTTACGTGAATATGCCGTATGCAGTGCCACCGGGAGGAATTGTGGATATAGTGGTTCCGATGAGGGCGCCCGGCACAGCCGGCGTTTACACCGGTTATTGGGGACTATACACAGATGCCCTAGTATTATTCGGGAAGGTATGGGTCACCATCGACGTCGACGCCGCCGGCCCGGCTCCAACGGCAACCAACCCGCCCTCTGGTTTTGCCGTGACCAGCGTCACTTATGCTAATGTCAGTCCCGTTCAAACCATTCAATTATGCGGACTTCCGACCGTTTACATAATTAACATTGAAGCCAATATAACCACCAATGGTGCAGGGATAGTGACCTATTATTGGGTAAAGAGCGATTTAACGAACACGGCTACGCAAACCTTAACCTATGGTGGGGCAAGCACGCAAACGGTCTTATTGACATATACCATCGTTGGAGACGCAGCAGAAGAAGACTACTGGGTCAAGATATATGTCGATAATCCCAATCACCAGCTTTTCTCAGCGATGAATTTTCATACCACTTGTATGTAGCGTGTCAGAACTTTTGAGACAAAAAGTGGGATAAACCTAAGAGACACATTCCAGATAGAATAAAAAATAAGGAGTGTGTCATGTCAGAGAAAAAAGAGGTTGAGAAAACAGCACGGGAGATCCGCCGAAAGACGCGCAAGAAATATTCAGCGGAAGAAAAGATCCGTATTGTGCTGGAAGGTTTGCGGGGGGAAAGTACTATCTCGGAGTTATGCCGACGTGAAGGCATCCATCCCAACATGTACTACAAGTGGTCAAAGGAGTTTTTAGAAGCAGGCAAGCAGCGTCTGCTCGGAGATACGCAGCGGCAGGCAGACAACCAGGAAGTGCAGTCGATGTGTACAGAGAACGAACAGCTAAAGCAGCTTGTAGCAGAGCTATCCTTGAAGAATCGCGTGTTGAAAAAAAGCTTGCTGGGCAGGGAAACCCCGTGGGACGAATGATCAGGCGCAGTACAGCAGAGAAGCGTGAGATCATCCATCTGGTAGAGCACTCTGAAATATCTATCAGCAAGACCTTGAAAGAGTTGGATATAGCGCGCAGTACCTTCTATCGTTGGTACCGTGATTACCTGGAAGCAGGCGAAGATGAATTAGCAGACAAATGCCCCCAGCCACGCCAGTTCTGGAACTGCATCCCGGAAACAGTACGGCAGCAAGTGGTGGATTTGGCGTTGGAACATCTGGACAAATCATCCCGTCAGTTAGCCTGGCTTTTTACCGACCAGCAAGGATATTTCATCTCGGAATCAAGTGTATACCGAATCCTGAAGCGCTTTGACCTGATCGAAAGCCCAGCATTTGAAGTTATTACTGCCGCTGATACTTTCAAACATCCCACTAAACGAGTGAACGAGCTGTGGCAGACAGACTTTACCTACTTCAAAATAATCGGCTGGGGTTGGTATTACCTGTCCACCATTTTGGACGACTATTCGCGCTACATTCTGGCATATAGACTCACACCAACCATGTCTGCCGCTGATGTACAGGAAACACTTCAAATCGCTCTGGACAAGACGGGTCTGGATCGTGTTCTGGTAAAACATCGTCCACGCTTGTTGTCTGATAACGGCTCGTGCTACCTGTCCAGGGATCTCAAGGCTTTTCTGGAAAGTAAGCATATTGAGCACACCCGTGGCGCGCCATATCACCCCATGACCAAGGGCAAGATCGAACGCTATCACCGCTCAATGAAGAACATTGTGAAGTTACAGAACTACTATTCCCCCTGGGAACTCGATCGTGAGATTGCTAGTTTTGTGGAGTACTACAACCATCATCGTTATCACGAATCGCTGGATAACCTGACCCCGGCGAATGTTTTCTTTGGTAGGCAAAAGGAGGTTTGGAATAAACGAGATGAGATCAAGAGACGGACCTTGGAGCAAAGACGCCTGCATAATGCACAGGTGCTACTGAGTGTATAATCTTAAAAAGTGTCTCTTAACAATCAGACCCTCTTGTCCCAAATGCTCTGACGACGTACACTTTATATTATTCATCTTTTAGGTTTAACATGCACAGCCTGATTTTCAAGCCAATCAAGATCAAGTTCCCATTCATGTTTACTGCGCTCCCACCAAATTTTCTTAATAAGTATTAAATATTGTTCGGTTTGTTCACTTGTCCAATTGTTTATTTTAGATAAATGATTTTTTGCTATTTCTCCACGACCATGTAAACCTGCCAATCCTATATGCTTTGTCTCATGACATCTTGGGCATAGAGAAATTAAGCCTTTTAATACTTGAATATGTCTTTCGTCTTCATATTCCCAAATTTCATGACATTCTACTGAACGTTTTTCTCCGCGTCCCCTACATATTTCACAGATATACCCCGCCTTTTCATAAGACGCTTTTCTTAATCTATCCCATTCACTTCTTTTTACATTTTTTCGAACATTTGAAAACCAACAAGTTCTTGGAACCAACTCCACACCCAAAGCAATATCACCAAATCTATTTTGGATTTGTGTTTTTAGAAGAATACGTGGATTCAAAATATTTTTTGACATTGATAAAGTTAATACTTATTGTTTTATACACTCATTTCTTGTTTCATTTTTTATTACTCGTTTCAAAAAAGAAACTTGATGATTTTTAATTATAAGATAATTTAGAATGTGATTCTCGCTCATTTTTTCTCCCTGTGCGTCAAGTATATAGTCACCTTTTTTTATATACAATTTATGTAGATTCACTTCCATTTGCTTTGAACCAGATTTGTGTAAAAAAGCGGAAGAACATATGGTAAACATAAAGCGGGATTAATCTATTAAAAAACAAATTATTTTTTTCGCTATTCTTCTTGTCATTTTAGCACCAGCCCATTTGCCCGCAAGCCCAAGCCCTACGGGTTCGCAATGCTCAGGCATTGCGTGCACCGGGCTCCCAGTCGCTTTTTTCCCCATTACGAGAGCGAAAAATTATACCGAATAATAAAAGGCGAGTATCCTATTACTACAAGTAATAGACCTCCTTTTGAATCGGGTGGTTTTTCTTTGTTTTCTTGTCTTTAGAATTTTTCATTTTTATATTTTTGCAGTTCGGGAAACACTTGAGTACAACTTGTCCCTTCTCTTATTACGCTCCAAGCAATTATCCACTCTTTATCTTCTAAATCTAAAGTATATCGATAATACTCTTTTCTTGGATCTTTGGCATTTAAAAAAATATCTTCGCGTTTAAAATACTCTAATCTAATATCAATTATGTTTTCTTCACATCCATAAATTACATACCTTACCCTCGTATCCCACCACCAATTAGCATCTCTTGGTAGATTAGGCCCGAATATTCCTTTTATAATATCTGTTACATCCTGCGGATCTGTTGCATTATTTATTTTGTCAAAGGATTCTTTTACAAATTGTGCCGCGGGATAATATTCTGGTGTAGGAGTTAACGTAGAAGTAGCAGTAGGAGTTATCGTTGGGGTTGGTGTACTTGTTGGCGTATTAGTTGGAGTAGGTGTTGGAAAAATTCTTGTGTCAATAGTAGTTTTAAATCCAATTGCGGCAAAAATAAAGAGGGTTATTGCCACAAATCCAATGATGCAACATAGAAATATTGGTAGAAACCTTTTAAGGTTTTTCTCTTTTAATTGAATGTTGAACAATATCTTTCCTAAATGATAGGCAATTTCGATAAACACATATAAAATTGCCGATGTTATCAATAAATGTTCAACAAAGTTTGCATCCTGCCAAATAGTATCAAAGGTCATTGTTACCCCCCGATAAATGACAGCAGCCACATATGCTAACGCTACCGCCACTGGTATTCTTTTTATGATCTTCATCATAATAAAAATTGTACCCCAACCCATACTTGATGTGAGGGAATAGTCGCCTTATTTTTTAATCCTGTTTAATCCATAGCATAGGATTATTAGAACTTTACATACCGCCACATCTGGGAAAAAGTCATAAAAACCATGAAAAGGGAAGCACATGGGGCTAGTGAGAGTCCTTCTTGAGTCATAGTACTCATAAGCACTTAGTTGTAAGTACAGATCACACGCTAGTCATTTTGTATGTTTTGAAAATAAGTGGGACTTTGTAATTTAAAAACTGTCGGTTTTGCTTTGTTAATTTTCATTTATAAATCTAAAACAAGTTTTTTAAGGACTACTAGATCTTCATCTAATAAAGTTTTTGGATAGATAAGAAAAGAGCATAGAATATATATTTCTCAATTTCTTTATACCTTTCCCAAATAATTGGTAATGCTTCAATATTATGAGCAGCATGGTTTCTAATACCGTATGCTACAGCGAATGATTTTCCTTCAAGAGTCATAGTTGTTTGATCTTGAAATTGAAAAAAATCATCTAAGACTGAAGCAAGTATCTCGTCAAACTTATTTGGTGGTTTATAAGATTCATTCAATTGCTCCATATATGATTGGTTTAGACCAATGCCCATTCTTGTATTCAATATAACTATATGGTTGAACATCTGCCAATAAGAAGGATTCTTTTTTTTCAATACCGCATCGACTACTCGTGATAAATCAAAAAGTAAATCCAAAAGCAATAAACTAACAAAATCGCCTTGGTAAATATAATTTGGTTTTCTGCTTATGTCGTAAAATTTAGCTATATAATGGAAAAATTGGTAAATTGTACTAACATCAAGATTTGATCCGGTTATTTTGTTCCAGAACTCATCCAGAGAAAAATTACATTTCAAATCTTGGTTATATGAATCAATAAGTTGCTTAATATAATTTGCTTGAGTAGCAGACCAATTGCGAAATGCCTGATTTGATTCCGAATAATTTGAAATAGCAAAAGCAAGAGATGGCGTTTGGGGAGATATTGTTCCATATCTCCTGATATCTTCTTGCAGAGCTTTATGCATCAATGAGTAACCCTTATCAATATCTCCCCTCAATATGGCTGTCATTCCCCAGAAGTAAAAGGGTGTGCCCTTATGAATGAAATTATTTTCATTATTTAATTCCCATGAATGGGAAATATCAATGCATTTCTCCCAAATCCATTCACCTAAACCATAATTTCTATTATTGAGAATAATATTCCATAATCTTATGAAATGGTTAAAAAAATCGTCATGTAGCTCGTATTTATTCTCAAGTTGATTGATGGAATCAAAGTATTTATGAATAATAGATTCAAACTCTTCATAATTCATTGATGAGTTACCCAAAAATGACTGATAAAGTTTTATAAATGACTCATCAATTTCCTGATTAATGCTTTTCAATTGAAACGGGGTGCCATTAATAATAAAATCCATATTATCCCTCCAACTTTGGTTATATATATATGAATCTTTCAAGAATTATTTTATGATCAATAAAATTGATATGAATTTTCATTATAAAGAATGACCTTTTAGAGAGTGTCTATAAAGTCATGACGTTTTTTACTTTGGAAAATATTTATTCCTTTTAGATTATATTTTAAATCTACGCCATTTTTACAACAATCAAACAAACACGCAAAAATTCGCATATTGGTGTGGATAGAGTCCTTCTTAAGCTATAGGACTCATACATAATCTCTTGTTTTATATTCCTCTGAAAGGATTGAGTCGCCTTTCCCGGTTGATTTCGTGTGCAATTCGTGTGCAATCCCTGTGGAAACAATGGACACAGTGGACACAATGGACAGTTTTTTCTTTGGTTTGTGTACTGTGTGGACACAATGGACGCTGTGATACGCTGTGGACAGTTAGTTCCTTGTCTGTGGAACAAGATGTTGCGGGCACCCACGAGGGGTATGTTATTCGACCCCCGTCAGCCACCCAGGAAAGAGCCTTTATTATTAAATTTATTATCCACACAAGACTTCAAATTAGAAAGTTGTGAATTCTGTTCCTCGACGCATCATTTTATTTCCCTCCATTCTTTACCACTCCTCTCAGATGAGTGGTTAAGAGACTTAGCGCTTTATCTATTGTGATACTCTCTGCTATTTCTTGTTGCTTTTTTCCTATTCTTAAAAGTGTATATATCTAGTAACGTTGTCATTAGGTGAGTTGATGGTAGGTTCTCATTGCGCTCCTTTTCATGATTGTTTTTGCTGGTGAAAATTCTATCTCACCTCACCTTTTTATCCCAGAAAGTTTCACTTATGAGTTGAATCTAAGTTTTGTTTCTTTACTTGATTTTGATGGATAAAATGATATCCAAGAATACCGCAAAAAAAGAGAAAACTTATGGTTTTTGAACCAAGGTCATAGATTGGTGCGAACTCAAACCAGAGCAAATGTTCGCCTTGAGGAACTTCTATACCCATAAAAGCGAAATTGGTTTGATGGATGTGGGCAGGCTGGTGATCTACATAAGCATGCCATCCGGACACATTGGCCATGTTGAACACAAAAAAACAGGGTTGGTCATCACAGCGAACTTGAAAGGCAGCCTGGCTG
>DUED01000010.1 GCA_011176685.1 Anaerolineae bacterium
CATTGGGAAAGGCAGATATTTTGTTCGCCGAAAATCGATTGAATATGAGACCCAGGAAATGCTTATCTTTCAACTCTCCTGTGGTATTCTTAAATAATCACGGTTGCACTTGAGACTTGAATCCAGCCTAAATATCAAGGCACAAAATACCATAAATCAAACCGCTCTTGTAAAAATACTCTTGTTTAAGATTATTTTCTCATTTTCAAATATTTATTAATGTGGTCAAATGATAAATGATGAACAAATTATTTAAGACAATTTCATCTAAGATAAATAAATACAATTTTTTTATACAGGTAATTGTTTTGTCTTTCTTAAGCTTTGGATTATTAATTTACTGGCTAGGATTTTATTATGATGATTGGCCTTTTGCATGGTTCGCATACAGATTTGGACCTCTGGAATTTATCAAAGCTTTTAGTTATGTTAGGCCCTTTCTTGCTCCCTTTTTTATATTAACAACTTCATTATTTGATAGTCAACCCTGGGCATGGCATGTGTTTGGAATTTTTATAAGGATTGCACTTGCATTTTCTGTTAGGTGGATGCTTTGCCAGGTTTGGCCACACAATGAACGAGAAAATTCATGGGTTGCACTTTTAATTGCAATATTCCCGGGTTTCGGGCAGCAATGGGTTTCCCTTACTCATACAAACCAAGAACTAATGCCTCATATTTTCCAAATATTATCATTCGGCTGGATGATTCGTGCGGCTCGCGATCCATCTCAACCAAGAATTACTACATTTGTCGGCATGATCCTAGCTTTTTTAGGAATTTTCCCCACAGAATATTTTATTAGCCTTGAATTATTGCGTCCGATTTTTTTATGGGTAATTACAGCAAATGAAAATCAAAGAATAAATAATCGAATTAGAAAAGTATTCCAACTTTGGCTTCCCTACCTTTCTGTTCTCGTATTAAATATTATTTGGCTTTTTTGGTACCAAAATTCATCCTCATACCATTCATACAGAATCATTAGTGTTAAATCCTTCTTTGAAAACCCCGCTTCATTCTTGATTGAAAACCTTGAGGAATTTATTCGCTCCTTGTGGCTAGTGGGTATTGAGATCTGGACAAGTGTTTTCAATTTGATAAAAAACCCTTTGGGTGCTATCAGCACCTATTTAATCTTTGGTATTGTGACAATTTGCTTAATTTTCCTGTGGTTCATGATTTATAAAAATGAAGCTTTTGATAAAAAAACCAGTGGTGACCAATGGGCAATACGGGCAATGATTTTAGGAATATTAGGGATGATTCTGGGGAAATTACCCTCATGGGCAATAGGATTGCCGATCTCAACGCAATTTCCATATGATCGGCTGTTGCTCCCTATGATGTTTGGAAGTTGTCTATTCGTTGTTGGATGCATAAAGTATTTCATTAGTTACCGGTATAAAAAGCAACAAATAATAATAATCCTTCTTTTTTCTTTTGCGGTCGGGATGAATTTTTATACGGCCAATACATACCGACGCGATTGGGAGCAACAGAAAGATTTCTTTTGGCAATTAATTTGGCGAATTCCTTCCTTAAAGAAGGACACCATTTTAATTACCCATGAATTACCTTTAAAGTATGTGACTGATAATTCACTTTCTGCTGCATTAAATTGGATTTACAATCCGTCGAACTATACACATGATATGAATTACATGTTAGTTTATTCAAAAGCCAGACTGGGGGGCCCTTGGCTGCCTGATCTAGATCCTGATACAGTGATTAAACGCAGTTACCGAACTCTTATTTTTTCTGGCCAAGTTGGAAAAGCTGTCGTTTTCTACTATCCTGTCGATGGATGTCTTCGTGTACTGGATGAAGTTTACAACAATAAAGAGGCCTTTCAGGATAAGGATTATATGCTGACAGATACTATTCATCTATCGGATATGTCACGCATTGAATCAGAGGGGTCACAAGCGATACCGCCAAGGTTTATCGGAAAAGAACCTTCACATAATTGGTGCTATTACCTTCTTAAAGCTGAATTAGCCCGGCAGTATCAGAATTGGGAAAAAATCATTGGACTGTTTTACTCTACTGAAGAGCTGGGATACTCGGCAGAGTTACCTTCAGAATACATGGTCTTTTTGGAAGCTTTTATCCAACTGGGATACTTTGAAAAAGCAGAAGAAATACTATCCAAAATCGAAATTGATAGTACACATTCTGATAGTTCCTTATGTTATACATTAAATCGGATTAAATCAAACATAGATATGGAAAGTGTAAACCAAGTTGAAACATGGATGGATAAAATAGGTTGCTATCAATCTAATTGAACTACATTAAAAAGAGTTCACAATAATTTATGCGAAGTAATTTCATTTCTGTATAGTTATATTTCTATAGATGGTAAATGTTACACTAGCATCTGAACTAATTTATAATAATAAATAGATTCCAAGTCTTGTATCAACAAAATCATTTCTTAACCAACCTGTTTTTTATGTTTTGATATCGTCGTGCTTCTGAGAAGTGCAGTTAAGACAAAAGGGTTCTATATTTTAATAAATATAAAGTGCAATGAAGATTAACCTCTCTGTTATTGTTCCCGTCTTTAACGAAGAAAAAACCGTGGGGAGTGTAATTGAATCTATCCTTCAATATAATCCTAATATTCATGAAATTTTAGTTGTGGATGATGGATCAACAGATGGAACGAGAAATATTGTCAACAAATACAGTAAAAAATATAAATCTGTTAAATCAATATTTCATAAAATTAATCTGGGGAAAACCGCAGCCCTCATCACTGGATTTAAAAAAACAACTGGAAATGTTATCTTGATTCAAGATGCTGATCTTGAATATGATCCATCGGAAATCCATGCCTTGATCGAGCCCATCCAAGAAGAAAAAGCAGATGTTGTATATGGCTCAAGATTTTTAGTTCGAAAAACTGCCAGAGTATTATACTTTCGCCATTTTATGGCTAATAAATTTATAACATTTCTATCTAACATTTTCACTGATTTTAACTTTACTGACGTTGAAACTGGCTATAAAGCCTTTCGAAGCGAAATAATCAATAACATGATTATTACCTCAAAGGGCTTTGGGTTTGAAATTGAGGTTACAGCAAAGCTAGCAAAACTGAAATGCAGAGTCTATGAAGTCCCAATATCATATTACGGAAGAACTTATGAGGAGGGGAAAAAAATTGGACTCTCTGATGGGTTGTTGGCAATTTACTATATTGTTAAGTACAATCTTTTTACTTCTCTAAAGAAATCTTTTTATAAGATGCCTGAGATGTAGGAAGATTATTGGTTTCCCCAAGGGTACTTCCTATGGTCGCCTCTGCGAGACTTCTTGTGGTCGCCTCTGCGAGACTCCCTTCGGTCGCTTGACGCCGCAGTTGACGGGGCATACCACGCTACGCTCTGTACACGTCTGCGCTCTCTGCTCTTGCAAAGGGCTGCAAAATAGTATGTCATTGTTCAATTTAATGCAGAAATTATCGGAAATGAATGGAGGAGTGAGGTTTACATACCCCACCTTGCGATGACTGGAATCCATCGCAGGTGGAGTATCTCCGCTCTCTGCTCCTGCAGAGAGCTGCGACAAAACCCGACACTTCAATTTTTTCAGATTCGTTTCTGAGGAACGAATATCAATAATAAAGAGATGATAAGGATAAATTGGCTGGTGCAATTGAGGGTGGACCACCTATGTGGGTGGCGCACTTTTGGGGTGTCTCTGCAAGACTCCCTGCGGTCGCCCCCACTGGACTCCCTGCGGTCGCCTCACCCCACCCTTTTAGCATCAAGCCTGGGGAAGAAGTGGGAAAATTATGGATGATTGTCAAATTTCGCCTGAAGTTCTGGTCGACTCCTACCAATCCGGACAATAAACATATATTCTGATTTCACTGGTGGATGTTCAATAGAAAGGATATCGAGCTATATTCAAGATTCAATAGGAGGGAATGAATGAGTTTCTAAGAGCAGAGTCTTCAGCAAATCTCAGGTAATAACATCATCGATAACCTGGCGCAGGGTTGGTAAATCAATGTTCTTCTTATCTAGGAATGCCACTGCACCGGATTGCAGCCCCAGGCGGTGGAACTCACGATCAGGGTATGCGCTGATTAAGATAATCCGGCTTTGAGGACGGATGGTCTTGATGCGCCGAGCACACATAATACCGTCCTCGTCTCCCAAGATGACATCGATCAGGGCAAGCTGTAGCTCGATGCGCTCGGCTAAGTGAATAGTGTCTTGAATACCTTCAGACTCATAAATAGTCGCCCGGGGGTACACCTTGCCGATCATGCGCATCAGTTGCTTTCGATAGCGGGCGTTGTCATCCACTACTAATACAATCACGCGCTTCTGGGTATCCTCCCCAGCGGATACATCAACCCGGGCAGCCTGCAGCCCTGATGTCCCCATTATTTGAGGGAAACGCAAAGTAAAATTGACTGCCTCCAGCCGACTTTGAACATCAAGCTGCCGGTACAAGCGCGTCAGGTGGTTCTCAACCGTTTTAACGCTCAGTCCCGTTTCTTGTGCAATTGATTTGTTGTCTAAGCCCTGCTGCAATAGACGCAGCAAGGTTCGTTGGCGATTGGTCAACGTTGGAATAGCTACTGTGCGTGGAGGTGGCTTTACCAATTTGCCAATCAAAGAACTGGAAATCCAGCGTTCGCCCGTCAGCACCCGCTGAATAGCTAGTTTCAGATCATTGAGGGATTCATCTTTCATGTGGTATCCATTGACCCCCGCCCTCAGTAACCCCTTAACGTAAATATCGTCGTCGTAAGCACTGACAACCAGAATCTTTAAAGTCGGATAAAGCGCTCGAATCTTACGAATTGCAGTGATCGGTTCGAAATCGGGCATGGTCACGTCGATTAGAAGGAGGTCAATCGTCTCTCGTTCTAGGGCTGCGAAAACCTGCGGGCCGTTTCCTATCTCGCCAACCACTTCCAGGTCAGGGATTTGCTCTACAATCTTGCGGATGCCTGACCGCACAATGGCGTGATCATCTGCCAATAAAATTCGAACTTTACTCATAAGGGATTTATACCATTGAATGCATCATATGAGGAAAAATTGGGATAAAATTTTGGCAAATATACTCGTGCACAGAGAGAAATCCTTGAATGCAATATCCACTTTCGCTTAGAGCAAGGTAAACATCATTGGAAAAATCAACTTTTAAGTAGTGGGGTGGTGATTTAATCCCCGCTTCATTTATTTAAAGCGGTCTGCTGATACTTCTAACCATATTTCCAGGCTGCTGCATGATGGCTATCAATCGACGCTAATTAATCAATAGGACTGGAGTTTGGGCTATAGCACAAAACAAATCATGTATAATCACAGATCCGAAACAGAATTTAACCTGCTGTCTGTCGATTTGGGCTTAAATGTCCTTACATATAATAATTTAGACACTATGCAAAAAATCTTGGAAATAACCAATTTCAGCAAGCTTGAGTTACTACAATAGTCTTTTTACAAAATTTTATGCAACCTTTTTTACGTGTTATCAATCTTTCAAAAACTTTCGGCGCCCTGCCGGTTATTCAACAGGTGAGCTTCGAAGTCCAACCTGGTGAAGTCGTCGGTCTAACGGGTAGCACAGGATCAGGCAAATCGGTGCTGGTGATGATGCTAGCAGGTATGTATGAACCTAACGAAGGCGAAATCTTTTTTGCCAACAAACGCCTGAGTTGGCCATTTACCGCACAATCTATGGGAATTGGTGTCATCCATCAAAGACCTACCCTCACTGACCATTTTGACGTCGTTAGTAATATCTTTCTCGGAAACGAAATCGGTCGGCCCAAATGGCTGGGTTGGCTAAGAAAAATCAACCGCCTTAGAATGCATCAAGAGGCAATCCTCTTCCTGAAGCAACTTGGCATACAGGTCAACTCGCTGTATGAAAAAGTAAACAATTTGTCTGGCGAACAGCGTCAGTTGATTGCGATCGCACGCGTGCTCACCTACCCAGTACGCATGGTCATCATCGATGAACCTACAATTTCACTAAGCTATCCCTTCCAGCAAAGGTTACTCAGCTTGATTCAAAGGTGGCGGCAGCAGGGAGTTGCCGTGCTATTCAGCAGCAACAATCTTGATCACCTCTTCGCTGTCACTGACCGGATCATCATCTTGTATCAAGGGCGCAAAGTTGCTGACCTGCGTACTGACGAAACAGACCGTGAAGATGTTGTCAATCGTTTGCTTGGAATTAAGTATTCACAAAAACCAGCCCCGACCATCTGGGACTTTGACAGTTACGACTACATCCGAGAGAACGCCGAAAAGCTACATTACCATCAAATGTTACTTGAAAAAGACCTAGCTGCTGAAGGCACTCTCAACCGTCAACTTACCGAGCAATTAGCCGAGCAATTACAAGCCCTCGACCAAGCAAACCTTGCCTTGCGAGAAGCGCAACGTAGACTTTTGTCAGATGGCGAGCAAGAACGCAAGCACCTAGCACGCGAGATTCACGACCAAATTATTCAAGATTTACTGAGCATCAACTACGAGTTGGAAGGCATAGAAATTGAGCAAACTACGTCATCGGCTCTGGAAATTAATCTATCGAATATCCGCCATGGTATCCGCGAGTTGGTAGACAATTTGCGGCGCATTTGCGGTAACCTACGTCCGCCAACAATCGATAGCCTTGGATTGGGTGCTGCGCTGCAATCCTATTCCCACGACTGGTCGTTGCGTACAGGAATTAAGGTCAATCTAAGTCTGGATGGAAAACTGGGGCGCCTACCCGAAGCTACCGAGTTGTCAATTTTCCGCATTGTTCAAGAAGGGTTAAACAACGTTTGGCGGCACGCACAGGCCTCCAGTGTACAAATCAGTTTGCAGCACACCTCGCCGCGCACACTCATGGTTTCTTTGCGCGATGATGGGACGGGATTAAGCAAGAATTATGACTTAGCCACACTCGCAATGAAAGGCCATTATGGACTAATGGGAATCAGCGAAAGAATAGCGCTATTGGGAGGACGTTTCCATTTGCAGCGCCTGCCAGAAGGTGGTGCACTGCTCCAGGTGGAGATTCCTCATCCGAGGGTTAACGTTAACCCAGTCGCAACTCGCTAGAGCCGTTCACAGAATGATGGGGAAATCCCCCTATGAAAAAGGGGGGAAAAGACCAGAAATTTACTATCTTATTTGGTAACCTTTTAGATATATGCTTTCTTGATTAAGAAGCGGCAAGGAACCCTAATTATTGATTCTGATAATTAGCAGTTCTTTAGCTCTTCAGAAGACTAGAATGATATTGAGCAATGTTTATACAAACTTCGTTATGTTGTTTAGAAAAATATTGACGTTTGTAGAAATGGATAAAGGTGTTTCCCCTATCAGGCAATTAACGGACACAAATCATCCTGCCTGATTAATTTCAAGCAAAATTCATGTGATCTCTATGGTAGTGGTTAATGGCCTGTAGCACTCACCCTACGTTGACAAGTTGAAAGGAGGTGAGCGGAAAAGAAGTGAAAAAATAATCAGACAATGTGATGAAAAAAATTTCCAAAATCTAAACTTAAATAAACAATTTAAGGAGAATAGAAAATGTTTAAGAAAAATTCAAGTTACGCTTTGATGACCATCTTGATCCTGGCTGCAACAGTCCTGGCTGCTTGCCAGCCCGCTGCGGCACCAGAAGCTGAGGTAGTAGAAGAACCTGCTGCGGAAGAGGTAGCAGTAGAAGGTAAACTAGCTGTCGGTATCGTTCTTCCAACTAAGGATGAACCGAGATGGATACAGGACGAGACCTGGTTCAAGGATGCGCTTAGTGCCGCTGGCTACGATGTGGAGATTCTCTTCAGCCAGGCTGATCCCGCTAAAGAAAAAGCAAATGTTGAGTCTCTGATTACCAAAGGTGTTGAAGTCATAATCATCTGCCCACATGATGGTAGCGCTGCTGCCGCTGCTGCAGAAGCAGCCATGGATGCAGGTGTAAAGGTTATTTCCTACGACCGGCTTATCCGCGACACTGAGGCTGTTGATTACTATGTAACATTTGACAGCATTGCAGTGGGCGCACAACAGGGCCAGTACTTGATTGACAATGCCACCGGTAGCGGAAACCCGCTTTACTTATATGCAGGTGCTGCCTCTGACAACAACGCTTTCATATTCTTCGAGGGTGCCTGGGGGGTACTGCAGCCCAAGATTGCTGACGGCACCTTCGTTATCAAGAACTCAAGCGAAGCTGTTGCTCTACAAGACAAGGCTACACTTACCCGTGATGAGATGAGTAAGATCATTGGCCAGGTTACCACCAACTGGGACTTCAATGACGCCAAGAATCTAGCTGAGGCAAACCTGACAGCTGCTCCCACTGCCGATAAGGGCGATGTATTCATCCTCGCCCCGAACGACGGTACCGCACGCGCCATTGCCGATGCTTATGCTGCTGATACTGATGTCACCAGCTACTTCATTTCCGGCCAGGATGCTGAAATGGCTTCTGTCCAATACATTATTGACGGCAAGCAGTCGATGACTGTCTGGAAGGATGTCCGCACCCTCGTTGCGGATGCTATCGGTGCGGCTGTTGCACTTCTCGAGGGCGAAACCCCCGTATCCAAAGGTGCTTACAATAACGGTGTGATTGATGTTGCGGCTATTCAATCTGCAGTTGTCACTGTAGACAAGAATAATGTAGTATCCACTCTGATCGACGGCGGTTATTACGATGCCAGCGACTTCACAGGATTAGATTAGAAAATAGCAGTTAATCAATGCAGGAATAGTGATGGAATTAAGGCCATCACTATTCCTTTATAATTTTATATGTATTATACTTTTTCTTAGAGTTGGATCTGCCTATGAAAAATTCCATATTAGAGATGAAAAACATTACCAAGGAATTCCCCGGTGTCAAAGCTTTGAACAACGTTAACTTTCGAGTCGCCGAGGGCGAAATCCATTGTCTTATCGGTGAAAATGGCGCGGGTAAAACCACACTGGTGAAGGTATTGAGTGGAGTTTACCCACATGGTGAATACAGCGGGGATATCATTTTCGATGGCGAAGAGCATAAAATTTCGAGCATTAGCCACATTAAGAAAGCCGGCATTGCCATTATCTATCAGGAACTGGCGCTTGTTCCTGAAATGACGGTGTATGAAAATATCTTCCTTGGCCATGAGATTAAGAACGGCTTTGTAATCGACTGGAATGAAACAATTAAACAAGCAAGCGAAATGCTGAGGAAAGTAGGGCTCAATGTAAATCCTGCTGAAAAAGTTAAGGATTTAGGTTTAGGAAAGCGGCAATTGGTTGAAATTGCAAAAGCACTCAGTATGGACGTTAAGTTGCTCTTATTAGACGAGCCTACTTCAGCATTAAGCGAGGATGATAGCGAAAATCTACTTAACCTGCTGCGCGATCTAAAAGACCAAGGCGTTACTTGCGTATTAATTTCACACAAGTTGAAAGAAGTGATAGAGATTGCCGATACGGTTACGGTTTTACGTGACGGCCAGACAATTTGCACACTGGATGCCCAAAATGGAGAAGTATCCGAAAATGCGCTTATAAAGCACATGGTCGGACGTGAAATCAGCGATATCTATCCAAAAAGAGAGCACCAACAATTCGGAGATACTGTGCTTGAGGTGAAAAATTGGAACGCCTATGACCCGAAACTTGGAAGAAATATCCTTGAGGATATAAATTTCAACGTGAGGAGAGGTGAAATTGTAGGCTTTGCAGGGCTGATGGGATCTGGGCGCACAGAACTTGCCTTGAGCTTATTTGGAAATCCGGATGGCTATCGAATAAAAGGTGAAATGCATGTTAAAGGTGAGAAGAAGAGTTTTAAACATCCACAGAATGCGATAAGTGCAGGCGTGGCTTATGTGACCGAGGACAGAAAAAACAAAGGCCTGATTCTGATACAGGATGTGAAGCAGAATATTACACTCGCAAATCTACAAGAAATAGCCAATCGAGGTGTTATCGATAAAAACGCAGAGATTAAAATTGCGAATGATTACACAGATTCTCTCAATATAAAAACACCCAGCGTTGAGCAAAAGGTAATAAATTTAAGCGGTGGCAACCAGCAGAAGGTGTCTGTGGCTAAATGGTTATTTGTCAAGCCAGGTATATTAATACTGGATGAGCCAACGCGAGGTATTGATGTCGGCGCAAAATTTGAAATTCATACAATTATGAACAGACTGGTGGAACAGGGCATGAGTATTATCATGATTTCCTCTGAATTACCTGAGATTGTAGGAATGAGCGACAGGGTGTATATTTTATCCTCCGGTAAGACATCTGGTGAGCTGCCGATAGGGGAAGCAACCCAGGAAAAGATCATGCATCTGGCAACGAATTGAGGAGACCCGATATGTCATTTATCAAAAATATTCGGAAAGTAATACAAAAGAATATCCGTGAATACGGCATGTTTATTGCCCTTTTCATTATCATGGCGATCTTTACTATCATGACGAAAGGTATATTCATTTCGTCGAGAAACATAAGCAACCTGCTGAATCAGACAGGCTATATAGCGGTATTGGCGGTCGGTATGACACTGGTAATTGTTGTAAGGCATATCGATCTGTCAGTTGGTTTTCTTGCCGGCTTCCTGGGAGCTGTAGCGGCAATTGCTATGGTATCCTGGCAACTGCCTGTCTACGTTGCTATACCGCTTGTACTAACGCTCGGTGTTTTGGCAGGGCTTGCCACCGCCTTCTTGGTGGCGCAGATGAGAATCCCGTCCTTTGTTGCATCGCTGGCGGGATGGTTGATTTACAGGGGAGCAATCCTGCTTGTAACGATGGGTACGGGCACAATAATAATTCCAAACGACGCTTTTAACGCTATAGGCAATGGCTTTATTCCTGACATACCTGACATTGGGATTTTACCAGGGGTCCATAAATTAACACTAATCCTCGGATTAGTGTTAATTATTCTGTTAATCATAAACCAAATCAACGACCGTAGAAAGAAGCAAGTCTACGAATTTGATGTACTACCGATGAATATGTTTGTCCTAAAATTAGTGTTCGTGTCAGTTTTAATCTTTGGTATCACATGGGTGCTTGCGGGATACAATGGTCTCTCATGGACGGTAGTTATTGTATTGGTTGTAGTTGGAATTTACTCCTTCATTACATCAGAAACAGTGCTCGGTAGATATATTTATGCGATCGGTGGAAATCCTGAGGCGGCTGAGTTGAGCGGTGTTAGTGTAAAAAAATTAATATATGTAGTTTTTGGTTCAATGGGTATGCTTTCTGCTTTATCGGGTGTTTTGTTCTCGTCCCGTTTACAGTCCGCCACAACCACGGCAGGGACTCTATTTGAATTGGATGCAATTGCTGCAGCTTATGTCGGGGGAGTATCAGCGGCTGGTGGCGTCGGTAAGATTACAGGCTCGATCATTGGTGCGCTGGTTATGATGTCGTTGACGAACGGCATGAACCTTATGGGCATTGACATATCCCTGCAGTACATGGTCAGAGGCGCTGTCCTAGTAGCTGCCGTTATATTTGATGTTGCAACCCGTAGTACAGGGAAATAACATGGATTGCATTACACTGATTATGGCAATCACTGTAAAGCATATCTGATCCTATTTGGTACAGAACCTCATTTGGCCTATCGAGTCTGCCTATTATGCAAGTTTTGCGCCACCCATGCAGTCGCGCCCCTACTGGACTCCCTTTGGTCGCCTCTACGAGACTTCCTGCGGTCACCCCTACTGTGGACTCCCTTCTGTCGCCTCTGCGAGACTCCCTGAGGGTATGCTGCGTAGAGAATCGGCGGATATCCCTATCCGCCCCGCCCTACAAGTATGCTTCGCGATACCCGAGGGGGTGTTGATAAGAACCCCTCACCTAGCCTCTCCCCTAGTGGGGCGAGGAAGTCTTTTTTCTTAGGAATGGCACCCTTCGGGTAGCAGTCGCCTCTGCGAGACTTCCTTCGGTCACAGTTTTTAAGCCCTGATCGAGGAGCTTTTGCAAAATTTTTTACTTTTAATTTAAGGGCAAAATGCATATCCTTAATTGATTATTAGGGTTTTTATTCTATAGGAATTGAATATGATAAGCATTCATTGGTTAGATCGAAAATGGTTACCAGGTTTCAATGAAGGTCTATTACTTTTTTTATTAACAAAACCCGATTGACGCTGTTAAAGATTAATCTTTATGAGATTTGATGTATGATATAGAAAAGAATCCGATAGCTTGGCGTCAGCAGTGCCAAGGCTACGTTTGAGTAAATCATTGGTGATTTTTACAAAAATATTTGAGTAGCCAGATTTATATTAACATTCGTAAAAATTCCAAAGGAGGTTAAATATGGATTTACCGTTTCCCAGTGATACCTGGATTAAGGCTTTAATGGAAGAATTGAATAAAAGTAATTCCTACCTGGAAGCTGCAAAGAATTGGGAGGGCGATTTCTACTTCATCATAGAACCTGGAGGAAAGTTGGAGAAGACGGCGGTCCTTTATATGGACTTATGGCATGGAAAGTGCCGCAGTGCTTATGAAGTAACTGACCCTGATATAAATAAACCTGCGTTTCGTCTTTCTGGTCCGGTAGCAAATTGGAAACGTGTGATGACCAAGCAGATGGATCCAATGCAAGCCATGATGACCGGCAAGCTCAGGTTGCAAGGCAACATGGCAATGGTGATGAAAAATGTCCGTGCCGCTAAGGAACTGGTCGAGAGCTGTACACGTGTTCCAACAGATTTTCCCATCTAATTAACCATCAACCTTGTTTTCCTTTAATAAAATGCTAAAAGGAGGATGATATGTGGTTTTTCTCCAGCCCCCGTATAGTTTTTGGTGAAGGTGCTCTGGCCAGCCTTGAAACCTTAGAAGGCCGGTGCGCTTGCATTGTGACCGATAATAACTTGGCCCGCCTTGGCTTCGTCGACCGCGTTAGAGGAGCATTAGCATCCACAGGAATTGAGATAGCTGTGATTGATAATGTTGAACCAGACCCATCCCTTGAGACTGTAAAGTCTGGTGCAGAGCGTATGCTCGAAATCAAACCGGATTTGATTATCGCTCTTGGCGGTGGCTCTGTTATGGATGCTGCCAAGGGAATGTGGATTCTCTATGAGCACCCGGATTACGATCCCGAGGCAATAAATCCAATCGATAAAATCAGTCTGCGTGTTAAAGCGCGCTTAATTGCAATACCGACCACTGCCGGGACAGGATCAGAGACAACGTGGGCAATCGTATTAACTAACCACGCGGAGCAACGAAAATTAGGCCTTGGCAACCGGGAAGCAATTCCCGACATTGCCATCCTGGACCCTGAGATAATTCGTGATCTTCCTGCGCGCATTACCGCCGAGACTGGTTTGGATGCGCTTACACATGCTATTGAAGGTTTCACAAGTATCTATGCCAATGATTTTTGTGACGGTCTGTGTTTGCAAGCTACCCGGTTAGTGTTTGATTATCTACCGCGCTGTTATCATGATGGGCATGATATGGATGCGCGTGCTCACATGCAGAATGCTGCCTCTATTGCTGGTTTGGGTTTCGGCAATTCGATGGCGGCGCTTGCGCATGGCATGGGTCATGCCCTGGGGGGTGCCTTGCATGTGCCGCATGGCCGTGCAGTGTCGATTTTTTTACCCTACACTATTGAGTATTGCGCCCACAGAAGTGGCACGCGTTATGCCATTATAGCGAGGTTCCTTGGTTTAGCAGCCGGCAGCGAAGAAGAAGCTGCTGCAAATTTGGTAGAAGCGATTCGCAAACTGGAACAGGAGGTCGAACAGCCGCTTACCTTATCAGAAGCTGGGATTGAGCGAGAGGTATTCGATAGAGAGCTGGAACACCTGATTGCCAATGCTCTAAATGATTCGCAAACGATCATGGCGACGCGAATTCCTGAAGAAGCAGATATGCGGCGTTTGTTCACCTGTGCATTCAACGGCGAAAAGGTTGATTTTTAACCATTATCACTCACTAAAAAACTGGAGAACATATGTTTGGACGAGTGTTAAAAATTGATTTAACCACAGGCAAAATCCAGAAAAATAAAATCCCTTCAAAATGGGTAAGCGATTTTATCGGAGGAAGCGGTTTGGCTGCTCGCTTGCTTTGGGACGAAATAGACCCCGCTCGTGATCCACTCGATCCGCGCAATCCATTCCTGTGGGTTACGGGTCCTCTCACAGGCACTGGCGGTCCTGCGACCGGCAGATTTTCATTATGTGGGAGGTCACCGCAGACTGGACTTTGGGGTGAATCCAATATCGGCGGTTTCATCGGACCTGAACTGCGCCGTGCAGGTTATGACATCCTTTGGATCACCGGCCGTTCTCCACAACCGGCCTATCTCTGGATTCACAATGATGCAGTGGAGATATGCCCTGCCGGGCATCTGTGGGGCCAAGCAGATACATACGAAACGCAAATCTTGATCCGTGAAGAAGTTTCTGAGCCACGGGCAAGAGTCGCTGCCATCGGAATGGCTGGCGAAAATGTGGTGCCATTTGCTAACGTTATGGCAGATCATGGCCGAGCGGCTGGTCGTACTGGAATGGGAGCCCTGATGGGCAGCAAGAACTTGAAAGCAGTGGCAATACGCGGCAATAACGAGATTCCGTTAGTCAAGGCAGAAGAATTCAAACAGCTAAGCAAGGCGGCCAATAAAACCCTTCTTGAACAGAACATGACCTCCATGTTTAATTCTTTAGGTACTTCGGGCGCTGTTGATTATTTGCAAATCATAGGCGACATGCCACAAAAATATTGGACAGCCCCCACCTTCGACGGTGCACCACAGATAAGCGGTTCTGAAATGGCTTCCACGGTTCTTACCGGCACTCGGGCCTGTCACGGCTGTGTGATTGGATGCGGTCGAGAGATACATGTCAAGGAAGGAGCTTATAAAACCGCGCCGAAAAGTAAGGGTCCTGCGTATGAGACCATTTGCGCTTTTGGTTCCCAATTGCTGGTGAACAATCTTCCGATGATTATCAAATTGGGCGATATTTGCGATCGATTTGGCATGGATACGATCTCTGCGGGTAACACAATCGCTCTCGCATATTTACTTTTCGACCGCGGACTGATGAGCGTAGCGGATACTGGCGGCCTGGCACTGCACTGGGGGGATGCACAACCCTGTTTCACATTACTGGAGCAAATAGCCCGACGCGAAGGTTTTGGCTCCCTGCTTGCTCAGGGTAGCCGTGCTCTGGCTACCCAGTATGGAGATCCAGATCTTGCGGTTCAGGTCAATGGTCTCGATGTTCCTATGCATGATCCACGCGCTTTTTCAGGACAGGCACTGGTTTATGTGACCTCGCCCCGCGGAGCTTGTCATAACCAATCCGATTTCTTCAACGTCGAGCTGGGAGGAACACTGGATGAAATTGGTATAACGATGACGGACCGCTGGCAGGATTCCGGGAAAGCAGACCATGTTATGCGCCATCAGCATTGGCGCACAGTGTGCAACAGCCTTGTGGTTTGTTTCTTCGCAGTTGTGTCACCTTCTGAATTAGCCACCTTGCTCAACGCTGCTTCCGGAACAGATTGGAGTGTACCGATTATGTTGAAATCGGGCGAACGCGCCTGGAATTTAAAGCGTGCCATCAATTGCCATTTAGGATTGACCCGCAATACAGAGAGACTACCAAAATTATTACTCCAACCGCTTACGGAAGGTGGTCAGGAAGGTCATATTCCCGATATGGATGTTCTTTTGCGGGAATACTACGCGGCAAGTGGATGGGACGAAGCCACGGGGCAACCCAAACCAGAAAAACTGAATTCCCTGGGTTTGGGATTTGTGCTACCTTTCTCATAGGGGAATTCGATAGATTAGCGTTAATGACTTAGAAAAAGTCTAGCCTTGATTATTAATTATCTAACGCGTTAGAACCGCTTTCCAGGTCAAGCCGCATGCTTCACTGGACAATTTTGCTCCGGTGAGTATATTTAAACCAAGTGCCCATATCGTTTGCCCCAAACACATCATATATATTGAACTTATGCACGCAATTGCTTTTTATTGAATATTTTTCTATAATTAATGAAAGTATTCCAGTTTTTTACAATGGGAGTAACGCTATGAAAAGAAAAAAACACCTGTTCGTTTTTGTAATGGTTTTTTGTGCCATGATACTTGCTGCCCCTTCGCCAGGGACAACGCTGCGTTTGCAAGCTGATAATCCCAATCCGCCAGAGCAGATAGTAAAACTAATTTTCATCCATCATTCTACTGGCGAAAATTGGCTAACTGACGGCTACGGCGACCTGGGTCGTACGCTAGGCCAGAAAAATTATTTTGTCAGCGACACCAATTACGGTTGGGGACCGGAAGGGATTGGCGACCGCACCGATATTCCCAATTGGATGGAATGGTTTCGCAGCAGTGAAACACCCACCTATATGAGCGCGCTTTTTAATGAAAGCGCACAGAACTCTAGTTACAAGCGTACGCTTTCTGACCCCGGCGGCGAGAACCTGATTGTCATGTTTAAATCCTGTTTCCCAAATTCGGAACTGTCAGGCAACCCGAATGACCCACCCGGCACATATGAAGATCTATCGGTCGGCGGCGCGAAGTACACCTACAACCAACTGCTGCAGTATTTTGTCACCCGCCCTGATAAACTCTTTGTGGCCATCACCGCCCCGCCGCTGAGCGATTCAACTTATGCCAAGAACGCGCGTGCATTCAACCAGTGGCTGGTCAACGACTGGCTGCACGAGAACAATTACACACTCAATAATGTCGCTGTTTTCGATTTCTACAATGTACTGACCGGTCCTGACTCGCACCACCGCTACTACAATGGGCAAATCGAGCACGTAGTTGGTAGCAAAAACACACTTATTTACCCCTCCGGCGACGACCACCCCTCAGTGGGGGGCAGCCGCAAAGCGACCGAAGAATTCATCCCGCTGCTGAACATTTTCTACAATCTCTGGAAGGAAAATGCTCCGATTCAAGCCCCACAAGAATCCATCAACCCTACACCGGACGAATCTCAGCCGCAAGCCCCTGCTGCGCAGCCCCTGTCTGCAGGTCTGATTGACAATTTTGAAGCAACTTCCCCGCCCGGCACAGACGGCTGGCAGCCATTCTGGGATGAAGGCACATCCACCTCTATACACTGCGCCGCCGAAACGGATTCTGCACACAGCGGGGAACGCTCACTGATGCTTGATTTCGACGTTGCGCCTGACGGCTGGGCTACCTGTGCGCTATTCTATGATGCCTTGCAAAACTGGAGCAGCGGTGAAGGCTTGACGTTCTACCTTCACGCTGCGCAGACAGGCCTAGTGTTTGATGTGGATATTTATGCTGGCAGCAGCGATGCACAGGAGACCTATGTCTACACTATCGAAACACCGGCGGATTGCGCCAGCGGCTGGGCTCCTATCTCGCTTAACTGGTCTGATTTCCAGCGGGTCGAGTGGGAAGAAGGCGCCGGAACACCCTTTGCCAAACCAGACCAGATCCTGGGTATAGCATTTGGCATTGGAACCTACACAGATGCACCCAACACCGGTACGCTTTGGGTTGACGACCTGTCCCTGCTGGGGCTGGACATACAGCCCGCAGTTGAGCCTATGGTTCAAGAACAAGCGGGTATGCCAGATGAGCCAGAACAATCTGGCAAGCTGTCACTGCCTTGCGGCAGCGCGTTTGCCCTTCCAATCCTGCTAATTGGCATAGTCATCTGGAATAGACAAAAGCGAACATGAAAAAATGTCTGTTTGGATGATGACAAGGATATTATATTTATTATCCGATTGTCAATGAAGTTTACACGAGAACAATAAATACGCATGTAATCACCAGCACGATGGGGTAGACATAATAGACCATCTCTACGAGAATTCCTGCGGTACTTTACAGTATGCTGCGCGATCGCCTCTACGAGACTTCCTGCGGTCGCCTTACCACACCTTGAATAGGCTTACCGCCACGGGGCAGGGTATACCACGCTACGCTCTGTACACGTCTCCATTCTTTGCTCTTGCAAAGGGATTCCGCGCCTCATCTTACAGCGACTTGATGCCACTGTTGATGAGGCATCTTCGCCCTTTGCTCTTGCAAAGGACTCCGAAACCCGACAAAACCTGACACATTTACATTTTTTCATGATTCGTTTCTAAGGAACGAATAATCCCATCATTCTTCGAATGGGCTTCAATTATATACTAAGCGAAAAAGTGTAAGCCCGGATGACTTTGCAAAGTGGGAAGTGGCTATGATTGCAATAAACTCACCCCAGCTTGAGATAAAAATACGAAAGGGGGAGTGGAATGAAATTCAGAGAAAATCAGGAGCAATGAAAAAGACGTGAACCAGTCACGTCAATATTATTGGAAAAGAGAAGAGTATCTGGTTGAAAGTGTCAACCGATTCCCCCTATATTTAAATAAGTATTGATTTTTTCTACGAATTTGATATTTTAAAAGTATGGATAAGGAATTTGTCGGCAAAGCAAATAATTACCTGAAAATTGGAGGGTTCTTTTTTTTGATTATTTCAATTTTGTTATCTTTTTTTATATACAATTTATGTAGATTCACTTCCATTTGCTTTGAACCAGATTTGTGCAAAAAAGCGGAAGAACATATGGTAAACATAAAGCGGGATTAATCCATTTAAAAAGCCAATAATTTTTCGCTCTTCTTGTCATTTTAGCGCCAGCCCATTTGCCCGCAAGCCCACGCACTACGGGTTCGCTATGCTCAGGCATTGCGTGCAACGGGCTCCCAGTTGCTTTTTTTCCCATTACGAGAGCGAAAATAATTTGATGTAGTTGAATTCAAGTGGTATGGCTCCCCTCTATACCCGATCATTATCAAAATAAATCGTGGAAGTTGACAGTAATTCTTTACATAAATAATTGATTTATGGATACCTCATCTATTCATCACATTGAACCTAGAACATACAATTCATTCTCACCCCCCTTGTCTTTTAGAGATTTACTCCCTTGTGAACGAATAAAACTAGATGTACAGGTTCATTCTTGGCGGGAAGCAATTCGTGAAGCTGGCAAGCTGTTATTACTATCTGAAGCCATTACCCCTGATTATATTGACGCGATGATTCGCACAGCGGAAGATCTTGGTCCATATATAGTGATTGCCAAAGGGATTGCCATGCCGCATGCCTCACTGATTTTGGTGTTATAAAAACCGCCTTATCTCTCGTCAGACTTTCAACCCCGATTGAATTTGGTAATCCGGATAATGACCCCGTTCAGCTGGTTTTTGGCTTGGCAGCCACCGATGGGAAGGTTCATATCAACGCGATGCGATCGCTTGCTGAGTTGATCATGAACAAAGATAAGATCTCACAATTATTAATTGCACCGGATATTGAATCCGTCTTTGATATGCTATACTAATTTTAAGGAAAGTAAAATTGAAAGGAATTAAAACTCTTTTTGAAGTTGATGTGCTGGTCATAGGTGGTGGCGCGGCAGGCACTTTGGCAGCGGTGGCTGCAGCTCGCAGAAACAAGAAGGTTTTACTGGTTGAAACCAAGGGGGCGTTGGGTGGGAGTCGCACATGTATGGGCGTAGATTCATTTAATGGGTTTTACAGCCCTGGACAAAAAACATTGCAGCTGGTTGGAGGCATTAGTTTTGAAGTCGCTGAAAAATTACTCAATTTCGAATCCGCGTTTATTCGGCAGAATACCTTTGGTTCTGGGCCGGTTGTTACCTATGAGATAGAACAATTAAAAATTCTGTATGAGGATATAGTCACACAGGCTGGTGCGCAACTCTTGTATTATACATATGCAGCTGATGTTGAGCGAGATAAATCCTTAATTAATGGTGTGATCATTTCCAATAAATCAGGTATTAATCGGGTCAAGTCAAAGATTTTTATTGATGCCAGTGGCGATTTGGATATCGCCGCGAGGGCTGGTGAGAACTATGAACTAGCAGGAGAAAATGAAAGCCCCGTTCAATCTTTGACAACTGTGTTTTATATGGCCAATGTAGATAATGAAAAAGCTTTTTCTCTCTCACAGGAAGAGCGGACGCGTATTATGCAAAAGGCAAAAGAGAGCGGAAAATATAAATTAACTCGAATTGGCGGGTCCATTCACCCCACGCCCAATACCGGATTTGTGCATGCTAATCTGACCAGGATCCCAAATATTAATGCCACTGACCCGCAAGCCCTGACCGCAGCTGAAATGGAAGGGCGAAAGCAGGTTCAGGAATATGTCCATTTCTTGAAAAATGAATATCCAGGTTTTGAGAATGCATACCTGGCATTCACAGCGTGCAATATTGGGGTTCGCGAGACCCGCCGGTTAAAAGGCAAATATATTTTGACGGGTGAGGATGTTCGGCAAGGTGCAAAATTTGAAGATGCTGTGGTGTGTTGTTCCGCACCGATAGAAGATCATGTTTCCGGGACAAGTGTTAAATGGCAGTATCTAGAAGCGGGGAATTATTATCAAATCCCCTACAGTTCCCTGCTGCCCAAAAAAGCCAAGAACTTAATAGTGGCTGGTCGTTGCTTAAGCGCTACACATGAGGGGCAGGCGTCAGCGCGCAACTCGGCACAGTGCATGGCTATGGGTGAGGCAGCCGGATTGGCAGCTGCCTTATGCATTGAACAGCATACCGCTCCCGGGGAATTAGAAGCTCGTTTATTGCAACAGGAATTAATCAAACAGGGCGTATTGCTTGTGCCCATTGAAATTGAATTAGAGAGGTTAATCAAATGAAAATTATAAGAACAGTTTTGGGAGATATTTCTCCACAGGAACTTGGGTTTACCGATGCTCATGAGCACCTCATCATTGACCGAGATTATGTGCTTGTTCAGAACCCCGATTACAGACTGGACAGCGTTGAAAAAACATCCCGGGAGGTTAAAACCTTTCTGGATGCAGGTGGCAAATCATTTGTTGAAATGACCTGTCTGGCTTTCGGGCGCAGCGCCAAGAAGATGATGCTGGTTTCCCAACAAACAGGTGCGCACATCATTGCCTCCACCGGTTTCCATCGCCCAAACTTCTATATTGACAGTCACTGGCGATTTTTTTATTCTGTGGATCAATTAGCCCGTATAATGATTGAAGAAATTGAACAAGGTATGGATGAAAACCAGTACAATGGTCCTCTGATCGATCAAACCAGTGCAAAAGCGGGTGTAATAAAAATTGCCACAGGATATTATGTCATCAAACCGGAAGATGAAGTCACAATCCGCGCGGCTGCAATCGCTAACCAGGAAACCGGAGCTCCAATCCTCACCCATACCGAAGAGGGTACTCTTGGGTTAGAACAAATTGAAATGCTTGGAAAACTTGGCGTAGCGCCGCAAAATATAACTGTTGGACATTATGATCGTAACCCAGACTTTTTTCTGCACCGGGAATTGGCTAAAACAGGTTGCTATCTGGAATATGATACGCCCAGTCGCCGTAAGTACTTCCCCGAATCTCATTTTGTTGAATTGGTTAGAAAAATGGTGGAGGCAGGATTTGGCAAACAAATTCTCTGGGGTGGCGATTTATCCAGACGAAGTTACCAAACAGCCTACGGTGGTCAGCCGGGGTTAGCGTATATACTTACGAAATTTATTCCACGGCTGCGCGATGAAGGTTTTGATGAGGATGTTATTAATGATATCTTTATTTATAATCCCTCAAATGCTCTGTGTATCAACAAAAAATAACAAGAGGAGTTAATAAAATGGCAAAAAAAATAAAGATTGTTACGGTTTGCGGTTGCGGATTGGGAAGTAGCCTAATGGCAGCACAAACTATTGACAAAATAGTAAAAGAATTTGGCCTCACACCTAAAATTGAAGCCAGTGATGTAGGCACTGCCAAGGGTTATGCTTCAGATATCATCATTACTACAACCATGCTTAAATCCAGAGTTGGCGAGGTCCCCGGCACTCCGGTTTTGGCAGTGAAGTCATTTATGAATGAGGATGAACTTCGGGAAGTTATGAGGCCGCATTTGGAAGAATTCAAGAAAAAGCATAATCTATAAACATTGATAAGCGTTATATTTGTTGGTTTTAGGTGTATAATTTAAATTAAAAACGGATATTTTTGTAGTTGGCAAGAGAAAAGGAGGTGGTCATTAGTTAAATTAGTCATTCTGATTCCTATATAAAAAAATAAAAAAATTAGGAGAGTAAAATGAATGTAATAAATTTTCTGATTAATGAAATCTTCATTGAGGCACCTGTATTTCTGGGCTTTGTAGCCCTGATTGGATTGGTGCTTCAGAAGAAATCCGGCTCGGATATCCTGGAAGGAACCATCAAGACGATTGTCGGTATGGTGATTCTCAACGCCGGTATAGGTGTTTTTCTAGGCTCCCTGATTCCATTAACCACACTTCTGAACAATTCATTTGGAATTACGGGTGTGCTGCCGGACTGCTTTGGCCCCTTTGGCATTGCAATGCAAACCTACGGGGTGGAGATTCCCATGGCCTTCGTCCTGGCGTTTGTGATCCACTTGATTCTGGTCAGAATTCTGCCCTTCAAGAACACCAAAAACGTTTTCCTAACTGGCCATATCATGCTATTCAACGCCTCTATCATGCTACTCGTCGGGCGCTCAGCTTTAGGGTTAACAGGCACGGCTCAAATTGCTTTCTCGGCAATCATGACAGCCCTTTTCTGGACCATAATGCCTGCTATTGCAAGGCCGTTCTCTGATCCGGTTACCGACAAACGCTTCACCTTGGGGCACCTGCAAACCATGGACTTACCTGTTGGCACCTGGTTTGGCGGTTTGGTAAAATCCAAGCGCAGTGATGAGATTGAGCTACCTGGTATCTTTAACCTCTTCTCTGATTACACAGTCCTGCTTTGTATTCTCATCCCGGTCCTATATATCCTGATCGGTGTGACAGCCGGACAGGAAGCAGTTGCTGCGCTTTCTGGGGGAAAGAACTGGATTATCTGGTTAATTATGCAAGGGTTTGGTTTCGCTGCTGGTATCGCCATTGTGTTGTACGGCGTGCGCATGTTCCTGGCAGCGATGATTCCAGCCTTTGAAGGTATCAGCCAAAAACTGATACCGGGTGCTCAACCCGCCCTGGATTCACCTGTGTTCTTCCAATATTCACCCGCAGGCAGTATGTTAGGGTTTGTGTCCTGCTTTGTGGCCATGGTCATCTTCACCATCGTGCAGATTGCCATTGGAAGTCCGTTAATCATCTTCCCTGGTCCAATTTTCTTCTTCTTTGATGGCGCCCTGGCTGGAGTTTTTGGGGATCTTAAAGGTGGTTGGGTCGGTGCGATTATTGCTGGTGCGGTTATCGGAATCGTCATCAATTTTGCAGCCCTGCTGACTTATCCATTTATGTCCGATTTCTTTGCGGGCACCGGGGTAATGTTTGGCGGCGGCGACTACATCCTTTGGGCTCCGGTTTTCTGGTTGCTCAAGCTGGTTGGTGGCATGCTGGGTTTAACGGCATAAACTCAATGATTTTGCTTTCACCGTAATCTGATTCATAAATGAGTCCGGAAAATGGCTATTCAAGCTTGATGCTTTTCCGGATTCTTTTTTTCAAATCTGCTGGTCAGGCATAATTAGATAATTTACATTTGAAAACACCTTCTCTGAGCAATACTCAAGATTTCGAATCAGTCTTGGAAAAAGCCACACAAAAAAATCTTGCCCATCAGGCAGTATATTCCTGGGTGGGAAATCAATTTAGAGGAGGATTAATCGCTGATATTGGCAGTGAACTTGGGTTTGGTTTGCATTTGCTCAATCGAGAGAATAGAAAAATTATTGGTCTGGATATCAATTTTGACGCGCTCTTTTTTTCAAAATCAAGATTTAATAACCAGGAATATATTATCCACATCTGCGGAGATTCCGGGAAAATATCCTTGGTGGATAATTGCTGCAGTGGTGTATGCCTGGTGAATGTGCTTCACCTGTCGCCCTCACCTTGCAATGTTCTGAATGAGTGCTGGCGAATATTAATGGTTGATCATCCGCTAATAATCACAATTCCAACGGATTACAATTTGCCAGATGAATGGCGTATTCCTACAGAAAGAATTTTTCTTGAAAGACTGATTAAAAAGGTATTTACCAAACTTTCTTTTCCGCAATGGATCAGCGGGAATGATGGGGTTTCTCAAAAAACAAACAACGCTGAACCCCGGACAGGGCTACTGACAGCTATTTGTGTGAAAACCTGATATTTAAAAATGAAAGGAATTATAAAAAAATGAATTCTCCACATGAAATGTTGAACCGCTTTACAAAGAGCGGGATCATGGCTATCCTACGTTCTGTAGATTACCATAACATTATTCCTGCCCTGGAAGCCTTGAATGAGGGTGGGATTGAAACAATCGAAATCTCGTTGGTTACACCTAATGCACCCCAGATCCTCAAAGAATTACATGAATCACTGGGTTCTAGGATTTTATTGGGTGCAGGAACAGTATTAGACGCGGAATCTGCCAGAGCGGCAATTTTTGCGGGTGTGGATTTTGTAATATCCCCAGTGCTGTCGTTTGATGTTTTAAATATATCCAGACGCTATGGCAAAATGACTTTTGCAGGAGCATTTACTGCCACGGAGGCATTGACCGCCTGGGAAAATGGAAGTGATGCGGTAAAGATATTTCCTGCCATGCCGGCTGGCCCTGAATATATGAAAGCCCTGCATGCTCCCTTACCTCAAATTCCATTAATCCCTGTAGGCGGGGTATCTTTGGAGAATATGGAAGCTTTTATGAATGCGGGCTCCATTGCAGTGGCTGCCGGTAGTAATCTGGTCAGCAGTAAGATGATCAAAGAGGGCAGCTATGATGAAATCAAGCAAAATGCGCTTCGCTGGGTGACTGAAATGCAGCGCATCCGTGAAAAAAAGGATAAACAAGGTTAACTATGAAACTGAAAGGAATTATCCCCCCCATTTTGACGACCTTTAATAAGAAAGGTGAGGTAGATTTTACAAGGTTGGTTAGCTTTGCTAATTTCCTGAAACCCCATGTACAAGGATTTTATGTCTGCGGCACTTATGGATCAGGTGTTTTGATGAATGTGGATGAAAGAAAACAAGTATTCGAAAAATTATCCGGATTCGCGGATGGCTCTTTTCAATTGATTGCCCATGTTGGCACAACAAACCTGAAAGAAAGCCTGTGCCTTGCTGAGCATGCCGAGGCGCACCAAGCGGTTGCAGTGGCAGCTGTACCACCGTTTTACTATCACCATAACGACGAAACCTTATTTCGATTTTTTAATGACCTGATCCATGCCGTTTCCATACCGGTCTATTTATACGATAATCCTGGCGCGACCGGTAATCAGTTGTCCCCAGAACTTATCAATCGTCTGGCTGATGCCGGCTTGCACGGAGTTAAAGACAGCACATTTGATATTGGTAAAACCTACAAGGTAATGCGAAATGTTAAAAAAGAAGGTTTTGATGTGGTAATAGGCTCCGAAAGCCTTTTCCTCCCGGCTTTCATGATGGGTTCCCGGGCTTGTATTTCCGGGTTGGCCAATGTCATGCCCGAACTGATGCAAAAGCTTTTCCAGGTTGCCAACAGTGGTGATTTTATTCTGGCTGCTGAACTGCAGCGTAGAGTGCTTGAAATGTGGGATATTCTGCATTATGGTCCTTCTACTTCCACAGCCTATGCTATGCTGAAAATCAGAGGAATAGATGTGGGTCAACCTCGCAGACCTCTTATCCCTATCGAAAAGGATTTATTTGGAAAAATTGAATATGCGATGGTAAATTCGCAATCTGTTTGGCAGGTGTAGGGTCACTGGGTAGATGGTACCCATGACGGGTTTAAAACTAAAAAACACCAGCAGGCGGGTTCTGGCTGCATTGTTTGATATGGATGGTGTTCTGGTGGATTCTATCTCCCTGCATATGGAATCTTGGAATGAGGTATTCACAAACATGGGTTTACCTCCCTTTACCCATGAGGAGTACTTTTCTGTTTTAGGCCATACCAATAAAGATATGCTGTCTGCTTACAGTAAATATAACCATGTCAGGTTTTCTTCCTATCAAATTAAGAATATCCTCACCCGTAAAGAAGTGGTTTTTCGAGAGAAAATCATGCATCAATCTTCAACCACCCCTGGTGTGGATGATTGGTTAACCTTTTTTATTCAAAATCATATCTTTTGTTCAGTTGCTTCTTCTGCGAACATGGTAAATATCGTTTTCATTTTGCACACTCTCAAAATTTCCGAATATTTTTCATCAGTGATTTCCGGAACTTATTTCCCAGCCGGAAAACCGGACCCGTGTATCTTTCTGTCGGCAGCCGCCTCTCTTGGAATATCTGCCAAAGATTGCTTAGTGATTGAAGATGCTCCTGCAGGTATTCAGGCAGCCAAATCTGCGAATATGATTTGCTGCGCTATAGCCACGTCCTTTCCTAAAAATGAATTAGCGGAAGCAGACATCGTTCTTGAATCATTGGATGAAATTAACCCCGATATGCTTTTTGAATAATTACTGGAAAGGGAACAATGAATATTGTATTACTGAGAATCAGTTTGATCATTACTGGTCTGGTGACTCTTGTTTTCTTGTTTACCCATTTCGCACCATTGACATGGATCAAACATGTTTACAAAGTCGTGGATTGGTTGATCGAAATTACATTTCTGTTTTTTGTAGATATTGTCATATTTCTCAAACCACTGAAAAATCATAGAAAAGAGATTGGTTTTTTAATCTGGCTATTGTTTGTGGGTATCGTTGGCAGGTATTTAATTATTAAACAGCCATTGATTACGGAAATTCAATCCCCTTTTATCCCCTTCATTGGATATATTTACTTCATAAGTACGCTCTACATTATTAAAATCATTTTTAATCTTATGGTAAAAAATGGCGAAACCATAGACTAAAATCGTTAAAAAAGAAAGGAATTGGACATGAAAAAAATTGACATGCGAATTCGGGATGTATTAAACAGAGGGGAGAAGGTCTTGGTTTCTGGCGTACCGGTTGGCTATCCCAATTTAGAGGAGACACGCAAAATCGTAGAGATATATATCCGATCCGGAATTGATGTGGTTGAATTCTCGATGCCCACCCGCGACCCTTATATTGATACCAAAACAATCACCGATTCCAACGTGAAAGCCTTAAATTTAGAGCCCAATCTTGAGTGCTATTTTGAGGCGCTGCATGCAGTTCGCAGGGATTTTCCAGATGAACCTTTTTACATGATGGCTTATGCTAATTTTATCCTTGAATTCGGTTTAGAAAAATTTGTGGATCAATTGGTCCAGCTAGATATTGACGGGTTAGAGTTACCGGATAAGGATGGGGTGGTTCCTAAATTGGTTGTCGAGATGGAGGCGTTGTTTAACCAAAAGGGAATTTACCGGGTATATTTTTTACAGTATCCTTTCAACCAAGACTATTATAATTCTGTAAAAGATAAAATAAACGGTTTTGTGATTTTACAAGCCATAGCGGATGTTGATGGAGAGAGGCCAATTGTTGCACCGGGAAACAGGCAGTTGATAGAGATGGTGAAAAACGAGATGGATACCCCCGTGATTTTGGGGTACGGGATCAACAATACAGATCGGGTCAAAGAAGCTGTTGAACTTGGCGCAGATGGGGTTTTGGTTGGAACTGCAATGGTTGAACAAATTACCCAAGGCGATTACGCGCAGTTTTCCAAATTCATCCGTGTATTAAAAGATGCCACATTGCCTGAATAGCACTTTGGCTTGATTGATTAATTGCAGCCCGCAGTTGAGCCTATGGTTCAAGAACAAGCGGGTATGCCAGATGAGCCAGAACAATCTGGCAAGCTGTCACTGCATTGCGGCAGCGCGTTTGCCCTTCCAATCCTGCTAATTGGCCTGGTCATCTGGAGTAAACAAAAGCAAACATGAAAAAATGGCTGTTTGGATAATGCCTAGGATAATTCATCTATTATCCAATTGTCAACAAAGTTTGCACGAGAACAACAAATACGCAGGGAATCACCAGCACGATGGGGCAGACAAAACAGACCGCCTCTACGATACTTCCTATGGTACTTTACAGTATGCTGCGCGATCGCCTCTGCGAGATTTCATGCGGTCGCCTCTACGAGACTTCCTGCGGTCGCCTTACCACACCTTGAATAGGCTTACCGCCACGGGCAGGGTATACCACGCTACGCTCTGTACACGTCTCTGACCTTTGCTCTTGCAAAGGGCTCCGAAAGTTGACAAAACTTGACAAAAGTTGACACTTTTATTGTTTTTCATTATTCGTTTCTAAGGAACGAATATCAATATTGAAGCGATAAAGCCCGTAAAGTTAATATTGTGATACCAAAATACTATAAAATTTGAGAATGCGTGGTTTAATGGGATAATGTGTAAGGTTTCTTAACAAAAACTATCAATTTTGTATCCAGTTTTTGGGGTTAAGTCAATTGCACTATTCCGGTATGGTATGAATTCCAAATGTAGAAAAGTTAGTATCTTTAAACCTTTTACATTCTGTATTAATAATTTCATTCAATATCCGTTTCTAATATTTTCTTTTCTGCAAAGATCTCTTTCATTTCAGTGGGGTCTTTCCAATCAAACACCCTATCCACCAAAGCCCAATATTCTTGGTTATAAATAGATTTGCCAGGCAACACCGTGTTCTCTGCTCCATACGTCTCCATCTCTACCATCAGATTATCTGGGGCTATATAAATTGCCAAATTGCAACCGATAGGGTACTGACCAATAGGATTAAAATGGGATAACTTCAAGAATGAAATGCCTTTTTGGGGGTATGTCATAGCGATAATCCCCATTGGCGCCATGACCATCCTTTTCGTCTCAATACCTTGTGGGTTCACAATCATAAAATCTTCATTGAAACTTACTTGAGGATCATTTATTCGCGAAGTATGACCCGCAAAAGCCCTTGGAATTACAATTTTAATTACATCCCAGGATTTATTTCGATCCCCAAGGGGAATACCATACTCTTTCCCGCCAGCTGGATTGGTGCAGGTAGGGGCCCATACTCCTCCTGAATATAACATTGGTCCATTATTTGTCAGAAAAGATCGAATAGAAAAGACCTCCTCATTAACTGCGGTAATTTCTATCCCTCGAGAGACATGCAAGAAAGGATGTGGTCTGCCAGTGATTGTAATTTTAGAATTGGTAATATTAATATCACAGGGTTCATTATCAGCTGCATAAGTATCCTCAGACTCATCTGCCCCTGGACGAGTGATCCAAACCCTATGCCCTCCTAATAATCTCCAACCTTTCCTTCCAATGTCATTATTTTGCCAATACAGTAAATTCTCACCATATTTCTTTCCAAAATATGAAATCCTTGGACCTTTGGACGTGACAACGATCATTTTTATTTTTGATGTGAGAACTTCAAGTGCTTTTAACCCATCAAAATCAATATGCTTAATTTTCATTTCATCATCAAATTTCTAACTTATAAACCCATGGCTGTAATATCATCACCAATTTCAGCCAGGTAATTACTCACCTTCTTACTCACTTTCAAGATATTTTCATAAATAAGATGATTCCCATGAATGGGTTCACAAACATCCTGGACTTGATGAATATCATCAATTTTTACAAAATCTTTCCACAATCCGCTACCAACTGCAGCCAAAGAAGCTGCACCAAGGGCGGCTGCTTGTTGGTCTATATTCGTTTTAATAATCCTCATGTTGTATACATCAGCGTAAATTTGTCGCCACAATTTACTGCGACTACCCCCCCCTACAACTATCATCTCATCACTTAGCTGCCACATTTTTCGTAATTCATCCAGCGCCTTACGCAATTCCAATGCAACTCCTTCCATAGTGGCCCTGATTATTTCTGCACGAGAATGACCCAAATCCAACCCTAAAAACGCAGCGCGGATATTTGGGCTTTTATCCAATGATGAACCACCTGCCATGCTAGGATTAAACAATAATCCTTTAGATCCCGGATTCACATCTACGGCCAAAGCGGTCATTAGGTCATATGGGCTTTTATTCTGGCTCTCAGCCTGTAGAATTAGATCTTGACATAGATTATCACGAACCCAGCGGAAGCTTGTGCCGGTTGAAAAAACCCCCAACGCAGAAGCAAACATATTAGGGACAACATGAGCAAACACAAATGGGCGACTTTGATTTTGCAATAACGGTTTACTAGATGCTACTGCAATCCAACTTGAAGATCCTTGTGAGTTATAAACCCGCCCTTCTTTAAAACAACACGCCCCTAAAGCCATGCAGGAATTGTCAACTCCACCAGATATGACTTGGACATTTTCTGGTAATCCTAAAGCTTTGGCTGCATCCTGTGAAAGAGTACCTATTACCTCCGTCGAGGGCAATATTTCTGGAAAAATTCCTTTTTTAAGCTCACTTGCTTCTATTAACTCATGAGAGTATTCCCAATTAACAAGATCGTAAACCCCGCTGCCTGATGCATAAGAAAAGTCAGTATAAATCTCTCCAGTGAGTTTCAGATTGACGAAATCCTTTGTTCCTAATACCTTGTGGGTTTTTTCGAACATCTCGGGTTCATTATCACGATACCACATAATTTTAAATACAGAATAAAGGGGAGGGGGAAAGCCATTTCCAGTGAGGGAATACCATTCTACTTCATTAATTTTTTCAAACATTTTTTTCGTTTGTACTACAGACCGTGAATCTGACCAAATAGGAGTGCTCTCTCGTAATAAATTTCCAGATTTATCTATCGGGACTACACCCAGACTATGGCCCGAAATCCCACAACAGGCAATTTCATCTACAGGTATATTGGCTTTCTCGATAAGTATCCGGGTACTTTCCACAACCGCATCCCACCAGTCTTCTGGTTTTTGTTCATGCCAGCCAGACCTTGGGTAAAGAGTCGGATAAGCAACAAAGCTCTCTGCTATGCATTTTCCTTCCACGTCGTAAAGCGAAGCCTTGTTTCCTCCAGTTCCTAGATCATATGCAATAATATATGCGGACATTTCCTTTCTCCTAGATTTTTGATACTATACTTCTCAAGTAAATAATCTAACGATTATATATAATTCTATCCAATTAGGTAAAATCGGATAATAAAATAATAATATAACTTAGATATATTTCTCTTACTTGAAAACGCATAAGTGAAGATTGTGTGTCATTTTTTCTGTAAAATCAGCCACAGACCCTTTCATTATTGTAGATAATACTCTAACTGCTCTCCATTCTCAAATACAATCTACCACCACTCCATTCTTCGTCATATTCAATCAG
>DUED01000011.1 GCA_011176685.1 Anaerolineae bacterium
TGAAATGGTCAGATGGTGTACCCCTGACCGCTGCTGACTCGGTCTACTCCTTCCAACTGGCATCTGACCCTGCCACGCCGGTGGTCAAGCGAACCAGCGATCAGGTAGCCAGCTATCAAGCGCTGGATGCGCTCACGGTGCAGATGGTGAGCAAACCGGGGCTGGTGACGGATATGTTCGAGAAATATTTTTGGACTCCCTTGCCGCAGCATGTATGGGGGGAATATACTGCTGAAGAGCTGCTGACGGCAGAGGTATCTACCAGGACACCGCTTGGTTGGGGGGCATACGTGATTGAGGAGTGGATTCCGGGGGAAGCTATCCGTTTGAAGAAAAACCTTGAATATTTCCGTGCCGATGAGGGTTTGCCTAAATTTGATTTTCTTGAGTTCAAAGTTATTGGTAAAGACCAGAATATTCTAGATATGGTACAAACAGGAAATTGCGATATTGTGGATAATTCAGGAATACCCTATAAGGATTATGGAAAATTAGTTGAAGAGAATCAAAATGGCGAGATTAAATTGTTTGCGATGGAAAGTAAAGAATGGGAAATCCTGGCTTTTGGAATAAAGCCGGCGTCATATGATGATGGTTATTATCCTTATGGATCAGATCGCCCTGATATCTTTGGAGATTTGAGAGTAAGACAAGCATTTGCCCAATGTATCAATAGAGAGAGAATATTAAAGGACTTTTTATATGACTTACCAGAGCTGCCAAGAGCGTATTTGCGGTCCTCGCATCCGCTTTATGGGTTGGTGCAGCCGCTGAGCTGTTATGATCCCCAACAGGGCATAAGATTTCTAGAGGATGCGGGATGGTTGGATCAGGATTTGAACCCGGCTACCCCACGGATAGCATACGGTGTTGCGAATGTTCCTGATGGCACGAAATTGATTGTGAATTATTTTCTTAGTGACGCCTTATTAAGGAAGATGGTCGCTGAAGATATCGCCAATTCACTCGGCCAATGTGGGGTGCAAGTGAATCTGGAAACAATTCCCATCAATGATCTGTATGTGTCAGGCCCAGACGGAATTATTTTCGGGCGCGGGTTTGATTTAGCACAGCTTTCTTGGGTGATTGGCAATCAACCTCCTTGTGAATTATTTGAGAGTGAAGAAATCCCATCAAAGGATAATTTCTGGTTGGGGAGGGATAATGGCGGTGGAAATATTACTGGCTACAGTAATCCTGTATATGATGAAAGTTGCAGACTGGCTCATCGTGCTGGTATGAACCTAGACTTGTATCTATCAAGTCAAACAGCAGAGGCCAATTTGCTCGTTGATCAGGTTCCCGTCATCCCACTGTATTTTCACCCGCAATTATTGGTTGCCAGAATGGATTTGTGCGACATTAACTTGGATGATAGTGCAATTTCAACTTTCAATTCCCTGGAGGAATGGGATTTAGGAAATGCGTGTTCAGCTTTTGGCTGGTGTTGGTTAACGAAGCTACACTGTCAAAGTGTGTTAAGTGATATCAAATAGAGGTAGTGCAAGACTCGTGTGTATATTGCAGACTTCTGAATATATCAATTAGATGCAAAGAGTATGCATATTGAGAGCAATGGGTTTTAGATACCTGTATGCATAGCAAAGGTGGATTAAATAGGATCGATATCAGAATAGGGTTTTGTAGAAAAAACGTTAGATATTTATTCTAAAGATTACCTAATAAAAATTTATTGCGATAGAAAAACATGTTAAAATTTAGCCCCGTTTGAAAATTACTTGTTTTCACTGGGGCGTGGTGCAACGGCAGCACACCAGACTTTGAATCTGTGGATCTTGGTTCGAATCCGAGCGCCCCAGCCTTGATACCTAAAAAATATAATATATTTTTTAATGTATGTATTGAATGAGCTGGCCTGTTTGAGGGGTTGGCTTGTTTTGTGAACTGAATTGAAGAGAAATATTTTCATTATAGAGGGAGAGACCATATGAAGGTAACGGCTGTGATTATGGCGGCAGGAAAAAGCAAGCGCATGAAATCCGCCCTGCCTAAAGTGCTGCACCCTATACTCGGTGTGCCTATGATCCAATATTCTATAGATGCTGTCAAAGCGGTGTCTGCTGGTTTGCCGGTGGTGATTATCGGGCACAGCAGAGAAAAGGTGAAACAAGTAGTGGGGGTAAATGCGCGTTTTGTGGTTCAAAAAGAACAACTGGGCACAGCGCATGCTGTTCAACAAGCCAGGCATATTTTGGAGGGAAAAACTGACCTGGTAGTGGTTATCAGTGCAGATATGCCCCTTTTGCGTTCTCAAACTATCAAACAGTTGATTGATTTACAAATACAAAACAAAGGCCCTTTATCCCTGATCAGTATAATTGGTGATAGCTCGCACGGTTTTGGCAGGGTAGTGCGCGATGATAACGGAAATATCTTGGGTGTTGTTGAGGAGAAAGTGGCTACAACCAAACAGCTGGAAATCCTGGAATACAATGCCAGTGTTTATTGTTTCAGAGCATCCTGGTTATGGAATGCGCTTGAGAAAGTGGATAGATCTCAGGTTGGGGAATATTATCTGACAGACCTGGTAAGTATTGCGGTTTCTGAGAAGAAACAAGTGCAAGCAATGGTTTTGGAAGATGCCGATGAAGCAATAGGCATTAATAACCGTATTCATTTCGCAGAAGCGGAAAAAATTATGCGTTGCCGTGTGAACCAGGAGTTAATGTTGAATGGGGTCACCATGGTAGACCCTGACCGTGTTTACATTCATAAGAAAGTAAAAATCGGTCGCGATACGGTTTTATTTCCTGAGGTCTACCTGCGTGGCAATACAACGATTGGAGAGGGATGTCGGATTGGGCCAGGAGTGGTCATTAGTGACAGCCAGGTTGGCAACTGTTGCAGGATTTTGAATTCTGTATTAGAAGGTGCAGTTTTAGAGGATGATGTGGACATGGGACCATATTGTCATTTGCGTAAGGGGGCACATCTGGCTAATAATGTTCACATGGGTAATTTCGGCGAAGTTAAGAATTCTTATCTTGCAGCGGGTGTCAAAATGGGGCACTTCTCATATATTGGTGATGCAACGATTGGCAAAAATGTGAATATCGGTGCTGGCACGATTACCTGCAACTATGATGGGGAAAAGAAAAACCATACGGAGATTGGTGAGGGTGCATTTATTGGTAGTGACACGATGTTAGTAGCCCCTGTGAAAATCGGCAAAGGCGCTCGAACAGGAGCGGGTGCTGTGGTCACAAAGGATGTGCCGGATAATGTAACAGTTGTAGGCATGCCAGCCAAACCGATTAAAGTGAGGAAAAGAATGACAAAGGAAATAAATCTGGTGGAGAAAAGCAATGAAAAAAATATCACCTGACACGAAGTCACAGCTGGTTGAGATTGCTAAAAATGCTCAAAAATGGGCTTATACACCATACTCGCATTATCCGGTTGGCGCGGCGGTATTAACTGAGTCTGGGAAAATCTATGATGGTGTTAATGTAGAAAATGCTGCCTATCCTGTGACCATGTGTGCCGAAAGGGTAGCTATTTTCAAGGCAGTATCAGCAGGTGAAAGGATGCTGTCGGCTATTGCTGTTGTGACAAAAAATGGAGGGGCACCATGTGGTTCCTGCCGTCAAGTGATGGTTGAGTTCAACCCCGAAATGGTAGTCCTGGTGGCGGATGAGGAAGGGCATATCATAGAGGAGAAACCAGTGAAGGAACTTCTCCCCGGTTATTTTAGTCCTGAATATTTGAAGAAATAGATATTAAATAAAATATTTACTGGGGTTATATATTTAATTTGATCATGGCTTTTTCAAAACGACTGAGTAAGGTGGAAGCGTTTGTCATCACACACCGCGAGTTTGGTGAGGCAGATAGGTTGCTTGTGCTTTATTCGCGCGAAGAGGGCAAGTTGCGAGCAATTGCGAAAGGATTGCGGCGGGCACGTTCTCGCAAAGCAGGGCACCTGGAGCCCTTTACACGCACTGTTCTAATGCTGGCACGCGGGAAATCATTCTGGATAGTGACTCAGGCAGAGACTGTTGAAGCTTATCAGCCGATTAAGGACAATCTACTTAAAACGGGCTATGCAGCTTATACACTTGAGTTGCTGGACAAATTTACATCAGAAGAAGAACCTAATCCCGTTTTATATAGATTAGTCAAAGAAACACTTATGCGAGTTGCACGGCTTGAAGACCCTTTTATTGCTATTCGTAGGTTTGAATTACAGTTGCTGGATATTTCCGGGTACCGGCCCGAATTCTTCTATTGTGTCCAGTGTAAGTCGGAAATTAAGCCGGAGGACCAGTACTTCTCAGCCAGTCAGGGTGGAGCACTTTGTCCAAAATGTGGCGTGATGGCAGGTGAATCTCGTGCTGTTACGTTACACGTTCTCAAATACCTGCGATATATTCAACGCAGCAGTTATCAACAGGCGCTGCAAGCACACATTCCCAAACAAGTGTGTCTTGAAATGGAGTCTTTGATGCAATATTACTTAACCTATATCCTAGAGAAAAAATTGAACAGCCCGGCTTTTATTCGCGATGTAGCAGATTATCAGAAGTAGTATAAAATGATATTGATAATAGGAAAATGAACAAACAAGCAAAAGAATCATATCCAGAGAAACAGCAAATTGAGGGATTGATGGAACAACTGGACGCATACATTAACCATTATCATGATGGCTCAGTGAAGTTCATCTCTTTCGATGGAAAAGTTGTAAAAGTGCGGCTGGGCGGGGTTTGTGAAGGATGCCCACTGCAGCCGGCTACTTTGCGGGGTTGGATCGAAGGAACATTGAAGCAGTTCTTCCCAGATATTGAGCGGGTGGAAAACGTAGAGTAGGAAATAGTTTAACAATAATTGTCTTTTTCACAAACTTGAATAGCAATGTTGGTTTTGTGAATGATGTTTTTAACTTGACAATAGAACAGATGTTCTGTATAATAAGTGTATGACCATCTGGCAGCAGTTGCGCACAGTGTTTGGTTCAGAGGCTCGTTCACGAAACCCCCAGCTGGACGAGGAACTGGTTAAATCTGTACGTGAGCTGGCGGAGCGTGAACAGCGCTCGCAGGACGAGGTCATCGTCAGTTTGCTCAGTCAGGCTATCCGGGAGCGGCGCGCTGCAGGGCGCAACTGGCAGCGCTGGCGGTTGCTCACTCCACGCGAGCAGCAGGTAGCAGCGCTGGTATGTCTCAACCTGACCGGGCGTCAGGTCGCTGCTAAGCTGTTCATCTCTCCCGAGACGGTCAAGACCCATGTGCGCAGCATCCTGCGCAAGTTCGACCTGGGTAGCCGCCAGGAACTGCGCCAGGTGTTAGCCGGTTGGGATTTCAGTGCCTGGTTGGAACTGGGAAATGGATAGATGATCTAATATACAGGTAATCAGGGGTCGAAGCCACCATCCCTGGCTCACCCACAGAGGTTAACCAAAATTTCCCCTCGAATCTCCCCTATGGGGAGGATTTATTTTTAATGGCTGTTGTGCCATGATGGGTGCATGGATGCACTGACTTTACCCCTTACTAACAGTTTGCTGGTGCTGGTAGCGCCCCACGCAGCTAGTGCTCTCATGCTTGAACTAGCAGCGCGCCTGGCTGTGGCGGGCAGGCTGCGCGTGCTGGATGGTGGCAACTGTTTTAATGTGTACCCAGTGGCACGCGCTGTTCGCAGACGCACTGCTGAACTGCAAGCTGCCCTGGCACGCATCCAACTGGCGCGTGCTTTCACCTGCTACCAGATGGCTGTCATGCTGGCGGAGGTGCCCTGCGATGGCGTACCAACGCTAGTAATTGACCTTCTGGCTACCTTTTATGATGAGAATGTCTCGCTGGCGGAAACGCGGCGCCTGCTGGATACTAGTGTGCATCATTTGCGCCGCATGAGCAAGCGCGCGCCAGTGGTGGTTAGTGCTAAACCGCCAGCGCCCATCTGTCCTGAGCGCGGCGTGCTGCTGGAAGAACTGCAGGATGCAGCCAGTCAGTCCTGGCAGATGGAACCGTTACCAGCGCCTGCCCCACCTATGCTGTGGGACTAAAGACCAGAATGTAGAAAGCGAGCTATAGTATGGGACGCACATTACCCTCCATCACACAGGCTTTTATCCAAGAGCAGGAGGCATTTTCACGTTTCCGGCGTGCCCTGCGGCGCAGTGACCAACTGGTGTTGGATGAGCTGTTCGCCTCCGCGCGCAAGCATCTGGCAGCTGCGGCTTACGCTGCCCATGCCCTGCCCATGGAAACTTTTTTACTGGCGATGTTGCTGGAAGAACACAAAGAAGTGCTGCGCCTACGCCATCAGCTTGAGGCGCTGCTGGCGGAGCGCGATGGCTGAGGTCAGCGGCTGGTTGCTGGACCTGTACGAGGATACCCGGGATGGCATTGTCCTGTGGTTGATTACTGACTTGGGTGAGCGCCTGCGTCTGCGTCAGCATTTTCCCATTCGCTTCTATGTTGCAGGCGGCGAGGACCAGCTAGAACGGGTGGAATGCTATCTCAACAGGCAATCCATCTCGCTTGCACTGCAGCGTGCGGAGCGGCGCGATCTTTTTCAAGTACATCCCTTGCAGGTGCTATCTGTTGAGGTGGCGCAAGCTGCCAGACAAGCGCTGCTGTTCAGGAGCTTGACCAGACGCTTCCCTGGCTTGGACTATTATGATGTCGACGTGCAGCTTTCCCTGCGCCATGCTGCGCAGTATGGCACTTTCCCGCTGGCGCGTTGCCGTGTGTCTTATGATGAAAACCACTGGCTGCAAGATCTGAGGGTGCTGAATTCCCCTTGGGAACTGGATATTGAGATGCCACCCCTGCGGGTGTTGCATCTGCAGCCGAACTGTGATCCCCAGCACGCGCCGCCGCAGGCACTGATCGCGCATGTCAGCGGTAAGGAGTACTGTCTTTCGCTGAAGCCAGGCCGCTCGCTGCTAATTAACCTGCGCGCCCTGCTGCTACGGCATGACCCTGACCTGCTGCTGACAATGTCGGGGGATACCTGGCTGCTGCCGTACCTGCTCAAATTAGCCAGCCGCCATAACCTGCCACTGCCGCTTAACCGTGAACCCGGGCGCGGCGTGCTCTTTAAAAAGGAAGGCACTTATTTCTCTTATGGGCAGATAATTTACCGTGGACAGCAGGTGCTGCTCTATGGACGCTGCCATATTGACTGCCGCAATGCCATGATGTGGCAGAGCTACGACCTGGAAGGCGCGCTGGAGACTGCCCGCATTACTGCTCTACCCCTGCAGGTGGCGGCACGCGTTTCGCCCGGCACGGGTATCTCATCTATGCAGATCACCACTGCCCTGCGCAACCAGATTATGGTGCCCTGGCGCAAGCAGCAGGCGGAAAGCGGCAAAACTGCCCTTGACCTGCTGTGCTACGACCAGGGTGGGCTGGTCTATCAACCGCTGGTTGGCTTACACTATGATGTGGGCATGATTGATTTCATATCCATGTATCCCAGTATCATGGTGCATTGCAACATTTCACCTGAGATTCCCATGCCGACCCGCCTGGGTGCTTCTGATCATCCGCCTGGTATAGTGCCGCTTACCCTGGCACCCCTGCTGGAAAAGCGCATTGCCCTCAAGCAGCGTGCCCTTGCCCTGCCGCCCTGGGATCCGCGCCGCAAGCTGGACAAAGCCCGCTCTTCTGCCCATAAGTGGCTGCTGGTGACCTGTTTTGGCTATCTGGGCTACAAGAACGCCCGCTTTGGGCGCATTGAGGCGCATGAGGCAGTTACCACCTGGGGGCGCGAAGCCCTGCTGCGTGCCAAGGAAGCAGCGGAGGAATTGGGTTTCACTGTGCTGCACATGTACGTTGACGGCTTATGGGTTAAAAAAGAGGGCTGCCGCCAGCCGCAGGCTTTCCAGCCCCTGCTGGAGGAAGTCTCACGCCGAACCTGCCTGCCGGTGGCACTGGACGGCGTTTACCGCTGGGTGGCTTTTCTCCCTTCGCGTGTGGACGCACGCTGGCCGGTTCCTAACCGTTATTTTGGTGTTTTTCAGGATGGCTCTGTCAAGGTGCGCGGAATTGACCTGCGCCGGCGCGATAGCGCGCCTTTCGTTGCTGAGATACAGGAGCAAATGCTGCGCTGCCTGGCGCAAGCAAGCGATATGGGGCAGATTGAAGAGAAAGTGGAGAAAGCGCTGGCGCTGCTGAGTCACTGGCTGGCGGACCTGCGCGCGGGGCGTGTGCCGCTGGAAAAACTGCTGGTGGGCAAGAAGCTCAGCAGGGAGCTGGGGGGCTACCGTGTGCCTTCACCCGGCGCGCGCGCTGCAATGCAGTTACAGGCGGCGGGTAAAACGGTGCGCCCTGGCCAGCGTGTGCGCCTGCTCTTCACGCGTGGTGAGCCCGGTGTGCACGCCTGGGATTTGCCAGATGCGCCCGACCCGCGCACATTGGACCTAGCTTATTACCGCGAGCTGCTGCTGCGCGCTGCCGCTAATATTTTGCAGCCCTTTGGCATCAGTGAGGAAGTGCTGAAGGCTTGTGTCAATACAGATATGGGGGAACAGTTACCTTTGTTAAAGCAAAGCACCGCTGGTTTTTCGGTTCCGGCTAAGATGCGCGTGCATCAGTTGAGAGGATGCGACCGGCTCTTGGTGGGTACAGCGGTGCGCGCGTAGGATAAATTAATATAATCAGTGATATTTTTTATTTGACTATTTTCCAGATTTTCACCGTTCCTTCAGTTCCGCAGGAAACAAGCTGTGTACCGTCCGGTGAAAAAGCCAACGAGTTTATGTATTCGTCATACGCTAACAGAGTTGTTAATTGATTATGATTTTTTGCATCCCAGATAATAACGGTTTTTTTAGTGCCTGCTGCCAGGATTGATCCATTAGGAGAGAGCGTTAGTGAAGTAAAGGGATCAGCATTTGTAAAATAGCCCAATTCCTCACCGCTTGCAGGATCCCAGAGCTTTACCAGAGGGGTGAATTCGCCATTAACAGTGCCGGCGGCAGTGGTGGCAAGTATTTTGCCATCAGGTGATAGTGCTATACTGGTGACAAAATCTTCGTGGCTGAATTCCGGCCCCATGGTCTTGCTTTCAATATTCATGGGCTGTACCGTGCCGCGTGAGATCCACAGGAAGGTCTTGCCATCTTCAGCGATCCTTCCGCTGTATACGGGGGCGGCGGTCATAAATCCTTCTAGCGTGGTGACGTTCTTACCGGTACTAACGTCCCAGATATTCGCTTGTATTTCATCTAAAGACATGATAGCCAGGAATTTCCCGTCTGGAGAAAAGCTTGCATAGTGATAGTAAAAATCGGGTTGAATTATGCGAATCTCATCTTGTTTGAGCACATCGTAAAGGATAATCTCAGCTCCATCTAAAGAATACGCAAGAGTGCTACCGTCAGAGGAGACGTCATATAGCGCGGCGTATTCGCTCACGTCATAGCCGGCGACCTCCCCGAATGTGGCGCTGTCATACAGTTTGGCTTCCTGTAAACCGACCAGCCAAAAGGTTTTCCCGTCAGAACTCCACTTGCAAGTGACTGATTCTTTTGTGTTGAGCGAACGAACTTCTTTCAGCTCGGAGATGTTTTCAGCTGAGATTATTAGCTTTTGCGGTTGTTGAATTTTCACCTCAGTAGCAGTAACGGTAGCAACTTCCTCAACCTCTTTATGGCAGGCAGTCAGGCTGGTTGCAATGCAGATAAGAACCAGCAATGACATGGTCTTTTTCATGGGTACTCTCCTATCTTATTTATTTTACTGGAAAAACAGGTAGAATTAATCTGACCTAATTCTTGGCAATCTTTAGAGATTCAAGCAGCCATTCTTTAAAGGATTCTTTAATCATTTCTAGTAGACTCTGCTGCTGTTCCCCGACCCAATCGCTAATACCCTGCGCTGCCTTGATTTTTTGCACATGGATCCACTCATTTAGTTTCGCCTTTGCAAATTTCCCGATTGATGACCCAATATCCTTGATTGCTCCTAGCACTGCAGATTTCAGGTCTTCAGGTTTTCCCTGGATAAAAACCGGCCGCTCACTCAAGAGCAGTGTGGTTTGTCCTTGTGCATCAACCGGCAGCGTAATGCCGCTTTTCCAGGAGATAGATTCTGCATCCACAGAATAGGCTTTTAAGTCATATCCATGCAGATCCGAAATAGTAGTAGCTTCAAGCGCATCTGCACCGATTGAGCGCCACAAAACAATACCCAGTTTGCCGTTGGATCGAAAGCGGTATTCATACTGATTCAGAGCTTTATCAGAATAATCGCTGATGCTACCAGTTACGTTTAGAATATGGTTCAGGTTATTAAAGGCATTCTTTGTGAAAAGTTTTATTTTATAGCTATCTGTGTTGAAATTATCTATACAGAGATTCCAAAAGACTTTTTGTACCTCAGGCTCTGCCAGGAACATGATAGTAGCGCGAGAAAGGTAATCTGCGTGGATGACATCTGGGATGGCTCCGTGTTCATCAGTGAGTTCCACCAGATTGCTTTCAGCCCAGCCAAGCTCTGTGATCCAGATGGGCTTCTCCCCATATTGGGCGGAGGTCATCTCTACCAGCCGAACCTGATCCATAAGATTGAAGCCTCCTTCAGCACTGTACAGGCACATCTCGGTGAGTGGATCAAAAATTTGATAATGAAGAAGAGTTTCAGGCGGGAATGCTTGGGTCTTGATATCCAAACCGATTAGGTCAAAAGAATCCCATTCACCGGTATTGTAAATGTGCTGTAAAAATGCTGTGGGTTGTGTGATGCAAGAATCTGTATCGCTGACTAATCCTCCCAGGATGATCATATCGCCCGCTTGTTTGGCCTTGATGATAGTATATGCGCTCTTTAGCATTTGGGCATAAAGTACCGCGTCGGGCTGGGCGAAAGCATCTTGATCGGCAGGAAACAATACCTTCCCCCATCCTTTAGGAGTATTGATCTTTTCGCCAATCTGCCAGTACTGAATTTGCTTGCCGAAAGCGTCCACTGTCGCCTGTACATACCTGCGCCAGCTCTCCAGCAACGACTCTGGATTGACTGGCTGGTCAGGGATCTGGTTGTCCAGATAAAACGGTCCACCACTCAGTATAGCTACGACTTTCATATTGCGCTTATCCGCTTCAAGCAAGAGATAGTTCAGGTCATGATGTACACCATTTGTGGTATATGACCAGCTGAAAATGCCCGGGGATAATTCCACCTTATTCCAGGGGATATTAACCTTGATGAGCTTCACACCCATCTCATCCAGTTCGTCAAGCTGCGCGTTCAGCGATTCTGTGCCCTGTAGATGCACATTTGGGTTAAACCCCAAGAATGGCTCATTATGGTTTGAAAAAAAACCGCCAGTTATCACTGTGTATCCTGCTAAAGCAGCAAAGATGACAAACAGCGATTTGGTTAAAAACCCTTTCATTATCGCTCCTGTTTGATCCCTCAGCAATTCTATTCTGAGAAGTAAGCTTTAAGTTGCAAGCCTTATGCCAAATAGTAGCAATAAAAAAACCGTCTATTTGGGCAGTTTGTTCTTCTTTCTTTGTGATATCAAATCATGAAAAAACAAGCTATTCATTCCCCAATTTTTCTGGTTCTTGCAGTTGAGAAACCAGTTCCTGCAGGAATTCTGTTGCTGTGGCGCTGTACCCCATATGGTGATCGCTGAAAAGCGTCATGGCCATCATCGGTTTTACACTATAAAGCCCCCTTCATTTAGGAAAATAAAATCCCCAGGATTTGTAAATTATTAACCCTTTGCGCAGATGCAAAAGTTGACAAAAAAGCAGGTGTTGTTTTTGCCTGCCAGTGTTGGTAAAATGATAATAAGGTACTTGGGAATCACTCTGAGAGATTATGAGTGACTATATGTGAAGGAATTCATACTGGATGAAGAAAGATACTAGAAAAACCCCCGAACTGCCGCGTTTCGCAGTCTTGCAGCTTTCTGGCTGTGCCGGCTGCGAGGTCTCTTTACTGAATGCTAGTGAGTGGGTTGAACGCTTTAACCTGGTCTATATGCCGTTGGTGGTCACCGCCTATAATGTACCTGAAGTAGATGTGTTGCTCATCAGCGGGGGGGTGCGCAACGATGAGGACCTCTACAACCTGCGGCGTGCGGTGAAAAGCGCCAAGAAAGTGATCGCAGTGGGTACCTGCGCTATTTCGGGCGGGGTGGCTAACCTCGGCAACCGCGATGAAGTGCGCAAACTGTTCATGGCTCAGTCCGAACGACGCCATCTGCCGCGGCTACTGCCAAAATCCCAGCCGGTGGATGCCTTTGTGGAAGTAGATTGTTACCTGCCGGGCTGCCCGCCCACCCCAGAATTGTTCATGGCGGCGTTGCTCAATCCACCGGATTTCAAAACCAGCAAGGTTGTATGCCAGGAGTGTGGACGTAAAAAGCTCAAGGATATGCGCCCCAAGCACCTGCTGGGTTTCCAGCAGGGTAAAGTACTGCCGGATATATGCCTGATCAACCAGGGTTATTTATGTTTGGGCACTTCCACTCGCGGTGGATGCCGAGCCCTGTGCACCCGTCCGGGACATCCGTGTGTGGGCTGCCGGGGACCATCAGATATGCTTATTGAAAAAGACTCCCAGGCGTGGCTGCAGAGCATCCAGCGCGTGTTTGAAGCCATGACTGACATCCCGCCTGAAGAGCTGCGTGAGGCACTGCTCTCTCCCCAGCTAGCATTGTTCCTGTTCCAATTCTCTGATTATGCCGGCGGCGACCGACCGCCGCGCCCTAAAGAGAAGGTGCTCTGATGGCAACCTTGACTTTTCCGCTCAGCCGCATTGAGGGTCATGCCCGGGTCGAGATAGAAGTGCAGAACGGGCGCGTCATTTCCACCCGCTTCCAGGCAATGGAGAAGCGTGGATTCAGCATTTTTGTACAGGGTGTGCCTGCCGAGCAGATGCCGGTTATTGCGCCGCGTATTTGTGGGGTATGCTCAACTGCCCATCATGTTGCTTCGGTCAAGGCATTGGAGCATGCTTATGGTGTTGAACCACCGCCTCTGGCAGATAAAATCCGTTCACTGCTGCTGCTGGGTCAGCTCATCCAGAATCAAGCCACCTCGCTGTTCATCTTCACCATGCCTGACCGTTTGGGCGTGGACAGCATTTTCCATGTTAGCGAGCAGGAAGCCAGCCAGGAAACCCAGTTTCACATTGCACGTCGTGCCCTGCGTATACGCAAGTTAGGCACTGACCTGATTACGCTGGCTGGCGGACAGTTCATTCATCCCGTCAAAGCTGTGGTGGGCGGCATGACCAGTGGCGTGGATGGGGAACGTGCAGATACCTTCCACCAGCGCCTGCTTGACGCGCTGCCGGCTGCCGTTGAGCTGGTTGACTTTTACTGGGAGATATCAATGCAGATGAAAGACCGCATTGGTACCTGGGGCGACGATGCGCCGGCTTACTACATTGCCTCTACCTGTGAAACACGCCCGGATTTCAACAGCCAGGAGATCCGTGTTATGGCGCCACAAGGTCCCTGCTGCCAGCGCTTTTCAGCCAGTAAATTTCGCAAATATCTCACTTTTGAAGAAACCGATTACAGCTACGCCGGGCGCACCAGCTACAACGGTGAGATAATGCGTGCTAATTCGCTGGCGCGTGCCAACATGACTGAGCAGTTGGGCACGCCTAAAGCGGATGCCTATTTAAAGCGCTTATGGGCGGAATTTGGGCATCCTGCACATCCCATCCTGCTGTTTGACCTTTGCCGCGGGATTGAGCTGGTGTATGCCATTGAGCGCGCTGCCGAGATGCTGGCTGAGCCGCTGGATAACGAGGACACCGATGTACCTTATACTCCGCGTGATGGCGAGGGCTATGGGCTGGTGGAAGCCCCGCGCGGACCGCTGATCCATCATTATGTAATTGAAAACGGCAAGATAACCACCGCGGAGTTCATTATCCCCACCATACATAATATGCTGGCGATCGAGCGCGCCCTGCGTGTGGCGGCTGAACGTTACATTACCGCTGATAGTGTCAACCTGGAGCTGGAGCGCGCCGTAGGCCGGGTTGTCAGGGCTTTTGACCCCTGCATTGCCTGCGCGACGCATTAGAAAGGTCGTGTTGCGCAGCAACTGAAAATATTTGAAAATGATGCGAAATATAATTTATTTAGTGAATGGAACTCCAATTCGCAGGGTGGTTTTTCGCGATTCCAAAGGGAATTCTTTACAATAGCAAATAATCGATCTACTCTGATAAATCAATCCCCGATAATCTTCACCAGCACGCGTTTTCTTCTGCGCCCGTCAAACTCGCCGTAGAAAATCTGCTCCCAGGGGCCGAAATCCAGCCGTCCCTTTGTAACTGCCACCACTACCTCGCGTCCCATCACCTGGCGCTTGAGGTGTGCGTCGGCGTTTTCCTCGCCAGTGCGGTTGTGACGGTAGCGGCTGGTGGGCTCGTGCGGCGCCAGTCCCTCCAGCCAGTCCTCGTAATCCTGAAGCAAGCCGCCCTCATCGTCGTTGATGTACACACTGGCGGTGATATGCATGGCGTTCACCAGGCACAATCCCTCCTGGATGCTGCTCTCGCGCAGGCAGTCATTCACCTGCGGCGTGATGTTGGTGAAGCCCCTCCTTTGCGGGATGTTAAACCATAATTCCTTGCGGTAGTTTTTCATGTTGTTTCTCCTTGCTCCTTATTTTAATGGCATTATGAGGAGGGGGCGGAAACTCGGGCGAGAAGAATGCAATAGAGTTCAAAGAAGCCTTACTACAAGTAGGATTATATATGGAGAAATTTATTGAATTCTTGAAAGATTGCCACGCCATGCTTAGTGTGAATCACATGATGAATAAGGGAAAAACAAAAAATTGCGTATAAAAATCCACCGTGCTTCATCCATTATTATGCTAATATATAAGGTGAAAGAAACAAACAAGGAAAGAAAAACCACGAAATTAAGGAGTAACAAATGGCTGACAGCAAGAAACCCACTAAGAAAGGCGCAGGCTATGATCCAATTTCTGGGGCAGTTTCCAAGAAGGGCACTAAAAAGTCACTTAAAAGTGCTGAGGAAAATTTAAAAGCCACTCAGAAAGCCCAGAAAGAAGCTCGCCGCAATAAGCAAGAGGACATAATGCGCAAGAAAACCCACCAGGATTTGATTAATGTTGCCTATAAAGCTGCTGATAAACTCGGCATCGCTCCCTGGGTACTGCTGCGCGCTGCAGAATGGGGTCACTTCACAGAAGACCGTGGTGCTCTCTATAAAGGTCCCATGATTGACGATATCGAGACGCTTGATGATGAGCAGAAAAAAGCTCTTAAGGAAGTTTTAGAGCTAGATTAGCAGCATCATTTCATAAATAGATACGCCCGGCATCTCTAATGTGCTGGGCATTATTATTTTAATAATAAATTGTTAAAATAAAGGTAGGCACTTTACGAGATTGTCTATCTGCGTTAAACTGCCCCGCATGGTTAAGGTCTATCATGAGTAACATTGAGCTATTTGATCCGCGTATGCCAGAAGTTGATGTCCGCCCGGACATTGAACAGGTTTTTGTTCGTGCCCGCCAGGAAGCTGAAAAAGAGACTGTGCTCCCTGATGGCACTCATCTGCGCAGGGTGATCATCGTTACTCCTGGACGTTTACTGGTAGCAAAAGATTCCTTTCCGCCAGGTAGCATGCCGCAGAAAAACCTGGAAGTGTTTGAATCGCTGGTGCCTTCCAGAGACAAGCGCCGCATTGCGGTCATTGCCTACACGTATCTGGAAGCACTTAAAGCAGATATTCGCAAAGCCATCCCTTCCTTTGATTACCTGCTGGGATTTGCCTACCAGGGTCATACAGTATGGGTGTTTGAAGGACATGTTTCTGCGTTAGAAGCCGGCTGTAGAGATGCTGACCTGCTGCTGGTGGACTCTGCTATGCTGCCGTATCTTGTGCCAGACTGGCACAAAAGGGCGAAGAAGTCCATGCGCAATGCGATTATTAGTACGCTTGCCCGCCCTGGCACGAGTACCAGCTATTGATGCTGCCAATACATAATTTCCCCAATTCTGCACATACAGTTGACCTGGTCAAAAAAGAACCCCCGGGTTTATATGTCTGCCGGGGGTCTAGATTAGCAAGCGAGTTTAGCAATTATGGGGAATCCTTATTCGCGAAAAGGTTGTAGATGGTCCAATGATCTTTCATACTATAAAATTTGATCGCTATCTGGGATTTCCACTGCAGTTCAGTGGGGATGGCAAACGTAGCTGTGATCGAGCCACCCTCGCCGCTACCCATGCCACAAACAGGTATCCAATCTTTAACACATGAAGCGCCGTCTTTCATGAAGACTGCAAAGGTCTCGCCGGCAGGGAAATATAATGTCTCAATATCCACCGAAGCACTCTTTCTGACACCAGTGATGCGGAAGGTGGGGAAATCCTCAGGTAGTCAGGAAGAGCTGGATGAGGATGAAGAGCTGCTTGAACTGCTGGATACAGCGGTTTTATTGTAGAACCAGAAAAACCTGAAAAATGCAGATGTGGTGCTTTCCATTCGGATGGCAATGATATTCTCTCCTTTAAGCTCCTCGGGGATATAAAATTTTGCCTTGAAGGTTCCGCCTGCGCCGGTGGTGATCTTGGTTACCAGTAAGCCATTGACACCTTGCGTGCCGTTATAACCCATACGCACATAAAGGGTTTCATCAGCCGGGAAGTAGCTGGTTTGGATAGTGACGGATTCATCTTTCACCACGCTCAGGATGCTGGGGGTGGTAACAGCTGCCTGAGCCGGCAGAGTTAGCACCGCCAGCATTCCCAGGGTCAGAATCAAGGATAGTTTCGCTTTCATCTTTTCCTCCGTTGATTTTCTGAATTGCACTAAGTGCAACATTCTTGAACGGGATTTGGTTCCCGGAATCCGGTTAATTCCGCCAAATCCGCTGATATTGTCATTATAGCCAATTTATTTAAAATAGCAACGTGCCTATTATAATCTTTTTTCCTCATAAATAATGAGAACGTCAGGGCTTTAATCCTTCCAGCCCTCATTCACATAGGTGGTTAGTTCATCTACGCTCAGGTCTTTGATTCCTAACCGCTCCACTGTGCGCCCTTTTCGGTAGTAATCCGTGTGATTAATGATGCAAGCCAGGCGGATAATGCTTTCCATGCCACGCACCATGATCCCGTACTGGCGACCTACTGAAGAGATTGGCACCAAACTCATAGGCACATCTTCAAAAATGTAGCGGTGCATCAACGTGGAAGGCGCTTTGATACCGTAGTAACCGCTTTGGTTGTGGATAGCTTCATGCAAGTCCTTGCCTTTCACATTGTATGCCAGTTCCAACCATTCGACAGCAGTACGCGCGCGGATGCCCAATGATGATGCCACTGTTACACGCTCACGGTCGAGCGCTTCCAGCACATAAGCTACTGAGGGTGTGACGCCATCAATATAGAACTCAAAGTCTCCATGTGTAGATTCAATCCGCCCAGCGTTTAGTATTGCTAATGAAGGGTGGAAGATGGCGCCCATGTTGTTGAGTCCGGTGTTAAGCACGTTGATGCCGTCAATGAACTGCGGGTACACATCGTGGATGGCGTCCAGTACGGTTTGGGTTCGTGTTGCAGGCAGTGCGGCTAATGGCACTGCCTCTTTAATACGAAAGATGCGTGCCTGGGCAGGCCCGTCAGAGCGGCTGGCGTAAATAAACGTTTCCGCTTCGGCAACGATTACATCAGCCTTGCAACCTTCTTTGCGCAAAACCATGTCAAACTCAATAGCCCCAAAGGTGCGTCCGGGGTTGAGCAGGATGATTTGCCCGTCTTTGAGGTGTGGAGCTACAGCTTTGGCAACATCAGCATGTCCGGAAGAAGGAATTACAACCATAACTACATCAGCTTTTTCCAATGCTGCCTTCAGATCCGAAGTGACCAGCGCAAACTTGCCAAAACCACGTGGACCTTCCAGGTAGCTTTCCAGATCGATGCCCTTACGTTTCGCAATTATTTCAATATGGCTGTAGGTGCGGTTATAAAGCGTAATGTTCTTGCCCATTAGCGCCAAATGGGCAGCCATGGCTTTACCACCATTACCAGCGCCGATTACTGCATAATTTTGGGGATAGGACATAAATCCTCCTTTTGGATATCTATAGGAAATGAGCTAATCGCTTTTTCTCGCCTATCAGTTTACCATCTTCATTAATCGCTTCACAAGCCCCTTTTATAATTCGGGTTTGAATTTTACCTTTAGCGAAAGGGTTATTGATCAGATGCGGCGCATCCAGAATACCTGCCTGCACGGCTTGGGTGAGTGTTTTTGCATCTGTAAGCGGATCGCTGGTATTTTCAGTGCCGATATTGCGGATTGCCTGCAGCGTGATTTGAGCTTGTGTGATTAATTCCTGCTTGCGCCGCTGGATGTTAAGATCTGCAGTCATGTCTGGCTGGTCAGTTAGGGCGTTCTCGATTGCACGGCGTGCCATCAGGCATGCGTTGATGATATCCTCTTCGGTAGCGGCGTGGTGTGCTTCAGTGTGCCCCACGATATGCACGATGTGCGGCTTGAGTGCCATCTGCAGGTAAATGCTTGTTGCAAGATGGGCGCGTGCCGCGTTGTCCTCCAATGGATAACTCAATAAGCCGGTGCGTGTCTGACGCCAAATGTGGAAGTTTTCTGATTCAAGCGGGGCGGTCAATTCCAGGCAAGCCAGCATCTTGGCTAAATCCATCGAATCCGATAGCCCTGGTGGGCTATTGAACATCATCTGGGCGATATAGTCTTTAACTCCAAAAGCGCGTGCGTTATAAGCTGAAAGCACTGCCGAGACCACAAAAATCACATCCGGCGCATTGCGCAAGCCCCAGTGGTGTGGCTCGTTCAACTCCACTGGGATGCCATGTTTGCCGTACCAGGCAATCAGCTTCTGGTGTTCGCGGATGGAACCCTCCAGGTCCCAGGGGCCGCGCCCATCCATCTGATTGAACCAGAACAGCGGCACGGCTGCCCAGCAGATATTGATGGTTTCTTTGTACATCTCTGCCAGGCGGATAAAATCATCCGTACCAGAGTAGGTGCGCATCAATGGATAATTGCCATGGCGGCTGGCTTGGTAGAGGCGGCGGTAGTCTTCTGGGTTGCGTACTGGCACGCCACCGGCTCCTGTACGGCGCGGGTTTTGACGTTTGGGGTGGAAGAAATTCTCCTGTGCATCCTGATCAATGCCCAGAGAGACTACGTCCAGCACGCGCGCTTCTGCAATCTGTTGAATGCCATTTATGGTGTCTTGCATACTGGGCAGGCCAAAGTGATGTCGCAGCAGGGGGTAAGGTGCTTTCCATTGGATACGTTCCATGGTGGTTTGAGGATAATCAATCTCACTTCTGGCATCGATGTCCTCGCCTTTCAGGAAAGCAAGAATCTCTTCATAGGTTTGGTTGCCGTCAAAAACAGCATGAAAAAACCCCAGTTTTTTTGCTCGCTCCGCTACTGGCGGCGTACCGCCGAAGGCGAACAGCACACCCTTGGAGCGCAGATGGTCAGCACTCTCAGCGAATTCAGCCAGCAAGCGCTCACCGGTTTCCGGTGTCAGGCGGTATGAAACTGCCACCAGGTCAGCTTGTTCTTCCTGCGCTGTTTTTATTATTTTATCAATAGAAACCGCTGGACCTAAGAAGACTGGGTTCCAGCCAGCCAGCTCCGCCATCCGCAGGAAGTTATACACACCTGCCACATGCACGCATTCCCCCAGCGCACCGGCAACCACAGTCTTATTATTTTTTTTATTACGGTTCATTGTGCTTGAAGGGTATTAGAGAACCGGGATATTTGACTCATAAGGTGATTTTATCTTAAAATAAGCTTATATGTTTTTTCCATTTGAACTGAGATACTGACATAAGCAGAATAGGAGAGAATAATATGGCTGATATTGTTGTGGTTGGCAGTCTGAATATGGACCTTGTGGTTAAAACAGAGCGCATGCCTGCAGGCGGCGAGACGGTTCATGGTGAGGGATTAAAAACCATTCCGGGTGGGAAAGGCGCAAACCAGGCGGCAGCAGCCGCGAAGTTGGGAAGCACCGTTGCTATGGTCGGCAAAGTAGGGAGTGATGATTTTGGCTTGCCGCTCATCGAGAACTTGCAGCATCAGGGTGTGGATACCGCGTATGTTCAAGTCGATAGGGAGACATCTACTGGAACGGCTGTGATTATTGTTGACAGCAGTGGGCAGAACAGCATTGTAGTCTCACTTGGTGCGAATGGAAGAGTGATAAAAGAAGATATCGATGCATGTGAGGATGTTATTAAAGAAGCCAAGATACTTTTGCTGCAGTTCGAAATCCCTCTTGACAGCGTTGCGTATGCCATGCAAATTGCCAGGAGGCACGGCGTTAAGGTTATCCTTAATCCGGCACCTGCCAAGCAGGCTTCATTGGAATTATTGAAAAGCGCCGATATACTTGTGCCTAATGAAATGGAGCTTCAACTGTTAACCAATATACCCATAACGGATGAGATTACAGCTGAAGAGGGTGCCAAGAAACTGCTTGCAGAGGGAGTGAAAGTTGTTATTGTCACATTGGGTGAGCGTGGCGCTTTGCTGCTGACTGGCGAGAAAATAAAATTTGTACCGGCGAAAAAAGTAAAGGCAGTGGACACTACTGCAGCCGGAGATGCTTTCATCGGTGGTTTAGCGACTGGTTTATTGAAAGGATTTGACCTTGAGAAAGCAGTTCGCTATGGCTGTGCAGCCGGCACACTGGCTGTCACCAAGTTCGGAGCACAAACTTCACTGCCCTCTGCCAGGGAAATGGAAAAATTCTTTTCAAAGAGATAAGGTATTTTTAATTGACAAATTCTCTAGTAAAAGATGAGGTTCAATTACATTATGAGATTTGCATTTATTGACCGCCGAGATATGATTTTATGATTTGAGGGTTATTGAGGAGTTCTCGCCCCGTGCCTCCTAAAGTAATGTTTCCGGTTTCTAACACGTAGGCACGATTAGCGATAGAAAGTGCCATTTGTGCATTCTGTTCAACCAAAAGGATACTGGTGCCTTGTTTATTAATTTCCTGGATAGTATCAAAAACCTGTTCAACCAGTACCGGTGCTAATCCCATTGAAGGTTCATCTAGAAGCATCAGTTTTGGATCAGCCATTAAACCGCGGGCGATCGCTAGCATTTGCTGCTCACCGCCGGACAATGTACCGCCAAGTTGGTTTCCTCTGTCCTTAATTAATGGGAATTTTTCCAGCATGGCATCAATCTTGTTAAGAATCCCTTTGCGGTTTTCCAGACTGTAAGCGCCCATTTCCAGATTCTCAATAACACTCATTGATGGGAAGATCTTTCGGCCCTCGGGTACTTGGGTGACGCCTTTGTTGACAATATCCTGGGGAGCGGAATTAGAGATGACTTCATCCAAGTATTCAATTTTTCCCCCCGTTGCCTCTAGGATCCCCGATATGGTATTTAACAAAGTGGATTTTCCTGCGCCGTTTGCACCAATAAGAGCGACGATCTCGCCCTCGTTCAGATAAAAGCTCACTCCCTTAAGAGCATGAATGACGCCGTAATGGACATGAAGATCTGTTACCTCAAGCATCTTTTCGCCTTCGATTCTGATATTTCTTTGCCAATGCTGCACCGCCTGGTCCCAGGTATGCTTCGATCACTTTCGGGTTTGCCTGGATTTCTTTCGGTGAGCCCTCGGCGATCTTTATGCCATAATCCAGCACGCTGATCTGATCCGATATGCCCATCACCACGCGCATATCATGTTCAATGAGAATGATCGTGATTTCAAGTTCATCCCTAAGGCGTTTGATAAAATCCGTAATTTCGTGCGTTTCCTGCAGGTTCATCCCGGCTGTGGGCTCGTCCAGCAGCAGCAGACGTGGATTATTGGCTAATGCTCGCGCAATTTCTAGCCGGCGCTGCAAGCCGTACGGGAGATTGCAGGCAAGGAAGTCCCCAAAACCAGACAGACCTACAAATTTAAGCAACCGGATTGCCTCATCTTGTGATTTCTTGTCCTCCAGAGAGAATCTGGCAGTATGAAGGATTGCGTCCAGCCAGCTTGATTTCAAACTGATATGCTGCCCGACCATGATGTTTTCAAGTGCGGTCAAGTTGCTGAAAAGGCGGATATTCTGATAGGTCCGTGAGATGCCCAAGCTGGCGATGAAATCTGTGGCAGACCCCTGAATCGGTTCATCGAAATATAAAATTTCACCGGTTTCAGGAGTATAAAACCCCGAAATGCAGTTGAACAGCGTTGTTTTTCCCGCGCCGTTGGGGCCAATGATGCTGTAAATTGAATATTTCGGAATCTCTAAATTTACCTTGTTCACAGCGGTAAGACCGCCGAACAATTTAGAGACTTCTTTCGTCTCGATGATAGTATCAGCCATCCTTAACTCCTTCCCCAACATGGCTGTCCTCTTCAATTGGTGGACATTTCTTTTTTTCAATCAGCGGCCTGGAGGAAGGCCATAATCCGTTCGGGCGCACCAGCATCATAACGATCAGCAATCCACCGAAGGCAAGCAGGCGGTAATTTTCTATTTCACGCAAAATCTCCGGCAGCCCCTTCAGTACAAATGAGCCGAGGATGATGCCTGGAATACTGTTTGTTCCACCCACGATGATGATGCTGAGCATATTCATTGATACCATCAGGGTGTGGTCGTTGGGTCCGGTAAACTGGTTGCGCGCGGCGAATATGCCGCCTGCCAATCCTGCGAATGCTGCACCGATGCAGAGAGCCAGTAATTTATTTTTCTGCAGATTCACACCTGTTGCCTGGGCGGCAATTGCGTCTTCCTTGATTGCCAGCCATGCCCGGCCGGTGCGGGAATCCTGCAAACGGTTGTATAGAAAGATGGTTAGCGCGACACACGCAAAGATGAGATATACGTAATCCGAGTCGGTTGTCAAAGGTCTGCCAAAGAGCGTCGGTCCATGAATGTCATGAATGCCGTGTGGGCCTCCGGTAAAGTTTGTCAGCAAATCGCTTTTCAGCAGGATGCGGATAATCTCACCAAATCCCAGCGTGACTATGGCTAAGTAATCACCGCGCAGGCGCATGATTGGAAGGCCAAGAATAACCGCAGCAATGATCGCCATGATCACTCCAATAACTATTGCCAACCAGAATCCCCACATTAAATGATGGGGATCAGGCGCGTTTACGAGTCCAACACTATAAGCTCCCATGGCAAAGAAAGCCGCGTAGCCGAGAACCAGCTGACCGGATAGTCCCACGATGATGTTCAAGCCAATTCCCGCGATGATATACAAACCGACCAGCCCGAAGACATAATTCCAGTATGAACCCCACTGGGCTGGCAGGATCAACAATACCGCCAGCAGGATCAAATAAACAAGGTATTTTCCATATTTCAGTATAAATGGCGGTAGAGTTTCATTAATTCGTGTGATGAATGTGGAGATGTTGGATTTCAAATTCTGCCACGCATGCTGCACCATATCAGAACGCAGGAACACTGCCAGGGCGCTGCCTGCCAATCCGGTGGATGTGTATAAGCACAGATGAAGGAGAGTACCCATTTGTCCAAGATTTAGCAAAAAGTAATTCATGCTTTCAAACGACAGAGCAGATAGATACCGCCGGACATCCGTATCAGTTTGGATCAGATAGTTCATGATCAGGTCGAACAGGGCGATGAATATGCCTGTTGTGAGTCCTGTCGCTAACCCATGCAGAATTCTTGTGGTTGTTTTTCCTGTTCTGCCGCTTGCTGACCAGCCGGCCCAGATGCCAAACAGTATATGTACATACGTCATAAAATGGACTTCCGGGATGGCGCCTCTGAGCACATTTACGCTAAATACTTTACTGACCAGCGTGGCTGCGATTACATGGAAATCGATCAGCACCATGAATACCAAGATGATGGAAAACACCAGCCCCTTCTGGAAGCATTTGCGTATTGGGTGGGTTTTCATATTTTCTCCTCCGCAAGCACTTCTCCAAGAATTCCGGAAGGCTTGAATATCAGGATGACGATCAGAATGACAAATGCGATCACATCTTTCAGCTGGTAGCTGATTCCGAGCGCGGTGGGACCGATGGATTCAACTAGACCCAGGAGCATGCCGCCCAGCATGGCGCCCGGAATATTACCGATTCCACCCAGGACCGCTGCTGTAAAAGCTTTTATGCCCGGGATGAATCCGACAAAATAATAAACCAGGCCGTTATGCAGCCCCCACATCACGCCGGCTGCTCCGGCAAGGGCGCCGCTGATGATGAATGTGTTGCTGATCGTCTGGTCGACATCGATCCCCATCAATGCGGCCGTTTTTTTATCCATTGCAACCGCCCGCATCGCTTTCCCAAGGCGGGTTTTGCGTACAAGGGTGAAAAGCCCAATCATGAGCAGAATAGAAAGGATGAAAGTAAACACACCAGTGTAGGTCAGTGTTATCTGTGACCCGTTGATTAAAAATTTCCACCCATTTCCCCGGCTCATCACATCCGGGTTTACGTAATCGCGCGTCTTTGGGCTGAAAAGCAGTTGCGCCGCATTCTGAAGAAAAATGGATGCACCGATTGCGCTGATCAATGGGATCAGGCGCGGAGCTTTGCGGAGGGGTCTGTATGCGATCTTTTCCAGGAAATAGCCGGATGCGGCTGCGACGGTCATGCCGACGATAAATGCAATCAAGATTGATAATGCCGGAAAGGCGTTTGCAAAAACCATTTCAGGATTTCCGGTTGATGGTACGTTGATGGACTTAGCCGCTTCGAACACAAAGTAGCCGGCAAATGTGCCAATCATCATGACTTCGCCGTGGGCAAAGTTAATCATCAGCAAGATGCCGTAAACCAGAGTATAGCCGATGGCAATCAAGGAATACACACCGCCGATAATCAAGCCGGAAATGAGGAGACGTATCCAGGTATCAGAACTGTACTCATTTTGTACGATAAAGACAAGGTAAAGCCGCCAGATTAAAAATAAGACCACAAGAATTCCAAATAAAGGACGAATGATCTTTGAAATATTGCGTTGTTTAAGAATGGGTTTGGATCTCTCATTTGATTTCATTTAATGACTCCGGGAGATTTGATAGCATCTTGCATTTGAACACGCAGGGAAAGGTTATTCTTTCCCTGCGTGCTGAAACTGGACTTCTAAATTAATCGACGGGGACGAATTCTCCGTCCACGACCTCCATTATCTGTAATCCTAGTGCATTGCATTCACCGATTTCATCGCAGGTTATTGTGTTGCCGATGCCGACATAATCGGTCAGGTTGCGAATAGCATCAACCAGGGCTCCGCGCGGTACGTACAGCGTACCGTCATCGCCTAATACAGCTACTTCTTTGACCTTGGTGATCAAAGCGGTTGTAGCGTCATAGCTGTTCCATGAGTAAGGTGAAAGTTCACCTGCAGCAACGCCATAGACTTCCATGTAGCACGCATCGAAATGGTCTTTCGCCTCAGATGCGGCTGCTGAGCGCGGGATCGTGTGGTATGTGCCTTCCGCATTTTCGCCAGCACGGTCCAGGTAGTCGGTACCAAATGTGCCGTCGCAGCCGAAGAACACCGCCTCCTCGAGGCCGGTGGTCTTCATCTGGTTGGTGAGCACGGCGCCGTCCTGGGTGTAGCCGCCGAAGTACAGCAGTTCTGGTGATTTCGCGGCAATAGTTGTCAGGATCGCGCTGTAATCAGCTTCCTTGGAAGTAATGCCTTCGAAAACGACCACTTCACCGCCAAGGGCTTCGAATGAACCCTGTAAGAGTTGTGCAAGGCCTTTACCATAGTCTTCACCATCGTGCAGCACAGCAATTGTTCGGATTCCGAGCGTGTTGTAAATGTAGTCTGCCACATCATTGCTCTGGGCTTCATCGGTGAATGGAACCCGATTGAAGACCTTTGAACCTGATTTGGTCAGGTCCGGATTCGTGGCTGAGGGAGATAGCATCGGAATGCCGGCTTCTTCATAGATCGGGATTGCAGCTGCTGTGGCGCCTGAGAACAGGTGGCCGGCAACAGCAACAACGGTTGGGTCGGCAGCGTGTTTATTGGCAACCGCGGCGCCGCCCTCAGATGCGCCTTGGTCATCTTCAGCGACCAGCTCAAAGCTGAAACCTGCATAATCACAGGCATCTGCTACTGCAAGCAGACCGCTGTTTTCGGCATCGATACCGAAACCTGAATCGCCGCCGGTCATGGGAGAACCCATACCGATTTTTACAGTTTGCCCGGCTTCAATTTTTGCGCAGCCGTAGGCATCTGCAGCACAAGTTGCATCCACATCTGCTACGGGAACTGCTGCTACTTCCTCTTCGGGGCATACTACTGGTACACACGCTACTTCAGCAGCTTCTTCTTCCACTGCTTCTTCTTCAACAACTTCTTCGACCACTGCTGCTTCTTCCACTACTGGAGCTGCCTCTTTGGGGGCACAAGCAGCGATTAGGCCTACTATTAACATAAATACTACGAAAGTGCGAGTTTTCATCTTTGATTCTCCTTTAGTTTAACTTGAAATACGGGGTTTTTGAATAGAAATTATTTTATTTATAAGATGGCACCACCTCCTTTTCAAAGCGGATTTAAACATTATTTATATGTGTAGTCAACACTCAACTAGACTTATTGTTACCAATTTATAAAAAAACACGCCCGATAATTTCAATTGTTGAATGGGACAGATTGCCCAAAATGTACTCGTCCCTGGCTATTGTGTTTTTCGGGGTCGTGATTTAGCCTAACGATATGAGTGCAAACAATTAATTGGCGGGATTATGCCACAGAATGTGGTAAATGTCAATAACTCTGTATGATTAATATCATAAGGGCTTAATCAAGAAGGATAAAAGTGGGTTGATTTCTATGTAGAAAGGATACTATGGAAAGGCAATATTCGTAAATTTTTCTGCAGTTATAAATTCCACCAACCCTTCTTGCTGTTTCTATTTAATATAATTAAGGGAGCAATCTAAGGCATCCAGGGCTGCTGGCTAGGGGTGTTTCTGCTTTTCCTCCCTGCGAGTATTAGATGACATGGTTTACGCACCCCTGCACAATAATTTTTATGAAAATTTTAAAAGCACTATAGCTTGTTATTCTTTAGGCGATTATATTGGATGCTTGTCAGCCTGCCCAAGTTTATTTAGATTAATCATCAAATAGAACCTTTTTACGGAATATTAGTGATGCTGCTGCTGGACATTAAGGAGATCATTGAGCATATCCAGCAGGCGTGGGCGAGTAAGCAGTTCTTTGCGTCACTGGGGAACGATAATCTTTGTGTGGATGATATGGTTTTGCTCTGCCATGCGTCAATATTTTTTTATTGTATCAACGGGTATATTTTTCGTGTTTATTATTAAAAAGTGGATAATTTTGATATATATGTCATAGAAGTTAAAAGAACGGATGTGTTAAAATTTCAAGAGTTTTATGAAAATTGTACAGATCATTGGGGCGCGTCCTCAATTCATTAAAGCAGCGATGGTATCTTCCGCTTGGAAGTCCAAGTGCGATGAGATTATCATACATACTGGCCAACATTACGATTATAACCTTTCCAAATCCTTTTTTAATGAGCTAGAAATCCCTGAACCAGATGTAAATTTGAATGTCGGCAGCGGCAGCCATGCAAAACAAACCGCTAATATGTTAGTAGGGTTAGAAAAACATTTGCAGAACATCTCACCTGATTGGGTTTTAGTTTATGGTGATACTAACTCAACTCTTGCAGGATCTTTAGTTGCTGCTAAACTGAGTTTGCCTTGTGCACACGTTGAAGCTGGTTTACGCTCGTATAATCGTAAAATGCCTGAGGAGATCAATCGTGTAGTCAGCGACCATTTGGCGAGCTTGTTGTTTTGTCCCACAAGCAATGCGGTTGAAAATCTTAAGAAAGAAGGAATAACTACGGGAGTGCATAATACTGGCGATGTGATGGCGGATTCCCTTTTCCATTTTCTTGAGTTAGCACAACAGAAATCGAGAATTCTTAAAAAGTTGAATTTAAAATTAAGAGAATATTCCCTGCTCACTCTCCACCGTGCTGGTAATGTTGACGATCGCGAAAAATTGGAGTCCATCACTCTTGCATTACGGCAAATTAGAGATAAGATTATTTTCCCGATTCATCCCCGCACGCAAAAAATGTTACAGCAATTCCAACTGGGTTTACCTCGCAATGTTGTAGCAATATCTCCAGTTGGCTATCTTGATATGCTGATGTTGGAGGAGAACGCTGATTGTGTTTTGACGGATTCAGGCGGTATTCAAAAGGAAGCATATTTGTTGGGAGTACGCTGCATAACTCTTCGTGAGGAAACGGAATGGGTGGAAACGATAGATGCAGGTTGGAATGTGGTGGTTGGTGCTTCTCCGAAAGCGATTGTTTCGGCATATAATGATTTTCGCCCTACAAATGACCGCCCACAGGTTTTTGGCGACGGGCGAGCGGCAGGGCGGATTGCGCGGGTGGTTCTTGAGCAAATAGACTGTAGGAGAAAATTGTGAGTATTTTAATTCATCCAACGGCAGATGTCTCAGGAAAAGTAAAAATTGGGGATGGCACGAAGATCTGGCACCATTGCCAGGTGCGGACGGGCTCAATAATTGGCAGCAACTGTATCCTGGCTAAAGGTGTTTATGTGGATGCGGATGTCGTGATTGGCGACAACGTCAAGATACAGAATTATGTCTCGATATATCATGGTGTGATTGTTGAAGATGGTGTGTTTATCGGTCCGCATGTCTGTTTTACAAATGATCTACGCCCGCGAGCAGTCAAGCCAGACGGCACGCCGAAATCTACAGATGATTGGGTACTGAGTAAGACTCTTATCAAGCGAGGCGCGTCCATTGGCGCCAATGCCACAATTCGCTGCGGGGTGGTCATTGGTGAATGGGCTATGGTGGGCTCGGGCAGTGTTGTAACCAACGATGTACCAGCTTATGGACTGGTTTATGGCAATCCGGCCAGGTTGAGTGGTTTTGTATGCCCGTGTGGATCAAAGCTTGAAAAAACCGCTGAAAAAAAGGGTATGATTGTGACGGTTTGCCCAGACTGTAAGCGCGAGATAAATATTCCAAAAACATCATGGGAAAATGCAAAATGATTCCGATTGCCAAACCTGTTATTCAACAAGAAGAAAAACAAGCTGTTTCAGAAGTGCTGGACTCAGGTATTCTAGCGCAGGGACCTCGTACCAGGGCTTTTGAAGAAGCATTTGCCAGCATGTGCGATGTACGCCATGCCATCGCGACCTCTTCAGGCACTACAGCATTGCACATTGCACTCCTTGTTCATGGCATCGGACCTGGCGACGAGGTGATTACTACACCTTTTACTTTTATTGCATCGGCAAACAGCATCCTCTTTGTGGGCGCAAAACCCGTCTTCGTTGATATCAATGCGCGCACTTATAATATTGACCCTGGTCTGATCGAAGATGCTATTACTTCTAGGACAAAAGCCATCCTACCGGTACACCTCTATGGTTTGTGTTGTGATATGAATCCTATTTTAGATATTGCCAAAAGGCATGATTTAATTGTTATAGAAGATGCTTGCCAGAGTCACGGCGCTGAATATCAGGGTAAAAAGGCAGGCTCTTTCGGCATAGGTGCCTTTTCCTTTTATCCAACCAAGAATATCACTTGTGGGGAGGGGGGCATGATTACCACCAGTGATGGGCAAATTGCGGAGCGTTGCCGCATAATCCGTAACCATGGCATGCATAAACGCTACTTCCATGAAGAGCTGGGTTACAATTTTCGTATGACAGATATACATGCTGCCATTGGGCTGGAACAATTAAAAAAATTGGACAAGTTCAATCGCATTCGACGAGAAAATGCCGCATATTACTCAGCGAATATAAAAGGAGTATTATTGCCATTTGAGCCGAAAGGGTATAAGCATGTATATCACCAATACACGATTCGCGTACCAGATGGCAGGCGGGATGTTCTGAGGGATTATTTAAAGGAAAGATCTATTGGCTCTGAGATATATTATCCAGTTCCTATTCATCAGCAAAGTTTTTATAAGCAAAAGCTGGAAGACGACTTGCATTTTCCGCAAACAGAAAAAGCAGCTAAAGAGGTCTTATCGATCCCTGTGCATCCATCCCTGAGTCAGGCGGATAAAGAATTGGTTTTTAAGACTATCAACGATTTTATGGAGCAGGGTAGTGATTAAGGTAGCAGTCATTGGTGTTGGCACTATGGGTTTCAACCACCTGCGAGTGTATAGCGAAATGCCGGATGTGCAGGTAGTAGGAATTGCAGATCCTAACAAAGAGCGCTTGGAAAAAGCTGCAAACCGCTTTCATGTAAAATCTTATCAAGACTATAAAGAGCTCATTAAAAAGGAAGAACCCGAGGCAGTTTCTGTAGTGGTACCGACAGCGCAGCATGAAGAAGTTACCATCCAATTACTTCAAGCGGGCGCACACGTACTGGTGGAAAAGCCCATTACGGATAGTTTGGATGCGGGCAAGCGCTTGATTGATCAGGCGCTATCAGTGGGAAGGAAGCTGATGGTAGGTCACATTATCCGTTTCAATCCAGCAATGCAAGTGCTTAAAGCCAAGATGCAGGCTGGGGAACTGGGACGTGTTTTCCAGATATTTTGTCGCCGTACTGGTCCTTTCCCAAACCGCATACGAGATGTGGGTGTAGTGGTTGACCTGGCCCCACATGACATTGATATTATGCGTTTTCTAACCGGTTTGGAACCGCTGCGTGTTTATGCTGAAACGGAGCGGCAGATACACACCGAACATGAAGACCTGCTTTTGGGAATGCTGCGCTTTCCGAATGGGGTAACTGGGGCACTGGAGATCAACTGGCTTACTCCTACCAAGGTACGTGAGGTTTATGTGCTGGGCGAACGGGGACTTTTCCGTGTGGATGATCTTACCCAGGATTTATATTTTTTCGAGAATTCTCAGGCGAACAATGATCTCTGGTCGCCACTGCGCAACCTGAAGGGTGTCAGCGAGGGCAGTATGACACGCTATGCTATTCAGCGCCAGGAGCCGCTTAAAGCGGAGCTAGCTGCTTTTATTGAGTCTATAAAGAGTGATAAGTCTGTTCCGGTGAGTGGGGAGGACGGTTTAATTGCCTTGCGGCTAGCATTAGCCCTGGTCGAATCTGGTTTAACTCATCAGGTAATTGAGGTGTAGGGGTGGCTTTAGCGGAGCTGAAAAAGAGCATCGAGGACAAAAGTGCCAAGCTGGCTGTTATTGGGCTTGGCTATGTTGGTTTGCCGCTAGCGGCGATGTGCGCTGATGTGGGTTTTAATGTGCTCGGCGTGGAAGTCAAAGAGGAGCGTGTGGAGCGAATCAACGCCGGCAAGTCTCCCATTGAAGGGCAAGAGCCGGGCTTGGCGGAACTGCTGGCACGTGTTATTAACACCGGTAAATTACACGCAACCAGTGATTATACTAAGCTGAAAGATTGTGATGTGGTTCTTATAGATGTAGAAACACCGGTCAATGCACAACATGAACCCGAGTATGTTGCCTTGCGTAACGCACTCTGTTCACTGGGACCGGCACTGAAGCAAAGCGCGCTAATCATTGTCGAATCTACCATTGCACCCGGTACCATGAAGCGTGTTGTGCAACCAGAATTGGAAAAAGCTAGCGGGAAAAAGCTCAATCGGGGCTTTTACCTGGGCAACTGTCCGGAGCGGGTGATGCCCGGCAAACTGTTGGCTAATTTGCGAAGGATGAATCGCGTAGTAGGCGGCGCAACCCCCGAGACTGCTGAGGTGATGGCAGCACTCTATAGGCATATTGTCCAGGCGGAGCTGGATCTTACTAATTGCGTCACTGCTGAACTGGTTAAAACTGTAGAGAATGCATACCGCGATGTGCAGATTGCTTTTGCCAATGAGGTTGCGCTGATTTGTGAGCAGGTTGGTGGGGACGTTTGGAAAGTGCGTGAGCTGGTTAATAAGACCCCTGACCGCCAGATGCATCTGCCAGGTGCGGGAGTGGGCGGCCACTGTATTCCCAAGGATCCCTGGCTGCTTGCTAGCAGTTTGCAAAAGGGTGATATGTCACTGCGGTTGATTCCTGCTGCCCGTACAATTAACGACAGCATGCCCTTGCACATGTTGGAGCTATTGAAGAAGGGGCTCCAACAGGCGGAGTTGAAGCTGGAGCAAGCGAAGGTGCTGGTGTTAGGATATGCCTATTTGCAAAATAGTGATGACACTCGAAACTCCCCTTCTGCTGCACTTGTGAGGGAGTTGCGCAGTGCTGGTACAAAAGTTTGTATTCATGACCCCCACGTTACTGCATACCAGGGCGATTTGTATGAACTAGCGCATGGATCTGATGCGGTAGTACTGATGACAGCGCATGATACCTATGGAGATATCGACCTGATTCGGTTACGGAAAGTCATGAAAGCGCCGATAATCATTGATGGTCGTAGAGTCCTAGATGCCGGCAAAGTAAAGAAAGCGGGATTCATTCTTTATCAAATAGGTATATCTGATTAGTAGAGATTAATGATGATTTGGATATTCTTACCTGTTTACGATGAAGAAAAAGCGCTCCCGAAGTTACTGAAGAAGATCAAAAAGAGCTTTGAAGGCCATAGTTACTGTGTGGTTGTAGTGAATGACGGCAGTAAAGATAAGACTTCAAAAATATTGACGAAATATCGAGCTGAAATGCCGCTGGATGTAATCACACATCCTATGAATCGCGGTTTGGGGGAGACGGAACGCGATGGGTTTGAATATATTGCTGCCCATAGTTCACCTGGGGATGTTATTGTAAGGATAGAAGGAGACGACACCCATGACCCGAAATATATCTTTGATCTCATCCATAAACTGGAAGAGGGATACGACGTAGTAAATACTTCCCGTTTTCAACCAGGGGGTGATCAGTTGGGTGTGGATTCATATCGCGCGTTCATCAGTTATATGGCAAATATATTTATGCGAATTGTATTTGGTATTAAAGGTGTGAGTGATTTTTCTTGTGGTTTTCGCGCGTATCGGGCAAAAGTGATTCAAGATGCCTTGAAGATTTATGGTGACAGTCTGATTCAATTACGAGGATTGGGTTTTACCTCAACACTGGAAATCATAGTTAAATTGCACTTGATTGGGTGCCGCTTCGCAGAAGTGCCTTTTATTTTGCGTTACGATAAGAAGGAAGGCGCAAGTAAGATGGTTGGAAGCGTAACAATGCTTGGATATATCATAATGGCAGTGCTTTATCATTGGCCATTTGGTGGCTGGCGCTGGACTTATCGTGGTTTGCGTAAGTTATATCCTCAGGATGCACAGGCAGCTATTGATCAATATAGTCTGGATGCATTAAAGAAAAGACATTTTGCCTCCCGAATCAATTTGTAAGTAATAAAATGTGTGGTATTTGTGGAATCTTGCATCTGGATAGGGCAAAGCTGGTAGAGGAGCGATCTCTACAGGCTATGTCCGAGGTTCTTAAACACCGTGGACCGGATGATGAGGGTTTATATCTTGATGGTAATCTGGGTTTTGCGCACCGTCGGTTAAGTATTATTGACCTATCACCTGCTGCTCACCAACCCATGTGTATACAGGATGGGCGTTACTGGATTGTCTACAATGGGGAGATTTATAACTATATTGAACTGCGGCAGCAATTGGTTGCAGAAGGTCACACTTTCCGCTCAAATTCAGATACCGAAGTGATTTTGTGTCTGTACCAAGAAAAAGGTGCGGATAGTGTGCGTTACCTGAATGGCATGTTTGCTTTTGTTATTTGGGATGCGAAAAAGCGCGAACTCTTTGCTGCCCGCGATCACTTTGGCATTAAACCGTTCTATTATTCCTTTAATGACGGCACATTCACTTTCGCTTCTGAAATAAAAGCCCTGTTCAAATCTGGTGAGATCAAGCCTGTAGTTAGCCCAGAAGGAATCGCTGATTATTTGACTTTTCAATTCTGCCTCGGTGATAAAACCCTCTTTCAAAATGTGAAAAAATTGTTGCCGGGTCATTATCTCGTGCTCTCTGCGGAAGGGGTTTTATCGCTCCGCAAGTATTGGAACCTGGATTTCTCAGTGGATATGAACCACACTGTGGACTATTTTGAGCATCAGCTACTGTGGCTGCTGGAAGATTCCGTACGCTTGCAGCTGCGTGCAGATGTGCCAGTTGGTGCGCATCTCAGTGGCGGCTTGGATTCTTCTACTGTAACGTGTCTGGCTTCTACTTTGCTTGGTGAGCCTATTCATACTTTCAGCGGTGGATTCTCGGAAGGACAGCAGTACGATGAGACCAGCTATGCGGCTATTGTGGCTGAGAAAGTGCAATCCCATCATCATGAAGTTTTCCCCACAGCCCGTGAATTTGTGGATGCTATGCCCAAGCTGATATATGCCATGGATGAACCCGCTGCTGGACCGGGTATTTTTCCACAATTAAGTGTATCCAAGCTGGCGAAGGAGCACGTGAAGGTTGTTCTAGGCGGGCAGGGCGGTGATGAGGTCTTTGCTGGTTATATCCGCTATTTGATCGCTTATCTGGAGGAATGCATTCGTGGTGGGATTGAGGGTACCCAGGAGGATCAGAAATATGTGGTCAGCTTCAAGACTATCCTGCCAAACCTGATCCAGCTGCAGGGCTATCAGCCGCTTTTACGTAATTTCTGGAGTGAGGGCTTATTTACTCAGCAGGATGCGCGCTATTTTCGGTTGGTGGATCGCGGTACGCAGCTTCGCTGCATTGTGAACCCTGAACTGGTTCAAGCAAAAAGCTATAAACCTTATGATGCCTATTGTCAAATATTCAACGATGGTAACTTGGGGTCCTATATCAACAAAATGACCCGCTTTGATATCCAAAATCTTTTGCCTGCTCTGCTACAGGTGGAAGACCGCACCAGCATGATGGTCTCATTGGAGTCGCGTGTGCCGCTGTTGGACCACCGTATCGTAGAGCTGGCAGCCAGCATGCCGCCCAAGATCAAATATGAGGGTGGACGCTCCAAGCACATTTTCCGCAAAGTGGTTGCTCACCTGCTTCCGACTGAAATTATTAGCCGAGAGGATAAAATGGGCTTCCCGGTTCCACTTTCCCTGTGGTATAAGCAGGAACCGGTGCGCAGCTTTGTGCAAGATACCCTGCTCGGAACAAGGGCGCGCGAGCGGGGCTGGTATGATCTTCGGGGCGTAAAACAATTACTGGAAACAGAACGCACATTTGGGCGCAACGTGTGGGGTCTTTTATGCCTGGAACTTTGGGCGCAGGCTTTTCTGGACGGGTAATAATAGAAGAAAGTTGAGCATTTTTTCAAGGGTTATGCCCTCTGCTTGACGAAAACTGCCGGCTCGTGGTAAACTTGCTTTCCACGTTGCGGGGTAGAGCAGCGGTAGCTCGTCGGGCTCATAACCCGGAGGTCCTTGGTTCGAATCCAAGCCCCGCTACCTAATAAGCGCCTGATAAGGCGTCCTTGCCTCATCTTGCAGCGGCTTGAGGCCGCAGTTGATGAGGCATCTCCGCTTTCTGCTCTTGCAGAGAGCTACGACAAAAGCCGACAGAACCCGACAGTTTGAAAAATTCCAAATTGATTCGTTCCTTAGGATTGAATCCATATAAATAAAGAAACTGGCATCAAACAAGTTGCATATTCGAATCAACGGTGCATCCCAATTCTTTTAGTATGCAATCAGCAGGTATCCTCTGCGGGGACTCCCGATGGTCGCAGTTTTGATACCCTGGTTTGTCATTTTTCATTTTGAGTCTCAATCAGCGGGTTTTCTCTGCGGTAGTTCCTCCACTCCCACACGCAAAGCTGTAATCCTGTAATACCTGCGAAATTGAATCATGGATTACCGCAAACGGTTTATTGTCCAAATCACCCGAGCGAATACGCTTAAATTGGACTGGTAGGTACTGTGATAACAGTGATAAGGGAATCTCAACGCTTTGCAGATTGTTAAATAAGCGATTTAGAGACTTCTGGACTCTTTCTTCTGGCCAGTAATAGCGGATGCGGTCACTGAAGGAGTAATGTCGAGAAATTGCTTTTTCCTCCTCGCTACCCAGGTAGTAATCCTGCCAGTATTTCTGATTTTCAAGCATTACTTTTTCAAGGGTTTCAATGATATTGGATGATTGCCAATCACTTCGAGTGGCAAATAACTCTTTATCGATCATGGCAAATGCATAAACTGCTTCACGATAGGCAAATGTGAGGGCAGGACCTACCTTCAGGATCGCGAAGTGGTCTTCAACCATTTGGCGTAGTGCGGAACGGGATTGATAATCTGTTGAGTGCGCCTCATAAATTAATCCATTAGTACTTTCGATGAAACGTTTTAAACATTCTGCTTGTGACCTGTCGTAGTCATAAATGATATCATTACCAAATTCCACGCCTGGTTGCACAACCACCGCAATTACGCGCTCCCACGCGGATTCAAGTCTTCGTTTATAAAAAGCCTTTTTGGTAAGTTCAATGGTCTCTTCAACTTGCCCAGGGCAGGTGGGTTGCGGGGTATCTTCTTCGCCTTGGATACCCCCAGGTGGGGGCACTTCTGTACCGATGACATAGCGTATATTATGTTTGTCCAAATTAAGCCTTTTGGAGGTGGATTAGGACACGGCTGCAAGGTCAGCCGTTCGTTCCGCAATCTCCTTGGGCGCCAAAGGAGCATGCTGAGGGTCATCTGCGCATCGCATACTTGAATCAATGTGAATTTTTTGATAACCCGCCCGTATATAGTCTCTAACTAAGATGCGGGATTTACCCATAGCGGTGACAGTCGGTTCTTTCTTCCATACATTCGGGCCCAGATGGTCGCCCCCAATCAGTAATTTTCCATAAGACAATCCAATGCGCTCAGACATTGCCCTTAAATATTTCACAAATTGCAAAGGGGTCATACCCGTGTAACCGCCATACTGATTAACCTGATTACAGGTCGACTCAATTAGAGCTACACCTTTAATTTTTTGAGCATGTATTAAAGCTGCCTTGAGCACCTCTGAGTTGGCGGAACAAATGCTAGTCACCCCGGCTATTTCCCCCCGATTTTGTTTTTCAATAACTCGGTCTAAAAAATGATGTTGTTGGTTTTTTTCATAAGAACACCTCCAATATTCAGTGTGATTCATAGAATGTAGCAATCGCTTTATATGTAAGAAAAATTGTAATGGTAGGTTGAAGTATTTAGATTATTCACACCAATGATGATATTCATACCTTAAGTGAGTGCTCCAATTAATAATCTGCTGTGGTCGTCCAGTTTTGCAGAGTATCATAAAAAATTTTTATTCAAAACCAGCCAGTAATATAATTAAATTTATTGTCCAAATAAGAATCGGGTTATTACAATGGGATTAATTATTTACACAAATGCATTTAGGGTGTTGTATGGTGTGTCTCGGATAGTATTAACCATAGCCCAAAAATTCTCAAGCGGAGTGTCCAGTTGTACATGATGGGTAGGTCCGAGAATTAAACCACCATTCTTGCCTATGGTCCTAAGTCGCTTAATTACTTCATTCTTCACATCTTCAGGAGTTCCAAAAGGTAGAGTGTGTTGCTCGTCAATTGTTCCCCAGAAAGCAAGTTGATTACCAAACATTTTTTTTAATTCAGCTGGGTCCATACTTGCAGGTTGAACTGGGTTTAATACATCTATGCCAATTTCAATGAATTCCGGAATGAGTGGTAGAAGATACCCGTCTGAATGGTACGCGATTTTCAGGTTAGGATTAAGCGCCTTCAATTCCGAGATATAAGTTGCCATTCGGGGTTTGAGGTAACGTCGCCACATATTTAGAGACATGAATAATTGGTTTTGAGCGCCCATATCATCTCCAATCCAGATCATATCCACACCCAGTTGCACCAGCTTTTTAGCGGCAACAAGGTGATATTTATAAGAAATATCTAAAAGCCTATCTGCAATTTCCGGATTGGTTACCATATCCACCAATAATCTTTCCAATCCCCGTAATGCCCAAGCGGTTTCAAAAACAGTACATACCGTGACGCCAACCACCCAATACTCATCAATGAAATGGTCAATAATCATTTTTGAATCGGTATATAGTTCAGGCCTGTTAGGATCGGGAGCTTGATAAGTTGCGATCGCCTGGTCGTCTTCTAATGGATGTTTCGCGATCTCGGTATAATGACCAACCCCAAATGGGGTTGTATAGGATTGAATTTTCCAACCAACCCCCCATTCGTCTGTGTAGTCTTTATCATCCATATAATAGCAATTTGCCCATCCAACTGAGGTAAGCAACAGATCCTCCTCAAGTTTACGTTCCAATTCTTGAGTATTCCCACCTCCATGAGGATTGTGAGCATCCATTTCAATCAACCCTAAGTTTTCTTGAATCCGCTTGGCAAATTCAGGAGTAAAACTAATTTGCATTGGACATCTATCTGGTTCTTCGTGATTAAGAGCCATCCATACACGATCTCGGTGCTTCACATTGACCTCCAATTCTTCTAAAAAAATTATAGATAACAAGTAATCTTTCGGATTCTTTCAATGAGAGTTTATTGATAAATATTCGGCTACTATTCGATAATAACTTTTCATGCTTATTATAGAAATAAATACCTTGACTAATATGTCTTCCAAAAATATTCAGCAAATCAATTTCTTCTACTCGGTAATAACTCCATGTCTTTCAAGATCATTCAAACTGGCTTGTCCTGAAGTGCCGCCGGAGCTTTGTGTGGAAAGTGATCCGCAGATGCATGCGATTTCTAGTGTTTTCTGTAACGAATAACTATTCAGCCAACCAAAGATAAATCCTGCGTCAAAAGAATCACCTGCGCCCACTGTATCAATAACATTAACCTTGAGGGCTGGCGAAACAGCAAGCTCACCCTCGCGGCGTGCAATCGCGCCTTTTTCACCAAGCTTTACTGCCAATGTTGAAACTTGTTTGGACATTTTTTCCAGTCCTGCGTCAACATTCTTTTCTCCTGAAATATTCAGCAGCTCATTTTCGTTTGGTAAAAACACGTCACAATATGGAAGGACTTCGGCTATGCCCCATTTTTCTTGCGGATCCCAGTTAGTATCCAAAGAAGTGGTGAGTCCTTGTTCGCGAGCAAACCTGAAAAGTTCAGGCACTTGAGGTCTTAATTCTTTCAACAAGAAATATCCTCCCATGTGTAAATGTCTGGCATATTGAAAGATATCCAGATTTATATGTGATTTATTTAATTTCGGAATGGAACCAGGATATGTAAGGATTGCGCGATCATACTGATTGGATAATATGATACTGATCCCCGTTGATAAATTTACGTCCACCACACATGCTGATGTATCTATATTACATGATTGCATTTCCTGTAGCATAAATTGGCCAAAAAAATCATTGCCAACCAAACCGATAAAAGCCACGCGCAAACCTAATTTAGCTGCACCGCAAGCCATAATTACGGAGGAAGCGCCAATGGTTAATGTAGCTTCTTCAACCAGTTTTTCTATTTGGTTAAATTCAGGTGCTATGTCACTCCCCCGAACAATTAAGTCGGGATTTATTTCCCCAATGACCAATAAATCATAGGATTTCATGGAATGATCCTGTGTCTTGCAATTTGGATTTTTTAATATTTTCGATATTTTGACTATTTGAGATTAATCGCTTAATTCAACGAATGCCGATAAATTCTTGGGATTATCTGGATTAAGACCTTTCTCAATCGCGCGATAGAATGCGAATAATTGTAAAGATGGTAAATATAATGGGCCACGTAGGATTGGATCAATGCCGGAATTTAATTCAAAAATATAATCAGCATTAATATCTTTTGCTGACTCGGCGATTACTAATGTGGTTGCGCCAAACGCTTTCATTTCATTCAGCACTTTTAATTCATCTTTTTGTGTAACATCATTCAGCAATCCGATGATCAGTGTATCATCCGCCACCATCGACATAGGACCATGGCGGAATTCCATAAAATGAAACGCCTCGGATATTGACAATGACATCTCTTTCATTTTTAGCATAGCTTCACACGCGAGCCCGTAATTGATGCCTGACCCGAGAAAAACAAATTTCTGGAATTTTTGCTCTTTGGATAAATGCTTGATAATGTTCTCATATTTTTTCACCAAAATATTGAACGCATTCGGAAGCTGTAATAATTGGTTTACGAATTTTATTTCATCCGATGCTGTTTTCACCATTAGATATTGAGTCATTAGCAACATGCTGGAAAACGATCTCGTTTGCGCTACACTCTTTTCTGTTGCTCCCGTGGCTAGAAATGGATAGTTTGTGGTTAACATCATCTCACTATCAGGATAGCAAGAAATGACGATGGGGTCTAAGTTGAACCGTTCTTTGTAAACATGAATCGCTTTGATCGTTTCTGTGGTGGAACCTGAGCGCGATACGGCAACAAGCAAAGGATCTTTTGATGGAAGAATTGTATCGGGATATAACCAAATCTCGGATCCGGGAATTCCTCGAGCGCGCATTTGTGTAAACGATTGCCAACGAGCTGCAGCGGTAAGGGACAAATAATGAGTTGAACCGCATCCTGTAAAAATTACTTCAGACCAAGGTTTTTTAAGGTGCGCAATTATTTTTTTAAATTGATTTTCAGCTTCAGCAAGGCTTTTGGACCATGATTCTCCTTGCCCCATGATTTCTTGATAGGTGAATTCGCCATTCATAATTAGCCTAATTTCTCCTGTTCTAATTAGTGATCCAACAAATTGCTATTGCTTATTGAGTAAAAATAATTTGGATAAAATCCAGATAATTATATCTGTAACTTAATTAATCTTCGTCAGATAGATTTCCTGATTTGGAACCCCAATAATCGCCAAGTATAACATCAAGCACTTGTGGATTTTCCGGTTTTGGTGAATCTGGTTTCATAGGGTTATCTGGATGAGGTTCGACAGGTGCTATCCTTCTTATATGCTTTTTGTTTTTTAATTTCGCAACAAATTCAGGATCGAGATATTGGCTGTTTACATCTAATAAGGCATCCAACAACTTATCAATAACCGACAAGTCTCGGATAGTTGGCTCAAGCGCCAATGACTGGAGGGCTGCTTCACGGTTGCGTGATACACAAGCTTCAACAGCCAATTCGTGTGTTATCACCATTCGATGGCACAAGCTGGCTATGGCTGGTGGTAGTTCTCCAATCGCAAACCCGTGCGCACCGCTTGCATTGATATCACCCGGCACTTCAACAATCGATCCTTGAGGAAGGTTAGTAATATGACCATTATTCGCAATATCTATGGCTTCGACATGATAATTAGGGATTCGCCCATGTAATGCCTCCATCCATGTTCCGGTTTCTTCATATCGCGGTGGGTTTAAGAATGCTTCAAGAACTTGAGCGTCTTTAATCCGCTCGCCAGCCTGAACCGCTGTGTGAATATTAGAGGCACTCCCGTTGAGGATATCATCGGTAGACGCATAAACAGAATTCAGGTTGGGTATTGGAATCGATTGCTGCATTTCCATGCTGACAAATGGAAGCTGATCGGCGATATGGTTATCCCCTGGCGAAGGGTAGTGCCCTAATAGGTTGTAAACCATGTTTGAAAACCGAAAACCGTAAGGGCCTTGCTGACGTATATGGGGCATAGCATTATCAATTAAAGGTAAGAGATCTTCCCCTGTATTCTTATCCCACATTTTTAAAATAAAAGTCAAGTGGTTTACGCCTGCCGCAATGACCTCAACATCCTTAGGTTTTCTTCCCATAGCGGTTGACAAGTCTACCCGTGTATGAACAATCCCGTCACAATGGCCAATAAAACGAATTTTAGAATGGCGGTTGATGGCGTCGCATAAACGGGCTAATGGGTTAACAACCAGAATAACAACAGCATTGGGTGATACTTCTTCTAGTTCATTGGCAACCCCCAACAAAATTGGTACATGCCGGAATGTATTCATTAAACCACCGGGCGACATGGTTTCCCCTTCAAGAGGATAGACACCGAATTTTTCACAAACCTGGGTATCCTGAATGCGTGTTCGCGGGTAGTCAACGCAGGAAGCGAAAAGCACGTAATCTGTTTCGCGCAGTGCTTCTTTTCTATCTTCAAAAAAATTAAAATCTACCCGGATCCCCGTTTTTTTTCGGATGTAATCAAGCATCTCGCATATAGAGTCGCCAGTTCTTGGGTTGCGTTTCCATATGCGTAATTCAACGGGACGCATTTTCTCATCGCCAAAAACTCTGCGATACAAATCAAAACCGTAAAATCCCCCAGAGCCAATTACTGTTACTTTCATCGGATTAGACATTTTTCACTCCAAGAATATTATTAAAATCCACTAAATTAATTACATTGTATTTATCTTTATACAAATATATCATATTATTATTTATTTTGCAATAAAATTGCAAAATAATGATAGAATTATGCAATAATATCTTGACAGATGCAATATAATAATATAATATATTCATATTCTGATTTAAATATGATATAATTTTGCAATAATATACCTAATAACATTAATAATTTGTGAAGTATTGATTATAGATGCCTATAAATAAGCGTTTAAAAAATATTCTTGAAATATTGGAAAATGAGGAAGGCTCCCGAGTAGCTGATCTTAGTAGACAGCTTAATGTTAGTGAAGCAACCATACGTCGAGATCTGCATGCCCTTGAAGTTGAAAATAAGATTAAACGGGTTCATGGGGGCGCCATTCTGACCGAGCGGTCGCCATTTGAACCTCCTATTCACAAGAGAATACGACAATATGAACGTGAAAAACAAGCCATCGGAAGAGAAACAGCAACCTTGATTGCAAATGGGGAAACAGTATTTTTGGGATCTGGAACAACAACCTTAGAGGTAGCCAAGCATCTTAATAATAGAGAGAATCTGTCATTAATAACCAATTCTTTGCTGGTAGCCCAACTATTGGCAACCTCTGGTTTCATTAATTTAATTTTTCTGGGTGGATTTTTACGTTCTAGTGAGCTTTCCTTTATTGGGCATATCACTGAACAAGCAATCAGTGAAGTAAGAGTGGATAAGATTGTCATTGGAATTCCGGCAATTGACGTAAAAGTCGGTCTGACAAATGACTATTTGCCAGAAGTCAGAACAGACCGAGCAATTTTGAGTATGAGCGATAAATTAATCGTAGTGGCTGATCACACCAAGTTTGGAAAAATTGCGTCTGCTTATCTTGCACCAATAACCCGCATCACTACTTTGGTGACTGATAAACAAACTGATTCAGATACATTGGATCGAATACGGGCTGAGGGTATTGAAGTTATTATCGCAACATAAAAGGGTAATTCTTAATTGAATTAATTTGGAATAAACAATGGAGGTGCTTATCGAATAAAATTTGATTAGACCTAAGGATGATAAATAAAAAAAATAAAAAGGAGTATGAAGATGTTCAAAATTAAAAACCTGCTTTACATTTTATTAATTGTGGCGCTACTATCGGCATGTGCGCCAGAAGCTGCACCGGTTGCAGAAGCACCGGCTGAGGCACAAGCAGAAGAGCCAGCTGAAGAACCAGAAGCGGAAGAAAAGCAACTTACCTATTGTCACATCACACCCGGACCGGATACTTGGTACAAACGAGTCGCTGAAGGATTTGAATTTGGGGGTTCCTTGGATGGAGTTGATATAATTGTTGTAAACTCCGATTATGATGTTGAAAAAGAGCTTCAGAACATTGAGTATTGTGTTAACCAGGGCGTGGACGGTATATTGGTATTCTCATTCAATGAGAATGGCGCTCGCCTGGCTGCCAAAGCCGGTCAGGATGCGGGCATCCCAGTTGTGGCTGCGGATAGCGTTGGCTCCGTGCAGGAAGCTGGTCAGGAAATTGTGGCTGAAGTTGACTTTGACTGGACCGAAATGGGTGAAGTTACCGCGACCTGGATGGCTGAGAATCACCCTGGCAAGGATTTTGTGCATATCACAGGCAACTTTACATCAGTCCCAATGATAAAAATCAACGAGGCCATTCTGAACAAATCTGAAGAGCTTGGAAAGAACAAGAGATTAGACATCCGCGAAGGAAAATTTAATCCAGAGGTAGCTCTTGCGGCTGCCGAAGACTTATTGCAGTCCGGGCTCGATTTTGAGATTTTCTATGTTGCTGATGAAGATACGGGGGCTTCAGTTATGAGAATGCTTAAAGATAAGGACCTTTTAAACAACCCATATATCGTCGTTTCTGAAAATGGTTCGCCTGTAGGTATAGAGTTGATAAAAAGTGGTGATCTTGCCTTTACCATCAGCAGCTCCCCTGGCTGGGAAGGTTATATTGCTTATCTTGCGCTGCACAATTATGTAGTTGGTGCTTCAGATGAAATAAACCAGCATATTTTCCTGCCGACCATTGCGATTTCAGAGGAAAACATTGATGATCCCATGGTTGTTGTGCCGTGGGAAGTCACACCAGATGTCTTCGAATTGCTAACGGAAAATTATTTCACCGAATTACTCGCATATCGAAATCAGTAATAACAATAATATATTAATCCTGAGGGGGGTCTCCCCCTCAGGATATGGTCATTATGAGGATATCTTGAGGTGATGCATTGGCCAGCAAAAAACTTTTGCTTACTTTAGATAGAATTACTAAGGATTTCCCTGGTACTCGCGCATTGGATGATGTTACCTTTGACCTATATGCTGGTGAGGTCCATTGCCTGGTTGGTGAAAATGGCGCAGGGAAGTCTACCCTTATTAAGATTCTTTCCGGAGCAGAAAAACCAGATAAGGGAGAATTAATACTTTTTGGAAAAAGTTATTCTCAATTTACAACATCTCAAGCAATTAATTTTAAGATCGCTACAATCTATCAAGAGGTTGATTTAGTAGATTCACTAACTGTTGCTGATAATGTCTTTTTAGGGGGTGAATTGCGCAATATGTTTGGAATAATCGATCAAAAAAGGCAGGAAATAAGCGCAGCGGAAATTATGGAACGTCTAAAAATTAAAATATCCCCCGCTGTTTTGGTAGCAGATTTATCACCCGCGGATAGACAAATTTTACAAATTGTAAAAGCAATTCACAGAGATGCCAAAATTATGGTGATGGATGAACCAACCTCTTCTTTGGGATTTGAAGAAACCAGGGCGCTCATGGATTTAATTCGCGAGCTGACATCTGAGGGAATAGGTATTATATATATATCTCATTATCTACAGGAAGTTACAGAAATAGGGGATCGCATAACTGTCTTAAAAGATGGAAAATTGGTTAACACATATAAAAAATCAACCTTCTCTACCAAGACCTTAATTCGAGATATGGTTGGGCGCAATGCAGATGAATTCTTCTACAAAGAAGAAATACCCATTAAGGAAGAAGCCCTTAACGTTAATCATTACTCCAAAGGTGATCGTGTTCAAGATGTATCATTCACTGTTCGAGAAGGAGAAATCTTTGGGATTGGTGGAATTGTTGGATCTGGGCGTTCTGAACTGGCCGCATTGATTTTCGGTGCCGATAAAAAAGAAGACGGTGAATTGATCCTTAAAGGCAGGAAAATTACTCCAAGTAATCCAAAGCAAGCTATTCGTCATGGTATTTGCATGATTACTGAAGATCGAAAAGAGACTGGTTTATTTTTGGATAGACCAGTTGTGGAGAACATTGAAATTGTAAATAACGAACTCAACACATTCTTAATCAATCTATCAACTGAAAAAAACCATGTTTCAGGGATAGTAGAAAGTTTAAATATATACCTTTCTAGTATTAAACAGGATATTGATAGTGTAAGTGGGGGCAATCAGCAAAAATGCATTCTGGGACGATGGTTGACAACCAATGCTGATTTATTCATCTTTGATGAACCCACCAAAGGGGTTGACGTTGGGGCAAAACAGGAGGTCTATAAAATTATTAGCAACCTTTCAAAACAAGGAAAGATGATTATTCTTATTTCTTCAGATATGCCTGAGTTGATCTCAATGAGTGATCGTATTGGAGTCATACGGGAAGGTGCTATGGTTTCTATAATGTCAAAATCAGAAGTAACAGAACAAAAATTAATTAAAGAGTATCTTGGTTATTAATTAGTTAGAATGAGAGGTCTTATCGGTGAATGATTTAGAAAAACCACAAGATAAAATAAAAAAACCAAGTGTTAACAAGAAAGTACTTGGAAACTTAATAAAGAATCAATGGTTCTTACTGTTATTCGTTGTCATCATGATCGTAGTTTTTACCGGAGTTAAAAATCCGCGCTTTTATAATAAGGATAATCTGTTAAATATCCTCGATCAAATATCAGTGCTGGGTTTGGTATCAGCAGGCGCAACTATCTTGATTATTTCGGGAAATTTTGATATTTCTGTTGGATCCATTATCGGTTTATCAACATGCATTATGTCCATCTTGATTAATAAGAATGTGAGCGAATTTAATGCATCTATCATCGGTATAATAGTGTGTATTCTTTGTTCCAGTCTAAATGGGTTTTTCACAGTTCTATTTAGAACACCATCTTTTATAATCTCTCTGGCAATGATGGGTGTATACCATGGCATTGCGCTATCAATAACCGGTGGCATTATACAAACTATTTATGGAAAAATGGAAGGTATTGCAGGCACGAGATTATTTGATATTTTACCGCTTTTATTTTTTATCAGTATTGCAGGGTATCTGCTTGTGCACATAATATTAAAATATACTCAACTAGGTCGACGAATTTTCGCAGTTGGTAATAACCCAAGAGCAGCGTTTCTGGTTGGTATAAATGTCGATCTGAATAGAATAATTTTCTTTGCCATTAATGGCTTCCTGGTTGGTATTGCCGCGGTTCTAATCTTATCCCGGCTGGGGGCTGCTCTTCCTTCCACGGGATCCGGACTTGAATTACGCGCTATTGGCTCTGTTGTAATTGGCGGTGTGCCGATTACAGGCGGGCTTGGCAATGTATTAGGGACATTTTTTGGTGTTCTATTAATGGGCGTGATTTCAAATAGCCTTAATATGTTGCGTGTAAACCCTTATCTGCAAGAAGTATTTTATGGCTTATTGATCATCCTGGCGGTTGCAGTCAGTTCAATACGATACCGATGGTTTGGTGCAAAGTAAAAATTGGAGGTTTATTATGAAAATATCGATTATTGGAGCAGGCAGTATTGTCTTTTCTAAAACGATCATGCTTGATATTCTGGCGAGTGGACTGGAAAGCATTAATTTTTGTTTGATGGATTTGTCTGAGGAAAGATTAACTTATGTTAAACGTTTCGCTGACAGAGTTATCAAAGGTAACGGATTATCCGCTGAAGTTGTTACTACGACAGACCGTCGGGAGGCGGTCCGCGATGCTGATTATGTCATTTCCACCTTTCAGATTGGTGGACTAAAGACAATTATCCAGGATTATGAAATTCCAATGAAATATGGCGTGGATCAATGTATCGGCGATACGCTCAGCCCGGGTGGGATTTTTAGAGCTTTGCGCAGTATACCTGTGACCTTGGATCTTGCTAGTGATATTGACGAATTAAGCCCAAAAGCTTTATTACTCAATTATGTCAATCCAATGTCAATGGTTTGTTACGCGTTGGGTAAAACAGCAGTTAATTTTGTCGGGCTTTGTCATGGTGTGCAAGTTTCGTTGGATCTTATTGCTAGTTACTGTGATGTCCCAAAGCACGAGATTAATTTCCTTAATGCCGGGATCAATCACATGGGCTGGTTTTTAAAACTGGAACATAACGGTAAGAATCTCTACCCACTATTACGGGAAAGATTTGAAAAGCCCGAATATTACGCCAATGAAAAGGTACGTGGTGAAGTGTTCCGACAATTTGGCTACTTCATGACTGAATCAACCGGACATCTCTCAGAATACCTGCCATATTTTCGGAAGAATAAAAAAGCATTGGATTTGTATTGTAACGAACCCGCCTTTGGGGGTGAAAGTGGGGCACATGTTAAATGGTCAAAAACAGTCGCAAAAAATATTGCTAAGGGTGACATATTAAAAGATGAACCTTCAACGCTTCCCGAACGTAGTGTTGAATATGGATCGTATGTCATTGAAGCCATAGAAACGAATCATCCCTTCCATTTTCAAGGGAATGTCATCAACAACGGGATGATCACAAATTTACCTTATGATAGTTGTGTTGAAATTCCAGTCTTTGCTGATGCGAATGGTCTTCAAAAAGTGTTTGTTGGCAATCTGCCAACTCAATGTGCGGCATTAAATATGACCAATATTAATGTGCACCGTTTGACAGTTGAAGCTTCATTGTCTGGAGATACAGAAGGAATTGTCCATGCTTGCGCGCTTGATCCTCTCACCAGCGCGGTATTAACATTGAAAGAAATTCGCGAAATGGCAAGCGAAATGCTTGAATCACAAAAACAATGGCTGCCGCAATTTACAGGGAAAACAATCACTCCAAAGCCAACCATTTCTATTCCAGAAAATCTGACTAGGGCAGAAGTTCCTGTGGACCCTGCGCTTGCGATTGCCCATCAGTTTAGTAAATTAGTTAAGTAGCGCTGCGCGTCTGATGGACGCTATCAGATCAGGAGAATTTTTACAGGCAAGAAATTAATACATTTTTAGAATCAGCATCTTCATTATAGATTTACCATAAATAAAATGTCATATGTTTAATATGATGGTTGAATCTGATAATTTTTTATGACTTAATCATTAATAGAACTTTAATTTTGGGTATAAAACCAAAATCGTTATCAGAAATAATTGACAATTTTAATTATAAAAAATATTATTATTCAAGGATAGGCTCCTTTTATGGCGCAATATAGGTGCAAATAAAAGTGAGACTAGGTGCAACTGACTCATAATCAGTACGCTGATCTTAAAGTTCGATAAACCTGTTTAACTTTACTTCACCAGGCTTTGGGTAAGAAATTCAAGCGTACCATATGCACCAACTAACATTTTTCTATGCAATCGATTCGTTTCAAAGGAACGAATATCCTTTCAACTGTTCAACTGTCGGGTTTTGTCGGAGCTCTCTGCAAGAGCAGAGAGCGGAGATGCCTCATCAACTGCGGCGTCAAGCCGCGGTAAGATTAGGCGCGGAAGTCGTTTGCAAAGAGCAAAGGGTGGAGACGTGTACAGAGCGTAGCGTGGTATACCATGCCTGCGGCGATATCTCGGAGATCTCTGCAAGAGCAGAGGGTAGGGTATAAAACCTTTAGCAATTGACCTCTCTCCTTGAATACCTTTGCGATTATTCTTGCATTAAATGAAATATTGACGCACCAGACCTTACCTGCAAGAAACTTGCTTGAACATCTGCGCTTATGATAGAATGATTTTCAACCAGTCAGTTACCAGATTGACAACGATTTCTATGTTAAATATCAACTTTGAGAGGGAGCAATGAGCAGTCACACTAAGTCTTACCAATTCTTATCTGAAAATTTAGTTAAGCAAGGTTTTGACCTGCAAAAGGTCAAAGCGGTATTGAAAACGCAAGCCATCGAAACGCCCAGTTGGGCTTTTGCTAACAGCGGCACACGCTTTGGCACCTTCCCCTGGCCAGGCGCAGCGGTAACCACCCGCCATAAACTGGATGACGCCGCCATGGTGCACAAGATGACCGGCATTGCCCCTTCGGTGGCAGTGCATATTCCCTGGGACGTGCCCGAAGATGGCGACTATAATGGCATGCGCCAGTATGCCGGGAGCCAGGGCATCCGCATCGGTGCAGTGAACTCCAACGTATTTCAGGATTATGGATACAAACTAGGTTCCATTGCTCACCCGGATGCCAAGGTCCAGAAAAAAGCCGTTGATCACATGCTTGAGTGCTGCGAAATCATGACCAAGGTCAACAGCACCATTCTCTCATTATGGTTCGCTGATGGCACTAACTATGCCGGCCAGGATAACCTGCGTACACGCAAGCAGCGCATTGAGCTCAATCTGCAAGAAGTCTATAAACACCTGCCCAAGGGCAGCCGCGCCCTGATAGAGTATAAATTTTTCGAGCCGGCTTTTTACAGCACCGATATCCCCGATTGGGGCACCGCCTACATGCTAGCGAAAAAGCTGGGCGACCAGGCGCAGGTACTGATTGACCTGGGACACCACCCGCTGGGAACTAATATCGAGCAGATAGTCGCTTTTCTACTGGATGAGGGCAAGATGGGCGGTTTCCACTTCAACGACCACCGCTATGCTGATGACGACCTGATGGTGGGCAGCGTTAATCCATTTGGGCTTTTCCTGATTTACGATGCAATTGTGTCAGCGCAGCAAAGCGGCGAGCATCCCGCCAGCGAAACCGCTAACAACATTGCCTATATGATTGACCAGTCTCACAACATTGAGGGTAAAGTTGGGCCCATGATCCATTCAGTGCTTAACTGCCAGGAAGCATTCGCCAAAGCCCTGCTGGTGCCTCGCGATAAACTGCACGATGCACAGATGGCTGGCGATGTGCTGGGTGCTCACCGCATTTTAGTGAATGCCTCCAAGCGTGACGTTGAACCCCTGCTGGCGCAAGTACGTGAGGAAATGGGTGTGCCGCTAGATCCCATTGCAGCTTACTTCCAATCTGGCTATGAGGAAAAAGTAAGCAAAGAGCGCGTATATAAAAAATCAGGCAGCGGTTATCAGTAAACGTTAAAATAAGAAAGACCTCAAGTGGGGGCGCATCGCGGAGCACTCAGAAAGAGCGGCCATGCGCCTCTTTATGTTAATTTCACCATGTTAGCATCCATACTTTCTCACTGGTGAATTCCTCTTGAAAGAATTATTGGCAGCTTGATTATCGCTAAAATAGCAAATGATATAATCGCTCGTAATTAGAATCTATGAAAAATCAGAGTATTAGGATTAAATCATGACAGACGAAGTTCAAGAAATGCGTAAAAAAATTTGTGAATTTGGCAAGTTAATGTTTGACCGCCATCTCACAGATACTGCTGGTGGAAATATCAGTGCTCGCGTTGGAAACCAAGTATGCATCACGCCGCGTTACAGCGGGGCAAAATTCCAATGGCATCTACGCCCTGAACAAGTACTGGTAACTGATTTTCAAGGTAAGAAGCTGGAGGGCGAGGGGGAAATTTCGCGCGAGTCAAAAGTGCATTACAAGCTCTATAATGAATTCCCTGAGGGAAACGGTATAGTACATGCCCATGCTAGCAACGTGATGGTCTTTTGTGCGGCTGGCATTCCTATTCCCCCAGTCATCGAAGCTACCTTGAAATTCGGCGAGATAGGTTTCAGCGATTTCTTTCCAGCACATTCCGCTGAGCTAGCGCGATCAATTGCAGAAAAAATGCACCTCAAAGAAGATGCTCTCAAGAAACAGGCAGCCGCTGTCATGGCACCCTGGCATGGTTTGTTTGTGTTGGGGAAAGACATCAGCGCCGCTTTTGACGCTATGGCACGCATTGATGGCAATGCTCGCATACTGCTGATGAGCTCTCTTTTGGAAAGCATCTATCAGGATGCCCCTGGCTTGCACAAGCGTATGCTGCAGCTTAAGACTCAAGCGGCAAAATATGGGAAATAAAGGTGCTTGATGATCCTCTCTGTCACTCCCAATTCCACCATTGATTGGACCTTATTCCTGCCAAATTTCAGATGGAATGAGACCATCCGCTCCACGAAAACCGTCTGGGGAATTGGTGGCAAACCCGCAGGTGCCGCCTGGATTCTGGGCGAGTTGGGCATAAAAACCCTGGCTATTGGATTTATGGCGGGAGTCACAGGTGAAAAGATGCTGGAACTCATGCATTGCAAGGGGGTTGAGACTGATTTTATTCCTGTGCAGGGTGAAACACGCCTGAATGTGCACCTTGTCAACCAGGAAAATGGGGGACAATCCACGTTGGCTGTTGATACATTAATCATCAATCAAGATCACGTTAGACTGTTTTTGGAGAAGTACGAAGCTGCACTGCACAACGCTTCAGCGGTCATTACAGGCAGCAGTTTACCTAAATGCCTTGACCTGAAATTATTCCAGCAAATTATTTCTATGGCACATAAGCTTTCGGTGCCTATAGTGTTCGATTCCTCTGGTCCTTATCTTGCCGCCGGGTTGAAAGCGAATCCTACAATTATCAAGCCTAACCGCGCGGAACTTGCCAGCATTGCAGGCAGGACTGTTGAGACAATTGAAGATGCATACATAGCCGCAAAAGAGGTACTGCAAGATTATGGCACGCAAGTCGTAGCTACATTAGGGGAAAAAGGCGCGTTGGCAGTATTGAAAGACTGCACTCTTCACATTCCATCGCCTAAAGTGCAAGAATTAGAGAGCATTGCTGGCGCTGGGGACGCAGTTCTAGCTGGAATCGCCTATGCGCTGGCGTTTGATAAGCCCATGGAGGAGGGATTAAGAATGGGTTTCGCTGCTGCCGTAGCAGTGATCCAAACTCCCGCGACAGCGGATTGCCACAAAGAAGATGTGGAAAAGCTGCTGGCAACTATTGAAGTAATTCCTTATCAATAGAGCACATAAAATTAATAGCTGCTCACGCGGCTTGCTTTTATTAAATAAAGAGAAAACTCATTTAGTGCGCATCACTTCATTCGGAGTCTCGATAAGTTCCTTGATATACTGTAAGAACTGTGCTGCTGGGGCACCATCTACCAGGCGATGATCAAAGACCAGAGAAAGCGTCACTATCTTTCGTATAATCACCTGACCCTCGCGCACAACGGGTTTTGAGTCAATCTTCCCTACGCCAAGAATCGCCAGTTCGGGCAGGTTGATTACTGGCGTGAACCCCTGCACATCATAGCTGCCTAAATTTGTAACTGTAAAAGTTCCCCCGCGAAGGTCATCTGGCTTGATTGTCCCATTGCGAATTTCTTCTATTCGCTGACGGAATTCTTTTCCGACGGTGTGCAAATCCTTCTGATCCACATCTTTAATCACAGGAACATACAAACTCGCTTCTGCATCCACTGCAATGCCAATGTGAATGCGAGCCAACCTCTCAATCATGCCTTGCGACAGTCTCGCATTCATATAAGGGAAACGCCGCAGTGCGCGGGCAACAATTTTAACTAGAAAGTCATTGTAACCAGGTGTAAAGCCCCATTTCTTTTCCACCTCTGTTTTTAACTTCTCCCGCAAAGCGACCAGTTTGGTGGCGTCTGCCTCCATGAGCAGGGTAACTTTAGCTGTAGTGTGTGCACTTGCAAGCATGCGCTCGGCAATCAATCCACGTATGCCCTTCAAGGGAATTCTTTCCAATACTTCAGATTCGGGCAGAGGTGGTACTGCCGGTATGCTCTTTTCGACTGGGCTAACTTCCGCACGTCTATCCAAATAGGCCAGGACATCCTTTTCTACTATGCGTAATCCGCTATCCCCCGTTGGGGTCACTTTTTCAATATCTACCTGTTTCTGTTTGGCTAATTTTTTTGCTCGTGGGGAAATTAAAATTTTCGCCTGCGTACCTGGTACTATTGCTTGAGGTTTAATTTCTACTGCAGCGCTATCTTCGGCAATCGTCAACGTTTCCTTCTCTTCCATGCCTGGTTCTATGCTCTTGGGGACCTGGAAGGCTTCATCCTGCTCACCTATTACCGCCACCACAGTCAGAATTGGAACTACATTGCCCACTTTATAAGGACCAATATGAATGTAGCCACTGGCAGTCCCCTCGACAGAAAAAACTGCTTTGTCCGTCTCTACTTCCAGCAATTCCTGACCCTGTTCAACCTTATCTCCATCCTTAACGAACCAGTTGATAATTGTTACTTCTTCAACTGTCTGGCCCATCTTTGGGATAAACAGCTCCTCTGCCATTAGCTAACCACCTTTCTGCAAGCATCAATGATATTCTGTGCATTCGGTATAGCTAGGTCTTCCAGCACTTCTGCACGCGGTATAGGAACATTAGCAGCTGCCACACGAACCATAGGCGCATCTAGCCAGTCAAACGCCAGATCATTAACTTGTGCCATCACTTCATTAATAAAACTGGTATTCTCATACGCCTCAGTTACACCCACGAAATGCCCGGTCTTTTTTATCGAATTGATAATAGTCTCTGTATCTAATGGCTTCAGCGAGCGCAGGTCAACCACTTCCACATCGATGCCTTCTTTAGCCAGTATCTCTGCAGCTTCTAAAGCATGCAGTACCATACGTGAATATGTTACAAGAGTCACGTCTTTTCCTCTCCGTTTTATATCTGCAATGCCCAAGGGAATAATGTAATCCTCCTCCGGAACTGGCCCTTTGGTTTTATAAAGCATTTTATGTTCAATGAACATCACTGGGTTATCATCACGGATAGAAGTTTTTAACAAACCTTTGACATCATAGGGCGTAGATGGCATAACCACATAAATGCCGGGGAAATGAGTCCAAAGGGCTTCCAGGCTTTGTGAGTGGTGGGCCGCAATAGCCCGTCCAGCGCCACCTTCTGTGCGGATGACCATCGGGACTTTGGTTTTTCCTCCAAACATATAGCGGTTCTTAGCTCCCTGGTTTGCAACTTGGTCCATGGCTAAAGGAGTGAAATCCACATACATAATCTCCGCGACCGGTCGCATACCCACCATGGCTGCTCCTACCGCCGCTCCTCCAATGACTGCTTCAGAGATGGGTGTATCAATCACACGCCATTTGCCAAATTCTTTGATAAGCCCACGAGTAGCGCCATATGCTCCTCCATACAAGCCTACATCCTCACCTATCACAAATACATGCTTATCTCTATTCAGCTCCTCACGGAGGGCCTCTTGTATAGCTTCAGCATAAGAGATTTGGCGCATGTTGGTATCTTTACGCACTTTTTCGCGCAAGGACTTTTCTGCTTCAATTTCCTTTTTACTTATCTTTGAAGGAGCAAAGACATCCGTTTCCAGTTCCTTGGGGTCCGGCGGTGGGGATTTTTCAGCATATTGCATTGCTTTATGCAACTTACTCTGCACTGCCTTATCCATTCTCTCATACTCTTTTTCTGCAAGAATACCGACCGCGATCAGGTTGTTCTTCAACCTTGTAATAGGATCCTTATCCTTCCATTTGGCCTCCTCTTTTTTTGTGCGGTAAGCACGAGGATCGGAATGGGAATGGCCATAGTAACGGTATGTCTTGGCTTCTATAAGCGAAGGACCTTTACCCTTACGTGCTCTTTTAACAGCTTTAGCTACTTCTCCTCGCACAGCCAGCACGTCCATACCATCCACGACTTCTCCGGGGATGCCATAAGCACAAACCCTCGCGGCTGCATTTGGAAGTTTGCTGGCTTTTGCCCAAGGCACTGACATGGCATACATATTATTTTCAACCACAAACACAACTGGTAGATTCCAGACACTTGCTAAATTCAGGGATTCGTGAAAATTTCCTGTATTACAAGCTCCATCCCCAAAGAAACAAAGCACAACCTTTTTGGTACCCTGAAGTTTTTGCGCTAATGCTGCCCCAACTGCTACGGGAATATTCCCTCCTACAATACCTGTGGCGCCCAGATTGCCATGATCAACATCAGCAATATGCATGGAGCCGCCTTTTCCTTTGCAATATCCACCGGATTTCCCCAACACTTCTGCCATCATTTTATTAAAGTGTATTTGTTTAGCTTCAGGTTTTTTTACAGCATTATCGCCATGTGCATGAGCATGACCATGTCCACGATGCGTGCTAGTAACCAAGTCACCATTTTGCAATGCACCAATTGCACCCACCGCCACAGCTTCTTCACCAGCGTACAAGTGGGATGCTCCTTTAAGCACTGCTTTCCCAAGCAATTTGGAAATATTGTTTTCAAAAGCACGGATTTCCATCGTTTGACGTAAATAACCTAAGAGCTGCTCTTTGGTTAGCGCTTGTTCCTCAATCATTGCAGACACGCTTTCAATGGTATGGGCAATTTTTTTACCCGTCATAACAAATAACCTCCACACTAATCAGTATTTAATTTTTGTAAAATATTATTCTCTAAAAGGGTTTGCTCGTACGCCTGCGTATATAGATTTCATCAATAGCACAGCGATCAGACAAACTCAACAAAAACGAAACTGCGTGGGCAATGTCATTGGGCTTCATTAAAATTGAGCGGTCCAAATCTGGTCTTGCTGATTGCGCTAATTTTGTGTCCACACCTCCAGGATGGATAACACTCACGCGAATGTTAAATTCCTGAACTTCAGCAGCCAGGGACTTTGTCAATCCCACTACAGCATGTTTACTGGCAGTATAGGCAGATTGATTTACATAGCCCTTGAATCCGACTACACTTGAAATGTTAATAATGGTGCCTTTTCGGTGTGGAATCATCCGGCGTATGGCTTCACGGCAACATAGGTATGTACCACGCGCATTCACGCTCAAGACCGCATCCAGATCATCTGCAGAAAAGTCTTGAATTCTTCCATATTTTCCCAAACCAGCGTTATTTATGAGGATGTCCAATTTACTAAAAGATTTATCCACGAAATTAAATAGATTCAGAATGGCATCCTCTTTAGAAATATCCGTCTCAACAAAGACAGCTTCGCCACCGCGATGCTTTATTTCATCAACAACTTTACAAAGGTCATCGCGTGTCCTGGATGCTGCTATCACCTTTGCACCCTGTTCAGCTAGCGATAACGTGATTGCTTTGCCAATGCCTCGACTGGCTCCAGTAACAACAGCAACTTGGTTAGAAAGATTTACACTTATCATATTTCCTTTTATATCAACGCATCTCCTGCCCGCCAGTGACATTAATGGCTTGACCTGTCATGTAACTGGATAGATCAGAGGCAAGGAAAACCAACAAATTGCAAACATCATCGTAAGTGCATCCGCGTTTCATCGGCACTTTGTCTATATAGCGCTGTCTAACTTTATCTTCTGTGATACCAAGGTTGCGCGCATACTGTTTGGTAAGAGAATTCACCCATAAGGGAGAATCAAGCAGATTACCCGGACAAATGGCATTCACACGAATCCCAAACTCAGTAAGTTCCAGCGCAATGCTCTGGGTTAAACCTATGCCACCAAATTTTGACGCCGCATAGGCAGAATTCTTGTAACTGCCCTTCTTCCCTGATTTGGAATTAATCTGGATGATCACGCCACTCCGTTGGGCTTTCATAATTCGGGCGGCATGCTTGGCGCATAGAAAATAGCCGTATAAATTAACATCCATCACAGCTTTCCAGTTGTTGGCAGAGAATTCATCAATAGCGCCTGCTTTTAAAATACCAGCGTTTGATACCAAGATATCCAATTTATTGAATTTCTTTACCGTTTCATCCACCATGCGGGATACTTGATCCTCTTTAGTAACGTCCACCTTAAAGCTAAGGGCTTGTCTATCTGTTGTTTGCGTGATTTCCGTTGCCGTTTCTGCTGCCCCTTGTTTATTTATGTCAACTACTACAACATGAGCACCTTCCGTAGCCAAGCGGTGGCAGATAGCCCTCCCCAAGCCTTGCGCACCTCCAGTGACCATAGCAATATGATCTGTCAGATACATAGTTAACTCAATCCTCATCTTCTAACATTAAATCAAGAAGCGCTTCTTCTGCTTCATTAGTCCATTGCCTGCCATTCTTCAGTTTTGAAAACACTTCTGGTAATACTTCTTTCAAATCTGGAAGAGCTGTGAGTGGCAAATTCTTAATATGTGGGAAGATGACAACTTTTCCAGGAAAAGTTGCATCAATCAAAGCTCTCATCCCATCTTTCACAGCTCCAAGGGATCCAATCGCAGCCACTGAGTGGTTTGTGTTAAGTTGTCCAGTCTCAACTTTATTTAGCATTAACCGCATATCGTCAATAGCCGAACCAGAGTGACCAATAAAGCGCACGTCTTTGAATATAGTATCGTTCAAATCAAGTTCTGCAAAAGTGCCCCGTGCAACACCTGCAAAAATATTCATTACACCTTCCCGCGCCAAATACGTTGCTGAATCCGATATTACTGATGTAATAGGTGCGAACACGATAACATCATCAAAACCCTGTTCTTTAAAAATCTCCATTCTATTCATGTAATCCTCATGCTTGGGATTTAAGCATATTAATTCAATGCCTTTCTTTTTTACTTCTTCAGCATGGGACAGATAGAGGTCATTAAGACGCAATTTACTTACATCTGTGCATATAATAGTGGAAGGACCATCTTTTGCTTCAATGGCATGTTGGACATGCATGCGACCCATTGGCCCCCCAGCCCCTACAAAAAGTACCCTTCCCCCAGGTTTTAATGAAGATCTCACTGGCATATGTGAGTACAAACGCGCAATATCCGTTTCTGAGCCGCCAATATAAACCCAGCGATTGTAGTGAATTCTACCAACATCAATTTTTACCTTTCTTTCCAGCGATTTATTGCTTACTAATGCCATGATGCCATGAAAGGCAAGATGAGGGCTAACTTGTTCAATTAGTTCCGCTGTGGGTCTAAGCAAGATAATATCGTCCACTTTCGCTTTGGGATCTAACTTATCTTTGATATCAGCCAGATTTACCACTTCCACAATTTCAATGCCAAGTTTTTCTGCCTTCCCCCTAACCCAACTTCCAAAAGCCCCTTGAAGATTGGTCAATAGAATTTTGGAGGGATGCTCTTGTTCATCCAAACCATGACTAATCTGATAGCTTGCCTGGTTATCCGGTCCAATTATCCAGGTAGCACCATCTGGTTTCAGTTTGGTGCGGTATTCAAGATTATAAGCAGCAATCACGCAGGCCCATGGTTCAACAGTAGCACTCTCCGCGTAACCAGTAAGGGTATTTACCGGAATTAGATAGTTGCCATGATCGCCGTTTAGAACACGCTGATCGATGACATTGTATTGAGAGAGACCACCTTGAATCTCATATCCATATGCATAACTTATCCCATTTATGAAGATGGCCGCCTGGATTATGAATCGGTCTCCTAGTTTATACTGGTCTGTTAGGTTCTCTCCAATGCCAACCACAGTCATGACAACTTCATGCCCCAATACAACCGGTTCTTTTTTTATATCCCTGTAAATTCTGGGGTGGTCCATCCCCAAGCGGATGACTTTAACATCAGAAAAACATAAGCCGCAGGCGTCATGCCGCACTAACAGTTCATCAGAACCATAAACAGGTATTGGGACTTCTATCGGTTTATTGTCTATACCTAAATTCTCGATGCCTGCCCCATACAGGGGCCAGAGACGGTTTGTCTTTCTCTTTGGTGGAATACCCATTTTATAATGATCTATTTTTACTGACATCATGTACTCCTAATCACTTCATTCATAAATTGGATTTCAATTTCTCTAATATTGCGGCGGGGGATTGAGAAGCATTAATTTGCACAAGCATAGCTCTTCCCCTTTTGTCAGGTGGGATCGCTTTTCCTACTTCTTCAAAAAACACATTGCGTTCTCTCCTAGATGGCAGATTTCTTTTCGCCCAAGTACTTTGATAACCCATTTTTAGGCTACGCTCCATCTGCATATGCCCGTAAATAAAATCTGCCCCTCGAAGGAACGCATCTCGAACTGGTGTAAATTCTTTAGCATTAAAGTCATCCACGAGTTTCTGCCCGAAGCTGTTCATTTCTGTACCAATATTGATTGGTAGATTGAGGTTATATGCAAGCTCTACTACCTGATAAAGATTTTTCAGTTTGACTTTCTTTACCTCAGGATCATCGATATTCCAATTTCTATCAGGTATGATGTTTATTGCAACCAATCCTTTTTCAATTAATAAACCAAGCAAATCCTCAATGGCTTGCTCCCCTTGCGAAGTGCCATCCAGCCAGGCTGCACATGGTAGCGCACCACATTCTTCAATAACGTGATGGAATTCCTCGATTGTAGGGAATGATTCTGGTGTTGGCTGGACATAGCCAATACCTCCCCGCTTCATTAACTTAGCGCGTGCATAGTTTTGAAAAACTTGTGGTTTTTCAATCTTTTGCATGATTATATTACGGTCTGTTTTTAATTTTTCTATCCAAAAATCGATTGGACTTTGGAGTGTCTCCTGCGCTTTTTGCACAATCTTCGCTATCATATGCCTCTCTGTAGCTGTGCCTGCAGGAGTTAAGGGAAGAATCTCGCTATCATAGTCAATGTGTAAAGGATGAAGGAAATCATTCAACCGCTCCATCATTGAACGATTGCGCAAATCCGCCCTTTGGCTGAATTCATCAAGCATGCCCGCAACAGACTCTGGCGCATGGAATGAGGTAAAACCTATTCCCATATGGTAGCTTATGCCGGGTTCGCCGGGTGAGCTAATAACAAATTTCGAGAATTCTGGAATATACACACGAGTTTCTATGCCAGCTGAACCGCGTATACAGATAATTTCACATGCCTGCAGAAACTCATCAACCCCGTCAAGCACATCGAAATCAACTATACCAATATATTTTATGCCAATACGTTTTGCAATCCAGGCAAGTCGGGTAGGGGAATATCCATATGCGTTATAGGAAAAGAACGTATGGCAGTGCAGATTAGCAATTGGTCGCACTTTCTGTGGGATTATTTCTCCCTCATCCATCAACGCTTTCAATTCCAGCAGACTATTAAAGCGTACTTGAGGATCAAAATTATCTAATCTTTTCTCTAATTCATGAATATGGTCTTTTTTTGCAACCAAAATGTCTCTACTTATTTAGCTAACTTTTGTCTTCGAAAGTGTTCATCTGGCCGATTTTCAATACGATTGGCATACTTTTTGCTAAGATAATTGGGACCACCCATAATATAATTCCCAATCATCACACGTGCCCATTTATCCGCCATAATGGAAATATTGAATACATCCCTAGGTGTTTGCCCTAATGCCAATAGTCCATGATTCTCCATTAATACCATTTTGGGCGAATAACCCATTTTATCTTGATAACTCCGCAAAGTATCAAGCATTTTCTTTGCAAGTGGAAAACCGGGGTCCACATAAGGGACAACCATCGGTAACTCTCCACAAACCACTATCTCATCTGGAAATATATGATTAAGAAAAGGCTCCGCCCCGACTTTGCTGCAAAGAAATGATAGGATGGAAACAGGATGGGTATGCCCCACCCACTTTGCGCTGCCTTCGCTGAGAAAGATCGCATGCAGGAAAGTCTCTACAGAAGGTTTATGGTGGCTTTTATCGGCAAGAGAATCTTTTAATCCGGCAGCTACCTCTTGGTCAGTCATCTGACCCCTCTTGATTAAACCAAGCACAAATTCCTTATTAACCCTGCTGAATCCTTCCTCATCGATGGTTGCCAGTTGGCTTCCCGAGGCTTTCACCCAGAAAGTTCCATCGCCACAATCAGCGCTGGTATTTCCTTCACCAAGGATGACCAGCTGATATTGGTTCTCTGCCAATTGGTGTGAAAGCTGAATAAGTTTGTTTAAAGTTTTGTCCATTGATTAATAACCTTTCTATTGTAATAAATGATTTGCGTTTATTAATTGAATTATATTTAGATTTGTAGAAAAAAAGTTAAATCTTAAAATAGAAGAACAATTTTTTTATCCGATATTCAAACCCATTCCCTTTTTGGGTTATCCACAAGATCACAAATATTTTTTAAAAAACGTGCTGCCGGTGCACCATCAATAATACGATGATCGCAAGTAACAGATAGGCCGACTTTAGATCGTAAACATATTTTGCCCTGATACTCGGCAGGCACCTCTTTGATGCGACCTATTGCCAGAATGGCTACTTGTGGTGGATTGATGATTGGCGTGAAGTGGTCAATGCCCATTGTACCTAAGTTAGTAACTGTAAAGGTGCCGCCGCGCAATTCGCTCAGATTGATCTCACCATGAATAGCTCGTTCTACTATTGTATTACGCTGCCTGGATAATTCACGAACACTCATGCAGTCAGCGTCTTTAATTACTGGCGCTAGCAATCCCCGTTCTGTATCTACTGCAAGTGCTATATGCACATGATCATAACGTGTAAGGACTTTTCCATCAAAGGTTGCGTTTAAATCCGGATAGCTTCCTAGTGCCAGGCAGACAATTTTAATGAAAAAGTCAGTATAAGTTAATCGTACATCTTTTCTTTCAATTTCTTTCAGGATGTTTTTTCGCAATTTAACTAATTCAGTAGCATCAGCTTCACTCATATAAGTTACCGGGGCTGTAGTCTGATGGCTTTCGATCATGCGGCGTGCTATAGTCTTGCGAGCTGGTGTGAGCCCTGTTGTTGAAACCTCCTGGTGTTTCTCAAAAAACGCCCTGACATCATTTTCAATGACCATATTTCGAGGTCCACTGGGTTTGATTTTCGAGAGATCAATGGAGTGTTTAAAGGCCATTCTGCGGGCACGTGGGCTGGAGAATATGCGTATTGGTATATTTTTATTAAGGATTTTATTTTTATCAGCCCTTAGAGTTTCCTCCGATGTTGATATTGGCATTTTTTCAGCTTTTAGAATCTCAGGTATCCCCCCCGTTTTCATACCCTTCTGTGGTGTTTCCTCTCCGGGCTCAAGGATTTTTCCAATAACGGAGCGAACTTGTACTTCTGTGTTAGGTGCTGCATATACCTCATAGATAATACCTGTTGCTGGTGATTCGACTTCAAGCGTTGCTTTATCAGTTTCCACCGTGAAGAGAGTTTCTCCTTTTGTAACCGGTTCACCAACCTTCTTTTGCCATTCCAGCAGAATTAAAGAATCCATGGTCTGGCTAAGGGGAGGAACAATAATATCAATTGTCATTGCAATACCTCAAGTAATCGAGAGCACTGCGTTTATAATTTTTTCTTCGCTCGGTAAGTACTCTTTTTCTAATACAGGTGCAAAAGGAGGCGGCACATCAGGCGCTGCTACACGCTTGATTGGGGCATCCAGCCACTCAAAGATTTCATCTGCAGCCAATGCTGCGATTTCAGCACCCCAACCATTCGTGAGATTATCTTCCTCAACAATCACTAGGCGCCCAGTTTTGCGCACCGATTTATAGATAAGTTCTTTATCAAGCGGAACAAGTGTGCGTGGATCAATAATTTCTACATCCAAACCACGCTTTGCTAATTTATCAGCTGCAGAGAGTGAATAGTATAGCTCGCGGTGAATTGCAACGATAGTCACATCCTTACCTTCACGGCGAACAATACCCTTTCCAATAGGCACCAAATACTCTCCCTCGGGCACATCTCCAATCGGAGTGAGTGCACCTTCTACTGCTCGGGCACCTTTTGACCCATAAAGCATTTTATGTTCAAAGAACAGAACTGGATTATCATCCCGAACAGCGCTTTTTAAGAGTCCTTTTGCATCATATGCAGTGGAAGGAACGACAACTTTTAACCCAGGGACATGTGTGAAGAATCCCTCAAGACATTGAGCATGCTGCGCGCCGCGTCGTGTAGAACCAACTGGTGCACGCATTACCAATGGGACCGAAACCTGCCCTCCAGACATATATCTAAGCTTAGGCGCCTGATTTGCAATTTGATCCATCATGCAAAAAAGGAAATCACCATACTGAACATCAGCGATAGGCCGCATGCCTGCGACTGCCGAACCGATTGCTAATCCACAAATAGCAATTTCTGAAATCGGGGTATCAATAATACGGTCATGTCCAAACTCCTCAGTAAGCCCTAGAGTTACAGTGAACGCTCCGCCAAAACCCCCCTTAATACCGATATCCTCCCCGATGCAAAAAACCCGCTCATCGCGTTGCATTTCTTCTCGTATTGCCTCCCGGATTGCTTCAACAATGGTTATCTCTGCCATAGCTCACTCCTTGAAGACATCGCTGTAAACCTCCTTGGGATCAGGCTCAGGACTTTTTTCAGCAAATGCGATAGCTTCATTAATAGCTTTTTCAACATCGGCTTCAATGCTTTTTAATTTCTTTTCTTCTGTTTTTTGGTTTTGCAGCAGGAATTGACGAAAACGGGGAATGGGGTCTTTTTTCTTCCACTGCTCTTCTTCTTCTTTGCTACGATAACCACGTGGGTCAGAACGGGAATGCCCGCATTGCCGGTATGTTTTATATTCAATAAGTGTTGGTCCCTTTCCGACGCGGGCGCGCTCAAGGGCTTGGCGAGCAGTCTTATATACCTCAAGAACATCATTCCCATCCACAATCACACCTGGCATGCCATATGCACATGCGCGGTCGGCAACATTCTCAACGCGAAATGCGAGTGAGAAAGGAGTTGAAGCAGCATAGAGATTATTCTCGCAAATAAAAACTACCGGCAAATTATATATAGAAGCAGCATTCAGCGCTTCATGCCACGCGCCTTCATTTGCAGCACCATCTCCAAAAAAGCATACTGTGACCCCCTCCTTTGCCTGCATTTTTTGTGCCAATGCAGCGCCAGCTGCAATGGGTACATTCCCTCCTACAATCGCAATTGCAGGGAACATGCCTACACTGAAATCACCCACATGCATTGAACCACCTTTGCCTTTACAGCAGCCAGTAGCTTTGCCAAAAAGCTCTGCCATGATGGAGTTAATGCCAACTCCTTTCGCAATCGCGTGCCCATGTGGCCGATGGGTACTAAGGATGTAATCTGTTGTTTGGAGATTAGCGCATACCCCAGTAGCAATTGCTTCCTGACCAATGTAAAGATGCAGAGTGGAAGGTATGCGCCCTTGCAGATAAAGCTCATTTACTCGCTCTTCAAACCGGCGAATAAGCACCATTGTATGATACATATTAATCAAAGTATCCACAGATGGTAATAGATTTTTATTGTCCTTGCTCATATGGATATATTTAAATATTTTTTCTTTCTTACTATTGTAAATATTGAAGGATAAGAGCTAGTATTAAGATCGTTTTTATCGCCCATCAATACGCCCTTATCCTTTTTTGAAATATTAGCACTAGATTCTACTAAAGATCGAGGTTTTTATCCGCATAAGCGGGGTTAAACTCCTTGCTTACATAACCCCAGTATGTCTTTGGGCGTTTGCGGATTCCCCATTTTTCAATGGCGGCTTTCAGCTCTGGGTGAGATTTGGCGTATTCTGAAAGAGATTTGCCTGCCTTCATTGCCTCAATCGCTTGACGCCAAGCTTTTGCGCCTTCGGTATATCCTGTGGGATGACCTAACATTCCCCCACCTGCCGGGATGACCATATCATCTCCAAACTCCTCCATTAACACAGGAATCAAACCAGGATACATGCCCGCAGCAGGCATTGGCCAGGTTTTTTTCAAGTCATACATGGGTGCTGTCATCACTTGATAATTGCGCGCACACCCCTCAGGCGGAACAGCTGGGATACTGGTCCAGATGCAAGGAGAAAGCATCATATCGGCGCCACATAATCGGGCTAATTTAGAAAAGGTCGGGAAATTAATACTGTCCAATGAGCTTAACATGTGAGAGATATGCCATAGTATAGGGACATTAATCTCAGGGTCTTCTGCTAACTCACGCAAAACAGGTAACCCGGCTGAATAGGCAACTAACAACCCTTGAGCACCAAGCTTTACTGCTTTCTTGGCTTTTTCAATAATTTTATTAGGGGCATCTGTGATACTTAGCATATATGTCAGTCTGTTACCACTTTCTTTTTCAGCTTTGTCAACCGCTTTTAACACAGCTTCTAACCGTTTTTCCCAGGGAGAATTTTCGAGATCTGCCAGCATTTCGTCATCCTTAGCAAAATCAGCACCTCCCACTGCAGTTTGATAAACCTGATTAGCAGTTTGTTCAGGGGTCATACCCATTTTGGGTTTGATAATGTGTAGAACCATCGGTCGATCAAACACATTTTTCTTTTTGCGTAAACCCGAAATGCCAAACTTTGGTCCTTTAAAGCGGGAAACAACATCCTTTGGAAAATAGACATCTAAAAGTTTTACAACGTCCGAAAAAACAAAAGCATTCCCGGCAATTGTCAGTAGCATCATCGGGATATTAAGGTTAGTGTCCCAGGCACCAATTGGAAAACCCAATTGGATTACAGCTGCTTTTTTGTGTTTATTATCAGTTGGGACTTCAAAGTAACCAAGGACCTTGCTCGTAAATCTTTCACGAACTGAGCTGCTATCCTCTTTCACACGCATCCAGCTTGAGGTGGAACCCTCAAGCGCCATACGCTGGACCTGTAAAAGGTGTTCTATCCAGTCTTGGTCTTCAAGTGTGTCCTCAATGTAATAAGTCGCTACAATATAACGGTCGTGATCGATACTTTCCCACATGAAGTTGAACATGTCAGGATCAAAAATACGTTTCATTTCTTACTCCTCCTTGGAATGTAATATTATTTAACATTTAAACCCGCGATAACAATAGCGTTTTCATCTCGATTCTTTAAAATTCGCATAAAACATAAAAATAAGAAGAACGATAAAGGTACTATTGTCAATATACTTGTTTATACATGTATACAAGTATAATATATCATTAATCAACAAAGACGTCAAGCAAGAGGTGCAAATTAGTAATTAATCAAAAAGATTAATGACCATAAATAACACTTCTGGTTAAATAAAACTTTTCCTCACCTTGTTGACAATGAAACTACCATTTGTTAGAATAAAAAAAGGTACACTTGTTCATACAAGCTTATAATTGACTGGATACAGATTTTTATTAAAATGACTGTCGAAAAATTAAGTCTCCGCAGAATAAACAAAGACCTGCCGGTCCCCTATTATTACCAAATCGTTCAGATTTTACGCGAATCCATTTCAGATATTAAAGACGAGCAGGGTCAGGAAGAGATTCTCCTTCCCTCTGAAGCCGAACTCTGCGATAAGTTCAACGTAAACCGTGGAACCATTCGACATGCTTTGGACCTGCTGGAACGCGAGGGATTAATTTATAGAGAAAAGGGACGCGGTACTTTTATACGGCGTAGAAGAGTAGAGCTTGACTTATCCTATCTGCGCTCCACAACTGAGGACCTAAAAAGCCGTGGCTGGAAACCTCGTACTGAGGTGTTAAGCATCACTCATGTATCACCACGTGTACACGTAAAGAAAAGTCTTAAATTATCCGATGGGGAAAAGGTCTGGGAGGTATACCGTTTACGCCTAGCAAATGATGAGCCAATCAGCTTACAGCGCGCTTTTTTACCTGTGGCATTAATGCCAGACATTATAAAGAATGATCTATCAGGGTCACTGTACTCAATCTGGCAGAATGTATATCATATTCAACCTCGCGATGGCGAGCAAACCATCCGCACCCGTGCAGCGACCAAAGAAGAAGCAGAAATTTTGCAAATTTCAGAAGGGAACCCCCTTTTCGAAATTACCCGCGTCACATATGATGTAAACAATATTCCTCTCGAATATTTGATATCATTATGGCGTGGTGATCGCTATGACTTTCATGTAAGGTTATCCAGTCGATAATGATTTCGATTTATTGGGTAAAAATTCCATCAATATATAATGAGTATCTCCATTTTGCAATAGTTTCAACATTGCGGAGTACTGGTTAAATTGTGCAGGAATAAACGGCTTTATTTAAGCAAGTGAGAGGAATTATAATTTGATACAATAAATTACCTTTGTTGACAAAGCAAATGTGTTATGCTAATATACTCTGCGTAATGCAGTATATACAACTATACAAGTGGACGCACAAAGAAAAAAGGGTTTGATACCGGAAGCAAGAATTTTTTCTAAGAAGAATAGAAGCAACATTACAATAAAAGGGTATACATTTTGCACAGCCCACTCCTCAATTACTTAAATTATTTTCAAAAAAAATTAGGGATTAATTAATTATTAATAATTATGATGGTTAAAGAACTATATTATCAGAATTTTAAAAATTTTATGTATTATCAGATACGCAATAATATTAAGTGCATGACAGCTCATTTTATTAAAAATATAAATATATTCTAAAAGAAAAAAGAATTGGGATTGTCTATGATAAAACCATCAAACAACAAGCCTATCATTGAAGCAAAACATGTTTTCAAATCCTACGAAGGCGTAAAAGCACTTGTGGATGTGAAAATGGAACTTCGCAGAGGTGAGGTGCATGCATTGGTAGGGGAAAATGGCGCTGGAAAATCAACACTTGTAAAAATCCTTATGGGGGTCATCCCATCTGATGCCGGCCAGATTATTTTCGATGGACAACCTGTTGAAATCAATAATCCCCAAGATGCCCGGGAACTGGGCATATCTGCAATATTTCAAGAAGCTTCACTATTCCCAGATTTATCTGTCGCCGAAAACATTTTCATTGGTCATGAGCCCATGACGAAAATCGGAATAATTGATTGGCAGAAAATGAATAAAATAGCTGTACAGCCATTAAAAGAGTTAGGTGTCAAAATTGATGTACGTAGAAAGGTCATAGGGATTTCAATTGCCCAAATGCAAATGGTCGAGATTGCAAAGGCTTTATCGTTTGATGCGCAAATTCTGATAATGGATGAACCAACTTCGGCATTAACCCTACATGAAGTCGAAGACCTGTTTCGGATTGTCCGCAAGTTAAAAGAGTCTAATAAAACAGTCCTCTTTATTTCACACCGTTTAGATGAAATTTTTCAGATTGCCGATCGTGTGACTGTATTTCGCGATGGACAATACGTTGACACACGTGAAGTAAAAGGATTAACCCACGAGGAACTTGTTCACATGATGGTCGGCCGAAATATCGCCGAAATGTTTTCCAAGCTACAAGTAAAACAGGGGGGGGTGACACTAGAGGTTAAAAACCTTACAAGAGAGGGTATTTTCGAAGATATTTCCTTCAAGCTTCATCGAGGAGAGATATTGGGTTTAGCTGGTTTAGTGGGTGCGCGCCGGACAGATGTTGCTAATACGTTATTTGGTGTTACTCCTGCAGATAGTGGAGACTTTTACATTGATGGGAATAAAATCGAGATTGATTCACCACAAAAAGCTATGGCTTTAGGATTTGCATATGTTCCAGAGAACAGGCAGCTACATGGACTGGTGCTTGCATCAAATATTATTAAAAATATTTCATTGCCTATTCTTCGAAAATTTTCTCGTTTTTATTTTATAAACCGCAAAAAGGAAACAACACGCGCAAAAGCAATGCATAAAAAATTAGATGTGAGATCATCTGGGCTGCATCAACTTGCCCAGGAGTTATCCGGCGGTAACCAGCAAAAACTCGTATTAGCTAAATGGTTAGGCACACAACCACAAATTTTAATCTTAGATGAACCCACAAGAGGAATCGACGTGGGGACAAAAGCCGCTGTTCACAAGTTGATGAGTGAACTGGCTAGGGATGGGATGGCTATTTTAATGATCTCATCAGAATTGCCTGAAGTTCTAGGCATGAGTGATCGAGTGTTAGTAATGTGTGAAGGAAAAATGACAGGTGAGTTCAAGCGCAAAGAAGCAACTCAAGAAAAAATTATGGCTGTAGCAACTGCCCGAAACCTCCTGGGTAATAATCGTCAAGTAAAAACGAAAGTAAAAGCATAAATCTAGCGTTGAGGAATTATCCACTATGGGAAAAATTGTAGCAATAAACAAGGCAAAACCTAATTCAAATGGTTTGCTCGCTAAATTCAGCACTTGGCGTGAGATGGGCATCGTTTTGATAACACTCATATTAATGTTCGTTATTACTCTACGTCAACCTATTTTCCTGACCTCATATAATTTTGAAGATATTTTTCTAGCCATCGCTATCACAATTATTGTTGCATGTGGGCAGATGTTAGTTATCATTATTCGCGGAATTGACCTATCAGTTGGGTCTATTATTGGATTGGTGGCAATGGTTGTTGGACTATTTATCCGCGATAAATATGATTTTCCCATGGCATTAGCTGTTCTCATGGGCACTGTACTTGGCTTAGGACTAGGGATAATAAACAGCATATTGATTACCAAAGGCAAACTTCCAGCAATGATCGCCACCTTGGCAACAATGCATATATTTCGTGGGATGGTAGTTGTGTTTAGTAAGGGCGAGTGGGTTAATACTTATCGGCTCGACCCCGCATTTCTGGAAATTACACGAATGCGAATTTTCGGCGTTCCAGCTCTAATTATTTATGCTGTCCTGATCGCTATTATTACTGTTCTCTTTTTGAAATATACACGGTTTGGACGCCAAATATACGCGCTGGGAAGTAATCCAACTGCCGCGGAAGTTGCAGGTATTCCAGTAAATAAAATTACTTTCATAGTTTTTGCAATTTCAGGAACCCTGTCAGGATTTGCAGCAGTATTATGGGCATCCCGCTATGGGTCAGTAACTCACGAAACAGGCGGGGGGTTTGAATTACAGACTATCGCAGCCTGTGTTGTTGGTGGAGTGGGTATTTTTGGCGGTTCGGGTAGTGTGATAGGGGTCATTCTTGGCGCATTTTTAATTGGAATTATTGGCAACGCGCTAACGATTTCAAACATCAACCCATTCTGGCGTTTGACAATCAATGGTATTTTGATCATTATTGCGGTTGTGTTTGACACCTTAATTAATCGTCGTCTGGGAAAGCAACAATAAATTCGGAGATTATAAAGAAACAATGTTTTCATCAAAGAAAAAAAATACTACAGCTCAGAATATCCTGGTTTACTTTTCAAAATGGGAAATTCAGCTAGTAATCATCATTTTAATTGTTATTGTTATTGGTTCCATTTTGTCACCTCATTTTTTAAATCTCAAAAATCAACTGAGGAATACAAAGAATTTCATGGAAGTAAGTCTAATGGCTCTTCCCATGGCTTTTATAATCATTACCGGCGGTATTGATCTCTCAGTCGCAAACAATTTGCTCATGAGTGCTGTTGTTATGGCAGTTCTTTTTGAAAGAGGTGTGCCAATTTGGATCGCTGTACTGATTGGCATTGTTGCTGGCACCCTGGGAGGTTTGTTAAATGGGATCCTAGTTGGTGTGGTAAAACTTCCTTCTCTTGTAGCGACGCTTGGGACTTACTCTCTTTTTCGAGGGATCGCTTACACTTTGCTCCGAGAATTTACAGTAAAAGGTTTTCCCGACTCTTTCAATTCTATTGGCCAGAAAACATTTCCAGGAACTATTATTCCAAATCCTCTAGTAATATTTGCTTTTTTCACAGTCATTTTCACATTATTACTTCATTACACTTACCTTGGACGGTATTTGTATGTTATGGGTCAAAATGAAGACGCCTGTCGCTATTCAGGTGTACCAGTAGACAAGGTGAAAATATTCATCTTCGCAATTACCGGCTTTATGTCAGCAATAGCCGGGATGATAATGGCTTCTCGATATGGAAGCGTAGACGCTGATATTGCTTCTGGTTATGAATTGAGTGTGATCACAGCTGTAGTCCTGGGAGGCGTAATGACAACAGGGGGTGCCGGAACAATGCCAGGTGTAATTCTTTCCTTATTTTTACTAGGATTTGTCAGATTGTTGATGAATTTGCTAAATGTCAGAGGTCCAATTCAAAAAATAGCCTTTGGAGCATTATTAGTTGCAGCAATTTTGCTTCCTAAACTGGTCGACATAATTCGCCGAAAAAGACGAAAGAAAGCAGTTGAAAAAAATCTTCAAAAAGTATAAACTATGAATAAGAATATGTCTTTTAAAAGGAGGTGGTATTCTGGGAAAATAAATATTAGCTGTTTGAGTGTCCAAAAGTCAAATCAACTATTAAAATTTAACGGAGGAAAAAATGAAGAAAATTTTTCTGCTAAGTGTTATGGTTCTAGCGCTGCTTCTTAGTGCCTGCGCTCCAAAAGAAGAAGCGGCTGGAAAAAGCATGTTCTTTATAGCCAAGGTTGCTGGTATCCCATACTTTGAACAGAACTCCTATCCTGGCGCACAGGAAGCTGCGGATGAACTGGGCTATGAACTGATCATCAACTCGCCAGACACGCCAGATGCAGCCAAGCAGATTGAATTGATCGAATCTGCAATGGCGCAAGGCGTAAGTGCGATTCTTGTATCCGCTGACGATTATGAAGCGCTATGCCCGACCCTGAATGCGGCTATGGATGATGGCATCGTAGTTGTTTCTTGGGACTCTGATACTGCCTGCCGCCAGCTTTTCCAGAACCAGGCTTCAACCGAAATGATCGGCCGCATCAATGTCATGATGATGTGCGATATTCTCGGTGGTCCTGATGTATGCGAGGGCCAGGTAGCAATTCTGAGCGCCGCCGCCACCATGACCAACCAGAATTCCTGGATCGAATGGATGATGGAGGAATGGAAGGATCCCAAGTACTCCAAGATGGAATTTGTTGGAACTGTTTACGGTGATGATGTAGACCAGAAGAGCTACGACGAAGCTTTAGGGCTCTTTAAGAGCTATCCCGACCTGGTGGGCATTATTTCCCCAACCAGTGTTGGTGTCGCTGCTTCTGCCCGTGCTGTTGAGGACGAGGGCTTGCAGGATCAGATCAAAGTCACCGGTTTAGGTCTGCCGAACGAGCTGCGCGCCTATGTCAAGAGTGGCACTATGCCGCAGTTTGCTCTGTGGGTACCATTGGATCAGGCATATCTATCCATCTTTATGGCACATGCCCTGCTCACTGGCGAAATCAAGGGCGAAGAGGGTGAAACCTTCGATGGTGGTCGCCTCGGCACCTTCACTGTTGGTGCAGATGGCGAAGTCCTTCTGGGTGATCCCCAAGTGTTCGATGCCGACAACATCGACGACTTCGACTTCTAGTCCGATAAGAACGATGTAATAGAGACCAGGGTACGGAGTCCGTACCCTGGTTTGATAACGGGGTATTTTTGCTAAAAAAATTGATTATTATGTATTGTTAATTCAGACATTTAGTGCAACGGATGAGGAGCTAAAATCATTCGTATGCAAGAAGGAAAATATAAACACCTAACAAATACAGAACGAGAAGAAATTAGTCGATGCTTAGCAAATAAGCAAGCGCTTGCAGAGATAGCCAAACAATTAGGGTGGGCAACAAGCACTATTTCTCGGGAAATATATCGGAGTAGTGGGCAAACTGGATATAGGGCCTTTGGTGCCAGGAAACGAGCGCAAACTGCAGCATCCTCAAGACGAACCGGAAAGAGTAAAATGGCAAAGCATAAAAGGCTGCGGGATTATATTCTTCAGTCA
>DUED01000012.1 GCA_011176685.1 Anaerolineae bacterium
GGTATCAGAAGAAGAAATAAAAGGAGTCCAAAGAAAGCTAAATGATAGACCTCGAAAAGCTTTGGATTTTTTCAAACCTGATGAAGTCATTAATAATCTTGTTGCACTAAAAGTTTGAAACCACAATTAAAGAAAGGAATCATTTGTTTTATTTAGATAATTCGACTTTTCAGATCTTTGGTTGAATTAATTAAGTGGTTAATTTCATTATTAAAACCCAGAGATATGACGATCTAATTATTACTAGAAAAAAATCATTCACAAAGAAGAAAATTAATACGAAACTGAATATCCAACTTCAGAATTATATACCTTCAAGAGTTAACTTTTCATTTCGTTTCTTTTAGAAATTAATTAACATAAATCAACTTTACCTATTTAGAGATGAAGCCCTTACTGCAAAGCCCCCCGCTGATTGGTACTTATTATAAGTATGAGAAAGATCTATTGAAAATATAAACGCATTGTAAAAGATTTGATTATTAAATATCTGGGGGAACTGACATATTGAAAAATTTATCCTTGACGATAATCTGCAGATGTTTTATAATTCAATAATTGAATATTGAGAGCATAGCAAAGACATCTGCGAAGAGCAGCCGCGATTTGGTAATTCTTGAGCAGATCGAAAGAGAGCCAGAAATGACCCAGGCATCACTTGCTGCCCAGATTGGCGTGGCGGTAGGTACGGTGAACTGGCATTTGAAGCGGCTGATAGAGAAAGGATACGTAAAGGTGCGGCGCATTGAGCGCCGCAAACTGCGTTACATCATCACTCCTGAAGGTCTGGCTTTACGCGCTCGGCTAATGGTAGGTTTTATCCATTCGTCTTTAGACTTGTATCGTTTGGTGCGTGATCGCTCAATGAAAGCTATTGAGAAAATCAAAAATAATGGGCATGCAAGCGTCCACTTGATAGGAGAAGGTGATATTGCTGAGATTTTCCGTTTAACCTGCTTGGAGCAGGGTATTCAAATTTCAGAAGATGAAAATGCGCCAACCATGAAGGTGATTGGCTTAAAAATCTTTTCTAACTTGGAGGTTACTGACGAAGATGATAACATCTGAGAATTATTTCGGAAACCGCCGTTTTTGTGTCACTGGTGGGGCAGGGTTTTTAGGAAAGGTAATTGTTCGTAAACTAAAAGAGCGAGGCGCGAAGGATATCTTTGTACCGCTTATTGAGGATTATGACCTTGTTCAGTTAGGGGATATCCGCAAAATGTTAGATGAGGCTAACCCGGATGTGATTATTCACCTGGCAGCACAGGTAGGCGGAATTGGCGCTAACCTTGAGCATCCAGCGGAATTTTTTTATAACAACTTAATGATGGGTGTGCAGCTGATACATGAGGCCTGGAAGCGTGGGGTAGGGAAGTTTGTGGCGATAGGTACTATTTGTGCTTACCCAAAATTCACACCGGTGCCATTCAAAGAGGAAAATCTATGGAAGGGCTATCCTGAAGAGACGAATGCGCCTTATGGATTAGCGAAAAAAATGCTGCTCGTTCAGGCTCAAGCATATCGCCAGCAGTATGGATACAATGCTATTTTCCTGCTGCCTGTGAATCTCTATGGACCGGGTGATAACTTTAATCCCAATTCTTCTCACGTTATTCCGGCACTCATCCGCAAGTGTTTTGCGGCAATTGATACTGGTAAAGATGAGATTGTGGTCTGGGGTGATGGATCTCCAACGCGGGAATTTTTATATGTAGAAGATGCTGCTGAGGGTGTTCTGCTCGCTGCGGAAAAATATAATGACTCTCCACCAGTCAATCTGGGATCTGGGTTTGAAATCAGTATTAAAGATCTGATTGAACTGATAGAAAAATTAGTGGGTTTCAAAGGTAAATTAGCTTGGGATACAACCAAACCTAATGGTCAGCCACGACGCGCACTGGATGTTGACCGTGCTTATAGATTTTTCGGTTTCAAAGCCAGGATGCCATTTGAAGAGGGTCTAAGAAAGACTGTTCAGTGGTATCAGGAACACAGACAAGAAATTAAGTAACACTTGTTATGGTTAACAAATCAGGACAGCAAGCAATTATTTTAAAGCCGTCAAAGGGATGGTCTGCGCTGAATTTAATTGATTTGTGGCTTTACCGTGAATTAATTTATTTCCTAACCTGGCGTGACTTGAAAGTGCGTTATAAGCAAACCTTGTTAGGTGTTAGTTGGGCTGTCCTGCAGCCCTTTATGACTATGGTAGTGTTCAGCATATTTTTTGGAGAGCTGGCGAAAGTGCCTTCTGATGGGTTGCCTTACCCGATTTTTTCTTTCACAGCTTTGCTTCCCTGGACGCTTTTCTCAAAAGCGTTACAGGGCGCCAGCCGTTCCTTGGTTGCCAGTGCGCATATGATTACAAAGGTTTATTTTCCGCGTATAATCCTGCCGCTTTCATCTGTACTGGCAGGTGTTGTAGATTTTGTCATAGCTTTTGTGGTTTTGTTGGGAATGATGTTTTATTATGGCATTTTTCCTACTGTTAATGTTTGGGTATTACCCCTCTTCTTACTTATGGCATTAGTTAACGCAGTTGGTGTGGGATTGTGGTTATCGGCATTGAATGTTCTCTACAGGGACATTGGTTACATATTGCCGTTTCTCACACAATTCTGGATGTTCATCACACCAATTGCATACCCAGCAAGCATAGTGCCGGAGAAATGGCAAATTCTGTATGCCATCAATCCCATGACTGGTGTAGTAGAAGGTTTCCGATGGGCGCTCTTGGGATCTGGAGAGGCACCAGGTTTGATATTGCTTGTATCATCTGCGGTTGCTGTGGTGATTCTTATTTCGGGCTTGTTCTACTTCAAGCGCATGGAGCGTTTGTTTGCTGACATGGTATAGGATCAGTTATTCGGGATTGGACATGTTCAATTATGAGTAATTATTCAATTCGTGTAAAAAAAATTGGAAAACTATATCATATTGGGCAATCAGTAGTCCGATATCGCACTTTGCGCGAGACACTTGCTGAGCGATTTAAATCTCCGGCGAAATTGCTGAAACGCAAAGATAAAGATGACACAATCTGGGCTCTTAGGAATATTTCTTTTGATGTTAAACAGGGACAGGTGTTAGGTGTGATTGGGGCCAACGGCGCTGGTAAGAGTACATTATTGAAAATTCTTTCCAGGGTTACTGAACCGACGGAGGGAATGGCTGAAATAAGCGGTCGAGTAGGTTCCTTGCTAGAAGTGGGCACTGGCTTTCATCCTGAACTAACCGGACGCGAAAATATATTCTTAAATGGGGCTATTCTGGGGATGAAAAAAACAGAAATTGAGAAGAAGTTTGATGATATTGTTGCTTTTGCGGAAGTGGAGAAATTCATCGATACACCAGTCAAGCGTTATTCAAGCGGAATGTACTTGCGCTTGGCTTTCGCTGTAGCTGCTCACTTGGAGCCAGAAATCTTAGTAGTGGATGAAGTGCTGGCGGTGGGTGACGCTGAGTTCCAGCGTAAATGTCTGGGTAAGATGAGCGACGTAGCCAGAGAAGGGCGTACAGTTCTGTTTGTTAGCCACAATATGTCAGCTATCCTGCGCTTGACGGAAGAAACTTTAGTAATTGATCAAGGTCATTTACTTCTTCGTGCTCAAACGCCAAAAGCGGTGGACTTTTACCTTTCGAGAGGTCTTATGCAGGAAGGCCAACATTACTGGCAGAAAGATGAAATTCCTAAATCGGCGGCTCCGTTCCAACCGATTGGCATTCGTGTTATTAACAGAAAAGGTGAAGTGGTGGAAACTATGCGTTCTACTGAGCCGATATTCATTGAAATTGAGTATGCTCTTAAGAAACAGGTGAAAGGGTTGCGTGTAGGAGTATATCTGACCAGTACTCGCGGAGAGTTTATTTTTACTTCATTTGATACTGATAATTCCCATGTATACGAGAAATTCTCTATTCGCCAGGCTGGCCAGTATGTAAGTCAATGCAAGATTCCGGCAAATTTTTTCAATGGAGGGCGATTCGTGGTTGGAATGAACGCTAGCTCATACAAAATAAAACGATATTTTCAGGATGAGCGAGCGTTAATTTTTACAGTTGACGCATCTGGCGCGCCTGGTATGCAGTGGCCTGAAAAGCGGTTGGGCCCAATTCGCCCCTCATTAGACTGGAAAATCATGGAAGTAAATCAATGAAAGTAATCAAGACAAGAGATAAAGAAATTCAATCACCTAATACAACCAAAGACTTTATAAAGAAGGTTCTAGGCGAAATCCCATTGACAGCCGAATTGTATTGGTTAATACGCCATCGGGATAGAACTATCAACAGCCGGTTTTCTTTAGAGCAGCTTGATAAGAATATTCCTGATATCATGGCTTATCTGGAAAAGAACCGGCAAAGTATTGATAACTCAAAAGAAATACTTATCTTCGCTTCTTTACACTACTGGATTGAGCATGCGGCAATTGTTGGTTTGACACTATCCGGAATGGGGCATAGGGTAAATTTGGGATTTTTACCTTATCATGATTGGCAGAACCCAATAAGCCACTTTGATCTTCGTAGGCAGAATCTGTATGCTCAGGGAGTTTTAAAAAAATTATCGCCCTTTGTAAATGCTTTTTCATTGTTAGCAGTGCATGCTGGTTATAAAATGCTGCCGAAGGAATTGCAGCACAGGGTTGAGCAGGTTACGAATTACGATGCACAGTATACATTGCAGGTTGAGAACGTGGATACAAATGACCCGATTTATAAAATGCGCTTGAAACGTAACCTTCAAGCTGCCCGCTGTATGTTGACTTGGTTAAATGCTAATAGAATGGATGTTGTTATTGTACCTAATGGAACTATCCAGGAATTCGGCGTGGTTTATGAAGTAGCCGAGTTTTTAGGAATTGAAGTTGTGAGTTATGAATTTGGGGACCAACGTAAACGTATTTGGATTGCGCAGAACGCTAAAGTAATGCGCCAGCAAACTGATCAACTATGGGAAGTTTACAAAGACCTACCACTTACACGTACAGAAAAGAGATCAATCCACAAGTTATTTGAAGCCCGTCGAAAGGCATCAATCTGGAAAAACTTCTCACGCTTATGGCAAGCGGCGCCAGCGAAGGGTGTTCAGCAAGCGCGTGCGGACCTGAAGTTGGATGAACGTCCGGTTGTACTCCTAGCAACCAATGTGCTTGGTGATAGTTTGACAATTGGCCGGGGAACCTTCACCAAGACCATGGAAGATTGGATTGTTCGGACATTACAGTACTTCGCAGGAAAACCGAATATTCAATTCATCATCCGCGTGCATCCAGGTGAAGTGCTGACACATGGACTGTCAGTTGTGGATGTTATCAACCATATAATTCCTAAGTTGCCAGAGCATATCCATTTAATCAAGCCGGAAGAAAAAATTAATACTTATGACCTTATTGCCGCCGCAGATTTAGGACTTGTGTATACAACAACTGTTGGCTTGGAAATGGCAATGAGTGGAGTTCCAGTAATTGTGGTTGGCGACACCCATTACCGAGGACGTGGATTTACGCATGATCCAATATCATGGGTGAAATATTATAAGACAATCGGGGCCATTATGGAATTTCCCAAGCAGTTTCGTCTTTCAAAAGCACAGATTGACCTGGCTTGGGCTTATGCTTATCGATTCTTTTTCGACTATCCCCGCCCATTTCCCTGGCATCTTCGTCTATGGCCGGATTATGCCGAATGTCCAATACAAAAAGTTCTCAGTGTTTTGGGGAGAAAAAAATATGAAGATACATTTAATTACCTATCCGGCGAGTTGATTGAATGGGAAGCTATCAGAAATGGTGAAGTATAGAATTGAGTATAGCTGAATTTCACCCAGAAGAATTAAAAAGTTTTATGATCAGATTGGCTGGAAGTTTCTCCTCTCATACATAGTTTGGATAAACTCATAAGAGTGGCTGAGAAATTAATGAAGTTAAGGAATTCCGACAGATATTAATTTTCAATTTAAAAAGGAAAAGAACAAGAAATAACAAAGTCGAGTAAGAAAAAGCAGGCAGGAACTCTAGTGGAAGAATTAGGTGTGAATACCTTATATGCAGAAATAAGTAGAGAGTACAGGTTAGATATCTTGATCTGGTGTAGTGTGAGTGTCCAATTTCTACGTACACTGATATACCCCCCTTTAAGGAAAAAGGACAGTACTCCTTGATTAGAATAACAGAGGAAAGAAAAATTTATATTAATAGGATGGCGATATGAATTGGAAAGACAAGGTAATTCTTGTGACCGGCGGGACTGGTTCATTTGGGAAGCAGTTTGTCGAAATCATGTTGAAAGATTTTAATCCAGCCAAACTGATTGTTTACAGCCGTGATGAACAGAAACAACACGAAATGCGCCAAATGGGTTTCCTGCATGAAAGCCTACGCTATTTTATTGGAGATGTGCGCGACTTTCAACGATTACGTCGTGCTTTTGAAGGTGTGGATTTTATTGTGCATGCAGCAGCATTGAAACAAGTGCCCGCCTGTGAATATAATCCTATGGAAGCGGTGAAAACGAATATCTTAGGTAGCAGCAATGTAATTGACGCATCTTTGGACGCAAAAGTCAAGCGAGTGATTGCGCTCAGCACAGATAAAGCCGTAAATCCGGTAAACCTCTATGGCGCTACGAAACTGGCGGCAGAAAAATTATTTATCCAGAGCAACACTTATGCTGGTGGACGCAATGCGCGTTTTAGCTGTGTACGGTATGGGAATGTTGTCGGTAGCCGAGGCAGTGTTGTACCGATATTCTTACACCAGAGACAGAATGGCACGATTACAATTACAGATGAGCGTATGACACGTTTCTGGATATCATTGGAACAGGGTGCGCGTTTTGTGATTCGTTGTTTACAGCAAATGCTTGGTGGGGAAGTATTTGTGCCGAAAATTCCCAGTATGAAAGTGGTAGATTTGGCTAGAGTTATCGCACCGCATGCAAAAATAGAATTCATTGGAATTCGTCCAGGTGAGAAACTGCATGAGGTGCTTATTTCTGAAGATGAAGCCAGAACGGTTATTGAATTAAAAGATATGTTTATTGTGCAGCCAGCGGAGGCATTCTGGTTTGGTCACGAATGGAAAAAAGTTGGTAAATCCTTGCCTGATGATTTCCGTTATGCCAGTAATACCAACCAGCAGTGGCTTAGTCTAGAGGAAATCCATAAAATTATTGCCCCGGTAGAAAAAGAGTTCTCGAAGTAGGGATAAAACGGAATGCGCGTTCTGGTAACTGGTGCTAGTGGACTCTTGGGAATAAACTTTTGCTTACAGGTTTCTCAGAAGCATGATGTTGTAGGAATTGTGCATTCGCACTCATTATCCAATGTACCTTTTCAAGTGTTGCGAATTGATTTAGCGTATGAAGAACTAGCCCGTGACTTGGTCTCAATGGTTAAACCCAATCTGGTTGTAAACTGCGCTGCTATGGCGTACTTAGACCAATGTGAACGGCAGCCGCAAGTAGCGAAAATTATTAACGCGGATTTACCTGCATGGCTGGCAGAGGAATGCGCACATAATAAAACTCAATTTTTACATATATCCACAGATGCAGTTTTCGATGGGCGCAAAAAAAGTGGATATACAGAGAAAGATAGCCCTAATCCGCTTAGTGTTTATGCGCGCACTAAACTTGAGGGGGAAAGAGCGGTGCGAAAAGCGAACCCGAACGCTTTAATTGTACGGGTAAATTTCTATGGGTTTAGTATTTCGGGAGAGCGCGGTCTGGCAGAATTCTTTTTATATAATTTACTAGCAGGAAAGCAAGTGAATGGTTTTACGGATGTTCATTTCTGCCCATTGTATGTACATGACCTATCTCCAATTTTGATGGAAATGGTTTCCAAGGGATTGAAAGGGCTATATCATGTCGTTAGCCCAGAGGAATTAAGCAAATATGATTTCGGTGTCAAAATAGCCCACATTTTTGGTCTGGATAGGAGCTTGATTACACCAGTTTCTGTAAAGGAAAGCGATTTGATTGCTCCTCGGGCACTGAATCTTATTTTAAATATTAACAAATTGCAAAGCGATTTGGATAAAGCATTACCTAAGCAGGAGCAGGGTTTATCATACTTTTATGACCATTACCAAAAAGGGTATGCCACAAACTTAAAGAAATATATTGGATAATTTTTCTTTTTTACATTAGGAGGATTTCTATGGAGTTCAAAATAGGGACGCATTGGATAGGAAATAATCACCCTGTCTATTTCATTGCTGATATCGCTGCTAATCATGATAGTAATCTGGAACGTGCCAAGATGCTTGTCCGTCTGGCAGGTGAAGCTGGAGCTAATGCAGCTAAATTTCAAAATTTTCGTGCGCAGAAGATTGTTTCTGATTATGGATTTAAGGCTTTGGGAAGCCAGCAATCGCATCAAGCCAAATGGAAGAAATCCGTTTTTGAGGTTTACCAAGATGCTTCAATCCCATTTGAGTGGACTCCGATTCTGAAAGAGGAATGTGATAGAGCTGGGATTGATTACTTCTCTTCACCTTATGATTTTGAAGCGATTGATATGCTCGAGCCGTTTGTGCCTGCTTATAAGATCGGTTCTGGTGAGATTGATTGGCTGGAAGCGCTGAAGCGTATGGCTGCAAAGGGCAAGCCGGTTATCATCGCAACTGGAGCTTCGAACATTGGAGAGGTACAACGAGCAGTACATGTGATTCTGGCGATTAACCAGGAATTGATTCTGATGCAATGCAACACTAATTACACTGCCAGTTTTGAGAATTTTAAATTTATTAATCTGAATGTGCTCAAGACGTATGCTGCTATGTTCCCAGAAGTAATTCTGGGTCTTTCTGATCACACTCCCGGACATGCCTCTGTATTAGGCGCAGTGGCACTCGGTGCACGGGTGATCGAAAAACACTTCACAGATGATACAAAACGGGAAGGTCCTGACCATCCCTTTTCACTGGATCCGGAATCCTGGGCGGAGATGGTAGAGAATACTCACCGTCTGGAGAATGCACTAGGTTCAGCAGATAAGGTCGTGGCTGAAAATGAGCAGGAAACTGTTATTATTCAGAGGCGCTGTTTGCGTGCAGCGGGCAATATTAAGAAAGGGGTAAAGATCACCCGCGAGATGATCGATGTGCTGCGTCCAGCAACGACGGGTGCAATTCGGCCTGATAAAGTCAATGAAGTGATTGGGTTGAAAGCATTGATTGATATTCCATTTGGTAAAGAGCTGTGCTGGTCAATGTTGGGAGATTAGATTAAAACAATTCAGGAGATAAAAAAGCTGCGCGTTCTTTACTGTTCAAAGGATTATTCACCACATGACCACCGTTTTCTGAGCGCTCTGGCGGAAAAGGAATATGAGATGTATTGGTTGCGCCTGGAAAACAGGGGCAGAAATCTCGAAGCAAGACAACTTCCTGCTAATGTGACTATAGTGGACTGGACAGGCGGAAGGAAAAAAGTTGGGTGGTGGAATTATCCACGGTTGTTAAAAAGTTTTAAGGATGTAGTTAAAAAAACAAAACCAGACCTGATACATGCTGGGCCCATTCAACGAACTGCTCTTTTACCGGCATTAGCCGAATATCATCCGTTGGTGACAATGTCATGGGGCTTCGATTTGCTGCAAGACGCTGAACGTAATTTCTTCTACCGCTGGTTGACGCGTTTTGTACTTGATCGCACGGATGTTTTTGTTGCAGACTGTTTAACACTGCAACGTAAAGCGCAGTCATTCGGTTTTCCACCGCAAAGGTCGGTAATTTTTCCATGGGGAGTAGATTTAAAGCTTTTTAACCCGCACGACCGCGGCTTCATGCGCCGGCAGGTCGGTTACGAAAAGGACCTGCTGATCCTACATACACGATCCTGGGAACGGCGCTATGGTGTAGATGTGGCTTTACGCGGTTTTACACTGGCATTGAAACACGAACCGAACTTGCGCTTATTCATGCTTGGGGGTGGTTTGAAGGAGAGATGGGTAAAAGCCTTTGTCGAGAAGCAAGGGCTAGAAAGCCGTGTACATTTTTGTGGATTTAAACCCAACAATAAATTAACGCAATATTATCAAGCAGCAGATATATTTTTAAGCGCTTCTCATATTGATGGTTCATCAGTGGCTTTAATGGAAGCACTAGCGTGCGGCTGCCCGGCACTTGTTTCTGATATCTCTTCCAATAAGGAATGGATTACTCATGGGAAACAGGGATGGTTGTTTCAAGATGGTGATGCTGAAGATTTAGCTGTAAAAATCATTGAAATTTCAAAGCGACAGAAAGTACTCAAGGAATATGGGAAGCGGGCAAGGAAAACTGCTGAGCAAAAAGCAGATTGGTCAGAGAATTTTCAACAATTAGAGTATGCGTATGAGCTAGCTATGGAGATAACGGAGAAAAAATAATGGGGAAAATTACTGCAATTATCCAAGCCCGAATGAGTTCAAGCCGCCTGCCAGGAAAAGTGATGAAAGAAATTAGCGGCATCCCTATGCTGAGTTGGGTTGTGGAACGAACAAAGCGGTCAAATTTACTCCAAGAAGTTATTGTTGCTACAACAAATTCAAAAGTTGATGATCCCATTGAGGATTATTGCAGAAAGATGGATTATATATTTTTCCGTGGCAGCGAATTTGATGTGTTGGACCGCTATTATCAGGCAGCACGAAAACATCATGCGGATATTGTTGTGCGCCTTACTGCTGACTGTCCTTTGATTGATGCAGGTTTAATCGATGAAGTGGTGCATAAATTCGTGGAAACGGGTGTTGATTTCGCAGCGAACCGCCTACCACCGCCTTACAAGCGTACATATCCCATCGGGCTAGATGTGGAAGTAGTCTCATTTTTAGCTTTAGAACGTACCTGGTTAGAAGCTAAGCAACCGCATGAACGTGAGCATGTTATGCCCTATATCTATGAAAAACCAGGTCGTTTTAAAGTACTTATATTAAATTACCATAAAAAACTAGGTCGTTACCGCTGGACAGTGGATACAGTTGAAGATTTAAAGTTCGTGCAGCAGGTGATATCCTATTTAAACAATCAGTTGGACTTCTCTTGGTTAAATGTACTGCAGGTGGTAGAAACACACCCCGAGTTGATGGAAATAAATGCCCAGGTGCAGCATAAGTCGTATGATGATGTAGATGAGCGTATTAAAGGGAAAGAGAATTAAGTATGTCAGATACTCTTATCACCATTTTTACTGCTCCAAAACCTTTCACGGATCCACATATTAATCTTATTCAACGTAATGCTATCCGCTCATGGGTGAACCTCGGTGGTAGTGTGGAAGTATTGCTAATCAGTGATGAAGAAGGTGTAGCGGATGTGGCACAGGAAATGGACGTACGGCATTTGCCACAGGTCGAATGTAACCGGATGGGTACTCCACTGATCAGCTCGATATTTAAGCTTGCCAGGATGGAGAGCGAGAGCCCATTTCTGGCTATTGTGAACACTGATATATTACTTTTTCCAAATTTAATCTCAGCGACCCAAAAGGTTGCTGAAGAATTAGGTGAGTTTGTAATAGTCGGTCAGCGTTGGGATATGGATGTGAGAGAACCATTGAATTACCCGCAGAATTTTTTCAAGGAGTTAGAGGAACTTGTAAGGATTCGTGGTTCTTTGCACTCTCAAATGGGCAGTGATTATTTTATCTTTCCAAGGGATTGTTTTATGAATATCCCAGAATTTGCAATCGGGCGTGCTGGTTGGGATAATTGGATGATTTTCAAAGCACGTCGGGAGGGGTGGAAAGTGGTGGATGCTACCCAGGATATCCTTATTGCTCATCAGAATCATGATTATAGCCACCTCGCAGGCGGACAGCCGCATTACCGTCAATCCGAGACTAAAGAGAATGTGCATCTGGCTGGTGGTGAGCATACAATATTCACACTGTTTGATGCGCAGATAAGGTTGGTTGATGGAACATTGGTGAAATCAGGATTTTCCTGGAAAAAATTTTGGCGGGAAGTTGAAATATTCCCTTTAGTTAAACTTAAATTAAAATATTTCGGAATTGGATTTTATTATCTATTTCACCCATTAAGAGCTTATCAAGATTTTAGAAAGGTCTTAAGAGATAGAAATGTGTTCAAGTAATTCAATTATTCAATAATTAATTGTTCTTCATTACGGCAATTTTTACCGAAGTAGAATTCCTCAATATTCCAGAGGTCACTGCGTGCACTAAGATCTAATGTAAAACCGCATATGGGATATTGAGTTAATGATACTTTTAGATGGTAAAAAAGAGGGATAATTGGAATTTCTTCACTAATGATTTTTTGAATATTTTCAATTATTTCATCATCTTCTTTGTACAATTTGTTATTAGATACAAGTTCTTTACAAAGAGAGTCCAAGTTATCATTTGAGAATCCAGTGAAATTTAATAAATTTATTTGCTCAGTAATTTCTTTCCTATTTGACTCTACATAGGGGTTAGAAAAGTATTGGCATAAAGCCCTTGGGCTTAGTGACAAAGATAATTGTGCAATATCATAATATTGTCCGAATAGTGCTCCGTTTTGATTAGGAGAAAAGAATTCGTAAATGGGTATTGTTTTAAGTTTTACTTTTATCCCACATTGCTCAAGAGAGTTCATTAGGTAATTTGCAATGTTGAATTCGGAATCTCCTTTTAAAGCAATATAAGTAATTTCAAGTTGTGTATTATCAGGAATTCCAGGCACATTTCTTGAAGTCCTTGGAGTTTCTGGATTATTATCGTTATCTACCCAGCCTGATTTTTGTAATAAATCATTACCTTTTTCCAAATCATGTTCTGGAATATGGATTACTTCTTGATATTGAGGGTGTTTAGGAGGGTAAATGCTTAATGGGATAGCTGAGTAATCATATAAAAAGTTTTGAATTAATTCTTCTTGATCTATACAGTACGAAATAGCCTTTCTGATGTCCTTATCCGAAAAGAAGTTGAATCTTAAATTTGTATTGGGCTGTTCAATATTTCGATTCCTTTTATTGCCAATTCTTAATGCAAGCAGTTCTATAAGATTGTCTTGTTCAATGAATGCCTTATGAAGTTGATTTTTATTTCCGTTACGCATCCAGTTTCCTAGAAATTCATTGAGTTTGACTGTGCTATCAACAATGTCACAAGCCCCCATTTCTATGGCTTTGCGGTTGTCGTCTGGTTCTTCACCGCGAGTAAAAATAAATTTAACGTCTTTAATATAAGGCAAACCCTCATCGGCACGGAAATAGTAGGAGTTTTTCTTCAAATGGATAGCTTCCCCCGGAATCCACTCCTCAATCACGTATGCCCCCCAACCAAGCGGTGTCCTGGTAGATATTTCCGCCGTTAGCAGTTCTTTAGCAGTATATTTTCCCCAAACATGCTGCGGCAAGGGAGTCCAAAAATATTTCTCGAACATATCCGTCACCAGCCCCGGTTTGCTCACCATCTGCACCGTGAGCGCGTCCAGCGCTTGATAGCTGGCTACCTGATCGCTGGTTCGCTTGACCACCGGCGTGGCAGGGTCAGATGCCAGTTGGAAGGAGTAGACCGAGTCAGCAGCGGTCAGGGGTACACCATCTGACCATTTCA
>DUED01000013.1 GCA_011176685.1 Anaerolineae bacterium
CAATATTGAATTGAATTAGGAATCTACTGCAATTTCAAAAAATAACTCTGGATTAGGTGTCCACTTTTCAACTGGATATGGTTCACTTTTCAGCTTTAAACAGTCCACTTTTCAACTTTATATAACAATTGGTGTTTGCAACCTTGACAATTTATATAAAACAGTTGACAATTCCTGCAGATTCACTCAACCAGAAGGTTGGCTGAAGGAAGATTGGAGGTTAATGATGTTTAAAAAGTTCAGTAGGGCTGGTCTTATGCTAGCTGTGACAGCTTTACTGCTGTCCGCCGGCTGTGTTGCACCAGCTGTCCCTGAGGAAGAAACACCCGATTTGAACGCGATTAAAACACAGGCGGTTGAGACTGCCATAATGCAGATGACAGTTGAAGCCAAGATGATGCCTTCAGATACTCCTACGAAAGAGCCGCCCACAATCACTCCCATCGTGACCAAAGAAGAGCAGGTACCCACTGCCACAACCGGTTCATCTGGCGGAGGTGGGGGCACCGGCGGCACGCCCGTACCAACCTGGACGCCGGTCGTGTATGGATGCGAGCTGGTTAATCAAACCCCCTGGGATGGCAATCAGTATATCGGCGCGAACCTTGACGTCATTTGGACTCTAAAGAACGTTGGCGCAGCCACATGGAAAACGGGTATTTATTACATCCATTGGCTGGATTGGTACGATGATATAAATCCCGTGCATTTGTACCATATCTCGCATGATGTTGCTCCTTACGAAACAATTCAGGTCGGCGTAGATATAGTTGTGCCTGCTACACCCGGACAATACCGCACGCAGTGGGCTATGGTTAATGATAATGGGGATAATTTTTGTAAGTTTTATTACTACGTGAACGCTATGCCTTTGGCGACACCTACTCCCTAGATTAAATAAAGGAAACGAGGTTCATTATCGATCCTCGTTTTGCTTTTAATTTACCCTTGTTTACATATCCCGGCTGGCGAGGATAGCTATGCCAGTCCCCAGGGAGTTTTCGAACACAACTTTCCCCGCTTTGATTGGCGCTTTAACAGTTATTTTGCGCAGCTCATGGAGCAGCTCCTGAATGCGTCCTTTTGGGAAGGGTTCGGCTGTGTAAACCGGAAGCAATGGATGGCGCCCCCCAACAATACGAACAGTAGTGGCTACCATGCGTCGAGGGTCTTTGATCTCACTGATAGCATATTCCACGCCACGTTTACAGCCCTGGTTAGAGACCAGTATTTTCTCACCGTCCCTTTCAATATCTAATTCGCAGCCTTTCGGACAAGCCACACAGATTATCTTGAATTTATCGTTCATATCTTTTTTTCAATGGCGCTTATTGAATAGATTTTATTTTTTCTTCACAACATGTACGCAAAGTTCCTGTGCATTCTGCACTGCTTGATAGAGTTTTTCTTTCAGAGTGATGGTGACCATTTCACCCGGACGCGCATACGGCATTGCCTTGCGCGCGATGAGTGTTTCGCCATCCATAACCTTTACCCACACTGGCTCTTCAATCGGTTGGGTTACGCGAAGTTGCAGTCTTTCTGCGTGGCTTTCAAGACAGTCTAACCTAAGCTTATGGGGTACAACATAACGGACATTCTCGCCAGCGGAGACTTGGATGGTTGCAGGTGATTTATGGTATTTACCCTGGGAAAATAAAGTGGCGCTTTGCCCGGCAATTAATCCCGCTTCAGTCACCCAATCTACCAGATCATAAACATGTACCACATTACCAGCAGCAAAGAACCCATCTACGCTAGTATGAAAAGTGTTGTCAACATACGGGCCGCCAGTTATGGGATCAAGCTGGATGCCGGCTTGCCGCGAGAGCTCGTTTTCGGGAATAAGGCCCACTGAGAGAAGTAATGTGTCGCAGGGGATGGTTTCCTCGGAGCCTGGGATTGGCTGCCATTTTTCATTAACTTGCACTGATTCAATTGCTTCAATGCGGTCATTACCGATGATGCGTTTGATGGTATGCTGCAGCTGCAGAGGGATGTCGAAATCTTGCAGGCACTGCACATAATTACGCACCAGGCCGGATAGGTAGGGCATGATTTCCAGTATACGCTCAACTTTAGCACCTTCAAAAGTTAGGCGGCGAGCCATGATCATGCCGATGTCGCCTGAACCTAAAATGACGAAACGTTTGCCCGGCATGAATCCTTCTACATTCACCCAGCGCTGGGCGGTCCCGGCAGAATAGATGCCAGAGGGGCGGGAACCAGGCAGGCGGATCTGGGCGCGTGTGCGCTCGCGGCAGCCCATAGCCAGAACGATAGCGCGCGCTTGTATTTCCAGGATGCCACCATTTTTATTGCTGGCAAAAATGCTATGTTCGGGTGTGACCTCTAGCACCATAGTATCAAGCAGGGTCTCAACTTGCAGGTTTAAGGCTTCATTGATGAAACGTTGAGCGTAGCTAGGACCAGGAAGATCTTCTTTAAAAAACTCAACTCCAAAGCCATTATGGATACACTGCAGCAGAATACCACCTAACTCAACATCGCGTTCCATTAGCAACACTTTGCCTGCGCCGTGTTTTTTAGCAGCAATAGCGGCAGCCAGACCACCGGGTCCGCTGCCAATCACAGCTACATCATATGTTCTAACCTGCATTCTTATCCTCTTTGGTTGGTCGCAGAAGGAATTCAGAACCCTTGCCTTTCTTGCTTACTTCGAGTGGAGAAATCCCCAATTCACGCGCCAAGATCTCTGTCACACGCGGCATATCAAATCCACCCTGGCAGCGGCCAGTACCTAACCAGGTGCGCCGTTTGAGGGCGTCATAAGTGCGCGCTGGGATGAGTGATTGGATTTCAGCCACAATTTCCCCTTCGGTGATATTTTCACAGCGGCATACAATCCGTCCGTAACGGGCGTCTTTTTCAATCAATGACTGGCGCTCAGTATGAGAAAGGTGCCGGAAGCATAGCCGGGCAGGACGGATGGGGTTCCACTCACGTTTCTCTTTGAGTGGTTCGCCCGCGTCTTTCAACAGTTCTATCACAAGCTCCGCGATAGCCGGGGCGGAAGTAAGTCCAGGTGACTCAATGCCACCTAAATTCACTAACCCCTGCACTTCCTTGGGAACCTCAATGATGAAATCATGCTGGTAATCCACACCAGAAGTCTCACAGGGTGCATTGCCGCCAGCGCGTAAGCCCGCAAACACAGCGATGATATGTTTGGGGTTAATGGCAGGCGTCAATTTTTTTGCCCCTTCGAAAACTTCATCCATGCCGGGTTGAGTGTTGTTGCGGTCTTCTTTATCATAGATGTCCTGTGCATTAGGTCCCAAGATGGTGTTACCGTGCAGGCTGGTTGTTACCAGAATTCCCTTGCTGATATCGGTAGGAACTGGAAAAAGCACATTGCTAACGCTGAACTCCGCGCGGTCGAGGATGAAATATTCTCCCTTGCGCGGAGTGATCTTGAATTCAGAGCGCACACCGGCTTTATGCATAACTTCATCAGCAAATAACCCGGCTGCGTTAACAACCCAGTGGCTGTAGAAATCACCGTGGTTGGTGTGTATGCCGATGATGCGTTTGTCTTGTATGATGAAATCCTTAAAAGCGGTATACAGAGCAACCTGGACGCCGTTCATTACTGCATTCTCTGCCGCTGACAGGGTTACGCCGAATGGATCACAAATACCGCTAGTGGAAGCCCATATTGCTCCGCTTACAAGCGGATTGATATTGGGTTCGCGTTTGCGCATTTCCTCACTGGAAATGAGCCGCATGCCGGGTATGCCATTGTTCTTACCGCGCTGCATGAGATCATCTAATTTGGGCAGTTCATCATGCCCAATTGCAATCACATAATCGCCGCTGTGCTCATAGGGAAATTGCAGTTCGGATGCGAGGTTGTCCCACTTTGGGTTCGCAGCCGTGTTCATTTTGGCTTTCAAAGAACCAGGGATGGCGTCGTAACCCGCGTGTATTAAGGCAGTGTTGGCAGCGCTAGTGGCGGAACCGATATCGGACTCCTTTTCGATCAGCAGGGTGTCAAGCTGGTAGCGTGAAAGAAAACGGGCGATCATACAACCAACAACACCTCCCCCGATGATGATCACATCATATTTGTTTGGCATATAGAAATCCTGAATAAATATGTTGCTTATTTAATAAATAAGTGTAATATAGAACCATAGTTTACTCGTGTCAATTAAAATCTGTTTAATTAGATTAGAAAAATGTAAATGGTTGTTAGACGATAACGACATTATTATATATTTGTTCGTTTTTTCTCTGAGAGATGTAATTATCGATGAGGTTTCTAGCGGTGGGCTCACCTACGATAATTTCTTTTATAAGATCGCCTTTTAATGCTGCGCAAAGACCTTGTACTTTAGCCAATCCAGATATGACACAAACACCATATTTATTCTTGAACATCTAAAGGTTGGGACCACTTGCTCTTTCGTTAAACGGAATATTTATAAAACTACCATCCTCATTAAAAAAACAGTGGCGATATCCCCAACTATCTGCAGCCTTCTGATTTCCATATAATCTTTCTCTTCAAGGTAACCTCCACTATAGACGTGGCTTGGGACACCCGCATTTACTGTGCCGATACTGTATAAGAGAATGTCGGCACTGTTCTGCAATTTCAATATCCGCTTTATACTTCGTTCTTTCCAAAGGGAATATTTTGTATCCGCATAGTCAAAAAAAGTTGGCACAGGAAATAAATTCATTTCATGGGCGATGGCCCCCGTTTTCATGTTTTGGTAATAATACATACGGGCGACTCAGGTTGCACTAGTAAATTTTTCTTTATTATTCATTCTTGGTCTTTTATTTTAAATACGATTTTAATATAAGATACCTCATAATTAATATTATTTCAGTGTTAATGAGGATATTTGCATTTTTTATAAGAAAGAGAGGTTTTGAATGCACGTATGTGCTATTTAGTTGAAAAAAGGCACAAAAACCTAAATTATATTAATTATTGCTAATGTGAAAGGAGAGAAAAAAATAATGGATTTATTTTTATGGAATTGCTCAAAATTATTAAATTAAAATGGAGATTCTTGAATTAAACTTACAAAACGATTCTAAACAATTATAGATATAGATGTAACTTACTTTTTTGAGAGTAACATTCATAATTTTCAATTTTTATAATAGGTTGTTTTTTTTATTTTTTTATTGAATAATATGTAGTATTACAGATAATATTTCCATGGGAGTAGGGAGAATGAGAGATTATATTGCAGCTATTGATCAGGGCACTACCAGTACGCGCTGTATGCTCTTTAACCATGCCGGCGAAGCGGTCGGCAGCCACCAACTGGAGCATGAGCAAATCTATCCAAAACCTGGTTGGGTGGAGCACAATCCCAACGAAATCTGGGCACGCACCCGGGATGTGGCCCAAGAAGCCATGCGCAAAGCGGAAGCCAAGCCACAGGATGTTGCCGCTGTGGGCGTCACCAACCAGCGCGAGACCACTGTCGTGTGGGATAAGGTTAGTGGCAAGGTTTATTACAATGCGCTCGTCTGGCAGGATACGCGCACTGATAAGATCATCGCAGAACTAGGCCGCGAAGGCGGGCAGAACCGCTTCCAGACACAGGTGGGTTTGCCGCTGGCCACTTACTTCTCGGGGCCTAAAATTCGCTGGATGCTGGAGAATGTAGATGGTGTGCGGGCTGCGGCAGAGCAAGGCCGGGCGCTGTTCGGTAATATTGACACCTGGCTGATTTGGAACCTGACCGGTGGGGTGAAGGGTGGCAAACATATCACTGATGTAACTAATGCCAGCCGCACCATGTTGATGGATTTGAAAACATTGCAATGGGATGTAGAGATTTGCCAAGCAATAGGGATTCCACTGCAGATGCTGCCGGAGATCTGCCCTTCATCACAGGTCTATGGCTACACTAAAGCCGATGATATTTTTGGCGGAGTAATCCCGGTGGCGGGCGACCTTGGCGACCAGCAAGCAGCCATGGTGGGGCAGGCGTGTTTTGATGAGGGTGAAGCCAAGAACACCTATGGCACCGGCTGTTTTATGATCCTCAATACCGGCAACAATATTGTCTTATCTAAGAACGGATTATTAACCACCATTTGCTATCAATTCAAGGAAGAACCGCCCGTATATGCCTTAGAGGGTTCGATTGCCATCACGGGGGCGCTTGTGCAGTGGCTGCGCGATAATCTAAAGATTATTGAGAGCGCTGACCAGGTGGAAGACCTGGCTAAGACCGTAGAGGATAACGGCGGCATGTATTTCGTACCTGCCTTTTCTGGGTTGTTTGCCCCCTACTGGCGTGCGGATGCGCGCGGGGCGATCGTGGGTTTGACCCGCTATGTAAACCGCGGACATTTTGCCAGAGCAGTGCTGGAAGCCACTGCCTTTCAGACCCGCGAAGTATTGGATGCCATGAACGCGGATTCGGGTGTTGAACTGAAAGCGCTTAAAGTCGATGGAGGTATGGTGCAAAATGACTTGCTTATGCAAATTCAAGCGAACGTATTGCAGGTTCCAGTTATCCGTCCTTTAGTGCCAGAAACTACTGCACTTGGAGCTGCCTACGCTGCAGGATACGCTGTAGGATTCTGGAAGAGCAAAGAGGAAATGAAGAAAAATTGGCAGATGGATAAGACCTGGAAGCCAAACCCAGACAGTAATGCTGCTACTGAACTGTATAGTCAGTGGAAAAAAGCGGTCACAAGAACCTTTGATTGGGTTGAATAAAGGATTTGGATTTTTAGCAATTATTTTTTTACTATAATTTCAGTTCTTTACTTGTTCATAAAAGTATCCAGCTTGGCCCGAAAAAGCGCGCGTTCGAAGAAGCTCCCGTTTGCAGATATTTTCCTATAATTTTTGTTATATAGCACCAGCATGAGCGGAAGGAGCTGCTGAGCGTAATGGCGCATGCAACTTTCGGCGTGGATGCCAGGCCAGGAGTAGCAAGTGATCGTTGTCCGTCGGTTCTTGGATGGAATGCTGGCAGGTACAGTCTTATCCCAGTCGGGATCATTGGATGCAAACACGTACTTATCTAGGTTGCCCTCAGGAATGCCCTCAATACCCTTCACAACTTGTGGATTGGAAACTAGGAGGTAGGGATCAACAGAAAGGTCGACAATGATGGCATGCTCGGGCAGCCAGGCGATCCAATTGTTAGGCACCACCGGTTTGGATGGATCTGTGCGCTGCGTGGCATCAACCAGCACATCAGTTTTTTCAAGAAGATGTTTCATGTGTTTACCCTGATAGGTAACATTACGCCCAATGGCAGTTACCAATACACCCGAACCGCCTAGATTAATGTGTTCATTGTTCCGTTCCAACCGACCGAATTTGGAGGCAGCATCAATTGTATGCATGCCGACCATGCCGGTGCCTATCACCAGTACCTGCCAGGGTTTATGATCCTCGCGCAGCAGGTTTGGCCACTTCTTCTCCAGCTCGTTGAAGGCAACCTCAAGTCCATTCCAGGCAACTGCTTTCATATTTTCTACTATACGGATGTGAAAATCATTTACGATACCGTCCAATGAAATTGCTTGAATGCCCATTTCTTGTAAAAGCGCCACCCGTGAGGGGCGAGTGGGGAAGTGCAGCATGGCGATCAGGCAGCTTTTCTCTCCTATCAAGTTGAATTCATCATCGTGCGGTGAACGCACAATAAGCACATAATCCTTCTGAAAAACCTCTTCTCTGTTGCAGGAGTGAATAGTGGCATTTTCTAATTTGTAATCGTTGAAATTAAAACCGTTAGTTGTGCCGTACTCTTCCTCCAGATGAACCTCGAAACCGGTTTTAGTAAGTTTATGGATGAAATCAGGTAGGAAGGCGCGTAACTCGCTGGCTTCCTCGTGCATGATTGGGAATCCTATAGATTTTTTATACTTTTCCATGGTTGTATATGATAGACATTATTTTTTCATTTTCTGCCGTGCTTGAGCAAAAATTGGATAATACTGGAAAAATTTCTCGCGCACATCGCTGGGAGTGCGGTTGAAAGGGCAGGATAAATTATAGCAGCGGTTGCATTTGGTTTTCAACAATCCTATTACAAGAGTAAATGTGAAGACTAAGTTGATTGCCAGTAATAACCATTGTTGAGCTATGATGTAGAAGGGTATAAAGGAAAGAAATAATATCGCAATATAGAGAAGCCAACTGATCTGTTCGATCCTGCTAAGTGAGCGGGGATTGATTTTTGGTATTTTGGGTAGCCCATAATTGGCATGGCAGCGTAGAGTTTTACCCTGTTCAGCGTAGTGTGGGCAGTGGCGGCATAATACCAGAGCTTCAAAGTAAATGAAAAAGAAAATTGCCAGCGGTATCCATATTATCAATGCAACAATATGCCCACCATTGATCATCCCGTAGAAGAATGTGATAAACCAGGGAATTGCCAATACAGCAAACTCAATTAAATCCTTGAAGGTGTGTACACATAAAAGATTTCCATTCAATTCGCAATTAGTGCAGGTCTCTCGAATGCAAGCCGCAGCAGGTTTATGCTGCCGTGAATTAGGAAATTGCAAATCACACCCCATTTGTGAAGAGATTAAACACAAAGAGCAGCCCAATCAAATAGACCAAGAAGGGAAAAAGCAACATAATTGGTTTGACAGCATCCCAAATGACTGTGAGACCATTTTGTATACGTTGTTCCTGCTCCTTTTCCAAGATCCAGGCAGGCACAATTACATTGAGCTGTAGACCGGGATAAATTGCCAGAAGGCAAACAGTAGCAGTTGAATCCAATTATCCAGCAGATCTATCTGCTCCCCGAAAAAAATGGGCATGACTTGTCCACCAATAACCCCGTCAGCTCCTAACTCATACAACCCGCCTAACAGCAGCACGATTGGCCAGGAGTACTGGTGCTTATACTGTGAGCGTACGAAGATCAAGACCATACCGATGTACCAGGGCATGGTCATCAACAAGTCGACTAGCAGATTGGGATGTGCTGCTATGCCACTGGCTCCAAAAAGATGCTCGAATACCAAAAATTCGGTCTCCACGAAAGCCGCATTAAAAATAGCAAAAAGCGCAGAGCTGCACATGGGCTTCTTTTGAACGGTTGGCAGCCAGAATCGGCGGGTGAAGAACAGGGCGAGCGTGTACAAGCCAGCCAACAAGATGGAAGCTGCCAGGGTCAGGTTTTCCGCACTGGGCTCATTAATGGTGACTATGATAAGTAGCACGATTCCCCACCCGATCCCTATGACTACCAACCATCGCATCCAGGAAGGGGCTTGCTGTTTATTTTTGTATAATGGGTCTGCCAAAGGCGCAAGCAAGGGCTTAAGGTTATTTGTTTGTGGCATGTATTATTTCTTTTGCACTTTTTCGAGGGTCATTATCAACTTTTTACAGCGTGTGCTGACCGCCTTGCTTTTACTTTGCAGCCCTGCCCGGATGAGATGCGTTACCTGTTCTCTTAATTGTGGGTAGGTGAGGGCTAAATCCGTAAGTGCCTGCAGAGAAAAAGTACGCACGATAGCGCTTTTGTCATCCAGATATCCGCTCAGAATGCTAAAGGCGCTTTGTGCTTCTTGGTTGGTGAATGGAAGTCGCGGTAGCATCTGTGCCACGTGCCAGCGAACCTCCTGCTGGTTGATAGTGGCGACCTCGTTAAGTAATTTTATTTTAAACGGGGCAAGCAGCTGCGGTTGGCTATCGGTCACTTTCTCAGCTGCATCCGCAGCGCGCATGCGTACGCGTGGATCCTGGTTGCTAATGGCGACGAACAACTCAGCAAAGCGTTCGGGGTGCGTTGCCACCATTTCCGCCACTTCATTAGCACGCCCGATCGAGCGCAGTTCACCACCAGAGAGAATTTCTATAATAGTCTCCATGGGAACTTATTCCTTTGAAATTCCGTTATTATTATAAAATGAATTTGAATAGAATATTGTTATGGGAAGAGGGCGAAATGAGAAATTTCTTAATAATTGCTTTAGCATTTCCAGTTGTGGTTTTGTTGTCTGGCTGTGGTTCGGTCCCCGAGGAGTATCCAGATGATTTCGGCGTTACTTATTCTTGGTCAACCGGAGCATTGCCCCCAAAGTACACTTATCAATATGCCATTTCTATCGGACCCGGCATGCAGGGCGGGTTCGAGTATCAACCGGGTTATGGGGAGCAGGGCACTGAATTTGCATGGCGAACGAATTTCGCGTTAGAGGAAGCAGATTTAACTGAGCTATATCAAATGATGCTAGAAAAGGATTTCTTTCGCAGCAAATGGGCACAGGGCATGCCATTAGTAGGTGCTAGCAACTCAAGTGCAGTTGTTCAAGCCATTGGCAAGCAGTACCAGATACCCAATGAAGCCGAGATGGAGCAGAAGGATAGTGAAGAGGTGGAAGAGGTATATGAGTTCCTGCGCTCGCTGGTACCGCAAGAGATTTGGCAGGAAATGGAGAGCCGCCAGGTGCAGTATGAATCACAGTTTGGTGAACAGGATTAGCATTTTACTAATGTATGTTGGTAAATATAACTATTGAAAAGGGTGGAGAAAATATTGGGAGTATAAATTGTGGATTAAAAAGAATAGCTGGTGATGTGTTACAAGTCATTCTCTGATTAATTTCTCATTTCTTTATTAATAATTCATCTGCTTTTCTTAGTCTTAAATATTTGTTTAATGGTTTACCGATAACCCCCGCTATTGGTCCAACGCAAAGAAGCAATGTTGAGAAAATCATCAGGGGTAATAAAGGAGATGGTTTCCCATGTGCGGACAGCCAGGGCTGCCAAACCTGATTGGCGAGTGTAGCTATCCCTAAATTCAGTGTTCCAATCCCTAACAGGATTCCGATGCAGGCGGGACCTTTACCACACACATAGAAATATAACAATACAGCGATCAGTAAACCCAGAGGTCCTGCCAGGTAAGCTAATTCATAGCGATGGAAGGGTCCAACTGCTACCAAGTGTAGGTTAGAGATACTCAGGATAGTTGATAAACCTATGCTCACCAACCCTGCCTGCTGCCAGCCGCGCAGGGCGGGGATGCCCACAAGCAAAAGACCAGCAAGCATAATCAACCCAATAACAATATAATCAGCAGTGGGTGATAGCAGATAGGAACGATCCTCTGCCAGCGCTTGGATAGCCAGCACCACACCCATTAAATCCGTCCCAATCCAGGTGTAACTCCAATTGGGAATACCTTTTATCAGAGCGCACGACCCGCCTAAAGCAAGAACGCCAGCAGGAATCAGCCCAACTATTAAAGATAGGATGATTCTCTCTCGTGAGACGGTGTACCAGGGTCCGCCGATGATTAACCAGGTTGTCATAATACCTGATCCGAAAAGCAATGGTGGCAGTGCGCTTAAGAGCGCAAATTTCTTTCTGTGAAACATGTTCATCATATGGGAATAAATACTTGCCTTTTCAATTTAGAAGCTCATATTATGAATGCAGGTTGATCTTTTTAGATTTCTGAAGCTATTAATCCAAAATCCTTTGCGCTATATTTATTCTGGTTGAATTCTTTAAATAAGATGTTTTTTACTGTAAGTTTCAAATTCATTCTTAATATCTCAAATAATGCCAAGTAGCTAAGTTTGCTATGCGCCTGCCAGTTCAACTTGAGTTTTTCAGCCGTTTTCTTGATGGTCGTGCTATCTGGACCCTCAATTTCCATAAAGTTGCCGAAAGGCATTTCATCTAGAACGACCTCGGTTTTACCCAGATGGTATGTGGTGCGGTATTTCTCGTATTGGATAAAAACCCTGTATCCTAGTGCTTCCAAAATCACGCGTGTTTCCTCGAAATTACTGACCCCCACCTCCAGTTCACGACGTGCAGCCACCTCACTGTTGGGATCAGCAGGTCCCTTATAGGTTAGCAGGCTGTGTACATCCTTGCGCAAGCGTAGTACCTGACTGGATTGGGACAATTTTCGCTGTGGCGTGTCAAAGCGTAGATTAAATTCGTGTGTCCTGGGTTGGATACATTCTGCGCCCAACGCTCGCAGCCGTTTTTCCAGCGATGGTAGGTCGCTTAAATAAAATTTGACCTCCTTTTCTTCATGGTTCCTATGCATGTTCACCACCTGTGGATGCAATAGGTTCTGCACTTTTTGTTGAATAAGATTTATAAAGTTGCAATGCTGATAACCCAAAAACTAAAACTAAAACAAGGATATTAAAGATAAGCTGAAATTCCCAATTATGAACCCGCCTGTCTTGAGGCTGGAAAATCCAAAGATCTAACCAGAACCAGATGCTGAATACCAGTGAGAGGATGCGCATATAGGCGATGGACCATTTGCGCTTGGAAAGATGGAAGAATATCCCGATGACTCCGGTAATAACCCATAATCCCCCTGTAATGGCCAGATATAATGGGGATGAGCGCAAGCCGATCTCCTGTAGATACTCCCATAAGGTGAGACTGCCGTATAGGCGCAATAAACCGAATCCTGTGAAGATAAGCAGGAATATTGATAACAGACCATGTGCTCCCTTCCGTATTCGCTCCGAGAGAGGTTTCTGCGATTTCTTTTCCACCAATACCTACTTTGGTGTTGATTATAGCATGCGACGAAAAATGTGATTTTAATTACCCGCGCTGGCATATGGGGTTGAGATATAATGACAGGCGCAATTTTAAATCTGTAATATTCGATGATGCTAAAAGAAAAAACGAAAAAAAGCCAATCCATAACCCCTGAAACATTCGCACATTTGGTTAAGCTGGCTGCTCTGGAGCTGAATAAGGAGCAAGCAGAGTATTTACGTAAGGAGCTCAATAGCCAGCTCAACGCTATCTGTGAACTGGAAGCGATTCCCATGGATACTGAACTGCCTGCTACTTCACACGGCATTCCCTATACGCAGGAAATTAAGCCGGCTTTACGCAATGATAAGATTGTCTCCTGTCCTAACCCGCAGGAGATAGTTGCTCAGACGCCTGAATCGCAAGACGGCTATGTAATCGTGCCGGATATACCCCAAATCACACTGGAATGAATTATGGAACTTTGTGATTATTCTGCCCTTGAACTGACAAAGTTGATACGTGGGAAGCAGGCTTCTGCTGTGGAAGTGCTGAAATCTTGCCTGCAGCGTATTGAGGAGGTTGATGGTCGCCCTGGTGTCCTGGAGGTGAGTGAAATAACTCCACAGGATACACGACAAGTTCATGCTTTTATTACCAGGACGCCAGAAATTGCCCGTGCACAGGCGCAGGAAGTGGACCGCAAGCTGGCAAATGATGAAGAACCCGGCTTACTGGCAGGTGTGCCCCTGACCGTAAAAGATATTTTCTGCGTGCAAGATACCCCCTCCACGGCTGGCTCGCGCATTTTAGCTAACTTTATTGCGCCTTATACCGCCACACCTGTTGTACGTATGCTGAATGCGGGTGGGGTGATGTTGGGCAAGGTCAACCTGGATGAATTCACCTATGGTTCGTCAAGTGAATCCTCTTCCTTCCAGCCCAGCCCGCGCAATCCTTGGGACACCCAACGGGTGCCGGGCGGCTCCTCTGGCGGAAGTGCTGCGGCTGTGGCAGTGGGTGAAGGGGTGCTATCGTTGGGAACAGATACTTCCGGCTCAATTCGCCAGCCGGCCGCGTTTTGTGGCGTGGTGGGATTGAAACCTACCTATGGGCGCGTTTCACGCTATGGGTTGATCGCTTTCGGCTCCTCGCTGGATTGCCCTGGTCCAATTGCACGTACAGTGCCTGACGCGGCTTTGATGCTGCAAGTCATCGCCGGCGCAGATCAGAATGATGCCACTGCAGCTGCCAGTACTGTACCTGATTATCTTGAGGGACTGGAGCAGGGCGTTAAGGATATGCGCATTGGTCTTTCTCCGGATTATTTCCGGATTATCTATCCTGACCCTGAGGTTGGCGAGTATATCCAGCAGCCCGTACCGCAGGAGATCAAGCAGGTGGTGCTGCATGCTGCGGAAGTTTACAGTCAAATGGGTGCAAAAATCATTGAGGATGTACCCATGACGGCCACGCGCTATGGTATTCCTGTATATTTTGTAATCAGCCGCGTGGAAGCGGCTTCAAATCTGCATCGCTATGATGGTGTTAAGTATGGCTACCGGACACCGAACAAGGTCGCTGACCTGACTGAAATGTACTGCAAATCGCGCGGCGAGGGCTTCGGCTTGCAGCCTAAAATGCGCATCCTGATGGGCATGTATGTCAGTGCGGCGCAGTACAGCAAGCAGTATTATCAGCGCGCTTTATGTGTGCGCACGCTCATCCGGCGGGATTTCGAACGAGCGTTTGACCCTAATGGTAAATACCGTCTGGATGCACTGCTGACCCCCACCACGCCCACCGTAGCGTTCCCCATGCAAGCGGTTTATGGTGATTCGGTCATGATGCAGTATGCTGACCAGCTTACCGTGCCAGCCAACCACGCCGGTGTGCCGGGCATTTCACTACCTGCTGGCTTTAATAGGGATGGGTTGCCAATCGGCATCCAATTGCTAGGAGCAGATTTTTCAGAAGCGAAAGTACTGCGCGTCGCGAGCGCCTTTGAAATGGCGACGCAAGATGAACCTTGGCGGGAGAGAAAGCCCTCTGTTTTGGATGCAATTTAGGAGAAATTATGGCGGAATATGAAGCGGTCATTGGTTTGGAGACCCATATCCAGCTTAACACGCTAGCTAAGATCTTCTGCACCTGCAAGGCAGATTCATGGAATGACCTGCCCAATACCAATATCTGCCCGGTTTGTACAGGATTACCGGGTGTACTGCCTGTGCTGAATGAAAAGGTAGTGGAAAAAGCCGTACTGTTGGCGGCTGCCATTCACGCAGAGATTCAACCCATATCTTACTTTGACCGTAAGAATTATTTTTACCCTGACCTGCCCAAGGGTTACCAGATATCACAGTATGATATGCCCCTGGCAAAGGGCGGCTATCTCGACCTGCCCATCCCGTCGAATAACGATCCGCAAGGTAAGGGTTACATTCGCCATGTAAATATTCACAAGCTGCACATTGAGGAGGATGCTGGTAAAACCAAAAAGGAGGGGGGGCGTCGCTTTGTGGACTTTAACCGTTGCGGTGTGCCGCTGGTGGAGATGGTCACTGAGCCCGATTTGCGCACAGCCGATGAGGCGTCCCAGTACCTAATCCGTCTGAGACAATTATTACGCTGGCTGGGCATCTCGGAGAGCGACATGGAAAAGGGCAACCTGCGTTGCGACGCTAACGTCTCTATCCGTCCTAAAGGCAGCCAGGAACTCAATGTAAAAACCGAGATCAAAAATGTTAATTCGATCGACGCAGTGCGGGATGCAATTAAAAAAGAGATTGCACGCCAGATACGCGAAGTAGAGAAAGGCAACCGTATTAAAGCCTGGACACTGAACTGGGATGATAATGCCGGCGTGCTGCGCAAGATGCGCTCCAAGGAGACTGAAGCCGACTACCGATACTTCCGCGAACCGGACCTGCTGCCACTGGAGATAAGCAATGATTGGCGCGAGGAAATTCTTAAAGATCTGCCGGAACTGCCCCTGGAACGCCGCCAACGCTTTATTCGGCAGTATGATCTGCCGCAGTATGATGCTGATATTCTCACCGGCGATCGTGCCCTGTCAGAATATTTTGAGGATGCAGCCAGAGATTATCAAGGTGCTACCAAAAGTATATCTAACTGGCTGATCAACGATGTAATGCGTATACTGAAAGAATTAGAGATAAGTGCCAACGAGCTGAAGTTGACGCCAAAATATCTGGTGCAGCTGCTCACTTTGGTGGATGAAGGCAAGATCAATATATCCACTGGTAAGAACCTGCTGCAGAAGGTTCAGGAGAGCGGCAAGTCGCCATTAGAACTGGTACAGGAGCAGGGACTATCGGCTGTGACGGATGATGCTGCTATCCGCAAGGTGTGCGAGCAAGTGCTGGCGCAGAGCCCGGATGAAGTTGCTTCGTATAAAGATGGAAAAGTGACCCTGATTGGCTGGTTTGTAGGTCAGGTGATGAAGCGTATGCGCGGCAAAGCCGACCCCAAGCTGACAAAAGATATTCTGGAAGAGTTATTGATAAAATAATAGACCAGCCATAGTGGATATGGGCGTGCTGTTTCTGCTCTGTGAAAAGGAGTGCAGATTGCGATAAGAGTGTAGATGTTTAAAAGAGACGACTGTAAAGAATAGTCCTCTGCAGTTCTAATTTATGTTGATTGTGGGATAATTGGGGAAAATATTAGTAATAGAAGGAGAATAATATGGCAAAAGTAGCAATTAATGGATTGGGCCGCATCGGTCGTGCGACTCTGAAGATCCTGATGGACAAACCCGAATTGGAGCTGGTGGGAGTGAACGATATCGCTTCTAAAGAAAATATCGCTTACCTTATCAGCTACGATACTGTTTACAGAAAATATGGCAAGCAAGTAAAAGTTGATGAGGGTAACCTTGTGATTGGCGGGGAAAAGATATCCTTTCTTAGTGAGCGCGACCCGCAGAATCTGCCATGGGGAAAGCTGGATGTGGATCTGGTGTTTGAGTGTACCGGGTTTTTCACCAAAACAGAAGATGCTGAAAAGCACCTCAAAGCCGGTGCGAAGTTTGTGATCGTCTCGGGACCGACCAAGAGCAAGGATATGCCCACCGTGGTATATGGTGTGAATGATCCCAGTGGAGATGTGCGCATCATCTCATGTGCCAGCTGCACTACTAATAATATCGCCCCTGTCGTAGAAATTTTAGGGCGCAGGATTGGCATCAAGAAAGCGGTTATGACCACTATTCATGGCTACACCTCCACGCAAAGTATTGTGGATGGACCTAACAAGAGCTTCCGACGCGGAAGGGCAGCTGCCACTAACCTGGTTCCAACTACCACCGGCGCGGCGATAGCGACTACCAAAGCCCTGCCGCAGTTTGAGGGCAAGTTCGGCGGTGTGGCAGTGCGTGTGCCAGTACCGGTAGGTTCAATCGCGGACATGGTTTTTCTAATGAAGAGGGATACAACGGCTGAGGAAGTCAATAATATACTGCAGGAAGAAGCCCAAACTGAACGCTACCGCGAGGTGCTGGGTGTGACAGATGAGCCCATTGTTTCATCGGATATTATTCAGGATCCGCGCGCTTCCATTGTAGATCTGAAAATGACTAATGTGATAGATGGCGATTTGGTCAAGGTGTTGAGCTGGTACGATAACGAGTGGGGCTATTCCTACCAGATGGTGCGTCAGGCGTTAGAGATATTAGCATAGTCTGAGTTATTGTTATTTATAAAGAAACCCTGCTGATGCAGGGTTTCTTTATATTGTCGTACGACTTAATACCTGTACCTTCAAATGTCCATAAAAGTCTTTGGTATACTATTAGGTATAGTCGTTAATAGGGTAATTGATCCAAAACCTTCGCGGTCTTGGCGTATGTAATAGTTAAACGTGCCATGATCACGACAGGTATAGAACGGCTTTTTTATGCTAGGTTTTTATTTTTCGGGCGAAGTCAAGTATGAATAATATTTATATTCATATGGTTATAATATTATAATATTACAATAGCGAGCGGCAGCGAGACACGGATATGGAAGAAAAAAACATATCATTGATGCCTTCGCGGAGATGGCTCCGCCTTATGAAAAACTGATGGATAGTTAGCTTAACAGGTTTTGGGGCTGGAGCTATCCGGAATTTGTGGCTAAGCTGATAAATAGCGTTCCAGATATTTCAGGAAAGCGCATCCTGGACATAGCAACGGGAAAAGCTGTGACCCCTTCTGCTTTAATGAAAGCCAATGTCAATGTACAAAAAATTATCGGTTTGGATATAACTTACCGCATGCTGGAGCTTGGAAAACAGAAAATTTCAGCAAATGGAAATGATAAAAAAATCAATTTTTTATGCGGATCAGCCATGGAAATACCCATTCAGGATGATTATTTTGATATTGTTATTTGCGGCTTGGCAACGCACCATATGGATGTGCGGGTACTGCTTACAGAAATGAAGCGTGTCCTGAAGAATAAGGGACATCTTTCCATTGCTGATGTGGGCGGCTCGCGAAAATGGAAGCATCCCGTTGTCAGGTTCTTGATAAAGACAGGCGCTTTTCTTTATTTTTTAGTGGTGGAGAACTTGGCCCGAGCCTGGGCTGAGGCATCTGCACTTCCCAATATACACACATCGGAGGAATGGCATGTGATATTAAACAAACTTGGTTTTATAGATATTGAAATTAATGAACTGCAATCAAAAAAGTTTTGGACACCCAATCCAATTCTTATACAAGCTAACAAACCAACTTAGGAGTAGAAGGTGACCAATATTGTCGATTTACTCAAACAGGGCAGGAAGGATCTTATCTGGGAGAAGTATTGTGGGTATTTGGATCTGAACATTGAGGAGTTTATGCAAATTCAGAGAAGTTTATTGATGGAGCAGATCAATCTGTTTAAAGATTGTAAACTAGGGAAGAAATTCATGGGGAAGAGAACCCCGAGGAGCGTTGAAGATTTTCGCAGGAAAGTGCCGCTAACAACCTATGAGGATTACCTCCCTTATATAAAGGATAAAAGAGAGGATGTGTAGTGCGGTTGAAAATCCGGACATAGCAATAAGGGAGTAACATAAAGCTATGGAGGACAAACATGAGCACAAGAAAACGTCGTGCTTTCAGTGCAGACTTCAAGTTAGACACAGTTATGGAGG
>DUED01000014.1 GCA_011176685.1 Anaerolineae bacterium
AGGTATCAGAAGAAGAAATAAAAGGAGTCCAAAGAAAGCTAAATGATAGACCTCGAAAAGCTTTGGATTTTTTCAAACCTGATGAAGTCATTAATAATCTTGTTGCACTAAAAGTTTGAAACCACATAAATAATAATTTATTTTTCGCTATTTAAAATAAGAAGTGAAGTGGTAAATAATTTTACTTTTCGATAAGCCTAAAGTATCTTCTCCTGAATAAATCATATTATTGTTGGTTTTTACTTCCCAACTGAAGTGGTAGGTAGTTTCTTTTCCTGAAATACTACTTATAGTAAATGTAGTATTTGGAAAATGATCATTGATGAAATTTAGGTACCATGTTTTTATAGCATCAGTTCCCTGGATTGTCCGCTTTGCATTAACATGCACAGCATCTGTTGCGTAGAGCTGCAGTATTTTTTCTAATGAGTGGGAGTTCAAAGCATCGATTAATATTTCAGGAATATTCTTTGGCGGATTTGGCCTGTTTGGCCACGAGAAGCTTGCAATAGTCTGCCAGATATTTGGCAGCTTCAAACGGCAATAATCCCAGCTCCAAAAATTAACGGCAGGAAAATTTAATTCGATTGCAGTATTCATGAATTCAATAATATCTTGGGTTGTCGGTTTCCAACCACTTGCACCATATGCAGCGCCTGTGGGAATATAGGGTTTGAATGGTGTGATGGTTTGGAATTCTCTTAAGCTTCTTTTTAAATGGTTATTTGGGTTGTGCGCTTGTTCCCAATAAACCTGGGGCATGTTGTAATCACATTTAATGAGGAAATCTTTCCATGGAAGTTGGGGATGATACTTTGGATATCTGTATGAGCTTAATGCAATTGGGAAATCTGGTAAAGAGCTTCTAAGTTCGCCCATAAAAATTCTGCAAGGTGTATATTTGTCTTTATATTGTGATTCCGCATCAATAACATAGCCGTCAATTGGCAATTTTTTAATTTGCCTTATAGCCGCTCTGGCTTCGTCTTTCGGAAGATCACCAAAAACGTAATGCCATCCCCAAACTTGGATCCCTTTAGCATGCAGCGCATTTGCTACAGGCGCTACCAAATCTTTACGGTTGGCATAATTGTAATCATAAATGCCATTTGCGATTTTTATTAAGATATGGCTTAAACCAGCCTTATATGCCGTATAAGCAATAGCGTCAGGATCCCCATCCTCGCAGTTTGGTATTTTCCAAATAAAAAAACCTTTGCCGATTGGTTGACTCATTTTTTCACTCGATGTTTTTACCGTCTAATCCTATCTCTTCAGCGATTTGACACATCGCTTGAATGATATTTTCTGTATGTTCCCAGAGATCTATATCAAATTCATTCGCTGCTCTTGCGATTTCCTCCCGGTTGGCACCAACAGCAAAAGATTTATTTTTCCATTTCTTTTTTACTGAGGATACTTTTACATCCTTAATTGATTTTGAAGGGCGGACTAATGCAACAGCTGTTATTAGTCCAGTAATTTCATCGCAGGCATAGAGTGCTTTTTCCATCAACGTCTCTCTTTCAATACCTGTGTGGTTGGAATGGCTGAGAATCGCGTGAATGATCACTTCTGGTACATAATATTCCCTTAGAATTTCCGCGCCTTTTTGAGGATGCATTTCTATTGAAGGGTGGATTTCCCAGTCAAAATCATGTAATAATCCAGTTATTCCCCACAGATCTTCATCTTGTCCATTTTTTATTGCATAAAAACGCATGGCTGCTTCAACTGCTAACATATGGTTAAATAATCTCTTATTCTTGATATATTTTTTCACAATGTTTAAGGCTTCAATTCTTTTCATTTTTATGGAAAGGTAACAGTTCGCATAATGACCCAGAATGTTATTTATTATTGTTACAAGTTCTGTACCTAATCAGATCGAATTCTCCTTAATGGAATGACAAGGTTGCTGATGATTAACCATGAAAGAGCGATCATTTCACGTATTTGGCAATAGGTTATCGAAAGAAAATGATATTTTCTCCTATCAGCAATTACACCTGCTGCATTTAAACCAATTTTATTGCTTAAATATAATGTGCGTGGCAAATGAAAGCGCTGAGTAACTAAATAAGCTTTTGTAATCTTATAGATATATTTAGATCGCCAGCATGTTTCAAAGGTAGAAGAACCATCGAGATCAACAGTAATTGCACTAATCGGAACGTTGTGATTGATTGTATATAGAGCCATAGAATCTGCTTCATTATATCCCCCCGCTCCTTTCCCTCCGCTTAATAAGACTTTTGATACTTTCCCCTTAAAATACAGTTCTATGGCAGTGTCTAGTCTATCGCGTAAGATCGAGGTTGGAGTTCCATCTTTTCTTAATCCAGCTCCAAATACAATTGCAACTTCTCGATGTGGCAAATTGCTTAATTGGAGTATTTGAGAATGGAAATGTTCTGAGACTATGTAAAAAATTATTGATACAAATAAGAATATACAAAAGATAAAGCAGGATATTAATAAATAAATATACATATTACCTATTGGGAGTTGCTATAAAAAATTGCATATTGTTGATGTGTTAATAAACTCAGATCCTTTTTGTCCAAGTATCGTTGCCATACTTCTCTATAATTAAAATATTTGCCCTTTGTTGCTCATCATATGATAATTGTCCAGGGATTAATTTGATCTCTAATGCTAATTTAAAACCCTCAATAACTGCTTGCGATACATCTTTCCAAGGAATCCGTCTTTTGAGATAGTATTCCAACGTACCAGCATGTACCTTTAACCTTTCCTCTGAGCGATTTTTATTATTTTTATTAGAAAAGGCCAGAACCTCAATAATTCGTGTTAAATCTCCATAAATTGGAATAGCCCCATGTTGGAGAACTCCATATTTTTTACGTGCTTGAGCACTGCCAATAATTTTCTTCCCGTTGCAAGTGATTTCATAATCCGAAGGGACTTCGAAACAGACCGGATTTTTTTTCGATTTAAATTGGTGATTGTATTTAGGCTTAGAGATAGCATGAATACCCAATAATTGTAATGCTTTCAGTAGAGCAGTTGATAACCTACGATAACTCTCTAATACACTTCCACTAACGAGAGGTTCTTCAAGAGGAGCGCAAACGGAATAAGTTAATTCGTCAGCATGCAGAATTGCTCGACCTCCAGTGGGACGACGCACTAATTGCCATCCGTGATTCTTTAAAGAAGTTAGGTCAATATCAGAAATAGGTTGGGCATGGCCGAGGGAAACACAGTAAGGGTTCCAGGCATATAATCGCAGGGTTGGTTTCTGAACGTAATTGCATACAGATTCAAGTATAGCCTCATCAACAGCCATATTCCAAGCGCCTTCTGCGGGCGTATGGATTATCAATCTCCATTCATTAGATGTCATTATTCCACCAAAAGGTTATAATCAAAAATAAATTGTACTAAATATTCTAACCGTAGTGACAGTTATGGATCGTTCGAAAGAAATCGTACTTATAGAAAAACAACGAGAGACAGTAGAAGTGATTCTAAATGATGGTCGCATATTCAGAGGATCGAGAAACACTTCTATAGGTGAGTTCCTCAAACTTTTACCAGAATGGAAGTCTCCTCCGATTGTGAGTGCGGTTGTCGATGGGGAGTTAAGGGAATTAACCTATCTAATTAGAAAAGATGCGGTAGTAAAACCTGTTACTATGCATGACTCAGACGGATCTAAAATTTATCGGCGTTCATTAATCTTTCTGTTACAAGCTGCGTTCGAAAAAGACTTTCCCAATATTGAATTTACGGTGGACCATTCTGTTCCAAATGGCGGCTATTTTTGTACAGTAATAGGCCGACGACCGTTGAGCCCAAAAGAGGTAACAGCTTTAGAAAAACATATGTATTACATGGTTGAAGCGGATATGCCAATCTTGAGAGAACAAGTGTTGCTACGGGATGCAATAGAATATTTTAAAAGAAAGGGATATCATGATAAGTTGCGTTTATTAAAGTATCGCAAGAAACCACATTTGGTTCTGTATCGTTTAGGCAGTCATCGTGATTATCATCATGGTTATATGGTGCCATCAACAGGATTTCTGGAGGTTTTTTCGTTACTACCTAGAGGTGAAGGGTTTATCCTTCAGTATCCTAGAAGAAAGACCCCAACGAAATTATTTCCTATGCCAGAATACACAAAGTTAAGGGGGTTATTCCAACAATATAGCAGATGGCTGGCAAGTCTAGGTATTAGCAGTGTCGGTGCTTTGAACGACGCCATTCTTTCCGGGTCTATTCGGGAAGTGATTTTGGTTTCAGAAGCGTTACACGAGCAAAAAATATCAGCGATAGTAAACCGTATTATCGAAAAATTACATGACGTCCGGATAATCCTAATTGCTGGTCCCACTTCTTCTGGAAAAACAACATTTTCAAAGAGGTTGGCTATACAGCTATTGGCTTCTGGTGTATCACCATTTGCTTTGGAATTGGATAATTATTTTGTTGATCGTGATAAAACCCCGAGGGATGAGCAAGGAAATCTGAATTTTGAAGCTTTCGAGGCGATTAATAATCATTTGTTGGAAACAAATCTATTAGAACTTATCGCAGGAAAGAAAGTCCAACTACCCCGATTCAACTTTAAATCTGGCAAAAGTGAACCCGGAGATGTTATTCAGTTGAAAAAAGATCAATTGATAATTTTAGAAGGGATACATGGCTTAAATACAAAGTTGTTAACAAAATTTTCATCAAAAAACATATTTCGTATATATATTTCCTGCTTGACGCAGTTGAACTTAGATCGTTTTAATAGGATTTCTACTACAGACACACGTATGTTGCGAAGAATCGTAAGAGATGCTAAATCGCGTGGTTTTTCAGCACAACGTACTATTGGAATGTGGGAATCTGTTCGCAGAGGAGAGCGGGAAAATATTTTCCCATATCAGGAAAATGCTGATGAGATATTTAACTCAGCATTAGTATATGAACTGGCTGCTTTGAAACCATTGGCGGAGCCATTATTAAGGCAAATACGCAATGGAACAGATGAGTATCTAGAAGCAAAGCGGCTTTTAGCCTTTCTTGAGTGGTTTTTACCTGTCGAAGTAAAGTTAATACCTGATAATTCGATCGTGCGTGAATTTATTGGTGATTCTATTTTAAGTAATTTCAAACTGTGGGTTGGCTCACAAGATGAAAGTCAATATTAGCCCCTCCTTTTTTTAACAAGCGATTGTTTAATGACTTTGGCAAGTCTCCCAATTCCATCATTGGTTTTTTCGGGGATTGGGTAAGAAAAATTCAACCGCATTGTGTTTTTTCCCCCTCCTTGTGGGAAAAATGAATTTCCTGGAACAAATGCGACATTCGTTTTTACAGCTTCTTTAAGCAATTCATTTGTATCTATATATTCTGGTAAAGTTGCCCATAGGAAAAGTCCACCTTGAGGATGTGTCCATATGACTTCTTCGGGCATGTGTTCTTCAAGAGTATCAAACATCACATCGCGACGTTCCTTATAGACATTACGGATTAACTTCACATGGCTATCTAGAAAACCATAACGGCCTATCTCATGTACTACCATTTGGTTAAATGAAGCTGTGTGCAAATCTGCGCCTTGTTTCGCTAAATTCAATTTACTAATTATCTCAGGGGGCGCAATTACCCAGGCGACACGAATTCCAGGTGCCAGAATTTTTGAGAATGTACTTAAATAGATTACATTACCAGAATAACAACTCTTTTGTACCCTAGTTTGGCTGTCAAGTACTACTGCTGGTGATAGGTGTTCACCTTCATAGCGGAGTTGTCCGTAAGGGTCATCTTCAATAATTGGGACTCCGTACTTGTCAGCTAGTTCTATCAAGTGTAATCTTCTTTCATACGAAAGCGTGACACCAGTTGGATTCTGAAAGTTTGGAAGTACATAAATAAATTTTGGTCCAGCCCGCAGTCGTTCCTCAAGTGCGTCTGTGATAATGCCATCATTATCCAATGGAACAGACAAGAATTCAGCTTGGTAGGCTTTCCATGCTTGTAGTGCTCCTAAATAAGTGGGGGATTCTACAAGGACGTGATCACCTGGGTTAATAAAAACCTTTCCTAGAAGGTCTAATGCTTGTTGTGACCCTGATGTGATGATGATGTTTTCTGCTGTAACTTCAATTCCATATCGGGCAGAATGCTTGGCGATCATTTCTCTAAGTGGAAGGTAGCCATCTGTTGAGCCGTATTGCAAGGATTGAGGTCCATTTTCTTCAAGTACAGTTATACATGCTTCCTTGAATTTCTCGATGGGAAAAACTTCTGGTGCAGGTAAGCCACCGGCAAAAGAAATCATATTTGGTATTTCTGAAAATTTCAATAGTTCACGGATTGCGGAGCCTTTCATGCGCTGAGTACGCAGGGCATAGCGTTTGTCCCATAATGTTTTCATTCATTACTCCTTCTATTCTTTTTCTGTTGATGCCTTTTATTTACAATCTGGGGAACCTTTTAATGACTTTTGCAGATTTAGGCAACGGTATGCGATCTCCAATATTGAGAGCTGAGGGGGATATGCCTTTAATCTGTGTTTTACCTTGGTAAATAAATATTGGTGTACCCTCTTTAGCATACTTGTTATTTAAAAATGCTTGACCGGTTAAATATTCATCTTTATCAATCGCGCAGCTAGTTACAGTACCGATCACTTTACCTTTCTCATCCATTACTGGATCACCTAGATGTGCCATTCGAACTCGCTTATCATTGAATCTAAAGCGACAAACAATGCCTTTCTGCCCCTTTTCTTTCTTAATAAAAGCGTTGCGACCTATGAACCAAGGCTTATAAACTTTTACATAGGATCCAAAACCCCCTTCACCTACACCCAGATTCAGATCTCCTCCCATTTCATGACCATATAAGGGCAAACCCGCTTCAGTTCTTAATGAATCTCGAGCTCCTAACCCGCATGTTTTTAGACCAAGTGGTTGCCCTTTTTCAATTATCATATTCCAAAGAAGAGGGGCTTTCGTTGGGCGCACGAAAAGTTCAAAGGATATTTTCTCTCCTGTGTATCCAGTACGTGAAATAATCAAGTTAATTTCCCCTAAATTGGCTTTACAGAGCTGTGTTCGCTTTAAACGTTTGATTTTTATTAGATTTTCACTAGTCCAATTCAAGGACAGCAAAATCTCCTTGGATTTAGGACCCTGTAGGGCTAAATCAACGCGCATATCTTTTCCCTCTTTCGGATCATGCAGATTTCGCAAGGTAACATTACGCCCGAAAGCCCGAGCCCATGGTCGCTCAGGATCGACAAGCACCTCGCCGTTGATAACCGCATTAAACCACGCCCAATCTTTTGCATCGTTAGAGGCATTAACCACGATCAGGTATTCCTCAATACCATGTCGATATATGAGTGTATCGTCAATTACGTTGGCATATGGGTCAAGGAAATGTGTATAACAAGACTCACCAACTTCCAGGCTACCAATATCATTGGAGCAGACACTGTCTAAAAAAACGCAAGCATCGGGGCCTTCTGCTTGAAAAATACCCATGTGAGCAACATCGAATAGACCAGCAGCTTTTCTAGTTGCAAGATGCTCTTCGACTACTGATGAATACCAAACAGGCATTTCCCAACCTGCAAAAGGAACCATTCTTGCCCCTGATTCAACATGTGTTTTATATAAAGGCGTTCTATATAAGGATTTTGGTTCTGTACCCTCCCAATTGAATAATGGAAGAGATTTTTTCTTATCATCAGGTATATTAATATAAAAGGGTTTCGATCTGCAAACAATTTCGCCAGTTGATTTTGATGTGTTTGTACTTTGTGTTTCTTCTACAATAATTGGGCCAGGAATTCTTCGGTAAAGATCATCATCAAAATGTATATATCCGTCAGAAAGATCCCTGAGCCATGCTGCCGTAAGGTTAGCTTTATCAAAATCAACGGAAAAATGGAAGTGATAATGATTAAGTGCCGTAAGATTCCCATTGATTATTTCCAAAGTAGTATTTAATTGTGTTGGTTGGCTTTCTCCTGGCTTGAGAGCTTCAATGTCACTGCTGAAGCAATAATTTAAATATTGCCTGATATTCTTTCCGTGAAGATGAAAGGTTATAGTTTTTGAGCTCTTTCTCGACTTTGAAAAATCATCGTAATAAAAAAAATGAGGATATTTGTGTTGTTCGGTTTGAATATCTTTGCCGGCTTTTTCTGCCAGTTCACGAACCCTGATTTTTGCTTGTTCTAAGGTTTTAAAATCAACTTTTGCACGAATTGCTTTACCTTTACTGCTGTCAATCTTGTATGGCTCTGTTGCATACAAAAGATCAGCAATAATATCAGCGATCTTCACCATATCTTCTTCCACAAGTCCTCGTTGTGTGACCCAAGGGGTACCTAACCTTACTCCTGATGCTTTTAAAGCACTCTTATCCCCGGGAATTGTGTTACGGTTAGCTACTAACCCTGCAATATCGAAAATTCGCACAGCCATATCACCTGATAATGGTGTTCCATCTTTTCCCTTTATCGACTTACAATCGATATTTAATAGATGCGAGTTTGTACCTCCAAAAGATATAAGGATTCCTCTTTCACACAATTGATTACTGAGCGTAATACAATTTGTGACTATTTGAGATTGGAGTTTACAGAATTGATCGGTTTGGGCGAGTTTGAATGTAGTTGCCATTGCTGAAAATACCTGAGCGTGTGGTCCCCCTTGTTCACCAGGAAATACTGCGCGATCGATTTTACGGGAGATACTTGAATCAGTAGTAATGATACATGCTCCTCTTGGACCGCAAAGTGTTTTATGGGTTGTGAAGGTGATAATATGGGCATGATCAATTGGAGAAGGGATTACCTTTGCGGCAATTAAGCCAGCAATATGGGAAATGTCAGCAAATAAATATGCACCAACTGAATCAGCGATTACTCTAAATTTTTTCCAATTGGGTATCCATGGATATGAGGAATAGCCAGCAATAATTATTCGGGGTTTATGTTCTGAAGCTAATTCTCTTAGGTTTCCATAATTTATCTGTTCTGTTTCTGGATCCACACCGTAATGTACAACATTGTAAAGTTTCCCTGAACGGTTAACAGATGAGCCATGGGTTAAGTGGCCACCGTGAAAGAGATTCATGCCCATGATCGTATCTCCCGGATCAATGAGGGCTTGATAGACGGCATTATTTGCAGGAGCTCCTGATAAGGGTTGCACATTGATAAATAAATCGTCAGCTTGAAATAAATCGGTCGCAAACAATTCTGCGCAACGTCTCCTCGCAAGTGATTCGAGGATATCTACATATTCAACACCTTTGTAGTATCGCGGATCGGAATATCGCCTGTAATGTGCTAAGCGTGCAGGATAATCAAGGATGTTTGCTTCTTGCATCAAGCGCATGCTTTCATTGGGATATCCCTCTGCATAAATGTTTTGAAATGAGGAACTTAAGCTCTCACGTACAGCCAAAGGAGCCGAGCTTTCACTTGGAATTAAAATTAATTTTCGAAATTGCCTTTCTGTTTCGATCTGTATTAATTCTTTCACTTCAGGATCGTTTTTAGAAAGATCTCCAAGAAAAAAGTAATCACTCATTAATTTTGGTTCCTTTTATTCAAATAGAAAACCACTTGCTGATAATATATACTTTTTTTACAAGTGGTTTTTTTATTATACTCTGGCGATGAATTTATCAAAATAGTTGATTGAATCACTGCCCAAAAAATGACCATAAGCATTCTTATTTTAGCGTCAAGGGTAAAGCGGGTCAAGTAATTAAGCAGTTATCCAAGTATGTATTCCTTCTTAATGTTAGATTCATAAAAGTTAAGATTTGGGCGCAGCAATTCTTTCGCTTATCCAACTTATAATGTAATTCAACACATCAATTTTTTCTGGTTCATTATGCAATTCGTGGTATAAACCCGGCCAAATTTTGAAATTAATCTTGGATACTTTCTTTGCTAAATTAGATATGGCTTGTTTATTGACCAAGCGTTCTTTTTCCCCAACCATCAAAAGTAGAGGAATTTTTAGGTTATTTGCGTTTTCAAGAATCCATTTACCATTTTCTATTATCGATAACCCCAAGCGTGCAGATACTAAACCGTGCACGAGCGGATCGTGATTGTATTTCATAACAACTTCTTTATCATGTGAGAGACCAGATCTGTCCAAGCCGTTATCCATCTGAATTGATGGATAAATAATATTCATGGTTTTAGCCAACAAATACTTGGGGAAGGGAATAGGAACCTTAGGCTTCAAACTTGGTGCGGTTGCGATAACTCCAACAATCTTGGGTTGTTTTTTTATGGAATAGAAGAGTATAAACTCTCCTCCCATGCTATGTCCATAAAGAAATATAGGTAACCCTTGATATCTCTTCTTGGTTTCTTTTAATAAAAAATCTATATCGCGTAATATTGATTCATCTGAAGGGATATGACCTCGTTTTCCTTCGGATTTGCCGTGTCCTCTTAAATCATAACTGACCATTCCTATGTTGGATTTATTGAAGAAATCGGCAACATGTGTATACCTGCTGCTGTGTTCACCAAGCCCGTGAACGAGCGCGATAGCAGCAATGGGTTTTTGTTTAGGTCTCCATTCTTGGGCAAACAATTGCAACCCATCATAACTCTTCCAGGAAAATACGTGATTCGTCAATTTGACATCCTTGATTGTTTCAAAATGCCACATTATTTATATTGAATATGGTCATCAAAATATTTATATAATTAATTATATTTGAATTTGTCATTATCGTTAAGGAAGTAAAATAACACAATAAACCATTTATGAATAATCGAAAAAAACCAATTTCTGAAAAAAAAGATGCTGATCTTCTAATTGACCGTGCTATTCAAGGAGATTTGGAGGCATTTAGTTTTTTATATAAAGAAAACGTTCAGAAGATTTATAACTATATATTCTATCGTATAGGAAACGTTTACGATGCTGAAGATTTGACAGCACGCGTGTTTCAACGAGCATTAAAGCATATCCCTAATTATAAAAAAAAGGGTGTTCCATTTTCTGCTTGGCTTTACCGCATTGCGCATAACCTTGTTGCAAATTGGCACAGAGATAACAGCCGAAAGAAAGAAGTACCAATTAATGAGAATATACGCCGATTTTATAGCGGAGAGCAGCCTGAACCAGCATTATTGCAAACCCAGGAAATGGAGGAACTGCTTGTGGTGATTCGAAATATTTCATCAGACCGTCAATTATTAATTGTTTTAAAGTACGTAGAGAAATTGACTAATGCAGAAATTGCTAGAATTATGGGAAGAAGTGAGGGGGCAGTGAAGAGTCTTTATCATCGAACTTTATTAGAACTGAAGAGGAAACTTACGCAGGATTAAATTTATTAGAGAAAGTGAAGATGAAAAATGATTAGTGATAAGCGTAGCAAGTCAGAGAAATTTGAAATATCTAAGATCGAAGAGGAATTAAAGCTGGCATTTAATCCAATTAAGCCTGATCCGTACTTTGTTAGTAAATTGAAGAAGCGCCTTTCACAAAGAGCAAATGTGAGCATCGAAGCACATCCCGAATACTTTGTAATCATGTTGGTAGGTGTTGGATTAATTTTTGGACTTGGTTTATATTGGTTGTTAGTAAGATTTTATAATAAAGCAAAGGGGAATTAAATGATTAATTTTATTACTTAAGGTAATCCTCACATAGGTTCTTTATCAATATGAATAAATGCTAATGGATCTTTCTTATTAAAGTATTGTAGCCATTAAGAAAGGGGTGTTTATATTTAACCCGAATCCTTATCACTTATTTATCTTTTAATTATTCATAATTAACCAGGAATAGAGAAAAATGTAGGCGAGTATCCCCATACGTCAAGTATAGGTTGGGATATAATGATGGGGGAGAAATTAAGACATGGCTGAAAAGGAATCTGCTCAAATTAAGAAGCAAAACAACGGGGGGAAAAAAGAGGATTGGGATATCACGCCTTCAATACTTGATCTTGTAAAAAATGTTTCCATATATTGCTTGGGGGATTTCATGAAAACAATTATAGGTATCCTAATCCTGGCAGGTACAACTATTTTATTTAATCTTACAATATATATTTTTAAATCGCACCTAAAAAATGAATGGAAAGACAAGACAAAATGGTCAATAATAATTCTTGTCCTTTTCGCCTATACAATAATACCGCTAGGATTTCGAGTAATCCTTCAGGAAAACAAAAATAAAGACTTGACAATGGCGCTTGATTCAAATTATTTAACACAAACAGTTCAAGCAGAACAAATTAATAAATTGTATGTAAACCAAACGGCTATGCAAGCCACAATTGATTTTCAAGCTACTCAATTGATTACTCAAGTGCCAATAAGTGCACCAACAGAAGAGCAGCTAGTCGAAGACAGTATCATGCGTTTTATGGAATTAATTAATAAAGGTCAAACTTTAATAGCTTATGATACTTTGTTTACTGACGATTTTCGAGAGAGAAATTCCCCGAACGACTTTGAGAAATATTGGGGAACTGATGTAGATCAAATAAGAATTGATATCACTGTTTTTCCACAAATTAACTTGCTAAAAGGTATTTCTGATACGGAAATAGATATTTCCATATCTCATGAGGGAGATCCAAGCAGCTCGGTTGATTTTACGTGGATAATTTGTCACTATAGAAGTTATGATGAAACATGGTTGATTGACAAATTAGATAATAATGGAAGTTGTTGGTAGGTAAGATATGCCAAAAAAAGACAAGAAAACGAAGAAAAAACCACCTATCCTCACCAAAAAGGACTTTCTAAGAGTGTTAGATCGTGCTATTAATCCGAAACCGCCTGATTCAAAAAAAGGAAAAACATCGGGGTAACCATGTTTCGATTGTTATCCCTGAAAGCATATTCATCAAGATAATTTTGTAGATATTTGGCAGAGACAGAATGATAAACACCGCTAATACTGTTTTGCAGTTATACCAAAACCCTTCGATGGTATTGGTATGGGCGTTCCCAAGAACATAAACTTTGTCAGCATGAGGGACAGTATCATGTTTGTATCCCATAGATGGAAGAGTTTTGTAAACAAGAAATTCATCGGTTTAAACCATCGCTTCTATAGCGACATTTTCGTTAACTATTGGAAGAATGGTTTTGCTTTTAGCATTGGGGATAGTACGGGCTTCGAGTTTCCCGTTTCGCTCAACGATTCCCAATATGGCGATTTTTCCTTCTTCCCCACGTCCGCGCTTGCCCTTGCGCCGACTACCAAAGAAACTTTCATCAACTTCGACTTCACCAGTAAATGGGCTGTAATTTTCATCAAGGCATTGTCTAACTTGCTTGCACATTCTCCAAGCGGTTTTATAAGTAACGCCCGTTTCCCGTTGAATTTGTTTAGCAGAGATACCACCGCGAGTTTGCGCCATCAAGTAAATAATGTAAAACCAATTTGTGAGGGGAGTGCGGGATTTGTGGAAGATTGTGTTAGAAGTAGGGCTGATCTGGTATCCGCAGAAATCACAAGCGTAAGATTTGCGCCCTTTTACTCGATGAAACAGGGCATTCTTTTCGCATTTAGGGCAATCAATTCTTTTGGGGTATTTCTTATTGCGAATGTAATCCAAGCATACATCATCATTCGGAAACATCTCAAGAAACTGCTTGAGTGTGAATTTTTCCATTGGAGATTTAATTTTCTTTCGTTTCTTAGTCATTTTTCCTCTGCTTTACTTGATGTTGTGGTATTAATTTCTACTTATAGGATAGCATATTTATTACTTGTTGTCAAGGGATACTCGCCTTTAATTATTCATAATTAACTAGGAATAGAGAAAAATATAATAATGAAAAATTTAATGATACTCAAGGATGGAAAATAGAGATATGATATTTTTGGGATTCAGTTCATTATTTCGATTTATTCAATAAGGAATTATTTTGTACTGTTTCAGCTGGATAAGAAGAATATTTTTCATATGTTAAAATCTCGTGCATGAATTACAGAGTTGTATTCATGGGGTCACCCGCATTTGCATTACCGTCCTTGCGACTTTTAGATGAGGATTTTGATGTAATTGGTGTGGTGACCCAACCGGATAAACCAGCAGGGAGAGGGAAACAGATTAAACAGTCCGCTGTAAAGGTGTTCTCGTTATCTCAGAATTTATTTATTATGCAGCCTCGTCGCTTAAAGGATCAAGAATTCATTGAGAATCTGCGGAAATTGAATCCTGATGTTATCGTTGTGGCCGCTTTTGGTCAAATCCTTCCACAAGCTGTTTTAGATTTGCCCGAGATGGGTTGTATTAATGTACATGCATCTCTTCTTCCCCGGTGGCGAGGAGCAGCGCCCATACAGGCAGCTATATTACATGGTGACCAACAAACAGGTGTGACTATTATGAAAATGGATGCCGGAATTGACACTGGAACAATTTTGTCACAAAAAGAAGTTGATATATTTATTGATGACACTTCTGATAGTTTATCTAAACGCCTAGCAGAGCTGGGAGCAAATTTATTGGTAAAAGTGCTGCCTAAATATGTTCGAGGTGATATTCAAACTCAAGTGCAGGATGATGACTTTGCTACTTATGCAATAATGATTAAAAAAGAGGATGGCCTATTGAATTTCCAATTAACTGCTAAAGAAATTGAAAGAAAAATACGTGCGTATTATCCCTGGCCAGGTGCTTATACTTATTTTTGGGAAAAATTGTTAAAAATCCATAGTGCGCATATTAGTCTGTCCATAGGTTTAAAATCTGGGCAGAGGGGGGTGATAGAAAAAAAACCGGTGATTGGAACAAAAGATGGGACTATTGTTCTGGATGAAGTTCAATTAGCAGGAAAAAAATCAATGAAAGGGGAGGATTTCTTAATGGGTGCTCGTAATTGGACACTGAGTTAATATCCGTATAGAAAAATCTCTTGCCTATGAAATTCCTGGTTATTGGAACAGGCGCGATTGGGATTTATCTTGGGGGCAATTTGGCATTGAATCATCATAATGTGGTTTTTATTGCAAGAAAAGGATCGGTAAACGCAATAAAAAAAGCTGGCTTGGAAATATGCAAAAAAAAGGAAAAAATTCATCAACCATTCCCGTCTGTATTTTCGAATATAAAGGAAGCTTTTGGGAAGAATAATTTTGATGCGGTAATTATTACCGTCAAAGCTTATGATGTCGACCAAGTGATTGTGCAACTTAAGCCTTTTATATGTGAAATTAAAGCATTAGTGTGTTTTCAAAATGGAGTTGGTACAGAAGAGAAATTCGGTTGTGTTTTTGGAAAGCAGAAAGTTATCTCAGGGATTATTACCAGTTCAGTAAGTAGATTAAGTGTAGGGTCTGTGCGATTGGAAAAAGACAGGGGTATGGGATTATCGTCTATTAATAAGGTTGTTTTTGATTTAATTGATGTTTTCAATGATGCTGGATTTAAGACTAAGTATTATGAAAAAGCTCAGGATTTGAAATGGTCAAAACTTGTTTCCAATTTGTTTGCTAATGCATCCTCCGCAATTTTGGAAATGACTCCAAAAGAAATCTTTTCTAACCCCAGGTTATTTGAGTTAGAAATGGCTCAAATAAAAGAAGCAATGCAGGTAATGAAATCAAGGGGTTGGAATATTGTTAATTTACCTGGTATCCCTTTGAAATTATTAACAAGAATGATAGAATCCCTCCCTGTGGAATTAAACCAGGCAATATTAGGTAAGATCCTAGCTAGTGGGCGTGGTGAGAAGATGCCTTCTTTCTATATAGACTTAGTAAGGGGTTCCCTTAAGAATGAAGTGGAATATCTAAACGGCGCTGTTGTCCAAGAAGGGGAGAAATTGAATATTCCAACACCGGTAAACCGCTTATACAATCAAGTTCTCACTGAGATGATTCACGGAAATCGTAATATTGGTGAATTCCGTCACAATCCTGATAAATTGATTGATTTAATTTCGTAAAGAATAAAAATGACTGTACCTAGCTGGATTTACGATGCTGTCTTTTACCAAATTTTTCCAGATCGTTTTTATAATGGAAACCCATCTAATGATCCCCCGAATCGAAAAGATTGGGATTCGGATCCAACATTTACAGGCTATCACGGTGGGGACTTAAGGGGAATAATTAATAAATTCGATTATTTATTGGATTTGGGGATTAATGCTATTTATTTAAACCCAATATTTCTATCCCCATCACCTCACCGGTACAATACTACGGATTATTTCAAAATTGATATGCTGATTGGTGAGAAAAAAGACTTTCTTGAACTTGTGGAAATCGCTCATCAGAATAATGTAAAGATTATCTTGGATGGAGTGTTCAATCATTCTGGGAGAGGGTTTTTTGCATTTGCTGATATTCTTGAGAATGGGCCTGAATCGCCCTACGTGAACTGGTATCACATTAAGAAATTTCCATTAGATGCTTATACTGACGGGAAAGCCGAAAACTATTTTGCGTGGTTCGGTTTTAAGAGTCTGCCGAAATTTAATATCTCTAATCCTGATGTATGCGAATACATCATGAAAATCATTCACTATTGGTTAGATTTAGGAGCAGATGGTTGGCGTTTGGATGTTCCCAACGAGATTGATGATGACGGTTTTTGGTCGAAGTCAAGATCATTAGTAAAGTCAATAAATCAGGAAGCCTACTTAGTTGGGGAAATTTGGCAACCCATTCCAAAGTGGACAAAATATTTTGATGGGTTGATGAATTATCCGTTCAGGGATGCTGTTATTGGGATTCTTAATGGTGAGATTGAATTAAAACAATTTATGGAAACATTGGAATACTTGACTTCTCTGTACCCAAAGGAAAATGTGTTTGCAATGTACTTACCTCTAGGATCGCATGATACCAAACGATTATTTACGAAGCTTGGAGGTGATGTTCGAAGAATTAAGCTTGCATTTCTAATTCAATTTGTTTTCCCTGGAATACCAGCAATTTATTATGGCGATGAAATTGGGATGAGTGGTGGAAAAGACCCCGAAAACCGAGCAACCTTTCGATGGAATGAAAATGAATGGAATAATGATCTACGCGATTGGGTAAAGTTGCTAATTCAAATCAGAAAAAAATACGAAATTATCAGGCGAGGTAAACTCAGCATTATTAAGTTTGATGAGAGAGAAAAAACCTGTTTATTCAAGAGAGAATATAAAGGCCAAGAAGTTATTCTCATATGCAATTTTATGGAGAAGAAAATGCTTTTTGAAATTGATACTGCACAATTTAGATGGAAACAGGGGGAAAAGATAAGGAATATTGTCGGAAATGAGAGTTTTATTATTGACAAAAACAAACTTTCAATCGAATTGATGCCATTTACCGGGAAGTTATTTACTTCATTGAGAGAATAATATAAATAAGAATGTGAGGATTATGTGATTAATGGAAAGGAAATACCACTCATAAATAAAGTTCTTGCTGGTCTACTTTCAATCATTTTATTTTTTGTATTATTTTTAAGCCTCTATACATTACCAGCCGAGTTAGTTTTATTTAATAATCAAAGTTATTACCAAATATTGGAAACTCCAGATAACATTCAGCAAATGCAGAATGTTATTACTGAAATTGTATCAAAGCGATTTAATGAGATAGAGGTGGGCTACGTTCTTCCACCTATATTCTCAAATCCTGCAATCATTGATCAGATTAGCAAAAATCTCACAACGGAAAAGTGGATCAAAGGAGAATTGAAATCAATCACTGATCAAGTCTTAGCTTTTCTAAATTTCAGAACCCCATATAACAAAGTAGAAGTTGATCTTACTGAAATCAAACAAAATGCATTAAATGCAAGTGATAGCATTGCAGCCGATATTCTTTCCTTGTTACCGCACTGTAAGCCAAGTGATTTAAAGCAGTTGGAAAATAATCAATTGTCAATTGTCGATATTCCTGCTTGTAGACCTCCATCCTCTCTAGAACCAGAAATTTTACCGGTAATTGAATGGGCCATTGAAGATTTCGCCGCTTCGTTACCGTCTTCTTTTGAGTTTGTATCTCTATTTTCCAAACAGGAAGCAAGTGGGGTTAGTCAACTTAGTATTAATTTTTATTATTACAGTATTTCGAGATGGGTGTTTAGATTGTTGCCAATTATTGCGATTCTATTCTTATCATTCATTGCAATCCTGTTAAAAAATTCAAGAACTGTAATGCTCAGATGGTGTGGTAGATTACTCTTTATTACTTCAGTAGTTAGCCTGTTAGAAATAGTTATTGTTTTAGTGGGGTTAGAACAAGTCACCTCTATGTTATTGGATTCTTTATTAATCAACATTTCCGCGCGTCTAGGCGCACTTTTATTGAGTGTTGCCCAGGAAGTGTTTTTTCAAACTTTCGTTTGGACTGCTGTGTTGAATGTTGTTGTTCTAGTATTTGGTATTTCACTCACCCTCATAGCAGGGACCAAAAAGACTGATATGCAAGAGGAATTATCAGAAATAGGCAGAGAGGAAAAAGAACCTGAATCGGATTTCGAGGATGTATTGGAATTAAAAAAGAAGACGCTTGATAACAGTGGGGGAGAAAATCGCGAAGACTCCTGAATATCAATAATAAAGGAAATATTTATTAAATTATTCTTTTTTGTTGATCTTCAAATATTTCTTATTCCATTCAAATAAAATATTTAGTGCCTCCAAGGGGGTGATTTCATTCAGATCCAATTTATTAAATTCTTCCAACAATGGATTTGTCTCGGGAAAAAGGCCCATTTGCGCTGGAAGATCTGGCTTGGTTTGTTGACCTTCTCTTGCAGATTGTTCCATTTCAATAAGGATTTTATTTGCTCGCGATACTACCGCTGGCGGTAATCCGGCAAGTTGGGCAACATGTATTCCATATGAGCGATCAGCACCTCCTGGTATGATTTTATGCAGGAAAATTACGTTGTTGTCTGATTCGCTAACAGCCACATTATAATTCTTCACGTGGGGAAGGAATTGGCTTAGCTGTGTTAATTCATGGTAATGGGTGGCGAAAAGTGTTCGTGATCTGAGCTTGGGATTATTATGGATGTATTCTACGACAGCCCATGCAATAGATAATCCATCATATGTACTCGTGCCTCTCCCGATTTCATCTAGAATGAGCAAACTTCTTGGTGTGGCGTGATTAAGTAAATTCGCTGTTTCAACCATTTCTACCATAAAGGTGGATTGACCAGCATAAATTTCATCCTGAGCACCAATACGGGTAAATATTCGGTCCACAAGGCCAATTTTTGCTGACTTAGCGGGTACGAAACTTCCAATTTGAGCGAGCAGGATAATGAGAGCGACTTGGCGTAAGAAAGTACTTTTTCCACTCATATTGGGGCCAGTAATTATTTGAATGATCTCTTTTTCATCAAAAGCAACATTGTTTGCTATAAAAGGTTTATCAAGCTGCATTTTTTCAACAACTGGATGTCTGCCCTCAATGATTTCTAATGAGGTATTTGAGATGAGGTCGGGTTTGCAATAATTATTTCTGATAGCAGCTTCAGCAAGACTGGTGAACACATCCAATTCGGCTAGGCAAGAAGCTGTTTCAAGTATTTGTGTGGCATTTCTTGAAATTTCTGAACAAATATCCTTGAATAAGCGTATTTCGATTTCACGAATCCGTTCCTCCGCGTTGAGGATAATGGATTCATATTCTTTCATTTCTGGGGTGATGTATCTTTCGGAATTAAAAAGTGTTTGTTTTCTGATATATTCTTTTGGAACAAATTCCAAATTGCTTTTTGTCACCTCTATGTAATAACCAAAGACTTTATTGAATTTGACCTTAAGCGATTTTATTCCGGTTTTTTCTCGTTCTTCTTTTTCTAACTTAGTGATCCAATTTCGAGCTGTTTTTGAGGAATTAATAATTTCATCTAATTCTTTTGAGAACCCCTTCTTGATGACGCCAGTTTTTTGTATACTTGCTGGGGGATTCTCGGTGATTGCCTTATTGAGTAAATCTTTTTCTTTCGAACAGAGGTTTATCCTCTTACAAAAGGAGGATATGATTGCTCTCGCATTATGCAGCGATTTTTTCAATTGAGGAAGGTACTGTAAGGATGACCGAAGTGCAACCAGGTCGCGCGGCATGGCATGACCGGAGACTATTCTGCTTATGATCCTCTCAAGGTCTGAGAAGGATTTGAGCTGGAGCTGGATATCATTTCTTAATATACCATCTTCAGTAAAACTCTCAACATAATCAAGTCTTTTTTGGATTATTTGGATATCTAATAATGGCTTACGGAGCCATTGTCGAATTAACCGTTTACCTAGAGGATTAATCGTGTAGTCAATTACCCCCAGGAGTGAACCCGCTGATTTGCTCTCTCTGAGGGTTTCAGTTAATTCAAGATTTCTGCGTGTTTCAGCATCTAAAACCATAAATTCTTTAGTGCTATATGTAGATAACTTTCGCACAATTTTTAAAGTGCGCTGGTCTGTTTCTTGAAGGTATTGGATTATTGCACCTGAAGCCCTAGCGGCAAAATGTTTTGATCTTAATCCGAACCCATCTAAAGACGCGACTTTAAAATGGTCTATCAAAGAGCTTTTACATCTTTTTAATTCAAAAAACCAATCCTTTCGTACTGTTGGGTTATAAAGAACCAGGAAATCTGCTTTTTGAGTTTCGGAAACCAGGATTTCAGCTGGATTTATTCTTGCAATTTCTGCTCTGATGTTATCCGTAATCCTCTCAGAAACCACTTCTGTAGTTTGGAATTCACCAGTTGTAATGTCGACGAATGCGATTCCAACATGATTATCTTCATAAATTATAGAAGCAAGAAAATTATTCTTCTCGGATTTTAATAAACCAGACTCAACAACTGTTCCTGGAGTGATTACGCGTATTACTTTTCTGGGAAATAAGCCATGTTTTGGCTGTGGGCCTATTTGCTCGCAGATAGCAACATGGTAACCTTTCTCAATGAGTCGGGAAATGTAGTTTTCTGCTGCATGAAAAGGAATGCCAGCCATTGGTACCTTTTGCCCTTTAGCTATATTCCGTGCAGTGAGGACGATATCAAGAACATTTGAGGTTATTTCTGCATCTTTGTCAAATGTCTCGTAAAAGTCTCCGAGTCGGAAAAACAAAATAGCGTTTGGGTATTGCCGTTTAATTTCTAGATATTGCCTTCGAATTGGCGTGATTTTTTTAGAATTCATGAGCATTCATATATGGATTCAAAGATATCAGCAAAAGTGAAAAGGTTCGAAGTTATTGTAATCATAGGTTACGATCAGGAAGCCAAATAATGATTTGAAATATTAAAGCTAAAATTCTGTATCAATGTTTTGATCTAAATCTCCGATACTCTCGATTGTAATCTCACCGAAAACTTCTTGCTGGGATGCGTGGATTAGGTGGTATTTAATTAATTCGAGCAATGCTAAAAATGTGATTGCTATTTCCAAATGAGAGTGGGAATTTGGTACGATTTTCGAGAAGTTTGTTTTTCCAGATGATTGAAGAACAGTAAGAATAGCTCGAATTCTTTTCCTGATTGTGACCTTTGAAATGGTGATGACCCGGTCTAACCGTTGGTATTCTTGATTTTCATGCAATGCTTCCAAAAATGTGTTTGATAAGTCAGCAATTGTTATGTCTGAGACGTCCAACTTTTGAATTATATTAAGTGGCTGAGAAACCCTTAAATAGGTTTTTAAGCCACTATTTTCTTTTTCCTTAAGCCAGTTGCCAACATGTTTAAACCTCTTATAGATGATTAATTGCTGGATGAGCGCTTCTCCGAGGTCTTCTTCCATCTCTTGGATATTTGATTGTAATTGGGGCAAAAGGGTTTTTGACTTTATTAAGACTAATTGAGCGGCAGTAACTAAGAAAGCAGATACCTCCAAGGGGTCATGCTCCTGAATAGCTTTTAGATGTTCGAGATATTGGTCGGTAACTTTTGCTAGAGCTAACTGTGTGATATCTAGTTCTTCAACTTCAATTAATTGAAGCAATAGATCTAGTGGACCTGTGTAAACATCTGTATGAATTTTATATTTACTGGCTGTATAGCCGATGAAGGGAACTACCATGCAAGCTATTATAGCAGAGGCGTGCAGGCAACAGTTATGTTCACTAGATTCGTGAAAGAGGTATTAATATTGGTAAAATACCAAAGTGTTTTTTAATAAATCATTGGAGGATTTATTGATCGCGAAAAGGAAAGAAATCGAACTGGAAACACCTAAACAGCTCGCAAAAAGATTGAAAATTGAATTCAAAAATTATTATTTACTGGAGCGTGCATTGACTCACCGTTCATTTTTGAATGAACATCCAGAAGCGCTCGAAGATAATGAACGGCTTGAATTTCTAGGCGATGCTGTTTTAGATTTCGTCGTAGGAGAATGGCTTTATAACCGTTTTCCTGAAATGCCAGAAGGTGATTTAACACAAATGCGTGCTGCTCTTGTTCAAACAGACCAATTAGCTGAGTTTGCACGAATAATTGGTCTAGGACGAGCATTACGACTAAGTCGGGGAGAAGTCAAGACTGGTGGAAGAATGCGTAATAGTTTATTGTGTGATGCATTTGAAGCTTTTATCGGTGCATTATATATAGATAAGGGTATCCGAGAGATTCAATTGTTTATTAATTCGTACTTAGAAAGTGCTTCAGATAGGATACTTAAATATGAGATTAATGAGGATCCCAAATCAAAACTTCAAGAATGGTCACAATCTTTAGGGTATTCTCCTCCTAAATATGTAATCTACAATGCTAATGGTCCTGATCATTTGAAACAATTCGAAGTGCAGGTATTTATTAATAATGAACCTTTTGGTAAAGGAACTGGCTCTAGAAAACAAACTGCCGAGAAAAAAGCAGCAAGGGAAGCTTTAAATAAAATTCACTTGAAAAAAGAAAAAAAATAAAATGATTCAAAAGTTGAAATTGCTAGAGCTTAATGGCTACAAAACATTCGCTACTAAGACAGTATTTGCTTTTCCCGAACAGATAACAGCTATTGTTGGTCCTAACGGTTCTGGAAAATCTAATATTTCGGATGCGATCCGTTGGGTATTAGGAGAGCAGGCATATAGTTTACTGAGAGGAAAACGTACTGCTGATATGATTTTTTCTGGTTCAGAGATTAAACCAAGGGCGTCGATGGCTTCCGCTTCGATTATTTTCAATAATGAAGATGGTTGGCTCCCAATAGAATTTAGTGAAATTGCTATCACGCGCCGTGCTTACCGAAGTGGAGAAAATGAATACTTATTAAATAATAAACGAGTTCGTTTAAAAGAAATAAATGAGCTCCTGGCAAATTCTGGATTAGCAGAGAGAACTTATACAGTTATTGGACAAGGATTAATTGATTCTGCATTATCACTGAGACCTGAAGAGCGGCGTTTATTCTTTGAAGAAGCGGCTGGAATTGGTTTGTTTCGGTCACGTAGAGATGAAGCAATTCGGAAACTAGATGCTACATCGCGAAATATGGAGAGAACCCAAGACATCTTAGGTGAAATTAAACCTCGCCTGAAGAAATTAGAACAACAAGTTGAAAAATTTCATGAGTATAAAAGAAGGAAAGCGGATTTGTCACTTCTTTTGAAGGATTGGTATGGATTCCACTGGAACCGTCTTCAGAATGACCTTTCTCATGGGCAGGAAACATTGCGAATCCAAAAAAAGAAATTTGATGATTCCTACCAAAATAAACAGAAGATTGAAACAAAAATCGGGGAACTGCGTGAAATCATTGATAAATCGCGCGATGATTTAGCTAAATGGCATCAAGAAGCAGCAGAATATCATGTTGAAAAAGAGAAAATCTCCCGACAATCAGCGGTTCTTGATGAAAGACAAAAAGCAATAAAAGAGAAAAGGGGAAATATTAAGAGTTCGATAATATTTCTAGAAGAAGGAATTAAAAACAGAAAATCTCAATTAGAAAATATTATTAACGAAAAAGAGAAGGCATCTAAGGAACTGAAGGAAGCAGTTCATCACCTCACTCTTGCACAAGAGTCTTTAATGAATCAGGAAAATGAAAGGAGCAGATTTAAGGAAAAAATCGCCCACTTTCAAGATGACTTAGTTTCTTTTGAAAGAGTACTTACAGAGAAAAGAGTAAAAAGAAGTGAATTAAAACAGAGAATAGAGTTGCTGGAAGAGAACAAGCAACACATAATGAGTACTGTAGACAGTAATAAAAAAGAACACGAAGAGAAACTAAATATTATTAAAATTCTTGAGAACGAGCTGAAGGTATTGGGAAAAGAACATGCCCAAAAAGAGAATTCCCATCTTGAATTAAGTGAAACTTGCAATGAAATAATAATAAATATTGATCAAAAACAAAAAGATATTCAAGAGATAGAGGCTAAGAAGCTGACAAGTGAAGCTCAGTTAGAAATATTAATTGATGCTGAAAAAAACCTAAGTGGGTTCACCTCTGGTGTTAAAAGCCTATTAAAAAAGATAAAACGTAATAATATTTCAGGAAAATTTGAAATCCTCCTATCAAAAGTGAAGGTCAAATCAGAATATGAAGTAGCAATTGCCGCTGCTTTAGGAGAGGTTCTTGAGGGGCTTATATTAGAAAAAGATGTTGATCCACTTCTTATATTGAAACTTCTGGAAAAACCTGAAAGTAATCGCACAATTATTTTGCCTAAGGCACTGATTAAAATCGAATCAAGTTCTCATAAGTTACCTTCAAAGGATTGTATTTCGGCTATAGAAGTTGTTGAGGTTTCAAAAGATTTGAAGGATATTGTATATTCTTTGCTTGATAGAGTATTCATTGTGGATAATCGTAAGAAAGCAATACAGTTACTGAAGTTGATCGATGATAAAACAAGAATAGTAACAAGAAAGGGCGAAGTATTTACAGGCAAAGGGCTCATTTTTGCTGGTGAAGTATTGCGTGGTAAAGCTTTCAAACGGAGCAGAAAAATAAATTCGCATAAGTCGGTAATAAAAGAATTGGTACTGAGGCTTGAACAACTAGCCAAAGAAAAAGATAAATTACAAAAGCAATATCAGCAAAATACTCAAGTGTTAGATAAGGAAGATGAGCAGTTAGAGATATTAAAGCGCACGATATCAGAGAAAGAGCAGATACGTCAAAAAGAATTTCTGGAAATGAAGCGTATTAAAAGTGAGGTTGGTTTTAAAGAAACACAAATGGGTAAAATCGAGGAAGAAAAAACAGGGGGTCAACAGAATCTGACTGACTTGGAGAGAGAAATTACGGTATTAGAGAAGAAGCGAGATGAATTACAAGAAAATATTAATGTTTTATTCAGTAAATTAAAGATTGTCGAAGTGGATGATTTAAAGAAAGAGGTGTATTTAATCAGAACAAGGAAAGCAGTGGCAGAAGGGGCATTAGAAAGTATTAAAAAACGAATAAGTGATTATGAAAACCTTATTATCAATAGCAATAAACAAAAAGATAAATTATTACAGCAAGAAATACAAATAACACAAGTCATTGAGGATATTGAAGAAGAAAGAGAAAGAATAATAAAAAGGCATGCAGAAATCGATGGGGCTTTACAGATTTTGAGTGAAAGGATCAACCCTGCGGAAAAGATCTTTAGAGAAAGCGAAAAAGTACGCCAAGATATGTTTGGGTCATCAGAAGAAGCACGAGAAGTTCTTGCGGTGAAGGAACGCCATCATCTCCAAGCAGAATTGCGGTTGTCAAGGATTAGAGATGAAATTGATAATATTAAACGTCGAATCACTGAAGATTTTGGATTAGTTTCGTATAATTACGAAGAAAATGTTATTGGGTTAAAACAACCTCCGATTGATGGAATAGTGGCAAACCTCCCAAATATTACTGAATTACCTGAAGAGCTTGATCAAAATATTAGACAAAAAAAATCTATATTGAAGAGGATGGGATCCCTCAATCTTGAAGCGGAAAAAGAATACCATGAGGTTTTTGAGAGATTTAACTTCATTACTGATCAATTAAGAGATCTTGAGAATGCAGAAAAGAATTTAAGACAAGTTGTATTTGAATTGGATGAACTAATGCGCTCGAAATTTGAGCTTACTTTTGCTGCTGTAAAAGAAGAATTTTCAAAGATATTCATTCAATTATTTGGTGGAGGATCGGCACAGTTATTTATTGAAGACGAGTCTAACATTACTGAAACAGGAATAGGGATTATGGTCACATTGCCAGGGAGGCGAAAGCAGGAATTGGCTTCTTTATCTGGTGGTGAAAGTAGCCTGACAGGTGTGGCCTTGATTTTTGCATTGCTAAAAATCTCCCCCACGCCATTCTGTGTTCTAGATGAAGTTGATGCAATGCTGGATGAAACCAATGTGGTTCGATTTGGTGATTTGCTGCAGGATCTTAGTAAAAGTACTCAATTTATCGTAATCACTCACAATCGAAATACAGTTCAACTAGCAGATGTAATCTACGGCGTAACGATGGGGAAAGATACAACTAGTCAAGTAATAAGTCTTAGATTAGACGAGCTTACTGAGGAGCACGTGGAATAAAAAATGAGCTGTAGGTGCAGCTCATTATCATTTTATTGTTGGATTGGCATTTCAAGTGCAATGGATGGTTCAGTTGGTACGTGATCTCTCCATCCTCTGTTTTGCGTTATTTCGGTTTTTTCTTTCACTGATTCAAACCAATCACTGAAATATGTTTGTTGTGCATTCTTATATTCAGAATCTTCTAAAGGTCGTACCTCATGACCAAGGACTTGAATGACATGCCAGCCAAATTGTGTTTCGATAGGACTGCTAATCTGGCCAATTTTGAGTTCAAAAGCAGCATGTTCAAATTCTTCAACCATCATGCCAGCCGAGAACCAACCTAAATCTCCCCCATAGTCCTTATTGCTTGTGTCCAAAGAAAACTCAGTGCAAATTTCTACCCAGTCTTCCCCACTTTCGAGACGATTAAGGACAGCATAGGATTCATCATCGGAATCCACCAGGATATGGCGGGCCCATACTTGTTCTTGATCACGTGGCACGTCTTTTACAATATGTTCGTAAAGTTTTTGATTCAGTAAGAAAGACTTAAAGTACTTGCGTAGACTATCTTCTGAGACGCCGATTGCATTTAAATCAGTAATATTGTCTAGATAGTTTTGCTGAAATAGCTCTAAAGTATAGGGGGTGGCAGTAGGGTTCTGAGTTGGAGTAGAGAGCGTTTCGGATGACGTTTGAGTTGGCTTCATTTCAGTAGGTGTGATAATTGCAGTTGGTGTGATCACTGCGGGACTTACCAGTGTGGATTCAAGTGCCGCGGTTGCTTCTGGGGTCGGTGTGTATTTCAATAATGCTAATTGGGTTGCCGATAGGGTTGAAGTAGAAATTGGAGATGTTGTTGCAATGGGTGTGGGTGTCCCATTTGGATAATAATGGAATAAGCTTTGTATGGTTGATTCGAGTTCCTCTTCACTTACATTAATACCCAATTTATCAGCCTCAAGAGAAACTACATAATCTTCAATCATTTTATTCAGGATAGCTTCTCCCAAATAATCATAATTATCAAGGGTTGAAAGTATTTGGAGCATTTGATTTTTATAATAATCAGCCATATTAGGATCTTCTGAGAACAAGCTATATTGTGCAGCTAACATTTGATACTGTGATATATAAGCATTGCGTTCCAGGCGGACCCGTTCGTTGAATTCCTGTCCACTGATTTCTATCCCGCCGACAATTGCGATAGGTTTTTTGTATTTTAAGTAGTTGTTATAGAGCAGCCCATAACCAATCATCCCTACCACTACTGCGACAGTAATTGCAAAACCAATGATAATTTTTCTAGTCTGTTGCTGCTCTTTTAGACTACGGGGATGTATTCTTTTTTGTTGGACTATGGGTTTTGTCTTCTTGGAAGTCATGATAATTCTCCAAAAATATTTCTAACGGATTGTTTCTTGCCAAGCGCCGCCCTTAAACGGTAATAACGCCAAATGGCGGGCGCGTTTTATTTCCCGCGCAATAATGCGTTGGTGTTTTGCACATGTTCCGGTTTGTCGTCGAGGGCGAATTTTCCCTGACTCGTAAATAAATTTCTTCAATAAATCTGAATTTTTATAATCAATCAATAAACTTTTATCTGCACAAAAACGGCAGAATCTCGGTCGAGGAATATATCGTCGTCTGGTTGATTCATGCCTTTCTCCTGATCTTACTTCATTTGATTGTTGATTCTCTGACCTTCTTTCATAAGCCATTACCTTGCTCCTTATTTGAAATAGTTGTTATTCACTTGGTTTTCTTGTGGTTTATTTATGTTTTTCTATTTTGGTTCAGTTAATTTGCTGCCTTTATTAAGTATCAAAACGTTACATATGATAATTTCTACACTGATATATTTATTATTATCTTGATCAGTCCTTTTTACTTCAATGTGAGCTGTCCTTTTTATGATTTTATTTTTCTTTCTTAGCTGTAAGCAAATAACGCATTACGGGCTCAAGAATATTCATATTTCGTTCAAGCTCTTTGTTAAATGAAGGTGGCATTTCAACATCTAATAGATAATATAAGCCATCATTTTGTTTTTGAATTGGATATGCAAAATGGCGTTTACCCCAATCATTCACTTTTATGATTTTCCCTTTTCCAGCGATAATCCAGCCCTTTATTTTATCAAGTGCTTGATTAATTGCCTCATCGTCAAGATCTGGGTGAATAATCACCATTAATTCATATGCATGCATTATGAATCCTCCTTTCCTCGGGATTGCCCCCATACTTACACCGTAGGTGAAGACAGGAGCGGAAAGGTAGCCGGTTGTAATGACCTGCTAACTTACCGAAGACAAGTCTAACATGAATTCAAATTTTTAGCTAGTTTTTTGCAAGTACAATTTAGCCGGAAATAATGGTGGTTTTTTCATGCACAAATGACGCAGTAGCTTATATAATAGTTGCACAATTGATAATTGAAGAAGGAGTAAAACATGAAAGTGGAAATTCTATATCGACCTTCCTATTCCGTTGCCAAGGTTGCTTTAGATGCACAAGAAGGTATCGTTGTTGAAACTGGTGCTATGGTAGCCATGTCGCCTGGCTTGGAAATAGAAACAAAAATGAGAGGCGGATTCCTAAAATCCTTAGCACGTTCAGTTTTGGGCGGAGAATCATTCTTCATCAATACTTTTCGATCTACAAGCACTGGCAGTGAAATAATGCTGGCCCCCACCCTCCCCGGAGATGTTTTCACTATTGAGTTGAGTAGTGAGACTTATTTAGTTCAATCAGGTTCATTTCTGGCATCAGGAGAAGCAGTTACGACTGATACAAAATGGGGTGGCGCAAAAACTTTCTTTGGTGGAGAGGGACTGATTATGCTTAGATGTGCTGGAACCGGTACACTCGTATTGTCCAGCTATGGTGCAATTCATGAACTCGAATTGGATGATGGTGAAAAGTTTACCGTAGATACTGGTCATTTAGTTGCTTTCAATGATCGTGTCGGATTTAAAATACGCGCGATTGGAGGATTAAAAACCACTTTTCTCGGAGGGGAGGGGTTGGTGGTTGATCTGACTGGGCCAGGTAAAGTTCTGATGCAGACGCGCAGCGTCGGAGCTTTTTTGGAATGGCTAATCCCTCGCATACCCAAAACTCAGAATAATCAATAAGTGTTAAGCAGCCTGGAAATGAATTCAGGCTGCATGGTTTTAATTTCACAGAATTATGATTTAATTGATATTTTGAAAAATTTTGGAGAATTTATATGAGACAATCACAATCATTAGATCCTTTTTTTATTCCTAAGGGGGTAGCAGTCATTGGTGCATCCTCGAACCCCGCTAAGCTCAGCCACGGAATTCTAAAGAATTTATCACAATATGGATACCAGGGAAAAATATACCCAGTCAATCCGAGTGCTCAAGAGATTTTAGGTTATCAGTGCTACGAGGATATCTCGCATGTTCCAGATCCGGTTGATCTTGGGGTTATTGTTTTACCAGCGAAGATCATTCCAAATGTACTAAAAGCATGCGGTCAACGTGGCATACAAGCAGCTATTATCATCTCAGGGGGATTTAAAGAGGTTGGCAAGCAGGGATCAGCACGTGAGCTGGAATGCCTGGCAATTGCAGATAATTTCCAAATGCGGTTGATAGGACCAAATTGTGTTGGCACTATGAATTTGTACAATGGATTGAATACAACATTTATTAAGGGCATGCCGGCAAAAGGAGGAATCGGGTTCCTTTCTCAATCTGGTGCAGTATGTGGCGGTATAGTAGACCACATAGTCGATGTGGGCATAGGTTTCTCTCATTTCATCAGCTTGGGAAATGAAGCTGATGTTACTGAGACAGATATCATTGAGTATTTAAGCGATGACGATCATACAAGGGTTATCGCTGCCTATGTGGAAGCAATAAGTGATGGCAGGAGATTTCTTGATATTTGCCGGAGGGTTTCAAGGCGCAAACCCATTGTTGTCCTCAAAGCTGGCTGTACGGATGCCGGTGCAAAAGCGGTCTCTTCACATACCGGTTCTCTGGCTGGTTCTCAGCAAGCTTACCGCGCAGCGTTTCGCCAGGGTGGTTTAATTGAGGTACATACAGTTGAACAGTTGCTTGATGTTGCTATGACGTTGGACTTTCAACCATTGCCCAAGGGAAAAAAAGTTGCCCTTATAACGAACTCTGGCGGACCAGCAGCTTTGATTTCGGATGGGCTTGCGATAGCAGGACTTGAAATGGCAGAGCTTAATGGAAAAACCCAAAGCAAGCTTCGTGCAAAGCTAAATCCAGCAGCCCAGGTTAACAATCCTGTGGATATGCTGGGTGGAGCGGGTCCGGATGACTTTCGCCATGCATTAACGAATGTGCTTGCTGACAGGAGTGTAGATACTGTTGTGTCTATCTTAGTACCGCAATCTCTGGTAAATCCTACAGAAGTCGCCAAAGCAATTGTAGAACAAGCTAATAAGTCAAACAAGCCAATCCTGAGTTGTTTGATGGGGAAGGTGAGTATAAAAGGGGCAAATAACGTGCTGCATGATAATAAAGTGCCAATGTTTGATTTTCCTAATCACGTTGGTCCGGTGCTTGGTGCTATGTGGCAATATTCCAATTACATCGCTTCGAAAGCGGGAAATTTCGCTGATCTAAAGGGAATCAAGAGAGAAAAAGCGAATAAAATTCTGAATGAATATAAAAATCAAACCCCTATTGGTGAAGCAGGAACAAGGCCTGTTTTAGCAGCTTATGGTATCTCACTTATCCAGGCAGAATTTGCTGAAAATGAGGAAAAGTCAATTGAGCTGGCAGGTAAAATTGGATTTCCCGTTGCGCTAAAAGTTATCTCAAAGGAGATCCTGCATAAATCAGATGCGGGCGGCATTAAATTGAATTTGCGCAACAGCGCTGATGTACAACAGGGTTATCAGGAGATTATGCGTTCTTGCAAAAGTCATCAGCCCAATGCCTGCATAGATGGTGTGCTTGTGGAAAAGATGTCACCTGCAGGGCAGGAAGTGATTATCGGCTTAAAACGCGACCCGAATTTTGGACCCTTGGTGATGTTTGGCATGGGGGGTGTCTATGTTGAATTGCTGAAAGATGTGGCATTCCGGGTTGCTCCACTCACTGAGCAAGAAGCGACCCAAATGATTGAAGGGACGTTTGCCGGTAAGCTTCTACAGGGATATCGAGGAAATCCTCCGGCAGATAAGAAAGCGATTGTGGATTGTATTTTGCGTCTGAGCCAGATCGCCATGGATTTTCCGCAAATAGCTGAAATTGAAATTAATCCTTTATTGGTTTTGGAGGAAGGAAGCGGCGTGCTTGCCTTAGATTGCCGTATGATCCTTAATTAATAATTGAGATTCCTGATAAAAAGTAACAGCCAACATACAGGGATAATCTCACGTTTAAAGGTAAAACTTGGTAATGTGTGAATGAATTAATAGATAAGAAAAGAGTATTAGGATTTAATTAATATTTCTATTTTTCTTAATTCATCAATATTCTTTAGGGATTGCAACATTGCAATAATTGTTTTTGTGATAATTCTTTTAGGAAATTCAGTAAGTGATATTTCTTTCCCATTTACTTTTATTATTATCTCTTCCATAAGAATTTCTCCCTTTTAAAATTCATTGGCTTTCATCATTTCAACTAGCTTTTCAAATTCTCCATTGTACGTAAAAATGGTATTTTCTCGTTCTTCCATATTTCCCAACCTGATCTTCTTGATTTGTCTTTCATTGGCGCCCTCAATAAATATGAAGTCGAATTGTCCTAATTGCTCTATATGTTTAATAATATCTTGGGTTTTATTTTCTTCTTTTATCAAATAGGAAGTTTCAATGGGTGAAGCAAATACAACAAGTCTTGCACCCGCTTTGCTGAGTCTGGCTGTGTCTTTTCCTTTACTATCAATGCTCATATTAATATTAGTTTTCTTTATCGTTGCTATCTTGTATCCCTCATCATTTAATTTCCTGATTATTCTTTCAATTAGAGAAGTTTTCCCAGTATGTGATTCGCCGTAGAAACCAATAATGAGTGGCTCTTTATGATTTTTCATTTGGAACGATTTACTTCCTTCATAGACGGCCCATGCCCTTTAGACTGCTGAAAGAGCGCTCGCTTAGACCGCTGGCGTACGTTCATGTAAATCTGTTCGTATGCAATCGCCACATTATTCAAGCTATGGGATTGAGCCTGACGGGATGCGGCGCGTCCCATTACCTGAAGCAATTCGGGTTTTAATAAAAACTGCTCGATTGCTGCTGCAAATGCAGTCTCGTCCTCTGGCGGAACCAGGTAACCGTTGATCTCGTGTTGTATCAGGTCGGGTAAAGCCATTGCATCCACACCAATGACCGCTAAGCCACAAGCCATGGCCTCCAGTGCAACCAGTCCTTGAGTTTCAATCGTTGAGGCAGTTGCGAACAGGTCGGCTTCAGAGTAATAAGAGGGGAGTTGATCGTGGGAGATAAAACCGGCAAAATCTACTCGGTCGCTTACGCCCAGGTCTGTTGCTAGAGAGCGTAAGTCAGATTCTTCCGGTCCTACACCAATGATGAGCAGATGAACTTGGGGGTAGTCTGTTGATAATCTGGCAAATGCGCGTATTACCACGTCTATCTGTTTCTCGCGGCTCAATCTTCCAACATGCAGTAGAGTAAAAGGTTGTTTGTTGTTTGAATGGTATTTTTCCTTTGGGCAAAAAAGGTTGGTATTTACTCCATTAGATATTACCGAAATGGGCATATGTAAACCGTGTGATATCAAGCAGCGCCGCATAACTTCAGAGGGGGTTGTAACATGTGGGAAGCGATTAAAAAATGCCGTTGTGTAACGCCAGGCAACATCTTCAACTAGAGGAACTCCCTCCAGAGATATTGGGGCATAGTTTAGGAATCCAGCCAGAAAGACATGGCAAGTGCCTATGATCGGGATACCCAGAATACTGGAAGCAATCAATGCCTGAAAGCCCATTGTGCTCATTGAGTGATTATGGATTACGTCAGGGGCAAAATTAGACAGTTCTTGAATTAGTCTTATTGGAGCCAGCGGTACTCGTCCCCCGGGGAAACGTTCATAGCGTAAAGCTCGTAAGCCCACGACGTCCAGGTCGATGGTTTCATGGGTTGCATCGGCAGCAGTATAAATTAACACCTGCTGTCCTCGCTCTCTAAGAGTGCGGGCTAAGGCAGCCACAGCAGTTGAAACACCCCCTTGACCTTCTACAAATGAGTCAATCGTGAGCGCTATCTTCATTGAATATCACTTCAATCAATTTTACTTTAAACACCATATTTTCAAAAATAATGCCAATCTTCTCCATTTAGAATCTTGCTAGTAACCATCCCGATCAAGTCAGCAGGATCTGCTTCCATTCCTGTAATATCATAATGAATGGGAATTATATATTTAGGCGATAATTTCCTTACCATCGTTACTATCTGATTTTTATACTTTTGAGGTCCAAATGGGGTTGTCCGCCATGGCAAGCACAGGATATCCGGGGTAATATCCAGTTCAACTTTATGTGCATCTCCAATATGTAGAAGGTTAGTATCCTCTTTAATGAAAAAAGACAATGGTGTGCCTCCAGGATCAGGTAACCGCCACCTGAATAAAAAATAGAATAATGAATAAATAGGACCACTAACCATGCTGAAACCAGGCAAAATCTGAATATTCTCTACCTGATCTCCAACAGATACAGGAAACAATCTATCTCTTGAAACACCCAAGTCAGAAGCAATATCACAAACATCCTCTGAGGCAACCACTATCCCTGTAGGTATTTCAGCGATGCGTGCAATATGATCTCTGTGAGCATGGCTTACGAGGATATATTCCACCCCCACTTTGGGTTCACGAGTAAAGTCTGGATCAATAAGGATATGATGCTGACCTATAATTTCGATGCAGGAATGGCCAAGATAGCGAACTTTCATAAACAATCACTTTCATATATTGCGTCGGTTGTGCAAAAGAATTTTTTCTGATCGCCTACTCTCCGCGCGTTAACCTCATCTATTGGTTAATATAGCGCAACCCCACCTAAAAAATTATCCCAATAACACCAGGATTTTTTTCTTTTTGTCATCGCTTATTTTTTTCATCCCGTCTTTAATTACCCATCTTGCATCTTTATTTGGATTGGCTTCAGCACACTTTATTAAAAACTTTGCTACTTCCTCAGGGTTCCTTTTTGTGATATCTCTTAAAATCCAGGAAACTGCCGTTCTTACGTCTCTTTCCTTATCATCCATTACCATATCAAGCAGTTCAAAGACTTTCTCAGTGGTTGGAACCCTCTTGTATCCCCGCAAAGTCACAACGCCAAAGCGTCTGATCCACTTATTAGTGCTCTGGATCCACTTTTCTGAAAGTGTTAATACAAGTTCAGGATTGGAATATACTATTGGTTCTACTCCATACATAGCAAGGTAGTCACAGACAGACCAATTGTCAAGATCGGGTAATGCTGAAGAGACAAAATCTAAACAGATTCTTGGATCCTTTGGGCCAAACCTTTCCAAGCTTTTCCCTGCAATTTGCTTTGCTTCATAAGAGCCTTCGTCCCAAATAACCTTCAATAATCCTTGTGCTTTCTCTGGCTCTTTGTGGATTGATTTTCCTATCTCAGAGGCTATTATCCATAATACAGGCTTAGGGACCCCGTAAAATCTTCCTGTATCAGGAATGATTCTTTGATAGTTTTTTGTTGCTTCTTTATCTACAATAGATTGAAATAGTTTTTGCAATTCTCCAATAAACTTCTCAGGCATATATGCTTTTTCAAGCATTTCCTTTGTTCTTTGTTGAATCACTACTTTATCCATGTATAAACACTTTTACAGTGACAGCATGACTCCTTTTATAGATTTCTTAGTCTTTAAATCGTCCTCATTTTAACATCGATCTTTCTTTCGTTTCAAGCTGCCCATTGATCAATCTTTATCCAAATTAAAGTAAAAGCTCAAAATCACACCTGGTGTCCACGCCCATTGAAGATGCGAGCCATGGAAGCTAAAGAAGGTAAAACCTCACCTTACCCTTCGGTTAATGAGTCAATCGTGAGCGCTATCTTCATTGAATATCACTTTACTCAATTTTACTTTAAACACCATATCTCTTTTCACTCCTCAAACAAATTTAAGTAAAAAATTGTTCAATTGACAAATTAATCAGCTTACGAGGCATGAGGGATTCTCGAAGTGCCCTTTAGTGTAAACCCTGCGACCGCAGGAAGTATCGTAGAGGCGACCGCAGGAAGTATCGTAGATGCCACACGCATGGGTGGTCCACCCCCAATTTAAAGTTTAGCAAATGGGTAGGGACGCTTTCATAGTATCACCAGGAAAGGCGACCCTAAATTCTTATAAAAATATTTTCTTATAAAATGATTATGGAAATATTCACTGATTATGTTTATAATCATTAACATTAAAACGAAAAAATTGTTAGTTTTATCAGTGGTAGTCCTTTTAATCTCCGGCTGTATTCCGATGAGCGAGATGCTTACTGTGCAATCCGAAAATGACGTAAACGGATCTATTGCGACACCAACTCCGAATCTGAAAGCCACATCAACACTGATGCCTGACCAGTTTTCTTTGGAAGTATTGAAAAATCGCACCTATGGAAACGGAGATTTTACAATCGATCGCCTTTGGTATTCCTACGATCGGTTTGAGCGATATTACGTGATTTATGACAGCGATGATTCCTCTATCCATGGGTATGTCAACGTGCCGTATGGGGAAGGTCCCTATCCGGTGATTATTATGCTTCATGGCTATATCCAACCAGAAGAATATGTCACTTTGGATTACACAACCCGATATGCGGATGACCTGGCACAGGATGGCTACATAGTCCTGCACCCGAATCTGCGCAATTTTCCCCCCTCTGATTCGGCGGAACGCAGGCGCGATAATAATACCGGCTACACCATCGATGTGCTCAATCTGCTGGCTTATTTAAGAGAAATGGCGGGTAAGGAAGGCATTTTTGCATCCGCGGATTTAAACCGTATAGGCATCTGGGGGCATAGCATTGGCGGCAGTATCGCCATGCGAACCATGAGTGTGGAACCCGACACTTTCAAGGCAGTAATATTATATGGCGCTGTCAGCCAGCGATACGGAACTGTTTTAGATGGTTCGGGCATTTATGATTTCTCTGAGGTTGAAACGCAAATCAGCATTCACCATGGAGAGAATGATGATGTGATCCCGGTAGAACAATCGCGAGAACTATGCCGTCAACTGGAGCAGCTTGACAAAGACCCTGAATGTTATTTTTATGAGGGACAACCTCACACATTTTATAGGGACCAATGGGCGGATCCACTGTTTATGGAACGCACCCTCGAATTTTTCGATCAATATGTAAAGAATATCTCTAAGGAGTGATTATTTGGCAATTGCTTTACACTTTAGATATCAAAAAGGCTTTTTGTCTAATGAATATATTTTCTAGTAAATTGGATTAATCTGGAGTTCGCATCACTTTGAACACAAATTTATATTTAATCCTAGGGATTTAAGAAAATTGAATCACAATCTAGCAACGCACATTTATGTGAAATTGCAAATAAATTGGACGCGATAATATAATTTATAGATTGAAAAATTACAGTAATACGATAAATATAATCTAATGAGGTAGTAAACTCAAAAACTGGCTGCTCCCAGGGAAATTCACCTGAGGGGTGAGATTTAAATAATCTGATGGGTGGTTCATCGTACCCACTTTGCCCGCGACCGCAGTGAGTCTCGCAGAGACGACCTCAGGTGCAAACAGGGTTAGCCAACTTTTGGTGTTTCACTACTACATATTTCAGCAGCTGATCTAATCTGTTCTATTGTTTCGTTATAAGTTTCAAAAATATCGGGTGTGTTTTTCCTCTCAAGGTAAAAATGATGTCTATGAATCTTGATTTCATCATATTTATATGGAGATAACTCAATTAATACCTTGTTATCTTTATTTATTGCCTTATCGACAAGCACTCCAGAAAATGGCATACCTCCTTTGTTTGATGAAAATTCGCCCTTGAGTTTAAAAGGCCAGTTTTGCGATCAAGTAATCCTTGTGGCATGTTAACAATCGATGATATTTCTTGCTGTGCAAGTACCTGGTGGGGGGAGCTCCCACTAGATAAACTCGTGAATCATGCTTGTACTTACCACGTAATCCTCCATTTTTCGCAAGATCAATTGAGTAAGGCGGAGTTTCTGGAGAACGTACTCCTTCGTACGCATTCTTTTGGAAGGTTATTACGCCTCCCCCACTTGCCATGAACCGTTGAAGCATGTCTGCAATTCGTCTGTCTTCCTCCATAGCTATAGCGCGTAGTGCTTTTTGTTCAAACAACCTCAAGAGGCCAGTCACGCCTGACCACTTAGGGTCGCTGGCCGCACTAGGTATCGAGAAGTACACTGAAATACCTATACGGAATGGCGAGCTATACTGCAGAGCAAAGAACTCCTCCTTTCTGATTGGATTCCTTTCGTGCCAGGGGAGAGGCGGACTCAGACTATCTGAAGAAAACTCAAGGATACCTGCTTTTCGGAGAGCAAGCCAGAATCTGTGTTCACGATTGTCACCCTCAAAAGAGAAGCACATACCAGAAGCTACCGAATGAGATGCTGGATTTCCTAGCAGTAGCAGGACTGGAGGACGATCATCCAATCTATCGGGAATAAGCGACTCTGAGAAGAAAACTATCGTGTCACTTCCTTCTCTCCTAAATACTTCGGGATTCATTGCGTCTGATGCAACAAATTCCAGCCATTTTCTTTCAAACTGGCTTCTGCTACGTTTATCTGAATATATAGACCTTAGGTCCAGTTTGAATTCCAGAATTCCTAGAGTTGCTTCTCTAAATGTGAGCATGACATACCTACTAAATACTGAGTCTTCAAGCGCAGTTGATTTCTGGGCAGCACAATGGTTGCGTAACGGGCTTTGCGTTTCTGCCTAAGACGCTGTTTCACCCCGACCAATCGGATAGCCAAATCTTGTCACATGCCTATTTTTCAACTGTTTCATATTTGTCATCAGCTGCCCAACAGAGGCGTAATCGGCTAGGCGAATTTGCTCCTCAAGAATTGTAAGCCATAACCAATCTTAGCCTTTCGTGCCGCGTACCCTCCGAACGATATTGAGGTAGGTCTCAGTTGGTTATGGGCTGCTCAGTACAGTAATCACGCTATAGATGGGACATACTTACCTCGATTAATCTATTCATTTTGTTTCTCGTATTTCACCTTGGAAGTTTCGTAATCAATGGTAATAATGGCTGTGGGTGTGTAAATCGGTACGCCATCACGTACCCAATCCTTGAAACGATCATCTTTTGCTGCCTCTCCTTGCAGCCATTGGAAATTATTCCACAACAATTTTCGACTGATTCTTCTACGTTCACGAGTGATTTTAATCCAATGGCGAAGTGCAACCCAAGACCGAATAAGAGAATCACCGTAGAGATCAATTGCATCTTTCTTATTTAATAATTTTCTTCTTACTAGCAATCCTGCCCAGTCGAGGGAGTTACATACACATTCTAGATGCTCCAAAACCCCTTTTTCCTTCTCTAATTTTGATATATCTTTTTTATCATCTACTAACCCAACTAACCTCTTACATAAATGATAAACTTGACGGCGGTGAGTACGTGCTGTTGGGTTATTGAACCGGTGAAAAAGGTCAGTGGTCGCTGAAATTCGTAGCTGCTTTACGGCAACCATAGCTGCGATAAATACTAAAATAGTTGCAAGCCCTTGAACGAATTCCCCTAAAGCACTTAAATCAGATAGTAACATAATCCATTCCTCTTTAGGAAAGAGAATTAGAGTAAACAACTCTACTTTTTATTATACTCCATTTGACCTATATAACATTCATACATGTACAAATTGCTGATTGATTAATTCCCGAATCACAACCTGAATCCAGCTAACTATAAATGTAATCATTATTTTATTCGCTTTTGTAGAAAAAGAGACATCAAATTGACCCTTGTAGTTCATGCGCCAAAATGTTATTGTGTTTTAAGTGAACAAATTTACTGACCATTTCCATTGTGTTCACTTCATTTTTAATTTTGAACAAGAAATTTGCCTTAACCTCTCATGCTTGTGCTTTTTTATTAGTACTCTCAATGTCTGAGGTTCAAAATGCAGGTCGCGTTCAATTGGTAACCCCCATGGCCCTCTGACTTCTTGAAGTTCAGACAATGAAAAATATCCTAATTCGACTTCTAATCCAGCAACCAAACCGAAGAAAATATCTTGTCCATCAAACTTAGTAGCATACCAAGTCCAGTTGCTGTCTGGTGTGAAGAATTTCACTTGAGCTAGCATATCCATGCCCAACTCTTCACCGCTGGTATTCGTTCCTTAGAAACGAATCATGAAAAATAAAAAAGTGTCAACTTTTGTCAACTTTTATCAACTTTCGAAGCCCTTTACAAGAGTAAAGGGCGGAGACGTGTACAGAGCGTAGCGTGGTATGCCTCATCAACTGTGGCATCAAGTCGCTGTAAGATGAGGCGCAGAAGCCCTCTGCAGGGGCAGGGTACTATTTGGGGTATACCCTGTCAGGGGAAACCTCCAACTTGTTGTTTATCCCACTAGAAATAAAAAGTCGGGGCGAGAGGATTTGAACCTCCGACTTCTTGCACCCCATGCAAGCGCGCTAAACCGGACTGCGCCACGCCCCGATTGTGTCCAGATTATACCATCAAGGTAAAAATGTGAAATATCAGCAACTCAAAATTTCATCAGGTAAATGGAGATACTTCGCCACGCTCAGGATGACACGCGGTTCTTTTTATTTAACCCTGCCCCAGCCATAATAGGTGGGAATATACAGCTGGCGATTGCCTTCTTTTCTGGATTGCATGTCTATCTGATGATAACGCTCTATCTTTTGTTCAGTGATGATCTTTCGCTTTGCCAGTTCTTGCAGATCAAAATGCAAAACCTGCCACTCCATTTCCCAATCTGTTTCACTTGTATTTTGTGCCTGCTGGTTCCTGCGAATTTGGTGAACATGAATATCCTGTAACCCGGCTTTTTGGAACAACCCCCTTATTTTTTTACTGGTGTGAATATCTACCCCTTGCAGGGTCAATGCGCGGTTTTGCATTTTCCCTAACTCTTTCATTTCATAGGGCAGGTCTTCACGTGCACTGTAATCTGGTTCTGCAAATGCGGCAACATACCCTCCTGAACGGGTTATGCGCGCCATTTCTTTCACGGCTTGAATATTATCTTTTACCCAAATCAAATAATAATGGCATAGGGTCAGATTAAATGTTTGCGAAAGAAAAGGAAGAGCTAAACCGTCGCCGCACATAAAAATGGTCTTTTTATCAATGTCCTTTGCTAAAAGGAGACTGGTGAAATGAATGTCAAGCCCATATAGTTTTGCAGGTCCGGGTGGTTTTAGTGAATTTGTGATAGCGCCGGTGCCGCAGCCCACTTCTAGAATGCGCGCATTTTTGCTGATTTGCAGCTTTTCGAGAACAAAACGGCGAACGTCTCTTGTCCAAACAGCTTGTTGCATAAAGCGTTGGTGCCAAAAATGCAGATTGAATTTCACGGAACTTGATTATTAGTGGCGTTTCCAGATGCGCTCCCAGGGATCACGCAGCATATTACCCAGCACTTTGTTGATGCCCTGGGCTGGCAAGACATCGCCGTCTGGTTCAATATACAACCAGGCTTTACCCGCACCTTTTGCCAATCGTCCGCCGCCCACCTCCAATTCCAGCGATACAGGATTGTAATTTGAATAGGGTACCGGTAAGTCCCAAACCAGTGATAAGCCATTATCAACAGCCATTTGCTGTACGTCTTTTAACCAATCTTGCAAAGCGAGATCAGAGACGCTCAGTGATAGCGAAGTAACGCCTAATTTGGCTAACTTTTCCAGCAGGGATTCAATCTTGTCTTTATTGTCAGGCATGAGAGTCACATGGACAGTTGTAGCGATATCTTCAGCGAGCACAGCTTTTAAGCTTTGCCAGAAGTTTTTTGACCCCTGATCACACAGCATCATGACATGATCTAGTCCACTTAGCAGTAAATCCTGCAAATATTTCTTTTTGCCAAGACTAATACCATCAGTTAATAAACCAGTGACGAGTCCTAATTTCTCCGCATAAGTGATCAGTGCGATTAAATCTTTACGCAATGTGGGCTCACCGCCAGTGAAAACCACATGGGGAATACCAGCATGCCAGGCTTTCTCTAAAATCTTTTTCCATTCCTCAGCGTTTAATTCTCGATCCACACGTTCGAGCGGAGCGGCATCTTTGCGTGCTTTTTGAGAAACCTGATAGGTCAGTGCGCAATCTAATCGGTATGGAGCGCTGATCTTTTGGATATATGGTTGAACGCGGTCAAAATCAAGGAAAGTGACTGGATCAAGGTCGGGTGTATGCACCAATGTTTCAATACGTTCAACAAAGCTGCGGTAATCTTGTAAAGCTTTTTCCTTGGAAACTTCGTACTTATCAGCCATCAGTTCGGCTGATTTTTTTTCTGGTGTGTTTTGTAACAAGTGGTAGGCATACTCTGCAGCGGTACGGTTTAAATGCAGCACAGTGCTGGCATTCACAATTAATAAACCATTGCCATCCGGTTCAATGCGCAGGTGCAACCGGTAAGGGAGTTCTGCATCTGGCGGCGCTTGATAATGGTAAATACCTGCAGGCGCTGGTTTGATTGAGCTGAAGAACTTTTCAAAGAGGACCTCAATTTTTTCAAACATGGACTCTCCTGTTTTTTTTTAGGTAATTTCTAGTACTTTTTCTGGATGCACATCCGTATGAATTTTCCAAGTTAGCGGACAGCCGCCACCGCATTCCTTTAGCAAAGCACAGGAACGGCAGTCCTCCGGGAGATATCGTTTTTCACGAATACTCACTGCCAGGTCATGTGTCCAGATATCATTCCATTCATCAGTTAGGATGTTTCCAAGAGATTGATAATAAGACTGGCAGGGAATGACGCCTCCGTCTGGCTCGATGCACATATTATAGAGGGCAGCGGTGCAGCCTTTTACTCCCAATCCCATTGCGACCGGGTCGAAGTGGCAATATTGGGTAGGTGTGTACCAAATTAACCGTTGGTTGTGTTTGGATGTTAAATCTCGCGCGATGTTTAATAATTCCGGCAGTTGAGATTCATCAATACCCTCCCCGCATGATTTTCCGCGTCCTGAATAAATCAAGCCGTTCAATCCTATGGTAGGAATACCAATTTTTGCCAGATAGTTTAATGTTTTAGATAAAAAGATGCTGTTTTGTTTCAGCAGCGTGGTGTTGGTCATTACGAACAAATTGGTTTCAAGAGCGTTTTTAATGCCTGTAACTGTTTCCTGCCAGGCGCCAGGGCTGGCTACAATGGCATCATGAATGGCGTTATCATGGGATTCTAGCGTTACCTGTATATGATCTAATCCTGCTTCCACCAAATCCTCTGTATATTTTTTATCTTTCAACTTACGACCATTTGTGTTCAGTCCTGTAATCAAGCCCGTCTTTTCTGCATAATGAATCAATTCGGGCAGGTCTGCGCGTAAAGTTGGCTCACCACCTGTAAAGACAATATGAGGAATACCTATTTCCCACAGCCTTTCAATGATTTCCTGCCACTGATGGCTTTCCATTTCAGGGTAGCTTCGCGGGCGAGCATTGTAGCAGTGTGAACAGTTACAGTTACAGCGATAGGTAATAGCGAGATCCATGCGGTAGGGGGCAGAAGGTTGCTGGGAGAAGGGTGCATACGTTTCCAGTTCCAGGTCACAGATTGGGCATAGATCGATCTTTGGTGAAGTGATGGCATCGAATTGATTGCGGAAATAGCGCAAATCGCTTTCAGCCTGCTGCTTTTCAACTTGAAATTTATTAGTTATTGCTGTGATTATTTCATTCTCTTCAGATCCTTCAAGGATCAAATATGCCATCAATGCAGCAGTAGGATTAAAGTGGAAAATTCGACAGGCATTTACTAATAATGTACCGTGTCCATCTGCTTCCATGCGCAAGTGAAGGCGTTTCTTGTTTGTCCCTGCTTCTTTCAGGTAATGATAAACACCGTGTTTGAATTGAGTTTCTGCTCTTTTGTTGAAAAATGCCATTTTCAATCAGCAAACGAAATGAATTAGCGGCCTCCACCTGCACAAGCGCAGGCGCACCCAGCACATGCACAGGCGCAGGCACAACCACCGGAGAAACCACCACCGCGGAATGACTTGCCTGAGGTTGTTTTCGGAACGGGGTTGGTTTTATTTGTCACGCCACTGGTGAAACCAGTAAGGTTGCCCACGACTCCAGCTGAAAACGCTTGCACGGTACTGACAACTGATGCAGCGGCACTTGAACCAGGCAAACTCGGCAGATTAATGGTTGTAGATTTGCTACCGCCTGGCTTTATGTTTGTGGGTGATACTCTCGATGCCCCTCCAACGCGTGAAGTGCGGCGTAAAGTTGGGTCTGCGCGCCACCACCACCAGGGCATAAAAACCGGTCCGGAGCCAAATGTGCGTTGAGTGCGCTGGTCATATTCATGGTCCAGCATAGTCCAGTCCATATTCTCCTGATAGCGCTCACTGCGTACCTCAGGAGTACCGGCTGCCTCAACCTGCTCCCACGCACGCTTGATGATATCCTTATAGTAGGTAATACTCTCTTTGCGGCTGAACCCCTTCATTTTCTTGGAAACGCCTTTTACCAGGGCAATCATCATTTCCTGTAAGGCTTTACGTCTGGAGCGTGAATTGGTCAGCTTGAATGCCTCTAGAAATTCACTTTCATATTTTCGTAATTCTTTAGGAAGGGATTTTTCCACCTCGATTTTCAAGGGGTCTTTCTTAATAACTTTTGCTGCCTCCTTTTTTAGAGTAGAGAACAGAATCATTGTGAGGATTTTATCCATGGACTGTTGCATTAAGATGGCTGCTTCAACAGCGGTTAAGCCGCGCTTAATGCCGTGACCCTCTACTGCGATTTTAGGTGGCAGATACTTCAATTTGCGTTTCTTTGACGATTTTACGATGATAAAAATTATAAGAATGAAGAATCCTAAGAATCCACCGCAACAAATAATTGGAATTACTACAGACAGAGCATCATCTTTCTGAAATGTGACAGATTGTTGTGTATTAATTGTCTCTATAGGTACTATGCGGGCAGGGAATGCTCCGCCGAACTTATATTTTACTGATGCATTAGCATCTGCGGTATACCACTGGTAAACAATTCTCCCCTCCTCGTCATAACCAGAAGCGGGCTCGCTATCCCCCGGCCAATTAGTAGGAGGAAAATAGCGAGGTTCATTATCCGTTAAACCTAGCGGCATATGAATGTTAATGATCATTTCAGTTGAACCGTGGACAAGGTCTGAACTGAAATAATTAGGCATAAATTGAAAGCTGGTATAGTCCTCTTCTTCCTCAGAAGAGGAAAAATACAACATGTTCCGAATTGTGCTAATGGAGACATAGACCGTACCGCTCCCACCAGGGGGTATGGCATAATTACCCAGACCTAAAGCGATGCCGTCAACATAAGAGGATTTCTCGATGTTGGTTATTGGATTGCCATCTATATGTGCGCTAATGCTGTGCATGTCATAGTCTTGTGTTGGAAGTCCAATATCAACGTAATCGATTTCATGTGCGCTTGCATCATTATTGAATGTAATCTGATAGTCAATAGAAACAGTGCCATTTTGATTAATATAGAGATTGACTGTTTCACTTGGGACCGCAAAGCTGTAATTTTGTGCGAAAGCAGTAGTAATGCTTACACAGAGCATAATTAAAGTTATTATCAGGCTCAAACCCTTGAACCTTTTCATATTTTCTCTCCGATTATGTTTTACCACTTTGGTTCTTCTGTTAATTGATAGGATGTGCCGCAATAGGGGCAGGAAACAATTGGAGCGCCAGCCACCAGCTTGATATCCTTCTTTGAAAGCACTCCACCGCAAGATTTGCATTTAATCGTATCCATGCCAACTTCACCAGGTAAATCAATATTGACTGAAACGTTGGTAATTTCCTGTGTGGGTGCTTTTATACGCGTGGCAAAGAAGATCAGCACAAAGGCAATAACAACCATTACACCGCCGGTAATCAGCCAGTTTGTACCGCCACCAGTTACATCGCCTGCACCTAAGAAAAACAAGAAACTAAAAACCAATAAACCTGCAGCTATTACAAATAGGATAATTTTGATGGCTTTCATAACACCTCCATGATTATCAAGAACCAATATTATTAATAACTTATTTAATTATATACGCAAAATTAGTAAGAAGATTTCGTTGCAATGGAAAGACCAAGTCAATCATTGCTATAATATCTATATGAATGCTGAAGGGCTTAAGCAGGAACTCGAACAATTAAGGCAAGAGATCCGCTATCATAATTACCGCTACCATGTGTTAGATGACCCCATTATCAGTGATAATGAATTCGATCAAATGTTTGTAAGACTGCGGGAAATTGAAGATATGCATCCTGATTGGATAGCACCAGATTCTCCTACACAGAGAATAGGTGCTATACCTGCAGAGCGATTCAAGAAAGTTCATCATCCAGGGCCAATTCTCAGTCTCAACAACGCTTTTTCGGAAGAAGATGTGCGTGCCTGGTTTGAGCGTATTGCAAAGTTGGATGAACGTGTCCGCAAGACAAATTTTGTGGTGGAGCCAAAGATTGATGGATTAACAGTGGTACTTCATTACCGTAATGGTGTTTTTGTGCGGGGTGCTACTCGTGGAGATGGAGAAATTGGTGAAGATATCACTAATAATATCCGTACAATTCGCTCTTTACCATTACGTATTCCTGTGAAATCAGATGGACCACATCCGCCCAAGGATTTAATTATCAGGGGAGAGGCCTTTATAAATATTCATGACTTTGAAGAATTGAATAAGAGACTTGAGGAAGCAGGGGAACAAACTTACCAGAACCCGCGAAATACTGCGGCAGGATCTCTAAGGCAGCTAGACCCAAAGTTGGCTGCATCTAGGCCGATTACATTGCTGGTGTATGCCATCATTGATAGTAGTGATAATGGCGTTGCTACGCAATGGGAATTGTTGAATTACCTGCGTGAGTTAGGCTTTCCGGTAACAGATCAGGCAAAATATTGCGAGAATCTGGAGGCTGTTCTTGATGTTTATAACCTCTGGCAAGAGCGGCGCTCACAGATTCCATTTGAGGTAGATGGGTTGGTTATTAAGATTAATGATCTGCAGTTGGTGGCAGATCTGGGTTTTGTGGGTAAAGACCCACGTGGAGCAATTGCATTTAAATTTCCGGCAAAGATTGTGCAAACTAAATTGCTTGATATTGGCATAAATGTTGGCAGAACCGGAGTGCTTACGCCTTATGCGATCATGGAACCGGTTGAAATTGGGGGTGTGATAGTCAAAAAGGCGACATTGCATAATTTTGACTTTATCAAACAAAAGGATATCCGCATAGGAGATCGAGTTCACTTGAAACGGGCAGGGGATGTGATCCCTTATATTATTGGTCAAATAACCAAATTGCGCAATGGAAAAGAAAAAATATTTATACCACCCAATAAATGTCCTGCCTGTGGGGAGCAAGTGGAGAATTTTAAGGGCGAAGTGGCTTGGTATTGTATTAATGCGGCTTGCCCAGCGCAAATTATTCGCAATATGGAGCATTTTGTGTCCAGGTCTGCAATGGATATAGAAGGATTGGGATTCGGAATTGTAAAACAGCTTGTAGGGGAAGGGCTAATAGATAATGTAGCGGACCTCTACTCACTCAACCAGCAAGAATTGTTGAAACTGGAAGGTTTTGCAGAAAAAAAAGCGAATAATTTGATTCAAGCGATTAATACCTCAAAATCACAATCATTACAAAGACTGATAAATGCTTTAGGTATTCGCGGGGTGGGGGAGGTTGCTGCTGCTGAACTGGCACGAAATTACCGTAATTTAGATGAACTTAGCAAAGCCAATGCAGAAGAGCTGATGAACATTGAGGGATTTGGACCGAATATTGCTAAAGCGGTAGAGGATTGGTTTAAAAAACGCCAAAATAAGCAAATGTTGAATAAATTTCGCTCTGCCGGTGTTTGGCCTGTAAGTGAATTGCGTTTTGCTGATAAGCAGCGAATCTTTCAGGGCAAGGTTTTTGTGATCACTGGAACATTGTCGGGATTTAAACGACAAGAAGTGAAGGAATTTATTCAATCACATGGCGGTAAAGTTACCGAAAATGTAAGCAAAAATACCGATTATCTTGTTGCTGGTAAAAATCCAGGATCTAAGTTCGATAAAGCAAGGGCTTTAGAGGTAGAGATAATATCTGGAAATAAACTACGCGAAATGGCAGGAAATTGAACCGAGATTCATCAAGATTGATATTGAAACAAGGCAGGGAAGTGCCTATTGAAAGGAGGCACCCCTGGATTTTTTCTGGGGCTGTAGCGAAGATTAGCGGAAACCCGAAGTCTGGTGAGACTGTGCAAGTATTTTCTGATACAGGCGATGCATTAGGTAGCGCTTGTTTCAGTCCAAGTTCAAAAATTCGTGCGCGGATGTGGAGCTGGGATCCACAAGAAGAAATTGATAAAGATTTCTTTGAAGCCAAACTGCGCATAGCTATCAATACCCGAAAGATATTATTGAACTTCTCTAATGCATCTACAAACGCATATAGGTTGATCTATGCAGAATCAGATTTTTTACCTGGTCTGATAGTTGATATATATGCAAATTTTCTTGTGGTGCAATATTTAAGCACAGGGGCGGAATACTGGAGGGGAGAAATCGCTGATGTATTAGAAAAAATCACTGGAATTAAAAATATATATGAACGTTCGGATGTGGAAGCAAGAAGATTGGAAGGTTTAACTCAAAACAAAGGAGTGATAAAAGGAGAGCAACCACCTGTGCATATCGAGATTAATGAGAATGGTTTAAGGTTCCTTGTCGATATTAGTCATGGGCAAAAGACTGGCTTCTATATTGACCAAAGGGTAAATAGAAAGAAAATATTGAATTACACAAAAGGGAAAAACATTTTGGATTGTTTTTGCTACACTGGTGCATTTACCGTGTATGCAATCCAGGGAAAGGCAAAGCATATAACTTCAATTGATTCTTCCAGTGAGGTGCTTGCATTGGCAATAGAAAATTGCAGTCTTAATTATCCAAATTACTGTGATTTGGATTGGATAAAAGGGAATGTGTTTCAAGAACTTCGCAAGTTCAGGGATTCTAATACGAAATTTGACCTGATTGTGTTGGACCCACCCAAATTTGCTCCCACAGCACGCCAAGCACAGAGGGGTGCCAGGGGCTATAAGGATATTAATCTGCTGGCATTCAAGTTGCTTAATCCAAGCGGCATCCTGTTCACTTTTTCCTGTTCAGGCGGTGTCTCATCAGAGTTATTTCAAAAGATTGTGGCAGGTGCAGCATTAGATGCTGGTGTGAAGGTACAAATCCTCGAGAAATTGCATCAAAGCCCTGATCATCCGGTGGGACTGCATTTTCCAGAAGGGGAGTATTTAAAAGGATTAATTTGCAGGATTATTTAATAGAAAAAGCACCGAAAACGGTGCGGATTTTTTAGTGGAGATGGCGGGAATCGAACCCGCGTCCGAAAGATTAAATCATCAGACTTCTACGAGCGTAGATGGTCTTATTTTTCACGGGGGGAAGGTTGACCAACAGACCTTTCCCTCAGCTAGCTGCTTGGACCCGAAAGCCCTCTTTCGCACAGTTCACAGCAGGCTGTACGGCACTCCAGCTTTTTTTCGCCTGCTCCATCACCGGCTGGAGGTCGGGATGGGCAGACGTGGCCTACTTATAGACCATTGGCTCTATTTAACCGTTATGCGGCTAAAGGAAGAGCTGCATAGTTAGTGCTTTTGGCACTTTTCATTTGTACTGATTTTACGAGTTCGGTACCTCTCGGCTCGCCATCCGGGATCAGCCTCTTCCGTCGAAGCCTATCATCCCCATGAACATCTTCATTATAAAGGATTTTTGTTAAAGAATTATTAAAGATTTTATGAAATTCGTGAATGAATTAAAGTGAGTTGGCATAAAAAGTGCATCTATTAGGGTTGAATTAATCAATGGATGTGATTTTATGTTAATGGGAATTGACCTGTTAGAACGAAATGGTGAAATTGATTGGCTGAATATTAACACTAACCATATACGCTTTGTATATATTATGACAACAGAGGGTAGCTCTGTTGAAAATAATTCTTATAAGTTCAATTATCAGGAGGCAAAGAAAGCAGGATTATTAGTTGGCTCATATCATTGGTTGCATCCAAGGTCGGATAGTAAACAGCAAGCTGATTTCTTCTGTAGGACGGCAAGAAATGAAAAAGGAGATTTACCTCCAGCTGTTTGCCTGGAACTGCATAAACCATATAGCAATGATTTTGAAGATAGGCTGCAATCCTTTCTTGAGCAAGTAGAAAACCAGGTTGGCATGAAACCGGTTATTTATACTTCTGAAAAATATTGGAAAAAGTATCTTCCCAATGCAGCATGGGTTTGCGATTATCCCTTGTGGATAGACAATCCTGGTCCCATCTGGCCTGGACAGATGTTCCCTTGGGCAGGGTGGACAGTTTGGCAATTTTCCTTTAGAGCAGAGTTGCCCAGAATCGATAGTAAGCTGGGATTAAATTGGTTCAACGGGGATGAGCAGGACTTGATAGATTTAACGAAAAACCAACTCGAGAAGAGGTGAGCAATGATACCGGGAATTGATGTTTCTCATTGGCAGGGTGTAATTGATTGGCAGGAAGTGAAAAGATCTGGTGTCAAGTTCGCTTTTATTAAAGCGACAGAGTTTCCTGATCGTAAGACCACATTATTTATCGATGAGCATTACAAAGCAAATATTGAAGGAGCCAAACAAAGCGGAATTTATTGGGGAGCTTATCATTTTTTTCGAACGCATATAGATCCAGTGATTCAGGCGCAGGTCTTTTGTGAGACAGTGGGTACTTTTGATAGTCTTCCACCTGTTCTAGACCTGGAAGTGGCTGGTTGTAAAGGAAGCAAGTTGAATTCGAAGATTTCTAGTTTCTTGAAGGAAACTGAACGAATCACAAACCGCAAGCCCATTATTTACACCAGTGGAGGTTTCTGGCGTCCTTATTTGACTTACGAGAAGCGTACTGATACCGATTGGGCCAGTGAATACCCGCTTTGGATTGCACAGTACACAACCACTTGGCCATCGCTTTGTTATCCCTGGGTGGGGTGGGATTTCTGGCAATTTACTGATAAGGGAAAAATTCCGGGCATTAAAGCCCATGTGGATATGAATTGGTTCAATGGATCACTAAAGGTTTTGCAAGAAAGGTTTCTGCCTTCCAATAAAGAAAATGCCGGATATGAAGTGGGTGAGGTTGAGTATCAAACATCAGGTGAACCATCAAGTGAAATATCCAGTCAACCATCAATTGAACTATCAAATGAACCACCGAGTCAACCATCGATTCAACCATCAATTCAACCATCAATTGAACCATTGATTCAACCATCCAGTGAATATTCTTCTGAAAGTGAAATCGAGCAAAAACCGCTATTTCGATTTCTGGATTTCTTAAAGCTATTGTTTGCGCTAAAAAATAAGAAAACACCAGCACAAGAGAAGCAAAATATGATTCCGGTTGAGGACTGGATTAGAGATTATTTCTTTGTGGACTCCAATAGTAAAAAATAGTCAGAAGTTTGGAATTTCAATTTTAATATAGAGTGACAGGAACAACTACCTTTTGTGATACTTTCATCCGAATATGAGGAATAGTTCTATTTTTATTTGTGCCAAGTCTGTTCCTGGTTTTAATCCATTGGGCTTTTTCCGGAGATCTTGCAGCGCAGGCGGTACAAGAAACTACTGGAAGTAATATACAGCGATTTGCGGTCGTCATCCCCCCAGGCAAGGTTTGCTGTTTTTTGTGGTAAATGGATTTTACCCAATAATGCTCCCTTTGGATTAATAACCCAAATTCCCCCAGGTCCGGTACAGAAAATGTTGCCGTTAATATCCAATTTCATCCCATCCGGCCGCCCTTCTCCTTCCCCCCATAGTTTTGCAAGAGCTTCCCCACCGCTCAGATCCCAATTTTCATTGACAATGAATTTACGAATGTGTTGTCGAACTGTATCGTCAACATATAAGGTTTTTCCATCGTGGCTTAATGCCAGACCATTAGGTCGTTCGAAATCATCAACTAACAGTTTCGGCTCATCCATCCCCGATTTGTACATGTAAACTCCCTGAATGTGCAGCTCCTGTTCCGCCGGACCGCCTAAACCTTCCCTTAAGCCATAAATAGGATCGGAGAAAATTATTGCTCCATCAGGACTTATGATCAGGTCATTGGGTGAATTCAGGCGTTTGCCCTGATATCTATAAGCCAGGATAATAAATTCCCCATTGGTTTGTAAGGTAATAGCTCGCCGTTGATGTTCACAGGCAATTATTTTTCCCTCCTTTGTTAAAGTTAAACCGTTAGAAAAATGGCTTGGTTTTTTAAAGACTGTCACTCCATCAACTTCAGAATAGCGGTATAGGGTATTGGCGGGAATATCCGAGAAATATAAGCATTTTTGCCTGGCGTGCCAAACTGGTCCTTCAGTGAATTCAAACCCACTGCCAATAATTTCAAGATTTGCATCTAGATTGATAAGTTGTTCAAATTTTGGATCTTTAAGTTCAAATTCCATAAGATTAACTCTTCCTCTTTGAGCATTATTAGGTGAAGTGCAATCCTAATTCTGCAAATGATGATCTAATGTGCTTCAACTTTCCTTTTTCTAACGAGTGAAAGGGTAAACGGGGATTGCCAGGGTTGATCCCTCTCATTCGAAGGACTTCATAGCAGACAACAAGTGTTGGAGCGGTTTTTAATACTGCCCTTGCTTCTAATACTTTAAGTTGTAGTTGTGCTGCGTTTTTGGTTTTTCCATTTACAAGTGCCAGCCAGAGTTTTTGCATTAATTCTGGCCAAATATTCGCCAATCCAGATATTACGCCCTTAGCGCCAGCATTAACTGCAGCTGCAGCTATAGCCTCAGTGCCAATAATGAAACAAAAGCCAGGTTTTTTTATAGCATTTATGAAATTATAAAAATCAACTAGATCAAATGAGCTATCCTTAAGACCATAAAGACCTTCATTGGCGAGCTGTGCAACGGTTTCTGGTTCAAGCGGGTTATTTGATAGCCCTGGATTATTGTAAGCAAAGACCGGTAAATTGGTTGCATGCAGTATTGATCGAAAATATTCCAATAAGTTTTTTTGAGAATAATTGTAATAATAAGGAGGAATAGCGCCCACTCCATCTGCACCGATAGATTCAGCATGTTTTGCCAATTCGATAACTTGGGCTGTATTTACCGAACCGATGTGAATGATAACTGGTACTTTTCCACTCACTTCATCGACGATTACTTCAGCTACTCTTTTCCTCTCTTCTGTTGTCATCAAAGGCCCACAGCCATATGTGCCTGTAGGATAGAAGCCGTGTACATGAGGGAGCAGAAAGCTGATAATTTCACGTTGGGCATGCTCGTCGAAATACCCGTTTTTATCAAACGCGGTAATTACTGGGGGTATGATTCCTTTGAAAATATTATCCATGGATTTCTCCTTTGAAATTCTTGTTTATTAAATAATTTTTATAATCAATGAGCCGCTGTTTTAAAGATGGTTTTTGCAAACCCAGATCACATTTAATTTTATCCCAACTTACATAGACAGGTCCCCCCTTTACTTTTTTATCTCCGCTTGTAATCACTAAATTTTCTCCAATTTCTTCGATTGTTTGAATAAGATTTCTTACCAACCAAGCCTCATAGGGAGTGTGATATATATGTCCTTTGAGATTCTCAACTGTAATTAATTTAAAGAGATGTTCAGCGACATCTTCTACAGGCGCAAGGGGAATGATTTCATCTTCATGAAAACCAAAGCGGATTTTGCCCCCTTTGCACAACTTGTTGAATATCTCCATGCGCCATGCTGAAGTTCTTGTTGGTTGTCCTGCACCAACGATCAAAGGTAAACGCGCAGCGATAAATGTGAAATCGTGCATATCTGAAAGAACAGATCCTAATTTTTCTATGTAACGTTTTGTTTCGCCATAAATATCCACTGGTAAAGCTAGAGTATCTTCTGTGACAGGTTTCTGTGGAGAGCCTTGTTCACCCAATGCGCAGGTTGAGCTGGCTTGCATAAATAATTCAATGCCGAATTTGTAACTCTTCTCCAATAATCTGGTGGTGCCAATAATATTGGTAATGGTTGCTTTAATTGGATCTAAGCGGGAAGCACTATGTAACAGTGAGACTAGGTTTACGACGTAATTAATTTTGTCGTTTGTAAAAAGTATTTCAAGCTGCCTTTTTTTTGTAATATCTATCTTTTGAAATTTCACATCGGTTTGTTTACAATCGACAAGGTCAGCATTGATTACTTTAAATCCGGCTTGTATTAATTTAGGACAGAGCAATTGCCCAATGAAACCACTTCCTCCTGCCACAAGAATAGTTTTCCCGTTCATTAAAATTAATTATAATATCTAAGTTCATTTTAACTTAAGAGCTCAAATGTAGCAAACTTTTAAGCATACTATAATGCAGTATTAAGTTCGTTTATAAGGAGAAAATGAAAATGCAACGTATTGCTGAGCGTATCCAGCAGGTTCTGGATAAAAACGAAAAAGTATTAATTGGTTTAATACCATTTGGTGACCCTGATTTGGCAACCTCACGAAAGCTCGTTGATCTTTACCTGGATTCAGGAGTTGATATTGTGGAATTGGCAATGGCAAGTACCAATCCCTTTGTTGATAGCAAAGATATTTTTGAATCTAATCAACGTGCTTTGAATGCTCAGCCAGATTTACAAAAACACCTTGATACTATCCGAAAAATTCGTGGTGATTATCCTAATGAACCATTAGAAGTTATGGCGTATTCGGATACGTTAAAAACTATTGGGTTGAAAAGGTTTGTTGAAGGACTTGTCTCAGCAAATATTGACGCTCATCTATTAGCAGATGCCATTTTTGTTAACTCTCAATTAGTAGAGACATTAGATACTATATTGTTTAATGAGAAGATTTATCGCATACGTTTCATGCCGCATCCCTTTAGGGAAGAATTGTTAACAGATATCAGGGAAAACGCTAAAGGATTCTTAATCCTGCAATCCATTGCTAATCAAAAAGGTCAACGCCCTCGAGTAAATCCAAACAATGAGCAGCTTGTATGGAGGATTCATCGCTCAAACACGCATGCAGCAGTGATATTGGCGTATGGCATCCGTGATGGAGAAAGAACACAAGAGGCAGTGCAGACAGGTTGTGAAGGTATCATTGTCGGGACTGCGTTTGTTAGAAAAATTGCAAATGATGATCTGCAAGGTTTAGCTGAACTTATTCGAGAAATTAAAGAAGCAACTGCTTTATAAAAAAGGATAATGAGGAGTTAGGGAGGATAGAGATATGTTAAATAAAAATGATGTAATAAGACATTTTGAGGTGACTTGGATGGCTTTCCTTCCTTAAGAAAGTATCCCGGGGCTATACGCTTATCAGATGAATCCTTTGTTCTTCAACTGCTGGATATCGCACAGTCTTTAAAAGCCCATGACATCAAGTTTGTCGATTTGATCATTAGCCATATTGGCGCTATCAATGCTTGCAAGAGTGCGGAACGTAAACTGATACGGAATGGTTCCAAACTGCGACTGGTTAATATCGATGTGCCTGGCATGTAAGAAGGCACCCATAAATACTGTGAATCGATACGCTGGCACCCTACTTATACGCATGCTGAAAGATTTGAGACCTTACTAATTCATGCTATACAGCCCAATTTAGTACACTTGGAGAAAGCAACTAGTGAATACCTGAAATATGACCCTCAATAAGCAGAGCTTGGTAATCTGTAGGCAAGTTTATTCAATTTTCATCGTCGTTTATATTATCAATCAGAGATTGCTTGAGATTCCACAATTTCTGTGAGAGTGAAACATGGTAATGGTGCGGGTTCATTAAACGTTTAACTCCAGAATATAAACAGCTCAAATCCTTTTCTCTTTGTTTTCTTATTTCGTAAAGAGAAGGTAGGTGTTGGGTCAATTTCCCATCAGCCATAACCTCAACTAGCATAGGTTCAATTTTAGATAATTGCGATTTGTTGAGCGTGCGGTGTTTGGTGTGGTCTGAGGGGTGATGCAAACGTAAATTTTCCAGCTCAAGTGGATTTTCCTCTTGTAAACAGATCATGTCTGCAATGGCTTTTTCTTGGTTGTCATAAATTCTCCACACCTTCTTCTGACCCGGGTTGAGCGTCTTATCAGGGGACTCAGAGATCTTCATTGCCGGCTTCCATGAATTCCTATCCTTCACTGCGACCAATTTGTACACACCATCCAAAGCGCAGTCACCGCTGGAAGTGATCAGGCGTGTGCCAACACCGTATGCCAGCCTTTTTATGAGATGATCAGCATTAATCCCGTAACGGTTGGCTGATTCTTTTATTTGGGTGATGATTTGCCAAATGACAATTTCATCTAACTGGTTGGATAAAATGATTTGAGTATCCTCAAAGCCAGCCTGATCAAGCATTTTAGCCGCTTGAATGCTTAGATAAGCCATGTCACCCGAATCTAACCGGATACCAAGCGGTTTATGTCCTTTTTGCTTTAACTCTTCAAAAACTATTATCGCGTTAGGAACACCGCTTTCTAGAGTGTGAATGGTGTCCACCAGCAGGATACAGTTATCCGGATACAGCTCGGCATAGGCGCGGAATGCATCCAATTCGCTTTTACCTTGCGCGATAAATGCCTGAACTACACTATGGGCATGCGTTCCACCAGGTTGTACTCCCAGATGTTTGGATATGCCAACATTGGATGTCCCATTTGCACCACCGATAATAGCTGCCCTCGCGCCGGCGTTAGCAGCTTTATCGTGGGCGCGACGTAAACCAAAATCCAGCATGCTTTGCCCGTGGCAGCTAGCATGGATGCGGGCTGCCTTAGTGGCGATCAATGTTTGATAGTTGAGATGGTTGAGCAGGGATGATTCCAGGATTTGTGTTTGAACAATTGGACCTTGAACGATTACCAGAGGTATATTGGGGTGCACGACTCGTCCTTCAGGAATAGCATACATAGTGATGTCTGAAAAAGGTGTATCTGCCTGCAGCCATTTGAGGAAATCATCGCCGAAAAGCGGCTTGTCTTTGCGGTCTTTCAATGTGCGCAGGTAATTGATTTCCAGATTTCCGAATTGTGCTTTTTGCATCCAATCCAAAAGCCATGCTAAACCGGCATTAATGCAGTATCCAGCTTGATGGGAGCCGTAATCGGGATAGCTGCGAAAAAAATAATCAAATTGGGCAGATGTCTCATGCATCCCGGTGTGGAAATATAACTGCGCCATAGTGAGCTGATATAGATCAGTGAATAATATACCCTCTGATAAACGCCGTTGATCCTCATTCATGGTCTATCTCCTAATATCAATTGAACATCAAAGGAATTATAAATCAAGAGTAATGGATTTCCCTCAGATTCAAAGGCAGTAATATAACGTAATTTATTTGCTAGATTTTTTGGATATTATTGGCACATTTAACGCTTGACTTCAAATTTTTATATTGTGGATTTACCACTACGGAATATCGGCGAGCCTCCCAAGAATAGCTGATTTTTCTTGAATCATTAAATAGTGGATTCTATATAAAAAAGGGATTGTGTGTCATTTTTTCTGTAAAATCAGCCACAGACCCTTTCATTATTGTAGATAATACTCTAACTGCTCTCCATTCTCAAATACAATCTACCACCACTCCATTCTTCGTCATATTCAATCAGA
>DUED01000015.1 GCA_011176685.1 Anaerolineae bacterium
TTAGTGTCAAGCCCCCAATTTTTTTCTGGTGGCTGGGGTGCAATATGGTACATATTATTTAGTCTATTGTTGATGACTCTTGTCTTACCTAATTCATATGGTGAGGGTTTTTTCAAGTATGAATTTTAACTTTCTTCTTTTTTGTATTATTTTTAGGTGTTTTACGTAAGCCATCCATAATATCTGGTATGATAGCGCAAACCGAATGAAGATACATATTCTTCCTGCTACACCCTTGTATGTAATAATTGAATTATCAACGCCGTTGGAAAGCTATCTGTCAGCTACATCCCCAAATCGCGGCTGATTTGTTTTTTCAAAGCCAAATTTTTCCAGCAGTCTGATCATGGCTTCACTCACGTTCTATTTTAGCTTTATAGGTGTAAAGTGATTTCCGATTTATCAGGGTGACCAATGTTTGCTTGCGGTTCTTCCTAATAACTGAATCCGCTTCCCAGTTACCTGTCTGTTCTCGATTGTCTAACCTTCAACATTGAAGACCACTACGGCTCCAGGCAGTATATGGTATAGGATGGGTTCCGATAAACAACTGGCAGTTGTAGCTTTGGCGCTTCCCCTTGCTCCTCCGATACCAAGTGAGTAGCACCAAACTCCAGCGCGAAGTTCATGAAGTCAATTTCTGTGAAACTTGAATATACATTCCTGGCTTCCTTATCAATGGTTCCTCTGTTTCCGGTTATCTCTTCTTCTGTAAATCCATAGAATTTGAGCAGCCGGATCCGGAATTGCTCGGCTTCGCGAGAAGAATAGTATTGGCTTGCTGATCGTGTGAACGGATTGAACTTCCCGCGCCTGGCAATGTTCATCCAGGATGTCGTTGTTACAAATAAAGAAGAGGTGGGGGTGTTTTCCCTAGCCCAAATTTGCGTATCCATTAAATAATTACTGTTTGAATTGCTCTGATATGTGATTGAATTCCGCTGCAACGCTACGTATTGTATTCCGTAAAATGCTACAAGCAGCCCTAAGAAGATTGATATAAACCTTCTCCATTTGTTTGTTTTATTCAAATTCAGACGAGTTATTAGCTCGCTGGAACCCCATATCAGCACTGCGATAAATGCAACTATAACGATTAGCACTAACCGATCACCCTGATCCAGGATCTTTTTATCTACCCATGTAAGAAAAGATAATATGTTGAGTATCAGATGATCGCTGTTATGTGGGAGAAACAAGAACGAACTTATCCAAAGAAATAAAAAGAGCTTTGAAATAATACGTGATGCGTGCGACAAGCCCTCATTTAGTTTGAATTTCCAGATAGCTAAGTTTCCTTGGGAGAGATCTAAGAAAAGAAAAGCGAAAACCAGCAACCAATAGAAATTGTAAGACTGCTTTGCCAATAATGGTAGAGCCATGTACAGTAAAGGCAAAGTCACTCTGAGCCAATTGCCAGATCGTATATGTATATACCAATATTGCATGATTAATGGCAAACTGATAAGAGAAAGCCAAATGAAAGCTCGTTGTCCGATGATATTAAGCAACATTGGCACCTCAAAAACCCCACCAAGTATATGAGAAAGACTAAAAACACATCCAGCAGCCAATCCCGACAGCCACAGCCGTCTGTATTCCTTGCTTAATTTCTCCCGATGGCGCCAGCCCAGGATTGCAAGAAATAACCACGCCAGAAATGCATGAAGTGACTTGAAATTTAAAAAAGAACGCCAAGGCCATATATGAATATTTAACTTCATCCCAGCGATAAATTCTGATGCTGAAAGCATGCTATCAGAAGGCTGCGTTATGCGTAATATTATTGTTGGAAGCAAAAAAAGAACACCAGCAAATAAAAGCCCCATGAAGTGGTGAAACATCACTGAGTAAGAACGATTCTGCAATCCCTCCCATAACCAGTAAAAACCCATCACCGCTGCAGCATAAACAGCTAGATTAGGGTGAATCAAGCCGGTAATTATTAGCATGATGAGGGCTGCTTGTGTTTTGCCGCGTGTCATGAAAAGAAAAGCTAAAAGACCTGGCGCAATTGCTAGTTCAGCTGCATATGGAAATATTCGGTCATATGGATTGGGACCGTAATTTGCAGGTGTGTAATGCCAGATCGATGTTAAATAAACAAAGATTGAAGCCATCAGTGGAACAATCCTGTCGTTTATGAATGATCGCACGAGGAAATAAACAACTATCCCAATAGATAGGATCTGAATCAGAAGCAGCACAAAGGCGACAAGATATGGGTCGATATTTAGAAAATTCCATAGGATTGCAGGAATCCAGACTAAGGCAGAAGTAATTAATTTGATAGGAAGGATAATCCGGATAGGATAATTATATTGATATACTCCCGAATAATTTTCGGGGAATTTGAACGCATCAGCATAAAAAATTGAGCCATCATCTTGTGGGATACTTGCTGTTCGAAAACCATAGGTGCTCATCATTGTGATCCCATAAGCAACCAGGAATACCAACAATGGGATATAAGGAAAATTAGTAAGAGTATTGCTAATAAATGTGTAAATTGGAAGAAATATTCTTGAATATAGATAATGTGTTTTTAGCTTGGCTACTTTATTAATAAATTGATTTCTGGTTATTACTGGGTCTTTATTGTACAAATAAAAAAATGATGAAATCAAAAGAGCAAACAAATTTAAAAAAAAGGATATTATTGAAAGTTTGTAAAGATAATCAATGACTTTATACAATAAATATGATAGACCGAAATTAATAGATATATTATTAATCCCGTCTTCATACTCCTGTTGAATTGATAATTTTTTTATTCCATTTTTAATATCAAAATCACCAACCCCTGAATCAGGATTCTCAATAAAGATTTCTAAAACATTTAGTGAAGGTCTATATAAAAATTCAATAAGAATATCCTGGTTTAATTTTTCAAAATAAATATCATCTTGAGGTCCATGTATTGATCCATTAACATTTATTAATGTGCATGAAATAGATTCATTATTCTTAAAATTAATTGATAATTTATGAACCCCTTGTTGGGAGGAAGAAATATCATTATCGTGGATGGTGATTCTATTTAGTCGATATGGCGTTCTTATGCTTACATCAGTAAAGAAAACCAAAAAAGAAAAAGTAATCATCATGGCAAAGAAATATATGAAGTACTTATTGGCAACCTCTTTTTTAAAAATAAATCGAGAATATTTAAAACAAAGGATTGAAATCAAGAGACCACTAGAAAATAATATAAGATAGAAGAATTCGTCTGGTAATACAATAATATTGAAAACAAAAAAGGTTAGGAAAACGCCAATAGGAAATCCGAAAGTTAAAGAAGCTGCCCAATTAAATACATTTTTCTTTTTTATCACAGTGAATACTATCAGATTTTATAGGATATTTTTCCACCTTAAACTGTGGAAACTTTCCAAGTGTATCAATGGGAAGAATTGTACACTATCTAGTGATGCAGATTTTGCATGCGGCGCTTTTGTAATGTTTACTGCTTGAGCTTCTCTTCTACTAAGTACCACTACTATATCTTCCTACGTATGTTTCGAACGGTTGCTTCTTTGGATTGTTGGTGAACCATGTCCTTGCCCCTTTGGTCGAGCCCATGACCTGTCAAGTCCTCGTAAATCTTACCAATTGGACTGAGCCATTAATTCTGAAACGAAACTAGAAAAACTTTTTCTTAATCAATTAATGTTTTATTTGAGACCTATATTAAAGTTTTTGACTATTACTTAGATGACGATTGTTTTCCATATCAAACCACATAGCGAAAAGGGTAAATTGAAACATACTCATCATACTGAAAACATTTAGTATAAGAGTAGTTGGTGGTATGGCGCCCTGAATATACCAAAGCCAAAACATACGTACTGACAAGAACAATGAAGAAAGAAAAAAGATACCTCCTAAAGAATAAAAAAAGATCAGAGGATGAAAATCACGAATTACATATTTATGGACCATACGGTACATAAACAAACGTGACAATAGAAGGAACATTTTCGGAATGATGAACAAAGGTTTGATCCCACTCTTTTCACCTATACCGTATACAGGTTCTACTTCTACATCATACACGCGCATATTTTCAATGTTTAATCTCACCAGAAGGTCGTTGGGCTGACCATAGCATTTATGCATTCCATCCCAGTCAATCTTTCCCAGGGCTTTTTTATTAATAGCCGTATAACCGCATTGAGAGTCAGCTACTTGCCAGTAGCCGGATGCGATTTTTGTCAATAGTGAAAGCATCGAGTTCCCTAAGTATCTGATTTTTGGTATTTTTTGCCATGCATCACCTGTGAAAAGACGGTTACCTTTTGAGTAATCCGCCTTATTTTCGACTATTGGCTTTAATAAATTTGGCAAGTCCTTTGGATCCATTTGAGCATCACCTGCCATTACTACTGCAACGTCAACCCCTTGATCTCGGCACCATACATAACCAGAGGCAATTGAGGCGCCCACACCTTCATTTTTTTCATGTTTGATTATTAACATTTTTTCCCCTAATTCCTTCCGATGTTTTTCTAAAGTGGTTAATGTATCGTCTGAACTGGCATCGTCGACCACAACAATGTAATCAATGTAATCCGGTATGGTTTCAATTACTTTGCCAATAAGTCTTTCCTCGTTATAAGCAGGAACCACAACCGCAATTTTTTTTCTTTTATACAAAATTTTTCTTCTCTCTTGTTATTAGTAGAGTTGATAGAAATGATACTTTATTTTGGTATTAATAATTGATGAATATCTTTTTTTTATTATACTTACTTGTGAAATGATTCTGGTGAAAATTTCTTAGTATATTTATCATAAGCTAGTCCCAATTGTATGATTATTAAGAGAAGCGAAGTTAGAACTGATTTTTAATTGCATATAAAGAAGGGCAATTGGCATAATGTTTATAACCATTCTGTTTGCGCTATCTGACCAAATATCATGATAAGGCAATTTTCGTATGAATCCTAGGACTAATAAGCACATAAAATAAACAGGTATCCCAAATTTAAACAATCCCTCATAGTGGAAAGGGGGAGTAATTATGGATATTAAAAAAGATAATAGGAAGAGATACCAAAATGCCCCCCAACTTCCAGTTATGAATAAATTTTTCAATACACCGATTAAATTAGCAGTCATGTGCTGGGGTTTTTCATTAAACATCCATGCTAGTAAAAATATTAATGAAATGAATAGCAGTGAATTAAGGTTCTTTAATAAACGTTTTTCTACCCATTTAAAATTTGACATAATTATTGCAACAAGGAACAAAAAGTAAACAAGGGCAATCGTTGATGATCTTGAACTGTCCAATATGTCAGTAAAGGTTCCCAAGTTCATTCTGGCGATTGAAAAGTACCAAAAAATGACCATTAATATGGTGGGGGTTAAATAAATTAATCGTGATTTATATGACAGTTTATTGAAACTCAGCGACATTCCGAAATAGACCAAAGTGAATATTGGGTTTTCAATCCTAGACAAATTAAAACCCCAGAAAGCAAGCATCGAAAAAACCAACCAGTTTTTTTCTTTTTCAATGCTACTCATTGAAAAAGTTGTTAATGCAGCAAAGAAAAAAACAGATGAAATTAAATTTGTGTGAATGTAGAAAAAATTTAATAAGAATAATGGTGTTGTAATTAGTACAAAAAGTGAAATAATTATTATTACTATTTTTTTCCTTATCTCAACTCCCATGCTTGTAGAAAACTTCCAAAGCATATACGAAAAAAGACACAAAAAGCTCAAGGCAAATGTTGGCATAAGAGATCTAAGGTAATCTTCTCCTAAGAATGAACTTATAGATTGAATAATGGGTAGGAAAATACCCCAAGAAGCTGGAGATGCGATGACCCAATTATCTAGCCCATTTTTTGAAATATTTTGAGCCATTACTAATAAGAATAATGAATCTTGAGTGGGAGTAGAATAATTTATTTTGGTAAAAAGGATGATAAAAAGTAAAAAAGATACAAAAATGGCAGATACTACCCATCGTTCCATTCTATTGAATTTGAAGGTACCAATTCTTAATTCGATAAGAATAATAACTAAGGATATAAAAGCGAGAACTGAAAAATATAGAATTGGAGAATAGGGTAAATTTATAGATAGAAAGAATAGTGTTATTAACACCCAACTTAAAGATCCCCAGAGAAATCCAGTTGCAAGACAGAACCATATCCCCAGTTCCTTTTTTAAAAGAAAACTAAATAATACTCCATGAATATAAAGTGCGAATAAAAAAAGTATTTGGTTCATAAAGAGAAATTAGGGCATTAAATAAGTTGGCATAAGGAAATATTCATTATCATGGTTGAGGATTATATATTTTTTATTCTCATCTTTTTGTTCTGTAACTAGTAAGTAATCTCCATAACCCTCATGTTCCCATTCTTCAAAGCCATATTTTTTGATTCTTTGTACTTCTTGTTCGGATATATTCGATGAATATGAATATATTTCAACTGCTTTTAAATCTAAAAGATTCTTTAATTCTTCTGTGTCTAATTTTATTTTTTGAATTATATCTGGGGAAATCACTATGATACTATTTTGCAAATAAGAGAAAAAAGCGATTGAAATATGAACTGCGCTTGAACGTTTTCCTATGTTAGCAAACTGATTGAAGCTATTCCTTGAGTGAGGTTCTAATCGATATAAAGGCCTTACATTGGGAATAAGAATGAAGTTGGAAACAATTAACACAATTAATGTTATTGAAAATGCAAACGATAGATATTTCAAAAAAGCTCTTGATTTCTTTAGAAAGTAAGCTGTTGATCTTGAATGTTCTAGACAAATAAGTGCAGTCAAAGAAATAAATGTGGCGTTATAGGCGATCAAATCAATTATTTTTACAACTGTTTGAATAATTGAAAAGGGCACATGTGATTGAACAATAGTTTCATTTGCTTGAGGTGAATATAAGTTCATCTCGATTTGTTCATTGATGAATTTACCATTCAGGTTAATTCTTACAATTCCCCTGCTTGGACCTTTAGAAAACAAAATGTTTATATTGCTTCCAGGTCTTGCTATAAACGAACATATTAATTCCCCCCCTCTTTCTGGTAAGCTGTTGAAGGAGTTGTTGTTCTGTATTTCCCAATCCCCGATACAATTTGAGGATGATAAGATTCTAGTGACCCTGTCAATTACTTTTATCTCTAATATTTCTACGTTTTCAGCTCCATTTTTATTTTCCGTACTATTAATCGCCTCAAATATAATTTTATATTCACTTTCGTTTATGCCGGGGGGTAAATCAATTAGTAGGTTTTTGAAAAAAAATGTTCCTACGACCAATGAGACAATAATTACGAATGCTGAAGTTAAAGTTGGTATATTTTTTAACCTCGGACGCATGATTTTTTCTATTAAAAATAAAATCAAAAAGGTAAATACGGGTATGGTTATTAACAATATCAATAATTTGCCTTTTATAGTGCGATTCCAAAGTTGTAAAAAGTGTCCGGGGAAACTTATTGCATATAGACTACCGAAAAATAATGAAAAGATTTTTATAAGCGTTCTATTTTTAAAGAATATAAAAAATTTCATTTATAAAAATTTTGTAATGTGAATTCGTTTCTAAATGTAAAATAACTAAACCTTACTAATTGGGGCTCATCATTCTTGATTTATTTTTTCTCTGCTTTAACCAGCGAATAAAAAGAAAAAAATTTGGTTTCTAATGATGACACTAGTTTTTCAACAGATAATATCGGAATAGCGTATATTTTTTTTATCCAAAGTGGGATTCTAAGGATCATTGAATTATAAATTAGTAAATATGCAATATTACCATGATATTCAATGTTTTTAAAATGAAAATATTGCGAAAAATCTTTTATTAATGAGTCGATATTAATGGATTCTTCATTTTTGACAAATAATGGGTCGTGCTTATACCATATTCTCCGAAAGAAATCAGGTAATGATCCCTTATGTGGTTCGAAAAAAAAGAATTTACCTTTCCTTTTTAGCAATCTGTAAATTTCCTCAATGGCTTCATACAATCTTGGATGCAGGTGGTGTAATCCCCCAATAACGACAATTGAGTCAAAGCTTTGATCTTTGAATCCGGTTTTAAGTATAGATCCGCATACTGCATTACTATTTGAGAAACGCCTTTTCAATTCTTCAACTTGAACAAAAGATATATCTAAAGAATATAAACTTGCACTTCTTGAAAGTAGATATTCAGATGATTCCCCGCTCCCCGCCATTGCTTCAAGCACTTTTTTTTCGGTAAAGGAATTCTTACTTAAAAGGCGATCATACACAAATCTCTTTCTATACATTTGACTATATTTATCGCCATAATGTAAAGCGTATTTCTCGGCAATTTTGTTGTAATGTTCTTTCTGTTTTAACTGATAGTCCAAATTTCACTCACTACAATTTTTTGGTTTAATTCCTATTACTGTCCAGCTATATCCATGGCGATGATGAAAGCGCACATTTATAAAACCAGCATGCTGCAGTAATCTCTCGGCTTCCTCTTGAGAATAATATTTGGCGTATGCAGGATTTAATTGATCAAAAATTATCATTTGTCTATTTTTCCATGATAATTTTGAGAAAATTTTATTGATGTAATCTTGTAAAGGCAAATTTACAAACTTTCCCGCACTAATATAGAAAGTTGCTAAAATATTCAAGAAAAATGCCAATCCTATTAATAAGAAATCCGGAATAGTGCTTGTTATTCTCTTGATAGGTTTGATAATCTTTAGATATATTTCATTCCCCTCTCTACCATATAACCAAATTATAAACTTACCATTAGGTTTTAAAATTTCATAGACTCTTTTAACCGTTGGCAGTGGGTTCGGAATATGGTGTAAAACGCCAACTGAAAATGCATAATCCACTTCGATTTCTTTGGGTATAGACTCTCCTGGTAAATTGAAGTATTTCACTTTATCTGAACGCTCTTCGGTGTTTTTCTTTAATAATTGGAATGCATCTGATGGCTCTACTGCAACAACCGATTTTGCCCCTGAATCTAAAAGCATGTTTACTATTCTTCCTGTCCCACTACCGACATCTAGGACTCTCTTGCCTTTAACATCTGATATATCTAACAATGGACCGCAAAAATCTTCAAATAAGTCTATTGAAGCGTAAAACCCAGTGTTATTTTGAAATAATTTCCATTGATCTCCAAAATCTTTGATTGTCTGATTTTCTTCTTTTCCTATCATTCCTTTATCCTTTGAAATCTTTCCCACCACAAAGCCAGCGTGAGCAGACACCAGATCTGATGACTGTTTTCCGCTTTTCTTGCGAAATGATCAGAAAGAACTTTCTCAACTTCAGTCGTATCCAGGATTCCCATTTCGTTAATACGTTTTGTGGATAAGTGATCCATCACAAATGGCTTCAAACCACCTTTTATCCAGCGGGCATTAGGCACATTGAAGCCCGCTTTCTTCCTCCATATTATCTGGGCGGGAAGTCGTCTTTGCATGGATTTTTTGAGTAAATACTTTTTATGTCGCAGATTTTTCAATTTCAAAGAGGGGGGGACAGTGGCAGCAAACGCAACTAATTCATGATCTAGGAATGGAACGCGGACTTCGAGACCGTGCGCCATGGTCATGCGATCGACTTTTACCAGCATATCATTAGGCAAGTAAGAGCGAGTATCTACATATAACATGCGGTTTAGGGGGTGCTTCGCATTAGCATTTTTAAAATAAGTCCTATATAAATCTAAATTACTGGCGTGGGATTCTGGGATATGGTTGACTGGTGATAAAAGCTTTTTCCTTTGCTGATCATCGAAGATCACCCGCCAGGTTCCGTGGGCTTCCTCTCCTAGAATTTCAGCTCCACTCACGAAACGACGTAGTTTCGTATTCAGACTTACATTAGAGTCAGAAATCGGGAGTGCATGGATTAGTGGGGCAATGATATTTGCACGTAAGCCATGAGGTAAGAGTTGGTAGAACTTGCGCAGGTAATATGCCTGATAGGTTTCATAGCCAGCAAATATCTCATCCGCGCCATCCCCACTGAGTGCCATGGTGACATGCTGGCGGGTCATCTGTGCCAGATAATAAACAGCAACCATGGAAGAATCGGAAGTGGGTTCTTCAGAATGCCACACAATCTTTGGTAGTACCTCGGCGGCTTGTGCTTTAACTATTTGCTCATAGTGCTGTGAGTTAATGCGCTTTGATACAGTCTGGGCATATTGCAATTCATCAAAGGTTTCTTCGCCAAAACCAATTGAAAATGTCTTCAATGGTTCATTGAGGTTTTTTGCCATCCAATAAGCGATGCTGCTGGAGTCAATTCCACCACTGAGGAAAGCACCAAAAGGAACATCACTCATCAATCGCTTGCGAACGGAATTTTCTAAAAAAGTATCCAGCTTTTCAAGGTAATATGATTGCCTTTGCTTTTTTTTCCCCTCTTGGTAGTGAATATCCCAATATTCTTTAATTTGGTGGCTACCATTATCGTTCACAACCATGTACGAGCCCGGCATTAGCTGTCGAATATGCTTGAAGAGGGTATAAGGCGCCGGAGTGTAATTGAGAGCTAAAAAATATGCGAGAGCTTCATAATCGATCTGGCGGTCAACCCGTGAATCTTCAAGTATCGCTTTGATTTCCGAACCAAACAGGATACGGTTGGGTTGCAGGTAATAGAAAAGTGGTTTAATCCCCAGCCTATCCCGGACGAGCCAGAGCTTTTTCCGGTATCCATCCCACAAACCAAAAGAGAACATACCATTCATACGCTCCAGGCAGTCAAAACCCCATTCCTCATAAGCATGAATGACCACTTCTGTGTCACTCATAGAGTGAAACATGTGTCCTTTCTTTTCTAATTCATGACGGATTTCTTTGAAATTATAAATTTCCCCATTATAAGTAATCCAAATTGATTCATCATCATTCGACATTGGTTGGGCACCGGCTTCAGATAAATCAATAATGGCAAGGCGTCGGTGTCCCAAACCTATCGGTCCTGATAGGTGGAATCCTTCGCCATCTGGTCCACGGTGCGCCAGTGCGCGAGTCATGGAAGTTAAAAGATTTTTTGAAGGCGATTGATTATCAAAACAAAAGATGCCTGCAATCCCGCACATATATTAAAGGTTTTCCAACCGCATTTGAGATATTTGATCGCTTATTAGACCTATTGAAAAAAGTAGAACTGCAGTAACGATTGCCAGCATTGAGCCGGTGCTGACGCCGTGTCCTGCTAGTGCATAAGGAATCCCCCATGCCAAACCAATTAATCCAGTGATAAGGCTGAAGGGAACAAAGATACGCAAGGGCTCAATCAATGTGGCAATGCGAATAATTAACAGTAAGGTATCAAAACCAGTTGCTAGGGATACCGTGCTTTTACCTACTCGTTTTTTTATCTCAAATGGAACATATTTGATGTCATAGCCGCGGTTGAAGAGGATCAATGTGATAGTGGTTGAGAATGAGAAACCCTGTGGACATAAGTGCATGAACCTCATTACTATATCTCGTTTGATGATCCGCAGACCTGAATTCAAGTCCGGGATATGTTGCCTAGTGAGGTAATTAGCCATCAATTTGAGCAGCCACTTGCCGGGCATGCGCCAAAGTGGGCTATGCATTAACTGAATACGTTGGGCAATCACCATATCATAACTCCTGGCATATTCAAGAAGTTTGTGGGCATCTTGACCGCGGTGCTGTCCGTCTGCGTCCATGAAGAGTACATACTCACCATGGGCTGCCTGAACCCCAGATTTTAGAGAAGCGCCATAGCCTTTATTGCGCAGATGTTTTATTACTTTAACACCATGTTGTGTAGCAGCTTTTGCAGTATCATCTTCTGAACCATCATCGATCACAAATATTTCATAATTCTCTTTTGAAAACACTCGTTTTACATCTTCGATAACCTGCCCAATGATATGGGTTTCGTTAAAGGCGGGGATGATAATTGAATATTTTGGTGCGCTTTTACTCATCGTGTTCTATCTCTTTTCTATTTGATACAACGAGTTAAAATCGTTGGTATATATCAAGCTTAGACTGGCAGGATAATAGTTATCTTCGCAATAGGATTCTTGGAGGACGAGATAGTCCGCCCCATATTTTATCCCGAGTTTCAGGTAATTATCCAAATATGCTCGACGATCATTTTGTATTTGCTCTAGAGCATTCATTTCATTGAACTGCTCGTACCATTCCAAGAGTTGTACATGATTGGCATACAGGAATGCCCCCCCATCCTTAAAAGAATAAACCAGTGGCCGTAAGGAGTGATAGCGGATAGCCAGGTCGTCAAAATGTTTACTCATGATGCGGGAACCTGGAGAGGTTTTTTCTTTGACAGCATCCAGGAAGTCTATCCGCTGTTGGTCCTCTATGGATAAGGGACATGTAATACTTCCTTGTCTTACACATGAGATAATGCGGTTAATATGGGGATGATTAAAAAAGCCATTTTGTCCTATCCATAGTAAGACAAAACCGATTGCTGATAATACTGAAATTATGGGGATTATTTTATTATTGAATTTATGGTTAATTTCTCGCGCGATATCCCTGACCAATAAGAATGAAGTAATCAGTATAAGTGGTATTGTATACCGTAATCCGCGGATGAGATCAACTTCAAATGGCACTCTATTCATGGAAGCGGTCACTTTATGGTCGACAATTGGGATTAGAACACTGGTGAATATGATCCCTGCCCACCAGGCGGCTAAAGTAAATCCGTACCATTGCCCCTTTTTCCTAAGCTTTGTTATTCCGTATAGAATGCCTGCGGAGAATGTCCAAGCCCATAAGGAAAAATTGATCCAATCAGAGAGCACGGCGATTCGTAAAAAGTCAATAAAACCGCGGCGCAAATCCAAAAAGCCGGGGATAAAACGACGTTTCATGATTGTGATAAGCATGCCGTAATCTAGAAGTGTACTATCGCCGAATGCAGTTCTGCTTATGTAATTCCAGGCGAATGGAGCAATAACCACCAAAAAAATGAGGGCGGGCAGAATGAATAATCTAATTTTTTTATTGGGTTTTATATCAGGTGCTTGAAACCAAAGACCTCCAATAATTGCCAAACCCCATGCTGGCGTGCTCACTGGATGAATGTATACAGACAATCCTATGAGACCCATCAGATATGGCCAATATTTCGGATTGCTTCCCCATTTAATCACTGCTGCGAGGATAAAGGGCAGTAGTGATTGAAATAAAACACGCGGGTTGATGTCACCATACCCCCCCCAAAATTCCCCCAGGTTCAAACGAACAGGAATAAAAGTGATAATAGCTAACAAAAAAGCCCAAAATTTATCTTTGAATAATGATAGACCTAATAAATAGAATCCAAACAGCTGCAGGAGACATGCTGGAAAAATTAATAAAGCAAACGCGGCCCCGTAATCCTCAAGTACTTTACCCAAGAATCGAATTAGCGGGATGTGGATTGTGTTGTACCATGCAAAATTCATATTATTGGCAAGCAAAGGATCATTATTAAATAGAGTAGGTTGATCTAAAGCGGCAGCGAAGGAGGCAATATTTGCTGCATCGCTATAAAGAAAGGGGAAACTCTTACATGAAGTGCCAATCCTGCCATATGAGAATATTAAGGCAATTAAAATGAATAATAAAGGCAAAATGATATTCACTATTGAATGGGCAGTAAATCTCAGGTGATTGGTATGATGCATTTAATTAATTCAATTGAGAGTTCTTTTAGAATTGATTATAAACTACACATGAAGAACTGGCTGTTGATCGAATATGGTTTCTCAATCGAGATTATTTATTGATAACATTCAGCTAAATCAAGCAAACGCCTGAAAAGATATTGTTCTTCGTCCTTCACCTCAGCCACTACTTCAATACATTCATTTTGGAGTGCGTTCCTTTCCTCATCTGATAAGAACCGCCACCATAGCTCGTCTACATATATATATCGGTAACCGGCATCTAGGAAACCATCAATATCCGGGTCTGAATTTAATTTACTCCAGGCAGGTAATGTTTTTCCTTGATGCAACGCAATGGTATGGTTGCCGCTTAAAGCTGTTGCACGCCAAGTCAGTCTTGTATCCATTACTAGATCCTCAGTCGGAAGCTTTCCCCAGGTCATCGCGCTGATTGCTGCGTCTAGACCAGTTAGGTTATCGGAAATAATAGGTTGGCTGATGGCGGAAGTTTGAGAGATGCCTAAAGCAACACCACTGACAAACATCAGAATTGCGCTTATCCATCCGACAATACCTCTAAATGATTTCTGTTTTTGTTTATTTTCGAGCAGAACAACCAAAAACAAAATATTCCATAGCATTATCGAATGTCCGATAAAGCGACCAATATCCCTTCGTGTACGATCATAGGTGAAAAATAAAAAAATAAGAGCACTAACACAGGCGCTGATAATTATCAGACCGGTTACAAAGTCACCTTTGCGGAAACGTTTCCATGCCCAAGATGTAATCCAAGGTACAAAATAAATTATTGGCCCCAGGTCAAATAAAGCCAATATCATTTGTTGTGGTGAAAAAATGTTTAATTTGCCCAAGTGTGCAGAGAATAAAGCTGGTGGAAATTGAAAGGAGAAAAGCCCCCCCGCTTCAATCCCCCGCAATTCAGCTTGCAGATATGCCTGGTTGCCTGAAAGGAGATTGCGCATCAATTCAGTAAGCGTTCCGCCTTGGAGGAAAGAAACTGGTACTGAGATAAGTGCTGCCAGAATAAGGTAGCGCTGACTCGAGAGGTTGAAGGTGCTGCGGTTGATCAGCCAATATGCTAGACTAAACAACCCGGCAATCAATAATAATCCATAACTGGATTCCCAGGTCAGTGCCAAATGGGAAAAGAGGATCGCCAAAATTGGCACAGATAACCAGTGCTTGCTGCGTGCAGCGACCAACCAGATTATGAGCGTCAATACCTGCGCATAAGACCAGGTGCCCGCATTAGCCATGATCAGCGGATGGCGGAATCCATTTAAAAAACCAAATGGGTACCTGTTAGGCGGGTCTCCTCCAATAACAAGATCCATAAAGAGGGCTTTTGAATAAGGAGCTCCGATATCCTGGCTGACTCCTTGAAATTGTACAAATGGATCTAAACTCTCAAGAACCCTGGAAGGTAGAAACATCAGTAGATATCGCGTTCCGGAAAGAAATATGAATAACAATGCAACTACTACCGCCTTCCAATTTTCTTTTAGGTATCTTTTTGCTACTAATCCAACTAAAATTACAGTTAATGTAAAATAAGTGGCTTTGCCAAAATCAAAGGCGCTCCAAGGGAACATACTCCCTAAGCGCATCAAACTGGCGCCCAGTAGTTGTGAGCCATAATGATAGGCGTGATAATATGCGGCATTCATATAGAAATGGGGTGGTATATCACCGTTTGCCATAAGCGAAATGACGGATAAATTCTTGCGGTCATCAAAGATACCCAATCCACGTTGTACCAGCAGAAAATACGCAAAAAGACAAGCTGAAATCGCGAGAACAGGGATGATGGTAAGATCTTCTTTATTTATTAATGGTCGCTTTGCTCGCCAGGCAACCACAATCCCCAAAAAAAGAATCAGCAAGCCGGGGAGTGTGAAAGTTAAGACAGGGTTGAGCCAATGCCCCATGATATTGGTCAGCCAAAGATAAAGCGTCAGACCAACTCCAAATCCAATGATTAGCCGCTCATGTTTTTCCAATGAAAAGACATGTGTAGCTAAAAGCCACCCGCCTATTATCCATGTGAAAGATACAGCCAGCCATGGCAGAAAATCTATGGGGTTTCCGCTACGAAACCAATACATAACTTACCTTTATGCAAAAGAAATTTATCTTATTATCAATTATATGCTAATAAGAAATTCAAATGATATACTTTTTAAAAATACTTATAGATAACAATCTTCCTGCGTAGAATGTATGCATAAAACTAAACCTTACTTAAACTACCAGAAAAAACATGCCGACCATTGGGATAGCATTGCCCAAAAACAAGACCAATGGAAAAGTTGGGGGGGATATTATCGTAAAAGACTGCAGCAAATACATCAATTCCTAGTTCCTCCAAGTATGAAAGTGCTGGAAGTAGGGTGCGGTAGAGGGGACCTGCTAGCTTCTTTAAAGCCATCAAAAGGCGTGGGAATTGATCTATCAGGTGAAATGGTTAATCGCGCTCGCAAACGAAATCCTGAGATAACCTTTCAGCAAGCAGACCTTCACGAATTGGAGTTAGATAAAAAATTTGATTTCATAATTATGTCTGATCTCATCAATGAGCTTTGGGATGTGGAATGGGCATTTAAAAATATTGCAAAAATATCCTATCCATCCACGCGGGTGATTCTTAATTATTTCAGCCGTTTTTGGGAATTACCACTCAATCTTGCGAAAACACTCGGTACAGCCACGCCCACACTTACACAAAACTGGCTGTCTGTTGAGGATGTGAATAACCTGTTGTATTTGGCAGGTTTTGAGGTGATCCGAAACTGGGGAGAAGTGCTGTGCCCACTCCCTATTCCATTCCTTGCTCCTTTTTGCAACCGTTACCTTGTCCGCTTATGGCCGTTTCGCTTTTTGGCAATGACTGGCTTCACGCTAGCAAGACCTATTCCAAGGGGCAATCATAAACAGAAGAAGTATTCTGTATCTGTTATTGTGCCAGCCCGAAACGAGGAGGGAAATATCCCGGCAATTTTCGAACGCATGCCTGAAATGGGTAAAGGAACAGAGGTGATTTTCATAGAAGGACACTCGCGTGACAATACTTATCAGGTAATCGAAAAGAATATCAAGAAACATCCTCACAAGAAAAGCGCACTATTCCATCAGAAGGGAATTGGCAAAGGTGATGCAGTCCGGCTGGGATTCTCTAAAGCTACTGGGGATATCCTCATGATTATGGATGCTGACTTGACTGTTCCGCCTGAGGACTTGCCACGGTTTTACCATGCGTTAGTTTCCGGTAAAGGAGAATTAATCAACGGTGTCCGTTTGGTTTACCCAATGGAAAAACGCGCTATGCGTTTCCTGAATCTTATTGGAAATAAAGCCTTTAGTATCATATTTACATATTTGCTGGGGCAGCCGATTAAAGACTCACTTTGCGGCACAAAGGTCCTGTGGAAAACCGATTATGAAAGAATTGCTGCCAGCCGTGCTTACTTTGGCGATTTTGACCCTTTTGGCGATTTTGACCTGATCTTTGGGGCAGCAAAGCTGAACCTGAAAATTGTGGATATGCCCATCCGCTATCATGAACGCGTATATGGAACCACGAACATCCAGCGATGGAAGCATGGCTTGCTGCTCTTGCGCATGGTACTTTTTGCTGCGCGCAGGTTGAAATTTATCTGATTTTTTCCAATACAATCAGTGCAAACATCCCCCATTGATGCATCTTTTTTATAAAAAAACCTTCCAACCAACGCCAAAAGTCGTAACTCCAGCCAGGCACGAACGAACGCATAGAGACCCCCCCGCTCAAAATATAGCGAAATGGCATCATCGGTTGGATGAGTAATATCCTTAATTGAGAGAATTCGTGTTCAAATTTCTCCTTGTCTCGTTCGAATACAATCCAGGGCAGTGCCTGGTTAGAACCAGAAAGTGGTCCTGTTGATGAGAAACCCCAATCCTTTGACTGTGGGTAAAATGGTTCGTGATGAAAACTCTGATAAATACGTTTGGACCATTTAGAGACCCAAGGTTCAATCATCACTAACTTGCCGCCGATCACAAGCACCCTGAGAGCTTCATTTAGAAATCCTCTGGAATCAGGAATATGATGGAATACATCCACCATTAATAACCCAGCTAGGGAAGATGTCTGCAATGGCAGTTCTAAGCCATCAAGGACTATATCAATAAATGGAAGATAAAAGATCTCTGAGGCGTATGCATGTGGAATTAATTGCTTAATGAAACCTGCTCCTGACCCTAATTCAAAAATTGAGCCCTGAAGATCAGCGATTTGACCAGCAATAAGTGTATACCATTCCATGTATATCCTCTTCAAGAATGGTTTACTTTGTATTATTTGGTGGCGTAATTCGGTTGTATTGGGATCATCTAGGTTGAAACCTGAAGTCAGCGGGTGAGCCAGCAATTTTTTAATCATTTATGAGGTTGTTTTTTTCCCCATTTGCAAACTTCATAGATTGCAAAAATTTTAGATTTAATGCTATTAGGGATTAATAAGTTCATTCTGTCTTTTTCTAATAAAGAGAAATTATTACTGGCAGCAGTTGCAACTTGCTGCTCATTAGAAAGGTGATAGTGCTTAATATTTGTAACGAGCATTCTGAAACCTATTTGGGTTATTAAATTATCAATAGGAACGCCATAAACCAACTTGCCTCCAGGAACAAGTACCCTGTGAATTTCCTTAAATACATCATATAAGTGGTTGGGGGTGAAATGCTCCAGAACACTGATTAGCAACACTGTATCAAATGCGTTCTTTTCAAAAGGGATGAGAAATGCATCTCCAGATGACAGGTGCATATTCGGTCCTGCCAGCATGGTGTATTCTTTAATTTTAGAGATATCTTTTGGGTGTTGATATTCAATGCCATACACTTTTTTATATTTCTTCAGTAGGTGAGGGAAGGTAACTCCTGATCCAAAACCGATCTCTAAAATCCTATTGCCACCGTTGCATTTTTCCAGTGCTATTCGCACTCTATCCCAATAATATTTGCCAAATATGGGCCAGGAGTAATACTTAATAGGATCAGTTTCACCAATCGGGATTAATTTTTTCATACTTGAACCATAGATTATTCGGATAGATAAGCATATTCCAAAACAGCTTTATTGAAAACGACGCATATTATACTTTACATACCGAAATAATAAAACGGCATACTATCAACCACAAAAACCAGGGTGGCTCTGAAAACATCTCCCTCCTTATAGCCTGCCACTATCACTTCGGAAGCGTTTGGAAGAAATATTGGCGGTTTGTCGACTCTTAATTCAACATTGCGTCGGTCTTTTCCAATTAGCAAAAACATTTGTCGAGGATATTTCTTGGGAGCGTGTGCAGTGTCACTAATAGTCGGCTCCCCGTCGTTTGTTGGATAAAAGCGTGGATAATAGGCGATACCTTTAATAATTTCAATATTTTTGTCACTAAGGATTCGTGTAACCTGGTCCTTTATTGATGTATAAGGCGGTGAAGCTAAACATTTTACTAATTCCTTCGATAAAAGTTTGCTCGTTTGATGGCTGTATTTTGAAGGTGCTGTGGCAACCGCTATCGGGAAACTTGCAGAAAGAAATAATGCCATCACACCGATCAATATAAAAGTCATAATGGTGTTCTTGCTTGTTCTTGACTTTTGCTTCCTTACCCTTTGATAAGGAATTATTAATTGCGATTCTTGAAGATTAAATCCACAAAATATAAATAGCAACACAACAAGCTGAATCAATCCCGCTGAAAAATAAAAGAAGAAAACCCAATCAACAGGAAGGATGAAGCGCCAACCAGAGATTCTCGATAAGCCAATACTTAAGTTATAGAAAAAATGGATTGCAAGTGGAATGATTCCTGGAAAACCAGAATATCTGATTACCGAACCCACACCGATTGATATTATGCATAGAAAAACCGAAAGATAGGCTTTCTGCAAAAGGGTAAGTTCGTAACCCCAACCTTTCCAGAACACATTTTTCAAAATAAGCGAATCGGATAAATTGGATACTGGCTCAGGACGCATCGGGATAATCAATGCACTTAATAACTCATTATGTAGAAATTGGTTAGAAGCAAATTCAAAAACAACACGCGGATTTTTTATTGTGAACAGAAACGCATCCATAAAAAAACCACCTTTGTTCGATAGTTGATTTTCATATGTTATTTCGTCCCCGCCTAAATCATAACTATAACGATCTATTACGACTTGTGTGTATTTAGGATCTTCAATGGCTAATTCACCCAAGAGGTACCAATTTCGAATGAGCCATGGGGTGAGCACCAGGAAGACACCAAAGAGAAATGTTCCTATAGCAATAAGGATAGTTTTCGAACTTTTCTTGTAAACGAATAAACACAAAAAAATGATTAAGGGAATTAATAATAGACTCTGAGAACGGTAGAGAACAGTAAAACCTAAGATTACACCTAATAGGAAGAGTAATGTTTTATTGTTGCCCCTCTGCCTAACCCAGAGTACGCAAACGTATGTGAGAACTAAAATAAACATAGTTGCAGGGAGCTCTGACATAAGTAATTTTGTATTTGATGTCGTTACAAGTGAGGAAACCTTTAGTGTATTCCATTCCCGCAGTATGAAAAAACCGGCCGCACCAAAACCCATTAAGCGACTATGAATGTTCTTACCTAAAAAGTAAATTATCAATGGATTAAAGGCTAGGATAGCAGTCTGTAACAATATGACTTGCCTATAGTCTTGTCCAACAAAAAGATGAAGAATACTTAAGTAATATACATGCAAGGGTTTGTGTATTACATTATCATTTTGTGAGAGCTCACCGATTAAAAAGGATTGTGCGTCTGTATCATATAAACGGGCATCAGAAAAAGGATACACTTCGTAATTAGGAGGTCTAACCTTGGGGGTGAAGTAAGTATTTGGAATAGGTTCCTTTGACCAGGAAAAAAAGGCGATCAGCCAAATAATTAAAATGATTACCAGATCAATAAAATATCGCTTAATCCTCTTTTTTTTATTGGTGCTCAGATGGCTAGTTAATCCCTTGGTAATTTCCTCAACCAGAATGAATGCCGTAAATAAATAAAAAAATCCGATAAGCTGACCTTCTAATAAAGGAATGGGTAGAGCGCTATCCCAGTAAGCGCTGTCTGGTATCGTCCCATATCTAGAAATCGAAATTACTGCCCATAGGGCGAAAAAAATGAGCATCATAAAAAGTGCCCATTTGAGAACAGTTAATTGTTTTTTCCAAAAAATTTTATTTGATCGGGACAAATTGTGGGAAATAAATATCGCACTGAAGATTCCGAAACCCAAAATCCAGCTAATTAATGGTAATAGTCTTCGGTAAATCTCAAAGTACAACCCATTCCTATATAGAGGCAATGCTTTTAAAGCCAATGATGAAGCCAAGATACAACCGACCACAAGATAGTGAAATTGCTTGATCAGCCAAACCATCTTTCTTGAGTCCTTTAACAAATGCCACCATTGCTGATCTACATTTACTTTCCATGCAAGAAAAGAGAAAACAAGAAATTGGATGAGTAATAATGAGCTTAATGCTAATCGAGCTGGCGAGAAGCCGAAAAGGATTGTACCTTTACTGTCAGAGGGGATTAAAATCAGCCAAGCAAAACACAAAACAGCCAATACGCTTAGTGATAAAAAGTAAAATGCCCAATTTCTATTTGAAACTTTTTTTAAAGTATTAATTTGCATAATTTTAATTCAATCAGTTCTTATTGGCACTGTTGAATATCAACGAACCTGCGCATACCCCACAGGTAATACTTGTATTCGCGTATTGGATGGATGCAATCTTCTTCTAACAAGGTTCGCACATCCGGTTCTAAAGTCCTTATATAATAATCATCGTAATACATATAATCAAATCCTGATTTTAATAGCTCATAGGGATCAGGATTTTTAACTAATTGCTCCCACTTTGGTTTGTTTAAAAACCAGCTAAAAGAAGAATCTGTCGGTTTACCAAAAATCACAGCTGCACGGTATCTTCCTGGGTCAAAAACCAATTCATCTGGTTCCAAGGTATTCCAGAATTCTTTCATGATTCGCGCGTCTAATTCAGTAATGAAGACAGTTAAATTTGGATCTTTTGCTGCAATTAATTCTAGCCCAAAAATAGTAATTCCACTAAACATAGTAATCAGAATCAATCCAAAAGTAATTATCTTTACAAATTCTCTTCTTTTTTTCAACCACAAAAAGAAAAATGGTACAGCAATCAATTTAATTAAAACTAGGTAGTAATTTTGTGCTCTTGCCAAAGAGCCGATGCTCCCATGCTTTAATTCAATAAGAACAAACACTAAACCCATACTGCACAATGTAATCCCTAAAAAGAATCCTTCAAACCATCTTCCTGCACGAATAGCTTTATACCCCCAAAGAATAATAACTGGTAATAGTGCTAGCATTGGTCCTGTTTCAAGGATAAAAACAAATAGTTGTATGGGATTGATAAGAGACAGTTTACCTAAATGCGCGTCGATGATTGTGGGAATATAATTAATCTTGACTGTTATTGCCTGATAGGCTTCTTTTGTAACGCCTGAAGAGGTAAATTTTAGCCACAAATCTTGTGCAACTCCTGTCAGTACACCCCCTTGAAATAAAGAAACAATGCCTGCACATGTAATTATGATTAACCAATGCTTATAAACAACTGGCATGTTTCTTTTTCCGTTTTTAATTAACAGAAACACGATGGAGAAGACAGTGCCAAATATTAAGAAAAGAAAAGTTACCTCATGCGTTAGGTCTAAAGAAACCAACATTGCAAAATGCACCAAGTGTGAGCTCCATTGCTTTTGCCGAGAAGTTGTCATTAAGAAGAAGATGAGGAAAAAAACCACAAAATTTGTGTATCCCAATCCTATACTATTAGGAGGATTGAACCCATTGGCAAAAGCAAATGGGATTGGCATTGGACCGGTCCCCTGAGCTGCCCAGGGATTTATCAACGATGTTAGTAAATCAGGTCCACTATTCAAACCACTGCCAATTCTAACAATACTGCTATCAATCTTACTAATTAGTGTATTGGGTAATAGAAGCATCAGCCAACGCGTCCCGCCAGCAAAGAAATTAAAAATTGCAGCAGAAACTCCAGCCAAGCGGCTGCGGGTGATGCGATAAACCCATAATGCCAGCACGAGGGTACTCAGGCTCAGTATCAATGCGGTCATAATGTCCAGGGCTGTCCAGGGAAATAGGTCTGCTAACCGCATGAATTGCGCTGCCAGCAAGTAGGGGAAATAATGGTAGTTATATATAACCTCAGGGTCTAAAGGAAAATGCGGCGGAATATCACCAGCGGCCATCTGGGAAACGAGCGGTAAGGTTTGAAATTCATCCAATATCGCCATCCCACGGCCAATAATAAAAAACACATAGGTCATGAGTAACAGAACAAACCATTGGCTAATTTTTATACGTGGTCGGAAGAGGTTCAACAAGGCTTGTTTTGATTTAGGAAAATTCAATAATAAACCCACAATAAACACAACCACAGATGAGATCCATGAAGCATTTGGCATTGCAATGAATCGGCCGAAGATATTTACAAGCCAATTTTGAAAGAAAAGCCCAAAACCAAACCCAAGCAGCAACTCTTCATTGCTATTCAAATGAAAAGCGCGGCGGACTATCCACCATCCACCTAATGTTGTGATTGCCAGCCAACCAATGAGTGGTATAACTTCTACAATTAATTTATTGATCATTTCTCATTTAGGTCTCCATTTTATGAGTTTAATCTTTCCGCTTACCAATAATTGATGCTGGAACGCCGCCGACGATAGAATAAGCTTTTACATCTTTGACAACAACTGCACCAGCAGCGATAACTGCGCCACCTCCAATTTTTACTCCTGCTAGGATAGTTACATTAGCGCCTATCCATACATCATTTCCAATATCCACTGATTTCATCTGATGACCCTGCAAAGCCATGGGTATATCCGTATTTTTATATTGGTGGTTTGAAGAAGCTATGCAAACATTGGGGCCAATCATGACATAATCGCCTATTGTGATTCCACCGCGCCCATCAAGGACTGCGCCCGAATTAATGGAAACATTCATACCACAGGAGATGCCGTATGTGTGTGTGAGATAAACACCTGGATATACTAGAATAAAACTATCTAATTTCTTCAATAAAAGCTTATAGACAAGAAAACGGATTGTCATCCCTAACATGCCCGGTAAGGAGCGGGATATCCAGCCAAGATATTCTTCAATAACTAAGTGTAGGATATGTTTTTTATATTGATGAGAGAAATTCTTAAAATTCTCCATGGACATTTCCCTATTTAAATTAGGATAGTTATTCTATCGTTTTTTTACCCTTAATAACCTTTTGCAAATATATAGTACCAGGTAAACTGGTGAGCATAAATGAGATCCGTATCAATATAGCAAATGCTATACCGGCTTCGATGGATATTCCTCCCAGATGGGAGAAAAAATAGGCAATGGACATTTCCTGGATTCCCAGTCCACTGATAGAGATCGGAAAGAGGGTTATGATGTAGCTTAAACTGTAAATAGCGCCAATCTTCAGGAAAGTCATTGGCTCATCAAGCCCTTGCAGTAATACCCACAGCATGAAGAATAAGCAAGCCATATGAATGAAGGTAAAGCCGAAAGACAGCAACAAACTGGCGGGGTGTTTTAGCCATAAGAGGATGCTTTGCCAGATTTTCTTCAGAAACTCCAAGGTCTTTTGCCACAAATTCCGAATAGATGGAATGAATGAGAAAGAGAGAGAAAAAATCTGGGAGTTATAAGCGGAACGTAGTGTTTGATAAGCCGGATGAAACACCAGATTTATTCCGTAAGGCAAGAATAATGACATGCCCCCCAGCCCTACCAAACGGTCCATGATAAGCGAAGCAGTTGAGAGTGCTGCTTCTACACCCATTTGGATCAAGCCAATCAAGCGAACAACATCCCCTCCAATTGATGTGGGTAGAAAATTCGAAGCGAACAAACCAGCAAAAGTCAGTTTCAAACATTCTGTATAGGCAACTTCTTTTTCTGAAATACGCAGCAGTGCATACCAGCGGCCAGCAACAGCAAATCGTGAAAATAATAATGCTGCCAGTGCTGTTAGAATATTTTGCCAAGATAATTTTTTAATCGCAATCAAAAAAGTATCCCAATCTTGACGGGAAAGTACGAAAATAAAAATTAATATGGCCAACGCAGTTAACAACCAGCGCCACGAAGGAATTTTGTCTGATTTCGGATCTTCTTGAATATTGTTTTTATTAGGCAACCCAGATGGCTGGTCTGTCATAGTAAATCGTTTTTTGTGTCACAGTTCAATTGAGCTCTGTTGGCTCGCGTGGAACGTAGATTTCTGTATCAGTATAACGCAACCAGGTAATAGGTGTATAGTAGCGTAGTAACGGAACAGATATATTCTTCACCCAGGCATTATTCTCTTCTGGGAAAACATCCTGCGCCTCTTTGAACACAATATATTGTTTGTAGCCCACAATCAAATCAAAACGGTGGTTGCGCAAATCATCGTGGAACTGGGATAAGTAGTCTTCATAACCAGCAATAGACATTTCCATCAGGGTCAGCAGTTCGTAATCAGGAATTAATGGTGTGTCCTTTACATAATTAAAAACTAACAATTGCCGTTGAGAGAAGAACAACACATTTCCGCCGCGTTGAGTGATGCGGGCTGTGGTCTTGTTTATGCATGCGAGCTCCTCTTGAAGCTTTTCCTTATCAAGGGTTGGGAAAGGTGCCCATGAGGCCAACGCCCAAAAAACCGGCAGTAGGATGAGCAACAAACACAAGAAAGGCGATATTGTTAATCCTTTAGAGTTAGAGGCTTTTTTATCTAAAGAGAGCTTGCTAAAAAGTATATAACCCCCTAATGTAAGTAGCAGAAGCATGTAAGCATCCATATTATGCAGGTTGCTGCCCCCACCAATTTTTACACTTACCACCAGACCACCACCGAAAAATAATATCAATGCGCTGATGATGAACAGCATACGGGACCAGTGAATTTTTTTATAGTTTTTAGTGAAGAACACTACTGCTAATAATAGTAAAGGGGAACTGAGCATTAAAATGCCAGTAAGAATCCCTTTGGGAAAGGTGGGATTGGGAAGCAACCGGTACCACAGTAAATCGGAAGTGAAACTGGTACCGAAATCCTTAAAACTTTGATTGCCAGAAAGTGGGATGTACGCCAGTTGTGCACTGGAACTAGCCAATAAACCAATTGCAATCCAACCTGCTGGTCTCTTAAGAATTTTCCAAGAATCCCTATGTGTGTTAAATGGCACTTCAAGAACATATATCAGAGCTGCTAGTATTCCAGGCAGTGGGAACCAGTTAATGCGGCTGATTCCTGCCCAAAGGGATGCAAGCAAAACCAATGCCGCGGATTTCCAAAATTTTTTACTATTAAACGCCCATAATATAAGAATTGCTGAGATCATCAGGTGGTAGTAAACCGGTCCCTGAAATAGGAATAGAAAACCACCGGCGAAAAATAGCAGCGAGTAAATCGATTTTTCTGTCTGCAGTCGACGGACTAAACCCCAAACTCCTATTGCCACAAGCACAATCCACATTAGGACCTGCCAGGCACGATGTACAGCAATCGATAAGCCATTTACCAGAAAAGGAACTGCCTGCAGGATATATCTGCTTGGATGCATAAATGATAAAGGTAATTCAAGTCCATACAATGTTTGAGAGAAAGGCAAGGAGGCATAATAATAGCGGCTGCCCTCTGACCAACCCAATGAAAAGGGATTATCGGAGAGGAAACGAAAATAATTTGCAATTTGGTAACTAACGCCAATAAACATTAATGCAACAAAGAAAAGGGTTTTTATACTTTCCCTTCTATAAAAACTTTTTAGTGCAAAACACCCCACTAATGCAAATAACCAGAGGACAGACAATCGGAAAAAGTAGCCGGCAAAGTGCTTGCTTAATCCCCCAAAAGTGAGTATTGGATACAGGATTAAAATAATTAAAAAGATAATTAGACTCAGAGACCTGAGGTGGGGAAGTTTCCCAAGCCAATATTTCACCAAGCCTTCGATTTTTTTCCAGAACTTCAAGAAAGAGCTGATGAATAGGATGAGAACAAGAGCCGATAGAAATATCCAGAGGTATCCAATAAGTTGCCAGCGCGCAGAAAACAAAAAAAGTCCTTTGGTATACCCCTCAATGGTTGAGGCAAGCATTATGAAGACAAAGATTGCCAAAAGGGCTTTGTGCAATATGCCTGACCGATTTATTATGCTTGCCTTCATATAATGAAATCTAGAATATTTTTTTAAAAGTAATTGGTATAGTAATCTATGGCCGTTTATAACAGCTTCTTTTGGAACCGGATATCGTTTTGAATAGTACGTTCCAGGCCTTCCTTAAGAGAGATATTTGGCGTATACCCTAGCTTCTTTTTTGCTAGGGTGAGGTCAGCGCACATTCGAGAAGGTCCGGAATCATGATGCTGGTTGTAAACAATTTCAGGTTTCATATTGGTTACTTGCAAAACAAGCTGCACGATTTTTATTACAGAGGTTTCTTTGCCGCTGCCGACATTGATAATCAAGCGATTGATTCCCTTCGCAGTCGCTGCTCTAGCCATTGCATTTACTGCATCATCAACATAAACATAATCACGTGTTTGTTTACCATCACCATGGATAACTATAGTGCCGTTTTCCAGAGCTTGCTTCAGGCAATATGGGATGACAGGAGCATGAGATGGCGGTAGGCGCTGACTAGGACCATAGGCATTAAAAACCCGCAGGCAGACCGTTTCCATTCCCCATAAATCACCAATGGTGCGAATGTAATACTCCGCTGCCAGTTTCGAAACAGCATATGGAGAGCGCGGGTTGGGCCGGTTGCTTTCACGCAATGGCTGGTTCCGCTGGTTGCCATAAATTGAACCTGAAGAAGTAAAGATTACCCGATGTACGCCCACATCCCGCATGGCTTCCATTAGTGTGACAGTGCCGCTGACATTAACCAGATTATATTCACGCGGGTATAATAGGGATTCCGGTACAATCACACGCGCTGCTAGGTGGTAGACACAATCTACATCCTGTAGAAGTGTCCAGAGTTTTGGCCGATCATTGATGTCTCCACGTACAAGGTGAACCTCAGGCGCAAGCCGCTGTGGATCTCCGGTGGATAAATCGTCCAACCCGACTACGCTGTGACCATCTCCTACTAAGTTGTTTGCTAGAGGCGCACCTAAAAAACCTGCCGCGCCAGTAATTAAAAAGCGCATAAGAGTATTCCCGGCTCAGAGGATAAAAAGTTTCTCCGCATTATAGCATAGAGGAAAAAGAAGACAGCAGGCATAATTAACAAGATGGTGTTCGATTGTATACTGTAAAGATTTCGATTATTTGTAGTGTTCAAGCATTTTTGTATGTGTCGACAGCCAACTAGTTTGGTCAATTGTGTGTTCTCTTATTATCAAAAAGTACCGGGGAAAAACTTGCTACTATTATTTATCAAGAATGCGATAAAATGGTGCGATAAACTATTATTGGAATATGGATTATGAAAAAAAGATTGCTTGCAGCGACTTGTATAACTGCTTGTTTACTATTTTGGGTGTACCAGACCGTTGCTGCGCAGGAAAATGGTGACCCAGATTTGCCCACTTATGAGGAGACTGATGAGGGTTTGCCACTCTGTTTGCCGGGAATTTACCTTGTAGCACCTGCAGACTGCCTGCCGCTGGGTCCATCATTACTATTAACTAATCTAGCCAGGAAGGGGCTAACATTACCTTTAAAACCCTTACCGGTGGTCAAACCTGATGCAAGCCTGGTGGAGCTTGAGCAGAAATATGCCAAGCTCAATCTGCAACCAGGCGTACAGGCTGCTTTTTACCCCAATCTGGAAGCTGCTGTAGCTGGAATTGGCGCTTTCCGCTGGCTGCCACCCGGCGAGCTTTTATTCATTGTATATAAACAACAGGCAGATGTGAACGGTGGACATTATGTACAGGTTGAGGCCGGTGAGTGGGTGCGAGCTTCCCCCACAAAATTTTCAAATTTCCAGGGATTGACGTTTTCAAATGAACAGCTTAATAATTTTGGCTGGATTATCGAATCTTACTACCCGCGCCGTGAACCAGATCATCAGGCAGAAACAATCAAAGAAACCCTGGAAAGAGAAACTGTTGTGCAAGTTTACGACAAAATTGAAACCAACAACACCACCTGGTACATGATCGGACTGGGAAAATGGGTGGAGCAGCGTTATATTAGTGTTGTGGAAGTGCGAAGCGAAGCGCCTGAGGGGGTGGATAATAATCGCTGGATTGAGATTAACCTTTTCCAACAAACTATTTGTGTTTATGATCAGGGGCAACTTGTGTTTGCAACCTTGGGCGCTACAGGGGTGGAACCTTATTATACACAGCCCGGTTTATTTAAAATATACGAGAAACTAGAACTGGAAACCATGACCGGCTCTTTTGAGGTGGGGAAAGTGGATTACTATTTCTTGGAAAATGTGCCCTGGACAATGTACTTTGATCAGAGTCGTGCATTACATGGAGCATACTGGCGAGCGTTATTCGGCTATCCACAATCGCATGGCTGTGTAAATCTGTCAGTGGGTGATTCTCACTGGTTATTTGATTGGGCTAATGTGGGAGACTGGGTTTATGTGTGGGACCCGAGCGGTCGAACCCCTACAGACTCTGCTTTCTACGGAGCTGGAGGAGCATAAGACAGGAACTTCAAATCAAAAAGGCGAGAATTATTATTACCTTTTTTCTTAACTTGTATTTTCAGAACGATGAATTTATTTTAGTTGTATCCAACATATCAAAGGAAAATTTTTTCCCCTCGCGTATCCAAGATTATACAGAAAGCTGGACTTCTTGCGAGAATTTCCGCATCATGCGCACACAATTCTTTACACTTTCCCCCTCGAAGTGGACTATGCCATAAGATAAACCGGATTGTTGGTATGCATGCAATTGATGAACAAGCTTGGTTGCATTACCGTACAAGGGTCGCTGATCACTCGGTAACTTATGGAAGTTTACACGAAAGCGCATGGCAATAGTAATGTTTCTCACCGCGTCAAGCTCACGCATATGTTGGATTTCCTGCACAAATTGTGATAACGGTCTGCTATTCGGGTGCCACCCATCACCTAATCTCACTGCACGTTGAATCGCTATAGGTGAATCTCCCGCAATCCAAATAGGCGGCCCATTTTTTTGATAGGTTAATGGAGAAACAGAAACATTTTCAAAAGTATAGTGCTTCCCATGGAAGCTAATCGCACTCTCACCTTTCCAAAACAAGCGCAGGACCTGAATTGCCTCATCCATGCGCTTTCCGCGATTGTGAAAATCATACCCCAAGTTTTGATACTCACACATTGACCAACCTACACCAACTGAGAGCATGACGCGACCGTTCGATAATGCATCAAGCGTGGCGATCTTCTTCGCTATTTCAAGTGGATTTCTTTGCGGCAATACTAAAGTAGAGATACCTAGCCTGATGCGCTTACAATTTCCTGCAAGGAATGCCATTGTGGTCGTGGACTCGTACAGGTTTGCGAAACGTCCCACTTGTACTTCTGGCAGTGCGATATGGTCAGTCAACCAAACGGAATGAAAACCAAGCTCTTCAGCTGCCTGCATGGTTGCTAATATATTCTCCCGCGAAGCACCTTTACCATAATTAGGAATAACAACTCCAAATTTCATGTTATATATATTATATGAATAAAAAATCCCACCTTCATTGGGGAAATTGGGATTTTCCTGATAATTTATTTTTTTTAGAATTACAGGTTATAGATAGCGCCAAATTTATTTTTCAAGTAGCGGATATATGCACTCGAATTGATCTTTGAACCGGTTACTTTTTCTACCAGCTCCTGCGGTTCAAATTTAGCCCCGTGACGATGAACATGCTCACGCAACCAGGCGAGGATTTCCTTAAAGTTACCCTGTTCAATTTGTTTCTCAACCTCCGGATTATCATTCTGCATAACTTCCCAGAGTTGGGCTGAAATCAGATTGCCTATTGCGTAAGTTGGGAAATAGCCAAACATCCCAGCAGACCAATGTACATCTTGCAAGACGCCTTTCGCATCATTGGGGGGTACAATGCCGAGATAATCTTTCATCTTGGTGTTCCAGGCATCAGGTAGCTCTGTGGGTGTGATACTGCCCTCCATTAAAGCAATCTCCAGCTCAAGGCGCAGCATGATATGTAAGTTATAAGTTGCTTCATCCGCCTCTACACGAATAAGGGAGGGCTCAACTTTATTAATCCCTTTGTAGAATGTATCCAGGTCTACATTTCCAAGCTGAGAGGGGAAGATCTCTTGCAGCCGTGAGTAGAACTTTTTCCAGAAAGGATAGGAGCGCCCAATGAGGTTCTCCCACATGCGTGAATGTGACTCATGCACTGCCATGGAAGCTCCATCTGCTAAGGGTGTTCGGTTTAATGCCTGATCAATTCCTTGTTCATAAAGAGCATGGCCGCATTCATGCAGTGTTCCAAAAAGGGCTGTATTCAGAAATTTCGGGTGCAAACGGGTAGTAATACGTACATCGTTCAGACCAAAGCTGGTTGTAAAGGGATGTGCTGAAAGGTCCTGGCGTCCACGGTTCCAATCATAGCCATAATCTGTAATGATTTCTTTGCCAAATTTGAGCTGACCCTCTTTTGGATAGTTAAGATAGAGGAAACTGTTATCCACTTGGGGTTGTTGGCTGATGGTTTTAATAAGCTCAACTTGTTTAGGCCGCAGTTCGTTGAAGATTGCCTGCACTTCTGCTGTTTTCATGCCTGGCTCAAAATCGTCTAATAGTGGGTCATAGACATGGTCATAGGGTTTAAAGAAGTCAGCATACTGGCGACGCAATGCGACCAGCTTCTCCAGATGGGGTTGGAAACTATTAAAATCGCTCTTGGGTTTAGCTTTCTCCCAAACACTGGTTGCCAGAGTTTTTTCTTTGGCAAACTCACCTACCCACTCTGTGGGCACTTTCGTACTTTTATTGTAATTGCGCTTGGCAACTTTGATTAAACGGGCATCATACGAGTCGGGATCAAGTTGTTTTACATATTTACTTAGGTCCTCCAGCAGCTTACCAAGCTCCTCTTTAGTAGCTTTCTGATGTACCAGTTTTTCTATTGTAGCAAGCTGGGTTCCTCGGTCCTGTGCACTGCCAGGCGGCATATTGACCCTTTGGTCCCAGTCCAGCAACGCGCTGGCATGACTAAGATCGGCAATCTCATGCAGGATTTCTTTTAATCGCTCAATTTTTTCTTCCATTTAATTTTTTTTATTCTTTACAATTAATTCATGCCTACGTCACTCTCCAGCGGAGTGGATTACCTTTTAGAGCTGCAAGAACTTCTGTGGCAATATCTACTGCAGCCCGCTGTTGGTCTTCGATGGTCTGGCCTCCAATATGCGGTGTGGCGATAACTTTCGGATGTTTGAGTAATTCTGTCACACCCGGGGGCTCCTTTGCAAACACATCCAAAGCTGCCCCTGCGACCTTACCTGATTGTAATGCCGCCAATAAAGCCTCTTCATCTACAATGCCGCCTCTTGCCGCGATAACGATGCGTACACCGGTCTTCATTTTTTCAAAGGCATCCGCATCCAACATATTGTGGGTCTCATTGGTTAAGGGCATATGGATGGAAATGAAGTCCGCAACTTCCAGCAGTCTATCAAATGAAACAGGTTCACCACCTCGATCTTTTATCTCTTCATCCATCAAATAACGATCATGCCCCAATACTCGCATCCTAAACGCGTTGGCTAATTTTCCTACCATCGAACCAATACGACCATAACCGACCACACCCAGGGTCTTACCGGCAAGTTCAATACCTTGTATTTCTTTCTTGAGCCAGGTGCCACTTTTCATACCCGCGTCAGCGCGCGTCACTTCTCGTGCCAGGGCTAGCATGAGTGCCAAAGTATGCTCTGCGACTGCCAGGGTAGTGGCAGTCGGGGCGTTGACAACTATCACACTGCATTGTTTGGCTTTTTTGAGGTCGATATTATCGGCACCGACCCCACAGCGCCCTACCACTCTTAACTTTTTCGCTGCGGCGAATACATCGTTGTTTACTTTAGTTCGCCCACGCACGATCATAGCGTCGTAATCCGCAGCTATTTCAATCAGTTCTTCTGCTGAAATACCTTTGCGATCATCAAATTTGGCTTGCTGATCAAGAATTTCTTTTCCCTTCTTGGCCAGCCCATCTGTAAGTAAAATTTTCCACTCAGACATATATCCTCTCCTTAAAAAAATAATAAAAAGATTGTAACTTAAATATCCCTCTTATGTTCAATGTCCATTTACGTGTTTTCCGCTATACAGACATAATTTTCCGTATCAAACTCACATGCTGTTTGCGATATTTTTAGGGTGGTTTTCTTCTCAGCGCGCACTATGATTTTTATATTTGTTCCCTTTGTAAATTAGAATATTTATGATAAATAACTTACCCAAATAATTATAAAAAACAGCGGAAGTAACCGCTGTTTCAGTAAAAAAATATTTATTTAGAATTATTCATAACGCAATGCTTCTACAGGTTCCAAATTAGCAGCTCGGTTGGCTGGATATAAACCAAAAAATAAACCTACCAAGGTGGAAAAAATTGTGGCTAATAAGACTGCATTCAAACTAATAGTCGGGTAAAAAGGTGTACCGCTGGCAGCCGCTATACGTCCTACAATGGCAGAGATGATCCACCCCAGAATGATGCCAGCTATGCCGCCCATCAAACTTAATAAGGACGATTCGGCTAAAAACTGAACCATGATGTCGATTTTCCGTGCGCCAACTGCTTTACGCAGACCGATTTCCTTTGTGCGCTCGGTGACTGATACCAACATGATGTTCATGATGCCAATACCACCTACAAGCAGGGAAATAGCAGCAATTCCGCCCAGGAAAATCGTGAGAACGTTTGTTATGGTACTCGCCAAAGAAAGGAAATCCTGTTGGGAAAAAATGGAAAAGTCATCTGCTCCTAAATCTGTATGGTGGCGAGTGCGCAGTATTTGCGCAATTTCTTCATTTGCCTGTAGGACTGCATCTGAACTGATAGCCTGCGCGAATATTATATCCACCTGGTCGCGCTCACGGTTCAAGAGCCGCACTTTAGCTGTGGTCATAGGAACCAGAACCACATTATCTTGACTGCCAAACTGCCCGCCGCCTTTTTCTCCCAATACGCCAATAATTCTGAAGGGTTGGCCGTCAATCCGGATAGCTTCTCCAATAATATAATCGCGCCGACCGAATAATTTATCGGCAACTTCCGTGCCAATCAATGCCACAGAAGCACGACCGTTGACATTTTCATCACTGATAAATTCGCCTTCAACAAGCTGATAATTACGCACTGGCTGGTATTCAGGGGTTACTCCGAAGATATTAGTGTTGGTGGTTTCTCCTCCATAACTGACTTGTGCACTGCCATTAACAGCCGGCGCAACCTGTTCTATATGTGGTGCCTGGAATACATCATCAATCGCAGCAGCATCTGCCATCGTTAGTGGTTTAATATTACGTACTTCTTCCTGCATGTTGCCCTCGAATACGAATAGCAGATTGGTACCAATTCCGCTGATGGAACCAAGAATCGTGTCTTGAGCGCCTGCTCCAACAGCCAGCATGGCAATCACTGATGCCACACCGATGACAATACCCAAAATGGTTAATCCTGCACGCATCTTGTTAGCATTCAAACTCTCCAACGCTTCTTTTATGGTCTGTAAAATGTTCATTTCTCCTCCCTTACCAATCCGTCGAATAGATGAACAATACGCTCTGCTTGAGACGCAACTTCTTGATCATGTGTGATAATGATCAAGGTCGTCCCATATTTCTTATTTAGCTTCAAAAGCAATTTCATAATTTCATTGCCGGATTTTGAATCCAAGTTGCCAGTTGGCTCATCCGCCATGATAATGGCAGGATTGTTCACTAGAGCTCTAGCCATTGCTACTCGCTGCTGCTCTCCTCCAGAAAGCTCTGCTGGTTTATGATAAATACGGTCAGCGAGCCCCACGGATTCAAGCGCTTTTTTTGCGTTTTTAACTCTTCCATTCACTTTACCGGCATACCGCAATGGTAGTTCAACATTAACTAAAGCAGAGGAACGTGGCAGCAAATTGTAATTTTGAAAGACAAAGCCCACTTTACGGTTGCGAATCATTGCTAGCTGTTCATCCGTCAAATCCGAAACCAGCTCACTATCCAGGAAATATTCCCCTGCGGTTGGCCTATCCAGGCATCCGATGATGTTCATTAGTGTGGATTTGCCAGATCCTGAAGGACCCATGATGGCAACTACTTCACCGCGCTTAATATTAAAAGAAACGCCTCTTAAAGCTTGTACTCGCACTTCACCCATTTGATAGATTTTTATAATATCTTTTACTTGAATTACCCAGTCTTTCATCAGTTACCTCATAAAGGGCGGTCTGCCACCATTCTGTTCAAATTCAAAAGGCGGGTTGAGGACAATTAAATCCCCTATATGCAGGTCACCTGCGATTATTTCTGTGTCTACATCTGAGGAAGCGCCTATCTGCACCTCAACAGCTGTGGCTTCCCCATCACGCATAATGTAAATGACCCGTTTCCCATTGTCTAAGCGTACCGCGCGGTTGGGAACAGTGATCACGTTTTGAAGCTTACTCACGATAATATTGACGGCTGCTGTCATACCTGGCTTGACTTGCTGATCCTCATCTACCATTTCAACCTTTATAATGAAATTCACATCCCCCTGAGTGGTATTACCAACAGAAGCAACTTCAATAATCTTGCCATGATAAGTCTTTCCCAGAATGCCATCGAAGGTTAATTCAGCCGCTTGATTGACCTGTACGCGATTGATATCCACTTCCGGCACTTCTACATCTATAATTAATTTTGAGAGGTCGTCCACGCGGAAACCAGGAGTACCAGCTGAAACCTCATCCCCAACTTTTATTTGGGATTCCGTAATGTGCCCGCTGAAAGGTGCTTCTAAAGAAGCCAACGAGACTGTGGCTTTTGCTGCGTTTACCTTGGCTTCGGCAGCGCGGATATCGTCAGCATTGGGGCCATACCTGATGCGTTCCCACTCCCGTTGTGCATCTTCCAACTCAGCTTTAGCAATATCATATTTGGCATAATCCTCTGCCACCTGCTGAACATATGCCTTGCCTAATATATAGTTGAGATTGCGCAACGCTTTATCTCTCTTAAGCTGTGCTTCATCATTTGCTTCTTGTGCTGAAACTCGCTTTGCATCATCTTCGGCTAGATCGATTACAGTGGATAATGCTTCATCGAATTTTTTCAATTCTTCTTCGGCCTCAATAAATTTTTGCCGAGCTTCTTCAATTCGCCCTTGACTCGCATTGTTGTAATTCCATTGATCACGATCATCTTCTGCAGTACGCAGGTTCTCTTCAGAATCAAGCAGGTTGAGGTATACCTGCTTTTGCTGTGTGTTTGAAGCTAATAAATCTTCCAATGCGCGTTGAGCAGATACCAGATCTGCCTGTGCAAGGATAATAGATTGAGGTAAGGAGGTTTCTTCAAGTTCGGCTAAAACCTGACCTTTTTCCACTGTGTCATTCAGATCAACGTAAATATCTACAACCCGGCCGCTAGTCTGCCAAATAAGGTTTGCAGACTGATTTGCTTGAACTGTTCCTGTAGCACCAACTATGGCAACAAGGTCACCGCGTTTGAGCTTTATAGTTTGGAATAGATCATCTGCATTCCTGCTGTTGCTTCGCAATGCACTCAGGCCAACAACTGTCGCTATTATGGCAATGATGCCCATCACAATATACAGTGTCTTCTTTTCTATTTTGAATTTTTTATGTTCTGACATTATTTCAATTTCCTTTCTAAAAATAAATACGAGATTTATTAGGTTTTGTTTCTATGAAAATGATATTTTTTTTCTTGACAAGTACTGCATGGCTGCGTCTAGTGACTCTTTCATAATCTGGTCACACATTTTTTTATCCGGTATTCGCCCCAAATGATGGAGGATGAGTGGCGCAGCAACAATAGATAGAATTGTTAATGCAGCTAAGAATGTATCGCGCTGGATAAATTCGCCCCTATCCATTCCAATTTGAATTAAATCTGCTAACCGCTGGATATTTTTTTGAAACATGTTCTTGTGCTGAGTGAATATTTCCGGATGTTTTATTGACATCAACCATAGCAATTGAAAGCCTTTCGGCCGTAATTTTGCTTTTTCCAGATACAGTCGAAGTGCGTCAAGTAGGACCACATGAATTTTTTCCTGTTCGGCACGGAGCATGATCCCCGCAAATTGTTTATTCATATGCTCCTGCTGTTTTTCTATTAGGGCTTGAATAAGCGCATCGCGGTTGTTGAAATAAGTGTAGAAGACCATGTGCGAGACACCCACTCGCTCTGCAATTAGGCGAATACTGATTTCTTCCGGGTCTACTTCCTCCAAAAGGGCGAATGCAGCATCAATGATACGGTTACGCATTTGCTCAACCTTTTGAATAGAATGTCTAGGTCTTGGCATTTTATACTTATTATTAGTTATACGGCGTATATTATATACACCGTAATATTTATTTTGTCAAGATGTATTTATTAGAAGTTGACTAGAAAGTAGAAATCATCAAGTATAAAGAGGTTAAAATCTCAAAGAAAAAATTACACAATTAATATCTAATTTATGAACATCAAATCTTGTTTGCGTGTTTTCTCGATGCTAATAGCTTTGGTCTTTTTATTAACTGCCAGCATTATCCATCCGGTGGAAATAAATGATCAAGTACGAACATTTACTCGTCCATATGAATTCGATTATTCCAGCTGGACAGTGAAAGCTCTGTTCAATAAATGGGTGGAAACATCTCTAAGATTAATTTCCCAATTAGATAGCGTACAAAAAAGAGCAGCAGTCAATGAGTACTTGCAGCTTGTACGTGACATCACTACCCTTGAAGTACAGATTGACTCAATCTTGAATAATCCAAACCATACAACGCCTGAACAGGAAATTGAATCATATTTCCAGGAATTGAAGAAATCTGAAAGCCGTTTAACGGAAGTCCAGATTATTACTGAAACAGTTTTGCAATTCCAAACAAATAGCATTCTGGCAAATATGGATCTGGCTCTCGCCGGCCAGTCTTTTCCGCCAATCCTTTTCCATACATCCGGACTGCCGATGCAATTGATCATTTCCCCCAGAGAAGTGATTAGGCAGGATGCAAGCATATCTTTAATGCCTGATATTGAGTTGCATGAAATCATTGAACTGGAAAAGGAGATAGAAAGTGCTCTGACAATTTCAGCACTGGTTGTTCCGTTAGGTGGAGTCAGTACTTATCCCTCCATGGTCATTAGAACCAGCGACTTATCTTTTTTACTTGAGACTATCGCACATGAGTGGATTCACAATTATCTGGCACTTTTCCCGCTGGGGATGCATTATTCTTCTTCTCCCCAATTGCGAACAATCAATGAGACCGTCGCGTCAATAGGAGGGAAGGAGATCAGCCAGGCAGTTCTGCGCCAATTTTATGCTGACCTATTGCCCCCTCAGCCCCTCACGCCAAAGGATTATGCAATAGGAACAACCCAGGATGAATCGACATTTGATTTTCGACTTGAAATGTACCTGACGCGACTGCATGTAGATCAATTGCTTGCGCAGGGAAAGATAGATATGGCAGAGGAATTTATGGAAAACCGCCGCAAGGCATTTTGGAATCATGGTTATACCATCCGTCGGCTTAATCAAGCTTATTTTGCTTTTCATGGAGCTTATGCTGATGCCCCGTACGGCGCTGCCGGGGATGATCCAGTAGGAGCTACCGTTCGTGTATTGCGGGAGAAAAGCGACTCCCTGGCGGATTTTATCAATCGAATTCGTTGGGTTTCCACTTATGAGGACTTACAGAGGATGGCTTATAGTTATTGATGATTAATATTTAGAACTATTCTGTCAATCTCTTTTTTAACTTACAAATTATTAGTCACCATCAAGTCCTGCCGGGCCAGCCTTTGTATCAGGCGCTCCAAGATCAGGGAGCTCTTTCTCAATTTGATCAGGGGGCTGTCCTTTTTCTAAACGATCTACCACTTCATTAAACTCAGGACCAAGATCCTCACCCATTTCTTTGCTCATTTTACGCATCATTTGCCCCATCGCCTGGGGGTCATTCTCAATACCTTCAAAGGCACTGGGGTCAGAAATTCTTTCCAGTCTGCTTTCTTCTGAGTGGGCTACACGTATACGGCCAATCCTGCGCCGTACTTTCGCACTCTGGCAATATGGGCAGGTTACTTTTTTCTTGCCATATTCCTCAAAAGTGAAATACTGTTCAAATAGCCGATTACATTCTTGGCAAGTATATTCATATTTTGGCAAGATAACCTCCGTATAACTGCATAGATATTTTCAATTATAATCATTACAATCTTGAAAATCTGATTTTCAGTTGAGGCATTTACAAAAACAATTTATTGAGTTTGCATTGAAGTTCAAAGAAATCAATTTCAATTTGTTGAAAAAGAAACCGCTTCTTATTGTAATATCTGGTCCATCAGGTGTTGGCAAAGATTCTGTCGTGCGAACTTTAAAACAACAGGAGCAAACACTGCATTTTGTAGTTACGGCAAACACCAGAAAACCGCGGGTAGATGAGGTTGAGGGTGTAGATTATTTCTTCGTGAGCAGAAAGCGCTTCAAGGAAATGATTGAAAACAATGAACTAATTGAATGGGCACATGTTTATGATGACTTTAAAGGCGTTCCTAAAGCCCGGGTGGAAGAAGCATTTGAGAGTAGCAAGGATGTGCTCATGCGGCTGGATGTGCAAGGAGCTGAAAAAATTCGCAAGCTTTATCCAGAAGCTGTATTGATCTTTCTTTTACCTGACAGCGAAGAGGAATGGTATCGAAGGATAGAAGCCAGAGAAGGGGGGCGACCAAAAGATCTTGGCCAACGTATCGAAGCGATACAAAAAGAACTGAAAATGACCAGCTTATTTGACTATCTGGTCGTAAACGCCGATGGCAAACTGCAAGAGACCGTGGATACAATTGTGGCAATCATTAATACTGAACATCAACGCACAATACCCAGGAGCATTAAACCATAGATAATATTCTTCTTGGAGTTTTATAGTTTTTCAAATTTTTTATTAGAGCCAAAATTCGCTGTAATAACACCCCATTCCTTGCAAAGTTATATGTTCAAATTAAGAATGGATTCATAATAGAGCTTATGTCATTTTAGGTTTAGAAATATTAATTGCATCACTAACAAAATCAGTATTTAGCTAGTAGAATTCTTATCATAAAACCAATAATAATCTTTAGTGGATGCTTTTTGTTAAAAAGGAGAGTAAAAAATGTCTCACATGTTCGTTCCTGGGCCAGTTGATGTAGCACCCGAAGTGCTTGAAGTGTTAACACGCCCGGTGCTACCTCACCGCAGTAAAGAGTATGAGGAGATCTTCCACCGTGTTGCGAAAAAGTGCGAGCAGATTTTCTACACTAAGCATCGTGTTTTTATTGGCACTCACACTGGAAGTGGCATGCAGGAAACCGGCATCCGCAGTTTAGTGAAGAAAGATGTGTTAGTCTGCATTAATGGCGCATTTTCTCAGCGCTGGTATGATGTAGCCGTTACAAATGGAAAGCAGGCTGACCGTTTGGATGCCGAATGGGGCCAACCCATCCTGCCTGAAAAGCTGCAGGAAGCGCTGAAGGATAAGCACTATGAGGCAGTAGCTATTGTCCACAATGAAACCTCTACTGGGTTGGAAAATCCGCTCAAGGAGTTGAGTGCAGTGGTGCATGAGGTCAGTTCCGACACGCTGGTATTGGTGGATGCAGTCTCTTCGTTAGCAGGCGTAAAAATTGAAATGGATGCATGGGGGGTCGACTTTCTGCTAACTTCTTCGCAAAAATGCCTGGCTTTGCCGCCTGGACTTTCGCTGGCTGGTACAAGTGATCGCGCGCTTAAAAAAGCCGAAAGTGTAGAGAACCGCGGTTGGTACTTTGACCTGCTGCGCATGGAAAAACACCGTCTGAAGAACACAACCGCTATGACCTCAGCCGTTTCACTGGTATATGCGCTTAATTTCCAGCTTGACCGCATTCTGGCAGAAGGATTGGAAAAGCGCTTCGCACGCCACGCTGCGATGTCCAAACGTGTGTATGAATGGGCGCAGGGGCATGGCATGGCTTCTTTTGCTGCTGAGGGTTACCGCTCAAAGACGGTCGCCGCAATTAAAAATACTAAGGGTATGGATATTCCTGCATTAAATAAGTTCCTGCTAGAACATGGAATGCGCATCGCCAATGGTTATGGTGAATTGAAGGGGAAGACCTTCCGCATCGCTACTATGGGTGAGACGCAGATGGAGGATGTGAATATATTACTGCAGCTAATGGAAGAGTTTATGGAACAATAGTAAGCAGATAAGGAGTATAGCCTTTAATTAAGAATAAGTTTTTCAGTAAACCAATTTTATTAAGTAGGAGAAACGCTAACCCCTAATTATTGCCCTTTTTAAAAAAATAGATTTTTATTTTACAATTCAGCTTGTGCAACACAATCTGATTTACACTCCCAATAACAACATAACGCTAGTTTGTAAGTAAAAAGGGAATTTAATCATCAATTCATTAAATGTAATTATCCAAGGTAACTTTAAAAGTATGGAAAATATCCATAATTCCATTTTCTTTCTCCGACAATAAATTATTTTGTTCTTCTGGATCGAGAATATAGGCATAACAGATATAGGCATAGCGAGGATATCCGTTTTCCCTTGATACGCATTAAAATTCTTCATACATTACTGCAAATCCGCATTCCTTACTATTGGAAGCATAATTACTCCGAATAAGTAGCAATGAATGAATTAATATCTCTTTTTGCGTCATTATTCTGGTTTACAGTCTATTTATTCAAGAGTATTATATTCTCAATAAAAGTTGATACCAAAGAAATATTATGCGTTGGATTCGCCAAATTCTACCTGATAAGAAGAAGAGCCGACTATATCGTAAAGCTCTTCAGATTACGGTTATCGGCAACCTGCTTCTAGCAGTTATCAAATCTATCGCTGCTTACTTAAGCGGTTCCACTGCAGTTTTTTCTGACGCCGCCAACTCATTCTCTGATGTTCTATATTCTCTCCTGTTAATCATCGGTCTGGGGATTGCCCAGCAACCTCCAGACATAACTCATCCTCAGGGGCATGAACGTTTTGAGCCTTTAATGGGATTAATTGTTACCATTTTGATGGGTTTGGCAGGATTTGAAGCCTTGCGCTCTTCCGTATTGCGCTTTTTGGCTGGCGGCGCAGTAATTGAGCTGGGTTTACCAACATCAGTCTTGATCATGAGCGCTATTATCAAAATGGGGATGTTCTATTCAGTTGTCCGCATCGCGCGGAAAATAAACAGCCCGAGTCTGGAAGCAGCTTCCCGTGATAACTTAAGTGATACGCTGACAACTCTGGCGGCTTTGCTTGGTGTTTTTGGCTCTAGCTTCATTCATCCATTGTTTGATCCAGCTGCTGGCATTATTGTGTCGGTCTGGATTTTTCGTACAGCCTATTTAACAGCAAAAGAAAATCTGGGATATTTGACTGGGGCTGGAGCAGATGAGAAACTCAGGAAAGAAATTCTACAAACAGCTCGATCTGTATCGGGCGTTCAAAACGTCCACTATGTGGTTTCTGAATATGTCGGGCCCAAATTAGTGGTGGAGATGCATATCAATCTGGATGGAAGAATATCTTTGGATGAAGCTCATACAATCTGCGATAGTGTTGCCAGGGCAGTGGAAACTATGCCGGAGGTGGATCGAGCTTATGTTCACGCTGAACCTCAGGACCACTTGTAAAGAGCATTTTCTTATTTCTTTTTAATGAGATATGTTTGTAAAAAGGTATCAACTTGCTGGTAATAATCCTCCAGCGTCTCCTGTTTACGAAAGCCATGACCCTCATCTTTGTATAACCTGTAAATGCAAGGTACGCCGCGTTTACGCAAATTAGCTACAATTTGCTCGGATTGGGAAGGGTCTACCACCTTGTCATTCTCGCCGTGAAAGACAGCCAGTGCAGTGTGGATCTTTTCTACGTTAAAAATGGGTGAGCGCTCTCTAAAACGCCCAATGTCTTCCTTTAAAGAGCCAATCAGGAAAGAATGATAGTGCTTTTCAAATTTATGCGTTTGATGGGCATCGCTAATCAGGTTACTGGTACCATAACAGCAGATTCCGGCTTTGAAGAAATCTGGAAAGCGGATAAGGGCATTCAGCACCGTTGTGCCGCCCGCGCTGCTGCCCAGGATGGCTAATCGCTCCTTATCAGCCAATCCGCGCTCAATCAGGACTTGCGTGGCACTGATTGCATCCTCAACATCAACTAACCCCCATTTATGCTTCAATGCATTTTGGTAGCTGTAACCATAGCCTGAGCTGCCACGGTAATTGACTTGCATAACTGCATATCCGCGTGAAGTGAAATATGCGATCTCTCCTGCGTAGGTTAATGCACGCTGAGAGGTAGGACCGCTGTGAACTTCCACAATCAGCGGCGGCGCTCCCTGGTATGAATAATGCGGGTTTGTAGGTGGGTAGTACCAGCCGTAAAGAGTCGCGCCATTATTTGCCTTCCAAATAATTTCCTGCGGCTTAGGAAAAAATTCTGCAGAGAGGGGATATGGATGGCTTTCTGCAATCACACCGAGCTCGCCTTTCTCCCAAAGGACAACCTGCTTTGGAATATGAGGTGCGGAAGCCAGGAAGGCAACTGCATGGGAAATGGGTGAGACTGCCAGCTGAGAAAGCCAGGTGTAAAGAGAGGTTGCAATCTGGTGTGATTTCCCGCTCATTACATTAACATTCCACAAAGTCGCTTGTCCGCCAAAGTTGCGAATAGAGTAGATATCACAGCTATCATGACTCCAGCCATAGCTGCGCATACCCTGTACCCAGGCGGGTGTGCTCAAGAGGAACCCCCCACCATGTATGAGAACGCGCCTTTTTTTATCCTTAAGTCCCAAGAGGATTAGATTATCCCATTCCCCATTTCTTTGGATAAAACTCAACCATTTTCCATCAGGAGAAAATTGCGGCTGATGAGCTGGCAAATTCTCATCCCCAGCGATCCAGGTCTCTTTATACAGGTGCAACTGCATTCCGCCCACGACTCCAATTTTCACGCGGCTGGCTTCCCATGGCATGTACGGGTGGTTCCATTCAGTCCAGGCGATGAGCTCTCCATCCGGATGCCAGCATGGCTGCATGTAAAAATCAGCGCCGTGTAGCAATTGTTGTGGCAATTCTGTTCCTTGGGTGTCTGATACAGCTAACATGTCAGTAACCCCATCACTGTTTACATACATAACCCAGCGCTCATCTGGTGAAAGAACAGGGGATGCAATACCACTCCATCTAGGCGTAATGGGCAGGGTAGATTGTGTTTTGAAATCATAAAGATATAGTTTGTCATTTCTGGTGCAAAAGACAATCTTCTCACGATTGCTGGAAAACTCTCCCCCTCCATATGCAACCCCACCACGTACATCCTTTTCCTGGGCAAGTGCCCTTGATTTTTTGCCTGGCTGTGCTGCCATCAGAGTACCTTTTCCAGTTTGGCTTTCTAACCAAAGCAAGTATCTGCCATTGTTGCTCCACTGCACATCATTCAGACGTTTACGCCCGCTGATCATGCTGGGAGTAATTGGACTTTGCCATTTCCCATTAAATTTTCTCTGTTTTTTCATATTACTATTTTATTAGAAATTAATAGGGCGGGGCGATTAGATTGGAATCGAAAAAGCCCACAAAAATGTGAGCTAATCTTGGAAGATAGAATTTTCAGGAAGGGTTAAAGGTCTTTAGGTCGCCAGAGCTTCTTTAGTTTTGCTTCCACTTTTTGATTAAGGTTAGCCCATTTCTTAATCGATAAGTTTAAATAAGCGATAGATGCTGTGGGAAGCGTTTCCACTTTACCGGTGAGAATCTGTAAAAAAGCTTCCATCCCTGGATTATGGCCAATAATCATGATGTTTTTTGCTTTATCAGGTTGGTCATGAAGAATCTCAAAGATATTTGATGGTTCTGCCATATAGAGCTTATCTGTATAAATTACTTCTTTGTCATATCCACATGCTTTCGTTAGAATATTTGCAGTTTGAACTGCGCGTTCTGCTGTGGAGCAAAGGACTATGTCGGGAACGTGCTTTTTTGCTTTAAGAAATTTGCCCATGCTCTTAGCATTTTTTTGGCCCCGTTTTTTCAATGGCCTTTCATGATCTGGGAGTTTGGAATTTTTCCAACTGGATTTTGCGTGCCGCATTAGAAAGATCTTTTTCATGTGCACTAACTCCTTAAATAAAATTATGATATCAAAACTTCAAATAGTATATCATCTCAAAAAATATCGTAGCATATAATATTTTAAGAGCAAGTTAAAAAAATGATTGCAAGAAATATTATGGAATCTAAACTTTTTTCTTTTATTGATGAACCCATTTCGGTTTTTTATGAAGAAAAACAACTCAGTATAAAAAATCCGGAATGTCCGCAATCCTTTGAATGGCGCGCTCAAGTCTATTCAATTTCACATTTAATTTCCCGTTGGCAGGATTTTTCCCGCCGTGGACGCATGGCATATAATATGCGTCCAGCCCATGCTGCGCGCGCTTCAGTGCAAGGGTCATGGGGAGTGGGTAGGTTCTATTTCCGAGTTGCAGTGCAAGGTGTGAGAATGTTTGATATCTATTACGATCGGGCCCCGCAAAGAGCTGGTGACCGCGAAGGTCATTGGTTCCTATTTTCAGAGCGTCAGCTTATTTCTGGAAAAGACTGATATTGTTAATTTACAATTACTTATATGAAAAAGACTATTGATTCTAATTGGAAGAAGACATTTTTTATGATCTGGACTGGCCAAGCCTTTTCCCTGCTGGGCATTCGCAGTTGGTTCTTGATTGGCGGTTTGAGCTGTGTGATGATGGCAGTAAGCGGATTCATGATCCCGGCAGTCGTGAACATCAAGGGAGAGGGTAAAGAAAGATCTCCTAAAAAACCTTAAAGCAGCACAAAGCAGTTAAAAAACGTGTGGCGTTGCTCGTTTGTTTTTTACATCACAAGCGTTCTAAAAACAACTAACAACACAGCCAGGCAGCCCATCAGGGAGACCACCAGCCATGGCCTTTTACTCACTTCCCCGATTAGACTGGTACCGAAAACTGTGTCAGCGAACTGATAACGCGGCACAGTGAACCAGGCGAAGACCAATCCGGATGCAAGCCCGCCGAAATGCCCCCAGTTGTCAATCCCAGGAGATAAACCAAGGATAATATTGATGAGTAAAATAACAGCAATGTTTGTAAGCAAGGGGCGTGCACGTGCACCGTAAACCCTGCGGTTGCGGTAGATGAAAACTGCCTGGGCGGCAATCAGTCCAAAGATAGCCGTGGAAGCACCCACTGATGCCGAGGAAGTGAACCAGTAGGATGCGATGAACCCGTAGCAGCCTGCCATCATGTAAAGAGCCAGGAACAGCCAGCGGCCGTATTTCCTCTCGATCGCTGGTCCAAGCACATACAGCGCATACATGTTCAAGCCGAGATGCAGCAGGGAACCATGCAGGAAGATGGGCGTGATAAGCCGCCAATACTCCCCTTGCGCGATTAGATCATTGATCTTACCACCCAGAAACAAGAGCACATCATAACCTAGCAGATATTGGCTGCCCAGTTGCAGCAGATAGATTAGCGTTGAAAAAGCAATTAAAAGAAAAGTGATGATAGGCACATGTTCTCCTATATTTTATTATTGCTGATTATAAACAATCAAATTAAAGTACGGGAATAAATTGTATCTCAAGCATAATCACATAATTAGCGAAACTGTTCATATGATAATATTTATACGATGTATTCGTTAGATTTCGGACTTGTATTTATGATTTTATTATTAATAGGTTTTTTGTAGACGTAATATATATCCAAGCTACTAATATTTATAAAAAACCATTTAAAAAATTAAATTTCCACATATCAAGAAAATTGTGAAAAGATGACAGATAATACTAAGTTAAACAAAAGCAATAATACACATTTAAAATTCCTAAAACCAGTTAATCTTTCAAATTATATGGAAGATTATATAAACATACCTAGAAAAGCACTTAGTGTTTTGCTTATTTTCCCACCTGAAACAAATGCTGTTCGAGCTTTATACACTTTTGAAGAAAATCCAGATACAAGTATTGGTATTAAACCACCTCTGGGTGTATTGTATCTGGCTTCTTACCTGAACCGTTATTCTCCTCACCAGGTCAAAGTCCTGGATTGCCAGATTCTTGGTTTAAACGAAGAACAAATTGAGCAGGAAATCAGAAGTTTCAAACCTGATGTTGTGGGAGTGTCAGCCTGGACAGATTTTTGGTTTGATGCATATCGTTGTATTCAAATCGCTAAAAAAGTTGATAAAGCTATTCATGTTACTGTTGGAGGACCACATGTAGGGGTTTATCCACAAGAAACATTAGATTACTCTGGATGTGATTCTGTAATTATTGGTGATGGTGAAATCCCCTTGTTCTGGCTGATTAATAGTCTCTCAAATGATCAATTACCCTCTCATCTGCCGGGTTTACACACGAAAAAAGGGGGCGTAAAAAAAGGAGCGCTTGAATTCTTTGTTCTTAAAGATCTGGACTTATTGCCTAACCCAGATCGCACACTTCTCCCTTATAAGAAGTATTATAGTGCTGTTGCAAAATCAAAGTATATTGCAACCATGATTACCAGCCGTGGATGCCCTTATCGATGCATATTCTGTAAACTGAACTTTCAAAAGACACTTTCACGCAGCGCAAAAAATATCTTGGATGAAATTGAAGAAATTCTGAAATTGGGAATCGGAGAAATTGAAGTATATGACGATACATTTACTTGGTCAAAAAAGCGCGTAATAGAAATTTGCCAAGGTATTATCGATCGTGATTATAAATTTATTTGGGCAATTAGAGATAGGGTTTCAAATAAAGATGAGGAAATTATCTCCTGGTTAGCACGTGCAGGATGTAAACGCATTCATTTTGGTATTGAATCTGGAAATGCTAAAACTCTAAAGATAATTAAAAAAGGAATTACTAAGCAGCAAGCGATAAATGCGGTGAATCTTGCCAAGAAATTCAAAATTGAAGTATTAACATATTTTATGTTTGGTCTGCCTGGAGAAACAATTGAAGATATGAGAGAATCAATTAGTTTTGCGAAAGATTTATCTCCCGACTACTCCACATTTTCTGTAACTGTCCCATATGCAGGAACTGAGATGTACGAAACTGCTTTATCTAACGGGATTATTCCTTATGACTACTGGTTAAACTTTGCAAAAAACCCAAAACCTAAATTTGAAGTACCATTTTTTTGGGAGGAACACTTATCGAAAGATGAATTAAGAAATATTCGTGATGAAGCTATCAGATCTTTCTATTTCAGACCCACTTACATCATCAAACAATTAGTAAAAACAAGGAATTTTAGAACAGTTTTTAGAAAAGCGAAGATGGCTTGGGGCTTATTAAAAGCCGTATTGATAAAAAAACAGGAATAGGGTATGCAACTACGCGCTGCGATTACTAGCGATATTGATACATTAAATTCTATTTATCATGGTATAGGTTGTCGAAGAGATGGGGGCTACACATATACAGAGTTTCAAACTGGCATGGAAAATTTTCGTGATTTATTAGAGCCATATGAGATAAAAGCCACGTTATTCATGGTGGGCAATGACTTTAGAGTGAAAAAAAACATCCAATATATATTAGCTATGAAATCTGAAGGTCACGAAATTGCAAATCATACAAATTCTCATGCCCAAGCCTTCAGATTATTACAATTAGAAGAAAAGGAAGCGGAAATCGCTGAAATGGAAAAAATTTGTTTGAAAGTCACTGGTGAAAAACCCGTTGGCTTTCGCTGTGCCGGTTGGAATATCAGCAATGATGCTGTCCCGATATTGAAGCAACGAGGTTACTTGTATGATTCTTCTGTTCATCCTACATCTATTACACCCTTATTTAAATTTTTACAGTGGCTTACTAATTTGAAAAGAACTAGAGAGGAACAAACCACCTTTGGCAACCTTCAAAATATGTTTTCACCAGCAGTACCATATATATGTACAGAAAAAAAACTTGCTAAAAGGGGATTAAACGGAATTATTGAATTTCCATTAACTGTTACACCTTTTTTACGCCTTCCATTCTATGCTACGTTTTTGCTTGCAACTGGAATGCGACTTTTTAAAATTTCTTATCAAATCATAAAGAATTTAGAAAGACCAATAATTTTTTCCTTTCACCTTTCAGATTTTGTAGATTACTTTCACCCAGACTTAATCAATCAGGTTCCCACTTCTTCTGATGGCGTCTATGTTCCACAGGCTTTAAGGACCCCTCTGAAGAAAAAGATTGAACTTTTTAGAAAAGCAATAGAATGGATTGCCAAGGATTACTCATTTATTACTCTAAAAGAATGGGCTTATGAAATTAGAAAAAATGGTTGATGGTTACGAGATTGCAAACATAGTAAGTGGAAGAAGGGTTCTTCCTCATGTTCAAGCCACAGGAAATTGGTTTAGTTATTAGAAGAGAGACTCATGCAAATATTGCATTGCAAGCAATAGTTGCCTATCAGAATAATTAATATAAAATTTATCGCATAAAAACAAGTAACAAAAAGTCAGATAAATTAGCGAAACATGGTTTATTGACTTGAGATTAAAGAATAACCAAGAAACTAATTTGAAGCAAAAAGGCACAAACTTCTGGGACCTTAATCCTTGCGGAGGGCAGTGGGCTTCGTACCAGGAGTTCTTTAACTGGTATCAGCAAACTGAACCCTATATACTTGAGAGCTTCGATAAATATCGCTGGAAAAATAAAAAGGTACTGGCAGTTGGTTGCGGGCAAGGGTTCATAGCTAATTACCTTGCTGAACAAACTTCTCCAATTATCGCTGTGGATATTTCACTCGATTCACTCTTGCGTGCCAAAGCAGGAACTAAAGAATTAGGCAATATGGATAAGATTCAATTCGACCTTAGTAACGCGGAAAACTTGCCGTTTCGTAACGCGTACTTTGAGGTTGTGGTATGTCTGGGAGTACTACACCATACACCAGATACACTGAAAGGAATTTCCGAAATATTCAGAACTCAGAGAAAGGGCGGCAGCTCATTTGTGATGCTTTATCGCAGTGGAAACCCCAAATGGCTGGTGGTCAAAACTATTCGCAATATTGCCGGTTTATATAAAAAAATCACCGGAAAACCCAGAATTACACAAATCAAAGGAGAGCAAAATGTATGGGATCACAAGGGCACTGCTATAAACGAGCTTTTAGATGTTCCGATTATGAAAGCGTTTTCAAACAAACAGGTGAAATTAATGTTTAATAAATTTAAGGTTGTAAAGATAATTAATTGCCAGCCCGGATTTAAAAGATTAAAAGATTTCCTATCTTTCTTGAGACCATTTGAGAAAATTTTAGAATGGGTAGATATAAAAGTAAAGAAGAAATGGGGATTTTACCAAGTAATAATTGCTGAAAAGTGATCAATGATTTCACGTTTGAAACCCAATCTTGGCAAAGAAGAACTTACAGCCCTTTTCAAAGCGGCTAAGAATGCAGTTCAATTATTTGAAGAAGAATTTGCGCAAACCTTTAACGTACCTGAAGCAATTGCCTTTCCGTACGGTCGCAGCGCTCTTTGGGCTTTTTTCAAGACTTTAGGTATAAAGAATGCTGAAGTTGTCCAACCAGCATACACCTGCTCTGTTGTTGCCCATGCCACAGTCTTGAGTGGGAATATTCCCCGCTTCGTGGACATCTCGCTTTATGATTACAACATGGACCTGGATAAATTTGCAGATGCCATCACAGCCCAAACCCAAGCGGTTATCCCTACCCACTTATTCGGTTACCCGATTAATATTGACCAGGTTGATGAAATCGTGCGTGATGCTGAAAAAAAGCTCGGACACAAAATTTGGGTAGTTCAGGATTGCGCTCATTCTTTTGGTGCAGAATGGCAGGGAAGATCAGTGGTCAAAGCCGGCGATGCGGCATTATTTGGTCTTGGGATAAGTAAATTAATCACCTCAATATTTGGCGGCATGTTAACAATTAATGACCCTGCGCTTGCGAATAAGATTCGCAGATGGCGCGATGAGCATTTCAATAAAACCGGCTGGTTGAAAGCCACATTACGGCGCATGTATCTGATTGCAATATATCTGGCTTTCAATGAAACTCTGTATGGGCTGGTCTACTGGCTGCAGGAAAAAACGCCCTTACTCAATCGGCTGACCAAAGCATACCATCTGGATGAAAAAATCCACTTCCCGCCGGATTACCTGGACCAGATGCTGGCAGTGGAAGCCAGTGTGGGTTTGGCGCAGTTGAAAAAATATCCACAAATTATTAACAAACGCCGGGAATATGCTCATTTTTACAATGACCGCCTGCAAAAAAAAACCGGATGGAAACTGCCACCCATAGTCAATGGCGCCACTTATTCTCATTATGTCATCCGCGTGCCTGACCGCCAGCGCATAATGCGAGCTATGGCAAGTAAAGGGGTGCAATTGGGGCAGTTGATAGAATACAGTATGCCCCATAAAATAGCTTACAGTAATTATGCTCATAAAGAAGAATTTCCGAACTCTTTGAAATGTAGCCGAAGTTTGATTAATATACCGATATCCACAAGTTTATCGTTGAGCAAACGCGAATTTATAGTCAAATACATAAATGCATATCGTAAAATCTAATAATGGATTATTATTATGTTTTTCAAAAATAAAATTGATTAAAAAATTGTTATTCATAGGTTTGCAAAAACAAAAAAATATAAAATTTTAATGAAATAATATTTATACTTGAATTCAACTAGCAAGTGCAACTTTGAAAGCGTTAGAGAGGTAAGCTGCGGTAAGATAAGCGCCTCTCCAACGACTAAATCAAAGGAGCACTCATGGGAACATACACACAGCTTACCCAAA
>DUED01000016.1 GCA_011176685.1 Anaerolineae bacterium
AAGGATTCATTCTTCGCTGGCATACTTGACTCCATCTGAATTCGAGGCTGTCCAGGTTGCTTGTTGAGCGCTTGCATCCTCTCTTATTCACCCCTTAATTCTGTCTGGAAAAACAACCGCAGTACAATTATCTACAATAATGAAAGGGCCTGTGGCTGATTTTACAGAAAAAATGACACACAATCAGAAATTATTCAGTTTTTCTAATAGAGCTTTATGGGAAGAGCAAGAAAGTAATTCTTTTCTGACTTCGCGGTTTAAATCGTAAGGTTTCAAATATGCATTTAAATATTTTCTGAATAGCAAAAGTGCTTTTTGATTTCCATAGAAATCAATCATTGATAATATATGCCGCTGAATTAATGATTTCAGTTCAAATTTGGAAATGGAATCACGATAGCGCAAACAAAATATCCAGGGGTTATCAATTGCAGCGCGTCCGACCATCACACCGTCACATTTTGTCTGGTTATACATTTTGTCGATATCACGGACCTTTTTAACATCCCCATTTCCAATGACTGGAATTGAAATTCTTGATTTTATTTCAGCAATTGCATCCCACTCTGCTTTTCCATGGAAGCCATCTTCTTTTGACCGGGCATGTACTGCAATCATCGCTCCACCGTTGTCTTCAATGATTTTTGCAATCTTTATATAATTCTTGCTATTTGAATCCCACCCAAGACGCATTTTAGTAGTAATTGGAGTAGTCACTTGCTTGGATAATCGATGAAAAATTGTAGCGATTTTTTTTGGCTCTTGCAATAAGCCAGCCCCAGCGCCACGACCGGCAACTCGCTTGGTAGAACAACCCAAATTAATATCAATAAAATCCGGATGATTTTTATCAATAAGTAATGCTGCCTGTATTATCCTTTCTGGGTCATTATCGAAAATCTGAATAGCTATGGGTCTTTCAGATTCGTGAAAATTGGTTTTTTTATCTATATCATCTTTATGATTTAAAATATCAATGGCGTTGATAAATTCTGTATACATCATTACAGCGCCCAACCCCTTTATAATTCTGCGAAAAGGAGAATCTGTGAAACCATCAATCGGAGCTAGGATTAAACCCTTTTTGATGGGAATATCATGTATATAAAATGCAATATCCTTTGATTTTTCTAACATATACCTATGATAATCTATACAACGTGATCAGTTTTGGAAATAATTAAACTTAAAGGGTTATTGATAATTTCTTACATTGATAGCAATCTGCTGAAGATGCTCTGGGGTTGTGCCACAGCAACCCCCAATAATATTCGCTCCAGCATTAATCCAATTCTTAACCTGTGCCCCCATTTTTTGTGGTGTGATTGAGTAAGTGGGATTGCCATTTTTATCCATTTCAGGCAAACCAGCATTCGGTTTGAACCATATAGGGAGTTTAGTTGATTGATTCAGTTCCTGCATGGCTTGAAAATTATCTTCAATGCTTTTTCCACAGTTGATTCCTATCGCCATTAGATCAAAGGAGGATAGTTCCCCCGCCATGTTTTTAGGACTAACCCCCATCATCGTACGTGTTCCACGGTCGTAGCTGAAAGAACATACAATAGGTAAAGAGCTTACTGATTGTATTCCCTGAATAGCTGCTTTGGCTTCGTTTAGATCGAACTGCGTTTCAATTAATAGAAAGTTCACTCCAGCTTCAACTAAAGCTTTTGCTTGTTGAGCATATATATCTTTAGCATCAGATACAGCTAATGTACCTAATGGCTGCAGCATTTGACCTAATGGACCCATCGATCCAGCAATCATTACAGAAGACCCTTCAATAGCGGTCCTGGCTAATCCTACAGCTTTTTTATTTATTTCTTCTGTTCTTTCTCCTAAGTTGCTGTGGTCTAATCGGATTGAGGAACCGCCAAAAGTACAGGTAAGAATTATTTCAGCTCCGGCTGCTATGAAGTCCTTATGCAACTGTACGATTGCGGATGGATTTTCTAATACCCAAACCTCAGGCGCCGTTCCTTTAGGAAGCCCTCGACTCAATAAGTTTGTACCAGTTGCACCATCTGAAATATATAATTTATTGGATTTGAATTTGAAAGAGATTTTTTTATTGTTTAACATTTCTGTTTTTAGTTGGATCAATTTATGAGGATTAATTTTATCAGACCAATAATACCTCCGACCAGAATTAACCAAATAGTCTCAATTTCAAATCGAAAGAGCAAGAATAATGAAACTAGAGAAATACTGAAAGTTAATATATCCACAATTGCAGTTTGGGATATTCGCAATGCTACTATAAAAATAAGAGCAATTACACCAATGGTTACTCCTTTCAAGAATCGTTGAATAATTATTGACTTCCGAAGTTGAGGTAACCACTTACCAACAATTAATACTATCAGAAATGAGGGCAAGAAAATGCCAATGGATGCTGCAATTGCACCTGGTAATCCAGCTATCAGGTATCCAATGAATGTAGCAGCGGATGATACTGGCCCTGGAGTAATCTGGCCCACAGTTATGGCATCTAGCAATTCATGCTGAGTAAGCCAGCCGTATTTTGTGACAATATCGGATTGAATAAATGCAAACAGTGCCAAACCGCTTCCAAAAAGAAGAGCCCCAGTTCTTAGAAAAAAGAGAAATAATTTGTCTAACTTGATCTGTGAAGTTAATAAAATATTGAAAAATTGAAGTTGAATTGGCGAGAAAGGACTTAGACAAATCAGGGAGTATGGATATTGATAGGCAAGAACACCTGCCAGACCAGCCAGCAAAATGAGTAAAATTTCATCTATTCCTAAAAATGCAGCGACCAGGCTGCCTATACCAATAATAATTTTTCTTTTATCGGTTATAACACCTTTGCCCAAACGGTAAGAAGAAATCAAAATAATTGAAATAATTATCGGATTGATACCGTAGAATATTGCTTCTATCTCTGGCAAGTTCCCGTATTCCACATAAATCACTGATAGAGCTAAGCTGATTAAAAAAGAAGGCAGGATATAAGTAAAACCAGCTGTAAATAATCCTGGAAAACCAGCATAAACATACCCCAAATGAGTTGCCATCTCGGCTGCATTTGGTCCAGGAACAAGGTTTGTAGCAGCCAGCATATCAAGGAAATAATCTTGATTGACCCATTTTCGTTTATGTACGGTTTCCTGTTCCATTAGGGCAATATTCGCTGGAGGACCGCCGAATCCTATCGTCCCTAATTTGAAAAATAACCAGGCAATTTCTGATAAACGAAAGAAAAGTTTCAATATATTAAAGTGATGATTTACTTGTCGACTTTAAACCTTTGAGCACTCTTTCTGGAGTTAGGGGAAGGTCATGCAACCAAACTCCTGTAGCGTTATGTACGGCGTTAACCATAGCCGGTGCAACACCATCAATTGCGATCTCTGCAACCGACTTTGCACCAAAGGGTCCACTTGGCTCATCAGTTTGTATAAAAACCACATCCATTGGAGGTGTTTCGGTAATTTTGGGTATATGGTAACTGCTGAAACGGTCATTGATGATTTTGCCTTTTTCATTAAACAGAGTATCCTCAGAAAGTACAAAACCCAACCCCTGCGACATACCACCTTCAACTTGGCCAGCAGCGGTGATGGGATTTATTACTCGCCCACAATCTACTGTCGTTAATAACCGTACAACTTTAATTTCGCCTGTCTTTGTGTTTACATCAACTTCAGCAAATTGGGCTGCTGTAGGGGGAGGGCTAACGTAGCTCATGTGAGATTCTGTTGCCATGATCTGGTGTTGATTCATTTGATGTAGACTGCTTAGGGCAACTTCTTGCAGAGTAACAGATCTCTTATCTGGAGCAATGATTTTTTTGTTCCTTATTATTAATTCCTCTATGTTCTCAACTTCCAACATTTTTGCAGCGTGTTCCAGGATTTGCTGCTTGACTTTACGAGCTGTCTTTTGCACGGCTCCACCGCTGATATAAGTCGTTGAACTGGCATATGCTCCTTTATCAAATGGCGTGAAATCAGTATCAGAAGAATAAACGATGATATCTTCAATAGTTGCTCCTAATTCTTCTGCAGCAATCTGGGCTAAGATTGTATCTGAGCCAGTCCCGATGTCCGTAGCGCCAATTAAGAGATTAAATGAACCATCATCATTTATTTTTATTGTAGCCGCTGCCATATCCAAGCCTGCAATACCGCTGCCATGGAAAACAACCGCCATTCCTATTCCATGTTTGATAATCTGATCAGTTTGGCTCTGATAAGCTTTCTTCTTCTTATAATAATCAGTGATTTCACACCCGACTTGTACGCATTCATCAAGTGCGCTAGTTTCCATTGTTTGGTCGTATCCTTCCCGCCCTTCTCCCAATTTGCGTGCCAGATGCATCGGTTCCCCAATTTTTAACCAATTCTGGCGTTTGAATTTAATTACATCTACTCCTAATTTGTCAGCTAGTTCTTCCATGATTACCTCGAGAGCAAATTGCTCTTGCATTGCGCCATATCCTCTGAAAGCGCCTGCTGGAGGTGTATTGGTATAGACAACATTGCAGATAAATCTGGAGTTGGGTGGGTTATAAAGGGTTAAACCTTTGAATCCGCCAACCATGTTGACAGTTAGACCATGTGTGCCATAAGCGCCAGTATCACCGATAAGCTTCAATTCCATAACTGTTACTTGGTTATTTTTAACCCCGACTTTATATCGAATAATTTGTCTGTGCCGTGTACGACCGCTGGTAAATTCTTGGCTGCGGGTGTATTCCATACGTACAGGCTGTCGAGTAACAATGGTCAGATGAGCGCACAAATCTTCTAGAATAATTTCTTGCTTACCGCCGAAACCGCCGCCGATCCTTGGCTTAATTACACGTATTTTTTTAATAGGTAACCCAATTAGCGGAGCAATAATACGTCGTACATGGAATGGGACCTGGGTGCTTGTTCGAACGACCAGCCTTTGATCTTCATCGAAATAAGTACTGCAAACGTGTGGTTCTAATTGAGCATGTTGCTGTTTGGGAGTACGGAATTCCCCATAGATCACATGATCTGCTTCTTCAAAAGCACTATCAGGGTTACCATGTTCAGCTTCGATATGATAGACGATATTATGAATGGAGTCATAAATTCCTTCAGTGTCTTTCTCATCATGTATGATGGGAGCATTGTCTTGCATTGCTTCTTCGGCATCGATTACATGGGGTAAAACTTCATAATCGACATCAATTAGTTTCATTGCTTCTTCAGCGATTTCAGGAGTCACAGCAGCAACAATCGCAACTTTGTCACCGAAATGCCGCACTTTATTGTCAAGAGATACTTGATCGTGTGGTAATGGTTGTGGATAGCTTTGACCGCCAGAAGTATATTTAACCCTTGGGAGGTCTTGATGGGTTAGCACAGCATAAACGCCATCAAGAGCTCGGGCTTTACTTGTATTTATGTTTTTGATAAGCGCGTGCGCATAAGGGCTTGTCAGAAGTGTGCCGTAAAGCATTCCCTCAGGATGAATGTCATCCGTGAATACAGGTCGCCCCCGGACCAGTTTCTCGCCATCAACTTTTATTTTAGGTTGACCAACTACATTCAATTTGGGCATATTTTCAGGTGTTAAGACAATCGGTGGCAAAGGTAGTTTGTGATCATTTCTGCGATAATATTCCCGTGGTATTTTTAATTGCTCAAGATTCTTGGGTAGTGTAAGTTCAATGTGACGGAAAGGATCTTTCTTTTCCCCGCGTAGATAAGCAGCAGCACGTAAGACTGCATCGATGATACGCACATAACCAGTACAGCGACAAAGAACGCCGCTTAGGGCATCAAGGATCTCTTCTTTGCTGGGGTTGGAGTTCTTGTCTAAGAGTGCTTTTGTTGATAATATCTGAGCTGGAGTACAGAAACCGCATTGGATAGCACCGGTTTCCAGGAAAGCTTGTTGAATTGGATGTAATCCATCATTTCTATTCAGACCTTCCAAAGTGATTAAATTTTTACCATTAGCAAACGTTGCATTATAAAGGCAGGACTTAACTGGTTTACCATTTATTAAAACAGTACACATACCACAGTCACCCTGTCTGCAACCACATTTAACGCTTTTTAATGACTGTTCTCTGAGAAAATCAAGCAACTTTTGTGTTGGATCGACATAGAATTCTTGTTTTTCACCATTTAAAGTGAATGCGATCTTTTTTTTCCTAGTTTTTATTTGTGATTTACTCACAGGGCACCTCTTACTTTTTTATTGACTTTGTTTACAATATTATTCCTTTTTTACAGCGCAGAAATTATTTTACTATAGCCTTTACAAGCCTTTACAGAATTAAATTCTATATGATAAATAAAAAAACCAGGTTCTTTGATTTTACCTGGTTTTTTATTGGATTAGCGGGAGCGACGGGATTTGAACCCGCGATCTCGGCCTTGACAGGGCCGCATGTTAAGCCACTACACTACGCCCCCGGGACGTAATTAAAATTTTAACATAGGTTATTATAACCGTCAAGCGTTTTTAATTTTTACCATAAATCCAGAGATGATTGCTGGTTTCCCATGAAAGGATTTCATTTTGGCTAAACCATAGTGCGATTTCTTTTTCTGCAGTATCAGAAGAATCAGAAGCGTGGATCAGATTACGGCTTGATAATAGAGCTAGATCATGCCTAATTGTGCCTGGCAGTGCCTCCAATGGGTTTGTAGCTCCTGCAGTTTGTCGAGCTGCAGTAATCGAGTTTTCTCCTTCCCAAACCATTGCCATTACAGGTGCTGAAGTAATATATTTAACCAGGCCTTTAAAGAAGGGCTTATTCATATGGGTTTTATAATGTTCTTCAGCGAAATTTTTGTCAATTCTAATTAACTTCGCAGCCACAAGGAGCAACCCCCTTTTTTCTAACCGTGAAATAATTTCTCCAATCAAGCCACGTTGCAACCCGTCTGGTTTGATCAAGACTAATGTTTTTTCAAATAATTCATGCATGCTTGTTCTTCTTATAGAGATGTTTTTTTCTCGGCATTGCGAAATGCCCCTAATGCTTTTTCTGTTTGACCTTGACGCGAATACGCTTCTCCGAGAATTAACCAGATCAATGGTTCTTCTCCGTAATTGATTAAAGCGTTTTTCATATCAAAAACTATATTGGTAAGAAAATCCTCCTCTTGAAGTAAGGCTTGATAGTATTTAAATGCTAAATTAATATCTCCATCTTGAAGGGCTTTATTTGCTTTTATTAAAGTGATTGTTTGATCTTCTTGGATTTCAACTGCCGCCACATCATTATCACTTTTTATCGCTGGACTTTCTTGCTCCACAGTTTCCTCATCATCTTTTAACCAAATTGAAGGAGCAGCACTTTCATCGCCTCTCAATTCAGTTGTTACCGGTGCATCATGATCTATCATCCCTATTTCATCAAGAGGAGTTTCCCCACCCTCGATTTCTGAAGGTAATGGTACATTTAGTTTTTCTTTAATAGGTTCCTTCTCAATCTTTTGGGTTGAATCAGATTCGACCTTTTCCTTGGCTTGTTTTTTCCCCTTTGAGTCTTCTAATATCCAACTTGGGGTTTCCTCTTCCTTTTCTTGGGAAGAATCTGATTGGGATGTTTCAGTAATTTCCTTTGAATTCTCAAATATCCAACTTGGGATTTCTTCTTCCTCTTGTAGGTGAATATCCGAGTTGGATGGTTCAATGGCTTCAGTAGTAACCGGAATGGGTTGCGTATCTTTCAAAGCTTGAGCGACTCCTTTTTGCTTTTCTTGCTGAACAATTCCTATCTCTCTTTCTTTCTCTTTACTTAGTTCTTTCACTACTTTTTGTTTATCAACATTAAAGTTCTTTTCAAGGATTGCCTCCCAATCAATTTCTGAATCTTCATCTAACTCTGAAGTCCACTCTAGAGGCTCTTGCCAATATTTATTGAGTTCGCTTTTCCAATCTAGCATTGCTAAATTCTCAACTTCTTTGGTGGGTTCTGCATGTTCTATCATAATCGCAACATCAGGAACATTTCTAATATCCGGAATATTTTTCGTTACAAATAAATAGTAAGGATCTATAGCAATTAATCGCTGCTTGAAAATTCTCACGTCTGATGAATCGGAAGTATCCGGCAGCGCTTTATATAAAATTTTGTTAGCTTCAAAGCAATAAGGGAAATTACTGATTATTTTTATGCAAGTATCAACTGCTTCAATTTTATCCTTATTTAGGTATAACATCCGCGCTAATTCAACTTTGAAATCTAATCTGTTGGGGTGTTCGTGTAGACCTATACGAATTTCAGCAATTGCTTGAGAATAAAGGTTACTTTGAGAATACATCCTAATTAGAGCACCTCGTGTAAGTCTAATTTTTGATGGTTCGAACCCATCTCGTTTAAGATAAATCCGTTTCATTTCTTCTTTCATTAATGGATTTGCAGGCTGCACTTCAAATGCTCTTTCCATATGATTAAGTGCAATATCCAGATTGTTGCTAATTTCTGAAATGAAACTCAGACCTATATGTGCTACTAAATCATCAGGAAATACGGAAAGGACTTGTTTAAATATCAGCTCAGCGCTTTGATATTCCTGCTTTCCCAGCATCGATTTCGCAAGTAATCGATGGGTATTTATATTCTTAGGGTATTTATTCAGAATATATCTGCAATGGAAAATTGCAATGTCTGAATCCCCACTTTCTATTAATTGCTCAATTTCCTGGATATATTCTCTCAGTGGTGTTTTTGACATTGACTATCCTAAACTAAAAGTTGAATTGTATATTTTTGAAGTAATTCTTATTCACCTAAATAATCGCGTAATTGTCTTTGAATCGAGGGATGACGTAAACGGCTGAGTGCTTGTGCTTCGATTTGCCGCACTCTTTCTCGTGTTACACCCATTTTTCTTCCTACTTCTTCCAGCGTGTATGCCTGTCCATCCAACAAACCATATCGAAGTTGAAGAATGCGCACTTCCCTAGGTGGAATAGAATCTAGGACTAGTCCTAAATGGTCTTTTAAAATATGGTAAGTTGCACTCTCATCTGGCGCAGGAATTTCATCATCTTCAATAAAATCACCTAATACTGAATCATCTTCATTGTCTGTGGGTAATTCTAGTGAGAGTGGCCTGCGAGCTACTTCAATCATATTTTCAACTTTTTTCGGCAGAACCTCCAAGTTATCAGCCAGCTCTTCCACAGTAGGATTGCGGCCTAATTTTTGGGTCAATCTATGCTGGACACGCAATAGTTTATTGATTTGGTCTCCCATATGTACAGGAACACGGATAGTTCTACCCTGGTCAGCGATTGCGCGTGTAACAGCCTGTCGAATCCACCAAGTCGCGTATGTGCTAAATTTATGTCCACGCCGATAATCAAATTTTTTTGTCGCACGTATAAGGCCAATATTACCTTCCTGAATAAGATCTAAGAAAGGAACTCCACGGCCCATATATTTTTTTGCAACGCTGATTACTAAACGTGAATTAGCAGTGATAATGTGTTCGCGAGCTGACCAACCATCTTCAATTAAGGCCCTCAGTTCAAAGCGCCTTTTATTAATGACATTATCGCGTGCTAATTCCTCACGTCCCATTTTCCCCCTCTCTATTCTTTGCGCTAATTCCACTTCTTCTTCGGCAGTTAAAAGTGAAACACGACTTACTTCTTTAAGGTAAAGCCCGATGGCATCATCTGTATCAATGTGCCTTAGATCGTCAGCTGCAATAGCTGGTTCCTCTTCAGGTACTTCTTTATCCTCATCTTTTATTAGATCTTCATCTGTTGGCTCTGGTATATTATCATCATCCTCGACGTAGGGAATACCTGCACTCATCAAAGCAGCAAAAGCTTCCTCTAGCTGATTAATGTCCTGCTCAGCATCAGGAAATATTTTCATGATGTCGTCAATCGTTATATAAGATTTTTTTCGCCCTAAGCTGATAAGTTGAGCAATCTTTGAGTAACCAATGATTTCTTCTTCATCATCTAGGACTTTAATTTTACTTTTCGCCATAAATACGCAAACCTCTCAATTCAATAAACCCTGCTTTTTAAACTAATAAAAGCTGATTTATTATCAGAATACACTTTTTTAAGATAAAAATCAATATCAATAGTCTAATGAGAGAGAAAATCATTGATATTGATTGTTTTAATAACTACAACGATTGGTACTATACAATAAAACCGATATTAAAGTCAACTATCATGAAAAATATTACGTAATTCTAATAAAAAGAGTAATCAGATAAAAAAATTCAGGAAATCAGGAATATATATGGATGTATAAATAAAATTATCTAAATGGGAGGTAAAAATACTCGCACTCTGTTAATGCAAATATATACTTAGGTTTATAATAAAAAGGCTAGGAGGAGAAATGTTTATTGTTCAAGTTCATGTACTTGTAAAAAAAGAGTTCATTAAAGAATTCTTAGAATTAACCAAGATAAATGCACGCTGTAGCGAAAAGGAACCTGGAATTGCACGTTTTGATGTGCTTCAGCAATTAGATAAACCCTCCCAATTTATCCTCGTAGAAGTTTACAGGACCGAAAAAGATCCAGCAAAACATAAGGAAACACAGCATTATAAAGAATGGAGAGAAAAAGTACATAAAATGATGGCAGAACCACGGCAGAGTATCAAGTATGTAAATATCTTTCCACTTGATCCAGACTGATAATTATCTATGTAATAAGGAACATAATGGGACTTGAGATACAATTTGATTTTTCTACTACTCAGCGAATTATTTTTGGTTGGGGAGCTTTGGACAAACTCCCATCTATAATTTCAAAATTTGGCACGAGGGCATTTCTGATTTATTCAAAAAGTGTTCCTGCTGTAACAAAAATTGAGAATATTTTTAATGAATTACAAATTAAATGGCATGCTTTTACTGCTTATGGAGAACCTACTGATAAGGTTATCAATCAAGTAACTGCTGAAGCCCGGGATTATAATTGTGATTTTGTGGTTAGTATTGGTGGGGGAAGCGTTATTGATACTGGCAAAGCTGTCTCTGCCTTGCTTACTAATGAGGGCGATTTATTAGATTATCTTGAGGTTGTCGGGAAAGGCATGCCAATTAAGAATTTGCCTAAACCATACATTGCAATACCGGCGACCGCTGGTACTGGAAGTGAAGTTACCAGAAATGCAGTTATTAAGATCACTAACAAAAAAGTAAAAGTTAGCATGCGCAATCCATGGTTGCTACCCAGTGTTGCTTTAGTTGACCCCCAACTCACGGTGAGTGTACCGCCAAAGATTACTGCATCAACAGGTATGGATGCTTTTACGCAAGTAATTGAACCATATGTTTCCAGGTTTTCCAACCAGCTCGTTGACCTTTATTGTAAAGAGGGAATTGAAAAAGCTGCAAAATCATTACTTAAGGCATATGAGTATGGAGATAATCAGGAAGCTCGGACGAATATGGCGTGGGTAAGTTTATTAGGAGGATTATCTTTAGCTAATGCGAAACTTGGTGCAGTGCATGGCTTTGCCGGACCAATCGGCGGTATGTTCAAAGCTCCACATGGAACTATTTGCGCAAGCTTGTTACCTTCTGTCATTGAGGTTAATGTAAGGGCTTTAAGGGAAAGAGAACCGCAAAATCAAAAAGTTGCACGGTTTGAAGAGATCGCGAAAATAATCACACAAGACTCGCATGCAAAAATACGTGATGGTATTGAATGGATAAAAAAACTGAAAGATAAGTTGCATATACCACAACTTTTAGAATTCAATATTCACAAACGAGATTTTTCAGAAATCATTAGTAAATCTAAAAGATCCAGCAGCATGAAAGGCAATCCGATAACATTAACAGATGGAGAATTGTGGGAAATTTTGGAAATGGCTCTCTAATAAAGGAATATATATTGCTTTTCCGAGTATTGCTAACTTTATATTACCCCTTCTTGCTAATAATCTTGAACCGAAAAACAGCATAGCAACTTATTGTTAAATTATTAGTAATGCTTGAATTTCTTTATCCCTAATAGTCATTGATGCTGGAGTAAGAAGGTAGCCCTGCTGCTGGTGTAGCAAATTTAATCGAATTTACGATTGCCGATGTTGTAGCTTCAGCAGCATATGAACCAATTATATTCACATCGGCTTTCTTTTTTCCAGTAGCCATTACAAATAAGGTATCTCCATCTAGCATGGTATGTGTGGGTCGAATTGCCCTTGCCAATCCGTCCTGCGCCATTTGAGCAACTTTATTGGTCTCTTCTTTAGTCAACACAGCATTAGTGACAATAACTCCGATAACAGTATTTTGGTTGCTAGCTAAATGCAACGCGGTCCGGCCTATTGTGGTTTTCATAATTTCCAATGTATTGGCATAGACTTTTTCTTTGCCAATTTTTACAGGACCTTTTTGTACTGTACGTGCACCAACTAGAATTGTGCCATTATTTGGATCAATCACATCACCAAAAGCATTTACTGCGACTATTGCCCCAACTTTAAGACCACCACTAATATCAATAATGCTTGTGCCAATGCCTGATTTCATGGCTTGACCCATACCAAGAATCTTCCCTATAGTGGCGCCTGTTCCAGCCCCTACATTTCCCTGTTCTAATGGCTCAGTTGAGGCATTCAGACAGGCTTGGTATCCCATTTCGGCATTGGGGCGAATACTAGCATTCCCTATAGCTAAGTCAAAAAGAATTGCACATGGCACAATGGGTACTTTTGCTACACCTGTATCAAATCCGATGCTGTTTTCCTCTAAATATTGCATCACTCCGCCAGCAGCATCTAATCCAAATGCAGATCCTCCTGCTAATACAATTGCATGAACTTTTTGTACAAGATGTAGAGGTCTAAGCAAATCAGTTTCACGTGTTCCGGGTGCACCACCACGTTGATCCACGCCCCCAACGGCGCCTTTATCACAAATCACAACAGTGCAGCCCGTTAATGCATCTTTATCGGTTGCATGTCCGACTCTAATACCTCTAATATCTGTTATGGTGCTATTCGATTCTGACATATCCTATCTCCTCAAAAATGAATAAAGATACTATAAGAGCTGCTTGCAATTGGGGCAATATTTCTCATTATGCATAATAATATAGCCGCAGTTCTTGCACGAGGACGGTTGCACCTTGCCTAACGGCGCTCCACATGCAATACAGCTTGGCTCACCGGCAGGATTAGCAACACCGCAATATTCACACATTGTCCGCCGCAACCTTTCGGATAATTCATAGCCAGTACCGAGTGCTTTTGCATTTGCTTCCAATACTTTCCATACCTCGTCCTGAAGTTGAAGGTATTCGATATCTTGTGCGATGTCATCTATTCTATGAAGGAGATTGAAAGGGTTTTTTATGGTAGACAATGCAGTGTAGCCAAGACTTGCTGCTATTCCAAACCAGGCTTGTTTTCCAACGTGTACAGCAACCCCATCTTCAACAGTCTGAAAAGTGATACCAAGCGCGGTTTCTCCACCCGCATTCGGCTTTTCGCGAGTCAGGATTTGAATAGCAACTTTTTCACCTTGCCCAATTTGTTGAACGCGTAAGTTACCGCGGTGGAAATGGATTAATAAACATTCTGCCAGGTCGTCAGGTGAAAGATGTCCGTGGAATATTCTCTGTTCCATACAGATGGATTATAATCAAAAACCGTAATTTGCCTACATGGTAAATTGATTTGATGAAAAAAGTTTTTATTACTTGTCTTGGTTTTGCAACATTTGTGCTCTCTTTGCTTACTTTCGTGCCGGCAAATGCAGAGTTGAAACTGCAGCAGTCAACAATTAGTATCCCAACCGTAACTGGTACCCCAAGAGGTATTATCGCTACTGTACGTCTAGACCAAGAAGATCAAATTAATGTTCGTTCTGGGCCAGGTGTATTTTTTGATAAGGTGGGCATATTATTGCCAGGACAAGAAGTGTCTGTGCTTGGAAGAACTGGAGGGGGTGACTGGGTTCTAATTGAGTATATGGGGGCGCCAGATAATATCGGTTGGATATATGCTCCTTATGTTGTTATAACTCCGGGCGAGATACCGATTGTTGAGCCTCCTCCAACGCCCACCCCGCTTATGACACAAACGATCAACCCGACCTTGGCAGCTCAGTTTATAAAAACACCCATTTCAACTAGGAAGCCGACTTTTACCCCTGCACCATCATTCCTAGTCCCGACCTACACGGATTACTCTGTATCGGTTGTACCTGGGGGAATACCGATGGGATTGGTTATCTTTGTGATTGCAGGGTTAGGTGCACTGCTCGCTTTATTTTCAATAATTCAAGGGAGATGAGCCCTGCTTGTGGGTTTTTGATTAATAATCATCTTCATCAATCAATAAACCCGGAGGGCGAGTTGGTTTCATCCAGCGAGTGATTCGCTTGTTTAGTTTCCTTGCTTGCTCTATCAAAACAATATTTTCTTTTACTTTGCTTTCCCCTTCTTTAATTAATTCATAAGGATCGATGTCATCGAGGAAATAGTAATTACGCAGTAAGGGTCTGATAATTACATCCGGTTTGTCTATTCTTAATCGCAATTCTGCAATCATCATTTGCATTATTTCAAGAGATTCTAGCGAAATTTGTGTTGCTTTTCCAATTCTCAGATTGCCAAGTTGCTTAATAATGAGGGATGGAATAGGAGCAAAAGAAGGGACTTTGATTTTTGGTAAATCTGACCAGGATTCTTCTCCCAGGGAAAGGCAAATTGCCAATATTGGATGAGTAGGACATAGCCAGCGTGCTACAGACACGGGGACTGGGTCTAAAACCCCACCATCAATAAGTACCTTATCTTTCAAAACGAGTGAAGGGAAAATACCGGGAACAGCAGTGGTTGCTTTTACCGCATTAACAATGCGTCCTTTATTGATGATAACTTCTTTGCCAGTGCGTATATCCACAGATGTTACCGCAAAAGGTATTTTCAGATCCTCAAATGTATGTGAGCCAAATTTGGATTCCAGAAAATCATACAAACCACCCAGGCCCATTAAAGATGGGGCATCGCTGCGTTTGCGAGAGAATAATTTGGTTATATCGATTTCATCGATAAAGGAAATGATTTCATCTACTGAATACCCATAAGCATAGAATGCGCCAGCAATACCTCCAGCGCTTGTGCCGGCAATAGCAGCGATTTCATATCCCTCTTGCTCTAATTGGCGCAGAACACCAATGTGGGCATAGCCCTTTGTTCCCCCACCGCCCAGTGCCAACGTCAACTTTTTAGCCATAACAATTATTTACTGATCTATCTGTAAGATATTATTTATGGAAGGAATTATAATCATAAAAACGAGGTGAGGTGCACCCCATATTCATATTCAAGACTAAATGATTATGTATAGCTCTATATCTATTCTATAGATTCATCGTATTCGATTAATTTCAAATAACGAAAAATATTGATACACTGTTTGAATTATTCAGATTGCGGCTATTGCACTTAAAGATTATCTCAAGAGGTTTGAATAAATTCTTGAAGAATTCTTAGATCTCATACTTGCAAATAACAAGATTTCTCCAATTAGCTTGTTGAAAGAAATCCCCGCTGTTCTTGCCATTTCAGCAAAAGAGCTTACATGTGGAATTAAACTTGGAATCGCATTTACCTCTAAAACATAAGGGGTGCCCTCATTATCACAACGTATGTCTATGCGAGCATAATCACGGCAGCCAATTTCACGATATGTTCTCAAAGCAAGATCGCTTATATCATTTTGTTCAATCTTAGTAAGAGTTGCGGGGCAAATTGTTGCTTCTTTCGTTTCCTCATTCATTTTATTTTTGAAACTGCGAAATGGGACATAATTAGTCTTTAAGCTATCAAAAATAAACTCGATTATTGGTAGCATAAATGGCGGATTGTTCCCTAATATCCCTACAGTAAATTCTCTACCAGACAGGAATTGTTCTACAAGAACTGGCTGTTGGGTTCTTATGACAACATCTTTTACTACGCTCTTGCAGGTATCTTCAGAGTATACAAGATTACGTTTTGTGATTCCTTTACTGCAACCCCCCCTTATTGGTTTTATGAACAGAGGAAAGTGTAAATATTTTGGTAAACGAAATTTAACGGAATCAGAAATTACGCAATATTTTGGTGTTGGAATACCAGCATTTTTAAGAATCTCTTTAGTTGCTAATTTTTCAAATGCATTAATACAAACCTTTGAAGATGAACCTGTATATGGGATTTCAAGCTTTTCTAATATATGTGGTGCCAAAGCGTGCTTGGAATTATTGTTTTTCCTTATTGAGCGATTGAATGCAATTTGTGGTTTGATAAAAATTAATCGCTCCTCTAATTGTTGGTTTGCTTCTAAACAAACAATTTCATAACCTAACTCTAGAGTAGCTGAAATGATTGATTCTATTACTGTATTATGATGTGATTCAATTGTTATTTCCTCTTTTTCAGAATATTTTTTTTCTAATGAATCATTTATTAGTGTAATTAACATTTTAAATTGGTAAATCTACTGTTAAAATAATCATATTACTAGGTAAGTACTAACATTTTAATTTTTTTTATGTTTCTTGGAGCCAACTTCAATTTTTATTTTGTATGGTCTTTTTGAACTTTTCGAACGGCTCCTTCACAGGTGACCCTTATAATCTTATTTTTTTCTACTTTTGCTTTTCCTCATAAAGTGCTCCTTATTTGTATATTCAAGCGTTAGATTTGCAGCACTTTTTAATAAGGCTTTGTTAAGCTTTTGTTGTGCAATTTTTTTATTGATATTACTAGCCACTGTCCACTCATTGATGAATTGATTTTTTAATTTCTCAAGCGTTATTTCTTCATCATAACTTCTATTAATTTTTTGTTTGCAAAATAGATTTCGAATTAATTTTGCTCGGGGAATTAGTGAACCTTTTGCTATTTCTTTTTTAATTTGTTCTTTTCGCATACGGTAATCAGCATTTAAAGGTTCGGGTTTTTTTCTTATGATTGATAGTGCTTTATTAAAGGTTGATGCGGCTGAAATTTTTCGGATGTTTTTTGAGTTAATATTAAATATTGGAAGCCAATAGGTAAAAGCATTAGTCTTTACTTTGATAAAAACCTTATTTTTACCTTGAATTCTTTTCGTGTCGATACCTTTAACCTGACCTACCCCATGGTAGCAATGAACAATCCACTCACCTTTTTTGAATATTTCTTCAACCTTTTTCATAATTACATTTATTGTCAACTTCTTCGGATCACCGGGATGGTAAAAACCATTCCACTAATATTTATTTCTTCGTTGTTTTTTTCTAATCCTTCTAATGGCTTTTTTCTTTTCCATTCTTCTCCGCTCACTTTTAGAAATGAACCAACGCTTATTTCTCACAGAAGATAGAATGCCGCTTCGTATAACTTTCTTTTTAAAACGTCTTGCTAATTGATAATCTGATTCTCCTTCTCTCCGTATTACTTCTACCAACGAAAAACCTCCCATGTATTGAATATTTTTATTGAATAGAAAGGCTTTACTAATCTCTCTATATAAGCTTGGAGGCATATAAGAAATTATTAATCCTCAATATTTTCAAAAGTGGCTTGTATCTCTTCTCTAAGAAGCATTCCCCCATCGTGAAATTAGAACATTATTATAGAAATAGTCTTAAATTACATAAAACTTCTTAGAATGAGCTATGAACGCACCTAAGAACATTATAACACACCCCTTTATCATATACTCTTGTACTTCGTTAAAACATTTGTTACACCCAATGGATTTTGCTTAGAGCATTGTGCACCCCAAACCTTTGCAAGATGGAATAACTGATCTGTCAAGCCCCCAAATTTAGTACCATTCATAAGTAGACACATTCGAGATTAGAAGAAAGTTCATAAGGAATTTATTAACAAGATCTGCATGGGGGCGAATGTGTAATTGCTCGACACCCAAAAAGTGACGGGCTTTTTTGATATATATTTTTTTACTATTTTGGTAATCTTGGATTCAACTAGTAAGTTTAACGGAGATGGTTGAAAAAGAGGTATAGCTTTTGGGACTTCTTGATTGTGGATCGAGATGTATCGGGTTTACCCACAAGGGGCACGCCCTAAAGGGTGTCTCTACGAGACTTCCTTCGGCCGCAGGCAGGCGACACCCGTCAATAATCTAAGCAAGAGCCTTTGGAAAACAGGGCTCTTTTTCATATATATTACGTATAAACTTGACAAATGTTGACAGTTTCAACAATAAAAAAGGATTCGTTTGTGAGAAACGAATATTATTATCATTTTTCGAACGGTCTTCAATCATTTACTGAGAGAAACGGCGCGAGCCCGGATGACTTTACAAAGTGGGAAGTAGCTAAGATTGCAAGAAACTCACCCCAGCTTGAGATGAAAAATGCAAATAGGGTGTATGAAAAGAAATACAGAAACGATCAGGAGCAATAAAAAAGACGTGAACCAGTCACGTTAATTACTAATAGCCTAGAGTTGAAATTGCATTCCTTAAACCATGCAATAGAAATATTTATATACTACCTTAGATCCAATCTTACAATTTCATATTTACTTCTCAACAAGTTTATTAAACTGGTTCCACGACAAATAGACTCAATATCAGTATTATCAATTACTGTTATCACAATTCCTTCATTTTGAAATATTTTTAATAATTCACGCTCAGAATCTAATGTTTTATCTTTGCCAGATATTCCTGTTGGCGAAAATATTATCCCAAATCTTGATTTTGTTGAATTCAGTACTTGAATGAATTTAGCTGTATCAGTAAAACCCATCGAATTTTTCTCATAATCTTTACATTCACACACAAATATTCTCCCCCACTCGGATCTAAAGTCATTATAGTTCCCATCAATATTGCATATTACATCATATTCACTTGAATGAGATTTTTGACGAAACCTTGTCCGACAACCAGGTATACAGGACATAAAATAAGCAGCTAAATATTCTAATGCTTTACCTGAACCATCTCTTAATTTTGATTTTAAGAATTCTGCATAACCTTTATTTATGAAATACATATTTCCTTCGACATTGGAAGGAATGTACTGAACCCCAAAAACTGGACACAAAATTGACCATTTTTAGTTAACAATCTCACGCATTGTCCTATTAAACCACGCATTCTCAAATTCCACAGGGGTTTGATACCCTAAAGCAGAATGAATG
>DUED01000017.1 GCA_011176685.1 Anaerolineae bacterium
AAACCGTGCGCGTGCAGGCAACTTATCATATCGTAGGAGTGATTGATGATAGCCAGCCCAAAGGAACAGATTTGATCGGTTCACCAGTGCTGGGCGGAGCAGAAGTGCTCAAAGACCTCTTCAAACAGGGCGTGCGCATGGCGGTCAACTCGGTAGGGGGTATCGGTAATTACCAAATGCGGCTGAAGGTTTTCCAGGTTTTGGCAGATGCGGGTTTCGTCTGCCCGGCTGTTGTGCATCCAACTGCGCATGTGGACCCTTCCGCACAGTTAGAAGCCGGCGTGCTGGTACTGGCACACAGCTACGTGAGCGGCAACGCAAGAGTAGGCATGGGCACATTAATCAACAATTCTGTGGTTGTTTCACATGATAATGTACTGGGCGTTTGCGTAAATCTCTCACCGGGTGCCACGCTGGCTGGAGATGTTATTGTGGAGGATTTCGCTCAGATCGGCATGAACGCTACCGTGAATATCGGCCTAAGGGTTGGATGCCGCGCTCTGATTGGCAATGGCGCTACCATAAAAGCCAATGTTCCAGCAGGAACGCGCGTGCCCGCCGGCAGCATCTGGCCGCTTCACATCCGGCAGGATAAGAAACTGGCCTAGGAGTTAGCAATCAAAATGTTTCGGAAAAGTTCAAAAACCAAACCACCAAAAGCTGCGCCTATAGAGCGCATCACTTCTGTACTTGGACCGGGAATCAGCTGGCGGGGCAAACTAAGCGGTAAAGGCGGCTTACGCATCGAAGGCAGCTTTGAGGGCGAAATTGGATTGAATGGCATGCTGGTGGTGGGTGAAACTGGCCGTGTGACCTGTCAGGAGGTACGTGCAAACACCGTCATTGTGGCAGGCGCTGTACGCGGCAATATCACTGCTGAGAAGCTGGAAATCCGCAGCACCGGTCGCGTGTGGGGCAACGTTACAACTATGAATTTTTCCACTGAAGAGGGTGCATTCCTGCGTGGTAAGGTGACCATGGAGGAAAAAGTGAAATTGGATTTCAAGGAGGAAAAAGAAGAGCAGGAAAAAAGCGCCCAGCCAGCCAAGAATGACCAGGGCCAGGCAGAAACAAAGTCTTAGCGAAACGTTGGTCGTGGCGCTTATAAATGTAATGCGCAATGATCTCTATTCCTCAGTATGAGACAATATAGCCTTATGTCATTCTGAACAAAGTGAAGAATCTCACCTTGCTTAACTAGATTCTTCTTACTTACAGTATGCTGCGCGATCGTATAAACGTACTCATCAGAATACTTTGCAGTATGCTACGCGATTCCCAAGGGAATGCTCCGCGATGCGAGCGCAGCGCGGTGATGCAGGACGCACCCAACCGACTGACGGTCGCCGCGGAGGGGAGCACAGTGGAGCTGTATGCCAACGAAACCCTGCTGGAAACCCTCACCGACGCGCAACTGGATGGCGACCTGGTCGCGCTTGCTGTGATGGGGCAGGAGGGCATACGGGTGCTGTATTAATTTGACGACCTGGTCATCCAGGCACCATAAGGGGGGCGGTTGGAAGTATAAAAAGAACCAGATGTGCCGTCCAGTATAACTTTGTAAAAAACCGCTGTCCGTTATAACCTCGCAAAACATACGGCACAACAGGGAGAGTAAAGGAGATCATAAGGGCTCTTTGGTTTTTTCATCCTGCTCTCACACAAGCTCTGGTACGGGTTAAAAATAATAAAACGGGGCAGCATCTTTTGCTGTCCCGTTTTGGTTTTAGGTATTATTGCAAGCCTTTTTAGACTACAACAACGTCTTCTGCTTGCAGGCCCTTTTGGCCCTGCGTAACAGTAAACTCTACACGCTGGCCTTCGTCCAGATTTCGGTAGCCATCACCAACGATAGCGTTGAAATGGACGAAAACATCTTCGCCTTCCGCGCGTTCAATGAATCCGTAACCTTTGGCGCCATTGAACCATTTGACCGTGCCTATTTCTTTTTCAGACATGATTTGGAACTCCTTTCTTTGTAATATTGCCGGGCTAAGCATGGGTTCCAAATCAAAAATTTACTCTTTGTATCAGAACTTCTGTTAATCAAGCGCTTCAGTGTACCAAACAATTCGATTCTTTGTGTTAACCTTTTGTTAGAATCCATCCCGGTCAGTGTTCATGGGCTGCGCTGGGACAAGCAGTCAGTGAGGTAACTGAGGAACTGGGGGCTAAACTCTTTAAACCCCTAATTTGTTGACAAAAGTTGACACATTTACGTTTTTTCATGATTCGTTTCTAAGGAACGAATCATAATATTTAAGAAATTGGGCTTGAAAAAATAGAAAAATAGTTCTATAATGGGGTAATGAAAATAAAAAGGGGTAAATGATGGCAGAAAAAAAGAGCGAGTTAAGCGACAAGCAGGAAATGGCGCTGGAGCTGGTGATCACAGGGATGACAGATAGGGAGATCGCGAAGCGGGTGGGGGTGAGCCGGCAGTGGGTTAACACGTGGCGCAACCAGGACGCGGAATTCATGTACGCGCTGCAGCTGCGGAGGCAGATACTGCGGGAAAAGCACATGGACAGTGTGAGCCAATTGATAAAAATATCCATTGATGTTATGAGGGCGGCACTGAAGGAGGGAGACCCGCAAACGAAACTGAAGACAGCTATGTATGTGCTGAAGATTTCGGGGTTGAAGGGTTTTATGAAGCCGGGGAAGCCGCTGAGCAGGCAAGAGATGGAAAAAGACCAATTTAAAAACGCATTTGACCAAGCGGTCAGGGAGGTAACTGAGGAACTGGGGATAGAGAAGTATTAATAATATAACCGAAAGCGGTTATATTATATTTGTTTTCAGGTTTGTGGCCAAGCTTTATACAGTGAATATGGTAGCGGGTTAAGCCGCAATGTGGTGCGACATTGTTGCATAAAAATTGCTTTACTTATATTTTAAAAAACATATAATACAGATAATATACCCGCCAAGCCTCTGTCCTTATGGATATGCTGCAATGTGGCGGGTTTTTGAACAATAGGGATAAATGAGGTACATAAAACAACCCACAGCTTTCAATGAGCAAGTAATATTAATAATAAGCCGCGGTTTATCTGCTGATGTGGAAAAGTTAGAGAAATTTATATGTAAAGTAGATAATTATCAATTTACAGGTAATTTATTTTGATTTGCTTATTCTATATTCAATCTTCCACTCCTTATATATTTTCTTACATTCATTTTTCCAGAAGATTTCTTCATCATCTCCATTATTGAATAGCCCGAGTTTCCGAGCCAAGGAGATAAAACCCTCGCCAAGCCTCCTGTTCACACCGATTACGATGGCACTCAGCATAGGTCGATTATGTTGCACTTCATTTTCTGAAATAGTGCGAAGCAGTTCACTGATTGCGCCACCCATATAATTCCCGGCTGTTGGCAACCCCACCGCCTGGGCAATTTCCTGATACGTCGCAAATCCTTGATGCTGGGCAGCGTTGATCATGATGCTATATGCGATGTAAAATTCTTTGCTTTGACTTTGATACCATTTGGAATTGGACATGCATCCTCCTTTTTTATTATTAATTAATCAATTTTACAATGAACAAGTAAACATTTTCGATATTGCTTAATGGTTTTACACTGAGTTAAAACCATTTTTATCTTTTCTTGCATGAGCTCGTAAAGCTGGCAAACCAATTTGTCAATAATGGACTGGAGTGAACAGGTTATTTTTATTTATCAGGTAAAAGCTCGTTATCTGTTTCAATTGAAATAACCCAAATCTTCCAGATGACGATGGGCTTCGGCTAATTCGTCTTCTGTAAATAGCGAGCGATATTTTTCATGAGATACCACAGCTTCCATTGATTCATGCAGTAAACCCAGGAGATAAAGCTCAAATAAACCTGATTGTGGATATTTGGTTTCCAAGAGACGCTTAGCTGTCTTAACCCTACCATATTCAGCCAGCATTTGCATGAAATAGGTTAGAAAATAGTCACGTGATTTGGCGGCGGGACAAGATGCAATGTTGTGCTATATTGTAATAAAGAATTACACTGTGGCTTTCCAGTTGGTACTAAAGCCCAATGTCCGAACAAACTCGAATGTATGACACCAAGAAATACCAAAGGTATCACACACGTTTGGCACATGTCGGTTAGCTCTTTGTTTTTTCGGCTTTGAAACTTCAGTTGTTACTACACATCTTTCATTACTACATTTCAGGGCATACGCAATAAGAAAAGGGTCTCGACCTAGATGTTCAAACTCAGAATCTGTCAAATCATCCCCATACCCTTCATTTATTACTCTAGGAGTTATTGCTAAATCTACTTCCTCGTTCAACAAAAGAGCTGTCTCCGTTTCTTCTTGCTTAGCCCATATTGCCAGATTGTCTTTTCCAATTCTAATTTCTTCATAAACCTCAATCGGTATTTTCACTTTTCCTATTTTGCCTATATGTACAAGCCATTCCCAAAATTCAGGTACACGATCAATAGGGTAATATTTACGGTTAGCATCTATCAGAACATTAGCATCGAGCAAATATAACATTATCCCACCTAAGATATTTTCCCTGCTTTAGCAGCATGTATATTAGTTTTAAATAACTTATGCACATTTTTGGGTGCTACACCTAATACTTTGCTTGCTTTTGAAGTTGTTAATGTTCCTCCTGCCATCATCCGTTGCACAAAGGCAATAAGATTTTCTCCAAGACGATGCTTACGTACAACATAGTAAGTCGGACCGCCTTTCTCCTCTCGAGCCTTTTTTCTTTTTTTTGCTCTTGCTTCCTGCCATAAACTTCGATAAGCCGAATTTAGCTGAAGCCAAGAATCCTTACTTATTTTCCCTTTTAGATAAAGGTTATAAGCAACCATTGAACTGCTTAGGTTTCGAGCATTCGCAAAGTCACTAATTAACGTTTTCATTTCCTCAAAATCAAATACATTTTCTAAATTCAAATAAACCATATCTGCCTCAGGCAACAGGAATTCACTTGCTACCTTGTTGCAGAATTGCTCAATGTCTTTTTCAGAATTTGTACCACTTATACCAGTTTGCCCTAACCAAACATGAACAAGTTCATGGATAAGAGTAAAAGACCATGCAGCTCTTGAATCTCGGTCATTAATAATAATAAATGGAGCAACTTCGTCTGAAAGAGCAAACCCTCGGAATACTTCAAGATCAAATGCTGTATGATGACTTCCAAGATCTCCTATAAGTAAGACAAACACACCAGCAGTTTCAACTTTTGAACGCAGATATTTGAATGCATCCTCAAGAGAGTGTTGGCTGCGAAATTTGCCTAAGTCTATATTAATTGTTTCTTTTATAGACTCCACTAACGAATTCACACCATCAGATATATTCATTGATCCGACAAATGAAAGGGGTTCGGCCTCTTCTTCATCTTCAAGAGCTGAGCGGATTATGCTTTGGCGAACTTGAATATTACGAATCAAAGTATCTACAAGTGCATTGGACGTTTCCGAGTAACCCTCTGGAAGGGTGCGGAAATCCTGCCCACGATTCCCCTTACGGGGTGGCTCTGCCATATAAAAAACTAGAAGAGGGCGACGATACCGTTTAGCCATTTTCATAAGCATTGGTCTAGTTGGTTCTTTTTTACCAGTTTCAAGTGCAGCAAGCCGTTCAACAGATGATACACCCCTTGCTTCACGGATACCAAGTTTATGACTCGTCTCTTCAAGTGTAAGCCCTGCTGTTTCACGAGCCCAGCAAAGAATATCGGGGTTAACCTTTGGCATAATTCGACCTTTTCATTAGGAACTTTTCAAATCTCATACAGCTACTTAGTCTCTCAACCAATCTTCAGCAATCCACTTTGACTATATGTAGTATACAGTAAGTGAGTTGAAAATATCTTCGAATTTTGTTTTTTTCACCTTACGGCTTTTTTATAACAACAAATTTATTTATAGAAAATAATATAGATAAATAAAAATTAGACAAATTTTAAGCTATTTATGAAGCAGATTTAATAAAACACCAACCTTTAAGCATTTACCTCTCTTACTTCTCCCTGATTATTTATGAACAGTACAGAAATCCCTAACCGCTTTTTAGCTTCATAAGGTAATCGTTTCCACAATCCTTGAAATTGTGGAATATCAGGTAAGGAAATGCTATATTTAGTATTTGGATCATTCATGCGTTGTAGTATTTCTCCTAAAACTGATAGAAAAAAATTCGCATTCATTTGTGTTCGTGATCCTTCGCCTTTGACCTCAATAACCCACAGCTCATTCTCTTTTTGCGCCTCTATGTCTATTCCACGTGCATTTCCCCATGCAATTTTCAATCTCCAATTCTGATTGGATAACCACTTTTGTAAATGTTCTTTAATCCCATCTTCAGATAACGACTTCCCAATTGAACTATTCTTAATGGATAATGAAGAATGGTATGTGCTTATATGTTTTTCACTACTTAATTCAGTTAAATAATTTCCAATTAGCCCATCAGAACGCTTTTGGCGAAGAATAATATTTTTGTTGACTAAGCGATGATTAATAAAATTTACAGGTTGTTGCGGCTTGTTTGGACCATCAATAATGTCAGTGATTTGGCGGTCGGTAAGTCCCGGTTGTTCTTTAAGTAAGTTAATAATCCTTTCTCTCCTAGTTGTCATATCTGAGCCTCCAATTATTCATCTTCTCTATTCAGTGAATTGATGATCCCCTTAAACTGCTCCAGTGCCACTTGTAAATCCTCAACGATTTCCGCAGCTATCTCCTCTGGCGCGGGCAAGTTGTCACTATCCTCCAGACTTTTATCACTCAGCCAGAAGATATCCAGGTTGGCTTTATCGCGCGCCATCAGTTCATCATAGGTGAATTTACGCCAGCGACCGTATGGATTTTTATCTGACCAGGTAGGTTGGCGCTGGTGGCGGTTATGTGGATTAAAGCACTCCACAAATTCATCTAAATCAGTGCGCTTCAGAGGTTGCTGCTTGAGGGTAAAGTGCTTGTTGGTGCGGAAATCATAGATCCACAGCTCCTTGGTCCAGGGCTTCTCACTGGCGGGCTTGCGGTCAAAGAAAATGACATTGGCTTTAACGCCCGGTCGGTAAAAGATACCAGTTGGTAAGCGTAAAAGGGTGTGCAGCTCGCACTCGTGCAGCAGTTTACGGCGAACGCTTTCGCCCGCGCCGCCCTCAAACAGTACATTATCTGGCACGACCATTGCAGCTTTGGCGTGCATTTTAAGCAAGGTTTTGACATGCTGGACAAAATTGAGCTGCTTATTGCTGGTGGATGCCCAGAAATCATCGCGCACAATGGTTTGTGCTTCACGTTTGATCTCGCCCTCATCGGTCACATAGGTCACGCTGCTTTTCTTGCCAAATGGTGGATTAGTGAGTACCATATCGAAGCGCTCTCCCGGGTCAGCCACTAGACTATCAGCAACGTGGATCGGGCTCTGACTTCCATTAGTGCCGATGCCGTGCAGGTAAAGGCTCATCACACATAAACGTGCGGTGTTATCCACGATTTCCCAGCCATGCAGTGCTTTATGGCGCAGATGCTCCCATTGGGCTTTATCCAACGTGCCGCAGCGCTTGGCGACATAATCATACGCAGACAGCAAAAAACCACCGGTACCGCAAGCTGGATCACATATAGCATCGCCGGGCTGTGGCTGCATGATATCCACTATAGCTTTGATCAGCGGGCGTGGGGTGAAGTACTGCCCGGCACCGGACTTGACATCCTGGGCATTCTTTTCCAGCAAGCCCTCATAAATCTCACCCTTGATATCGATATCCATGCCTAACCAGGTCTCGCTGTCGATTAACTTGATCAGGCGTTGCAGCTTGGCGGGGTCACTGATGCGGTTCTGCGCCTTGCGAAAGATAACCGGAATCAAACCAGCGCCCTTGCCCAGTTCAACTAGAAGCTCACGGTAATGTATTTCAAGCTCAGCGCCAAGCAGGTTTTTCAAGCTCTGCCAGTTATTCTTTTCAGGGATAGCACTTTCCTTACCCAACAGATTGACATTTTCATCGTCCATCTTGAGGAACAGCAAGTAAGTGAGCTGCTCGAGATAATCTCCGTAGCTGATACCATCATCGCGCAGCACGTTGCAGTAGTTATAGACGCGATCAACAATCGTAGATGATGTATTCATTGTTTTACTTTCTCACGCTCTTTTTGAATGCGCTTAAGCAGCTCACTGGCGGGTTCATCGCTGGGGTCATGCGGCACCAGCTTGCCGCGGAAGGCTTTTTTTAGAATGCTCTGCCGTGTTAAATCTGAACGTCTAATAGCAATGTTAATATTATTATCAATATTATCTGCCAATGATAATAAATTATCTGTTTTATTAATTATTTGCTTCTGTTCTTCTGTAGGGGCAATGGGAATTATTAATTTACCTAAAGAACTTTGTGTAATATTCGTGATAGTAACTTGTGAAGCATTACTAATAAGTTCAGCTCTTACATTAGCCTTTCTTGCGTAGTAAGTTAAATATTCAGGAAGTATGTTTTCAGTTAAAATCCTGGCTCTTATAATAAAGCCACAAAAAGTAACCGGTTCTCTTGATTTTTTAAATGCAGATGGATATGCAACACCTTCTCTTTTAACAGATGATCTAACAAATAGTACATCACCGAATTTTAGTTGCATTTCTTCTTTTATTTTTTTATTTACTCTATATAGGTTCTTTATGTCAATATAAACATTTTTGTTATACATATTTAAAACATCCACGGTTAAAAAACCTATATTCCCTTTTTGATCCTTTGTGAAATTAATTCCATTATTGAGTTTGGTAAAATTTTCTAACCTTGTCCACCCCCACCCTTGTGGCAGTACTGGCAGTTTTGAAGTATCAGGTACTTCTTGTTCCTGGTACTTGTATTTGGCAACGTCTTTTCCCTTAGCGCGCAGTTCTGCTTGCCAGTGGGCACGGCGCTCAAAACGGATGCGCTCTAGCAGCTTACTGGCAGGTTCCAGCTCGCCCTGGTGCTGCTCGCGCCACTCACTGGTCAGCTCGCCGCTGAAAGCTTCCTGCAGGACTGATTGCCGGTAGCGCTTTAGATTAACCTGTGCACGCTTGAGAGATTCAACACCGGCATCCAATTGGGAAAAGAGTTCTTCAATCTTATTGACGATTCTAATTTGTTCTTGTTCAGGCGCTAAAGGTATTTTTGATTGTTCAAATTTACCCTTCGTTATATGTTGCATTCCTGTACCATGTACTTTTTCTTTTAATGAAAAGAGAAATGCGATCATCAAGTAGAAAAGAAAATTTTTGTTAATAAATGTTTGGACTTTAAAAATGTGCTGGTTCAGAATAGCTTCCTCACCACGATAAACATAAACGCCCAGGGTTGCTGACCAAGAAATAAGAAGGTCACCATCATGAATTAAGTATTTATTTTCAACAGGTTTAGGGTATCGGTGAAGAGTAGTAGATGATTTAGTTAAGTTTTGAATTCTAATTATGGGTTTCCCAATTTTTTTCCAGTCCGATTTTTTAAATGCTTTCCCGTTTATATATTTGCCTATAGAGCCAATAGTGGTCAACTCCCATCCTTGAGGTAGTTTGTCGTGTTCTTTTTTATTCATATTTCACTTAATGAGAACTTTATTAATGTCGTTCAATAATCCCAGAAGGTTATTTCCAAATACTCTTGAAGCCATAATTCGCCCTCCTTCTTCAAAAAATTCCCCATACTCGAAATCCTCCATACCAATTTTCAAGTTAACGCCAATACGTTCAGCAATGCGGTCCAGCCACCAGCGCTGTTCCTCTGTGAAAGTAGTGCCCGCTTTTGCCTGCGCCCGCAGCCATTCCTTATAGCGCTGCCGGACTTTATACGGGAAGGGCACCAGTTCATCCTCAAGCTGCAGGGTATGGCGCACCAGCGAAACCAAATCAGTCAGCACCCGCCGCGCACCGGCTCCATGTACCTTATCTTTTTCCAGTTGGGCGTAGGCACGCCACAATGCCTCGGTAGTCAGGCAGGTGGGCGGCTGCTGGATGCGCTCGGAAAGCTCCTGGATCTGGCGGAAGGTGAGATCGCGCAGACCGTAGGGCTGGTTATAGAGCAAGCGCAGGGCAGCGATCTCATCCTTGTTGTGCTGGATAAACTCCTTGAAAGATTCTATTGTAAGGCGCGCGGATTGGTCATCAAAGCCAGCCTGTATAACCTCATCGCGGCTGACAGTATCAACAATCTGTTCATTGCGCTGGTGAATATTAGCCAGCAGGTTGCGCAGCTTGGGTCCTTCAACAAGAACCTGGGTGGCTTCCCACAGCAGTTGTTCGTGTGCCTTGGTGAGCTCCTGTTGGCCAGGTTTTTCTTTGCCGCTGGCTGCCTGCGCGGATTCTATTGCAATGTCTGGGTCATAAACATCCAGCAGACGATGGCAGAGTTCACCCAGTGTGGCAGGCGGGTTGTTGATTACCCATCTTTCCGAGCCAGCGCTTTTTGCTGTAACTGTCAGCATCGAGAAAATTTTCTGTTTGTCAAGCGGGGTCAATTCGCGTTCCAGGCGCGCCATACGTCCCGCCAAAGTAGTGAGCGTATCCTCATCATGAATGCCCAGCGCAACTTGCTCCAGTAATTTAGCAAAGGATAAACTTCGTTTACGCTCCATGGTCTGGGTATCGATTTTTTCCTGCTCCACAACCCCGACCGCATCTATAATGACAAAATGGTCCTTACGAGTAGCATCTGGAGTCACGCCCTGCAAATCAGTGGCGTTGATTACGCGCGTGCCGCGCCCGACCATCTGCTCAAAATAGGTGCGTGATTTGACCGCACGCATAAAGAGCAGAATTTCCAGTGGGCGGATATCAGTTCCGGTTGTGATCATATCCACGGATACGGCAATGCGCGGGTTGTAACTGTTGCGAAAATCATTAATCAGATCTTCAGGGCTGGCGCCAGTGGTGCGGTAGGTGATCTTCTTGCAAAACTCGTTGCCCTTGCCAAATTCCTCGCGAATGATCTGGACAATGTCCTCGGCGTGAGAATCATCTTTAGCGAATACAAGTATTTTAGGCACTACCTCACGTCCGGGGAAAATCTCACTGAATAAATTATCTTTGAAAGTACGGACAATGGTGCGAATCTGGCTTTTGGAGACTACTTGCCTATCAAGTTCGTTGGGGTTGTAGTCCAGGTCATCTTCCAGCTTCTTCCAGCGCACTTCACGGGTTAATTTATTACGCTTGTCAACATAAAAGCCTGCGTCCACATGGCTACCTTCCTGGGTGATTCTGGTACGTATTCGGTACACATGCCCATCCACATTAACCCCATCAGCTACAGCGCGCAGGCGGGGGTATTCCATAACCAGATTCTCATCGAAGAAGCCAAAAGTCTGCTTGGAAGGTGTGGCGGTTAATCCGATGATAAAGGCGTCAAAGTACTCCAACACCTGGCGCCACAGGTTGTAAATTGAGCGGTGGCATTCATCAGTGATGATCACATCGAAGGTCTCTGGTGGGATAGTAGGGTTATAAACAACTGGCATAGGCTCTTGTTGGAACGTGTAAGCAGCAGAGTCGAACAAGGACCCTTCCTCATTCTGCGTGTCGAACTCTGGCTCACCCTTGAGCATTGAATACAAGCGCTGGATGGTGGTGATAACCACCTGATTAGATAGATCGAGATAATTAGTGCTCAGGCGCCGCACGTTATACAGTTCGCTGAACTTGCGCCCATCATCCGGGGTGATGTAATTCTGGAACTCACGCAGTGTTTGGCGCCCCAAGTTGTTGCGGTCTACCAAAAAAAGGGCGCGCTTGATGCCAGAAAACTTGATCAGGCGGTACAGGGAAGTTACTGTAGTGTAGGTTTTTCCGCTGCCGGTAGCCATCTGAATCAATGCTCGCGTCTTATTGTTAGCCATTGATTGTTCCAGATTGGCGATGGCTTCAACCTGTGCTTTCCACAGACCTTTAGTTATCAAGGGTGGCAAATTTTTCAAACGTGCACGCAGGGTCTGGGGCTGCTGTGCCCACTCCTGCAATGTCTTCGGTTGATGGAAACTAAACACTAGCCGGCTGCGCGGCTCAGGGTCGCGCTCATCGCGAAAAAGGGTTTCTATGCCGGTGCTTTCATAGGCGAAAGGCAAAGGCAGATTGAGATGTGGGATTTCTGGGGGCAGTCCAGTAATATAGCCGGCTGTTTGCTCGGAGACGCCCCTTAGAGTAGTCCCTTCAGGCTTAGCTTCGATGACCCCGACTGCTTTACTGTCCACAAATAATAAATAATCAGCTTCGCCAGTTTTGAGCGGGAACTCACGAATGGCAACCCCTGAACCTGCTGATAAATTCATTTGGTTGCGGTCTTGGAGTATCCAACCGGCATGGATAAGCATGCGGTCGATGTTTTCGCGCGCTCTTTCTTCCGGTGTAGGCATTTGCTCTTTTTCCTACTCCCTCCAGGGATATTATAAATATTATACACGGGCAAAAAGAATAAAGTTGTCATTCTAATAATTGCGATGACATTAGGTGAAGTAGAAGATTGCTTCGTACTTTGCAATATGCTACGCGATCGCCCCTACTGGGCTCCTTTCAGTCTCTTGCGTGAGCGGCAGGCTTCGAATCGTTGGTATTAACAATTTAATGAAAAAGTTATTAGATTAATTAAGATTTATCCATCTCCTCGATATCTCAAATTCGCTGAAATATTTTGCATAAATAAGCAAACAGCAATATAGGATGCAAAAAAAATCTCTCTTGTTCAACTTATTAACAAGTACTAAACCATAAATTTTCTTATTGTAAAAAAGTTTAAAATACATATTTTTGGAATGTGCATTGTGCATGCATGAAAACACTACAGCTAAATTGCCCAGCGATGTAATACAACTGCACCCGCTCCGATAAAAGCTGCTACAATCAAAAAGAAGACTGTGTACGATGAATATTGTAAGAAAATGCCGGCTGCAAAAGATAGAAACGCTAGCGGCAAAATCAAAACCGCATTAAGACCAGCATACGTGGGACGTTCAGCTGCCGGAGCCAGCTCTAGCAAAGCGCTTTGAAAACCAACATTGCGACCATTATAAGTTGCTCCTGCCAAGAAAAACACAATGGTTAGTGCTGGCCAACCTAATGGAACTAACCCAATCGCTATTAATGGTGTCATGGTTGAAATCACTGCACAAAAAAATAACATATGACGGCTTCCAAATTGGTCGACTAGGCGAGCCCAAAATAAATTAGATAACACACCTCCTAAAATCTGAGAGAGTAAAAACCAACCGACAGCATCCGCAGGTGAACCTCCTTGCTCTCGGGCATAAATTACATAAAAGGGCAAGGCTATCAGGCTGAAACCAGTCAATAATTCAACCACAATCAAAATTTTTAAGCGACGGCCGGTTTCTTGGATTTGCTGCCAATAATTCTTCCATGAAAGGATATGCTGTTTTCCACCTAGTGCGGATGGCTCACGTATAATCCAGAAGCCCAGGGAAGCAATTGTTAAACTAACAGCAGCCAATCCAAATAACAAAGCATAATTGTTAGGATAAGCCACATTCACCAGAATCTGCCTAGCAGCTAATGCGGCACCTGCAGCGAATGGTCCTGCTAGAGCCTCCCTTCCCCCAAAAAATGCGCCCCGCCGATTGGATGGGATTATTTTACCAATGATATCTGTATAAGGAATACTGCCTAACCCACCACCTGCATAGAAAACCGCCAGCATCACTACTAACGCCCAAGCTATTGTTATTGGATGTTCATCCCCAATACTAAAGATCAACCAACTAAGCAAACCCCAGCTAATTACTCTAATGTAAATAGCCGCTAACAAATATGGCATCTTACGCGAGAGGTGCTCGATCCAGCGGGCTACAAAAAGCTGTGGGAGCGCAGAGGCAATGGTTAATACGGTAGAAAGTCCGCCCACCCAGACAGTTGAGCCAGTCAGATCAGCCATGAAAGCGGAAATAACCGTTGTTGGTTGGGTTATAGCGACACCCAAGGCTAGGAATGCCCCATGCCACAATCCTCCAATAAAGTTGCGGCGGTCCACCGATGATTCAAGACGATTAAGCCAAGATGCTATTTTTTCTTTGTTTCGCATGCGTCTCTCCTATTCATTCAACTATTTTAATACCAATAAATACTCATCTTATTCCAAATCATGCAACCGTCCTAATATTTCTTACAACACCCTGAATAATGAGGGCCATTTCGGCGGGTATGGATATCCTCCCTACAGGGATGCAATGCGATGATCTCTACGAGACTCCCTACGGTCGCTTTACAGTGTGCTTCGCGATTCTTTACCCCACCCTGCGGCGACTTTACCCCACCTTGCGATGACTTTACCCCACCTTGCGATGACTGGATGCCATCGCTGGTGGAGTATCTACGCCTTTCGTACACACGAAATGCTCCGAGATGCCAACGCTGGTGGAGTATACCACGCTACGCTCTGTACACGTCTCCGCCCTTCGCTCTTGCAAAGGGCTTCGACAGTATGCTGCGCGATGATCTCTACGAGACTTCCTGCGGTCGCCTCTGCGAGACTCCCTGCGGTCGCAGGTGGCATAGATATTGTAGGAAATCTATAAGTTGAAACATGTTTTAATCCTATAGTAACTTAAGCTAACTGTAGTATAATGACCTATTATATAGGTCATATGACCTAATAAGTAGGTCTTTGCGATAAGAGAGTAGATAGTATGCTAGAAACAATTCTTGGTTCTGTAAATATTGAGCGCGTTTTAATTTTTATCCTTGCGCGGAAAGATGGTTATGCAAGAGAAATCTCCCGTTTTTATGATACCGATCTTGATCCAATCCAGAAGCAATTAGAAAAATTGGAGATCGGTGGTGTTCTGGTTAGTCGCAAGGCAGGCCGTACACGCCTGTATTCATTTAATCAAGCGTACCCTTTTCTGCAGGAATTGAAAAGTTTGTTGAAAAAAGCACTATCTTTTTATCCAGAGGAAGAACACGAGAGACTCGTTATGGTAAGAATGAGACCAAGGCGTAACAAAAAGCCCCTATGAAGTCTATAAAGAAAATGACTCAAAGCGAACTTGGGGCATTCGTTCAATCTCACTTAAGAGAGAGGGATATAAAAGTTATACTTTCTGGTGGTGCGGCTGTTTCGATTCATAGCAGCAATAGATACGTGTCCAAGGATTTGGATATGGTAAATGCGTTTTTCGCAAAAAGAAGCGCGATATTTCAAACATCCAGACTCTCAATTCTTTGTTGAATTTCCACCAGGTCCTTTGACTGTTGGTGGTGAACCGGTTAAGCAAATTATTGAGTTATTATTTTCCACAGGGATCCTTAGAATAATATCGCCAACTGATTGTGTGAAGGATAGGCTAGCTGCCTACTTTTATTGGGGTGACCAGCAATGCTTAATACAGGCTGCTTTAGTCTCTAGTGAAAATATGATTGATCTTAAAGAGATAGAGCGATGGGCTAAAGCAGGTGGGAAATTCGATGAATTCAATCGCATAAAAGAAAAAATAGCTAAAAAGTAACCATGAGTCGATAAGAACCCCTCACCTCTCCCCGGGGGGGGCGAGGAAGTCTTTAATCTGCAGATAGAACACCCTGCATTTAAGCTATGCGAATATCCGCCCTGTACCATCATTCGTTCCTTAGGAACGAATCCTTTCTTTTGAAAAAGTGTCGGGTTTTGTCGGGTTTTGTCGGCTTTCAAAGCTCTCTGCAAGAGCAGAGAGCGGAGACGTGTACAGAGCGTAGCGTGGTGCACCTAGCCCTACAGGGGTGCTGCGCGATCTATGTAACCACTACCCTTTATGTCATCCTGAGCGTAAGCGAAGGATCTCACCTTGCTTATTGAGATTCTTCGTCGGGTTACTACCCTCCTCAGAATGACAAATACGTAGAGGATTGCTGTGCGACTCTTACAGTATGCTACGCGATGATCTCTACGAGACTCCCTACGGTCGCCCTTACTCTTACAGAGCGCTTCGCGGCAGGACTCCCTACGGTCGCTTTGCAGTTTGACCATAAGAATGGAATAAAGGTAAAATCAATCATATGAATCCTAAGAAGAAAAACCTAATTCCAATGTCTTCCCCGGAAATCACTGACGTAGACCGTGAAGCGGTGCTGTCTGTGCTGGACACCAAATACCTGAGTATAGGACCACGTATCAAGGAATTCGAAGCTGCTATACGTGAATACATCGGCAGCCAAAGTGCCATCGGTGTGAGTTCTGGCACATCTGGCTTACATTTATGCATTCGAGCAGCAAAGATAGAACCCGGTGATTTAGTTATTACGACCCCGTTCTCCTTTGTGTCTTCTACCAATGTCATCCTGTTCGAGCGAGCTATTCCGGTCTTTGTTGATGTTGAAGCGAATACAGGCAACCTGGACATGCAGCAAACATTGGAGGCAGTTGAGGATCTGTTGAGCGGCGGGAAGAGAGCTGAAAAGTGGCTCCCACGCAAAGGAGCAGGAACCACCTGCAGATTAAAAGCAGTCCTGCCTGTGGATGTATTCGGCCAGCCAGCTGACTATGACATTTTGATGGGCATCAGCAAACAACACAACTTGACCTTGATTGAAGATTCTTGTGAGGCATTAGGTGCAGAATACAAAGGCAAAAAAGCCGGAAAATTTGGCGATTACGGCGTTTTCGCTTTTTACCCTAATAAACAAATCACAACCGGCGAAGGCGGTGTAATTGTGACTGATAATCCTGAAGCTGCCAACTTGATGAAAGCACTGCGCAATCAGGGTAGAGCACCTGGCGACACCTGGTTGCAGCATACATATTTAGGATACAACTACCGTCTGAATGAGATGAGTGCAGCCCTGGGCCTGACCCAATTAGCACGCATCGAAGCAATACTGCTCAGACGAGAACAGGTCGCGCATTGGTACAACCAATATCTAAAGGATACCCAGGAAGTCGAAATTCCCTTCATTGCTCCTGCAACAACAAGAATGAGCTGGTTTGTATATGTGATACGCATTGCAAAACATATCGACCGCAAATTGCTGGCGGCATGCCTGGAAAAAGAGGGCATCGCTGTACGACCCTACTTTTCACCCATTCATCTACAACCATATATGATCGAACGCTTCGGCTATCAGCGCGGCGATTATCCTATCACAGAGGATCTGGGAAAGCGCGGCCTGGCTTTGCCTTTCTCAAGCATTATGTCGCAGGAACAGGTGGCTCTTGTCTGTGAGAAATTGCGAACATGTATCCGAAAATTTTCACATAAATAGTAAAAACAGCTCTTGTAAATGAATACAGCACACGAGTTTGCTCCATCAAGACGAAGAGGAATTCTTATCCACCTCGGTGCAGCATTATTAGTACTCAGCATCAGCATTACCCTAGCCCTATTGGCTTTTGAGCAAGGGAGTGGTGGGGTTTTTATGCTTCTGTTAGTAGGTGGGGTATTGGCATTGATGCCACTGCCTTTCATCGCTTACAGCGGTTATGCGTTACTTAGAGCAAAATATCTGCTCGACCGCAACGGCTTACGCCTGCGCTGGGGATTACGAAGCATTGATATCCCCATACAGGATATCGAGTGGATTCGCCCATTAGGCGAAATGGGATATCAGATTCCACTTCCACCTCTGCGCCTTTTTGGAGTACTGCTTGGGACAATGCAAGTTCGAGAATTAGGGAAGATCGAATTTCTCGCTTCAGAAAAAAGGAACACCCTTCTTATCAGTACCCTGGGGGAAATCTATGCAATATCCCCCGCCGATCCAAATCTTTTTACTCAAGCATTTCAAAATGCCCTGGAAATGGGCTCCATCACACCTATCTCAAGCCAATCAAATCGGGCAGTCACTTTCTTACTGAGAGCATGGCAAGACAGAAAAATCAAAATATTTGCTTTGATGGGTCTCACGCTCACAATAGCATTATTAATAACAGTGAGCTTCATTATTCCATCGCGGGAGACGATTTTCCTTGGATACAATTCTCCGGGCAAGATCCCGGAACTCAGCCCTTCAAACCGCCTGCTGCTTTTGCCAATCCTAAGCCTGATTTCATTTAGCGGTGATTTGATATTGGGCATTTATCTTTTCCGCAAGCCCGAAACGCGCACTCAAGCCCATGCGATCATTGCCAGCAGCATCATAACCCCAATTCTTTTGTTGGCTGCACTACTTTTTCTCTTTATATAAATCAGGACTAAAATCCCCTGAAATATAACTTTTTTACCTAATTATCACTTGCCCCATTGATTTAAAATTATAAAATTAATCGGACTATATCTGATAACATATAATTGTGGAATAAATTTATTTATTCAAAGGAATTAAAATGGCTAAAGAAGATCCCAGAATAAACGAGTTACATAAAATGCAAGGGAAAGCCAAAATTGGGGGAGGTAAAAAACGAACTGCTAAACAACATGAAAAAGGTAAATTAACAGCACGAGAACGCCTTGACATACTACTTGATCCAGGCAGTTTCCATGAAATGGGTGCTTTAATCATCCGCCGGGATGACTCCAGCGCTCCAGAGCATGAAAAATATCTGGGCGATGGTGTCGTAACTGGATACGGGCAAATTAATGGCAGAACTGTTTATACCTATGCGCAGGATTTTACTGTAATGGGCGGCGCCCTAGGTGAAATGCAAAGCCATAAAATCTGCAAAATGATGGACCTGGCAGTTCAAAACGGTGTGCCCATCATTGGGTTGATTGACTCCGGCGGTGCGCGAATCCAAGAAGGTGTGCGTAGTCTGGGTGGATATGGCGAAATTTTCCGCCGCAACGCTCTTTACTCAGGTGTAGTTCCTCAAATCAGTTTAATCCTTGGCCCCTGTGCGGGGGGCGCTGCATACTCCCCTGCCCTAACAGACATCATTATCATGGTGGAAAAGCTGTCTTATATGTTTCTTACTGGTCCGAATGTCATCAAATCCGTTACTGGTGAAATTGTAGATTTTGAAAGTTTGGGAGGAGCAGAAATCCATTTAGGGACAAGTGGAACCGCACATGTAACAAGTACAAAGGAATCTGATGCCCTGGCATTGTGCCGTTCTCTACTTGGATACCTGCCAAGCAACAATATGGAAAACCCGCCCTGCTATGCTCCCGCGGATGACCCAACAAGAATAGATAAATCTTTGAACAAAATTGTTCCAATGGATCCTTCCATACCCTACAACATGCACGATGTAATTCTGCGAATTGTAGACCATAACTCATTTTTAGAGCTGCAATCCACTTTTGCAACAAATGCCATAATTGGTCTGGCGCGCATGAACGGCTGCACTGTAGGTATTGTCGCTCAAGAGCCCAGTGTCATTGCCGGAGTGATTGACATTAATGCAGCAGATAAAATATGTCGGTTCGTAAGATTTTGTGATTGTTTCAATATTCCTTTAATTACATTTGTGGATTCACCCGGATTTTTACCGGGTGTGAACCAAGAACACCGTGGGATCATCCGTCATGGAGCCAAGGCACTATATGCCTATTCAGAAGCAACAGTTCCCAAAATTAGCATCGTTACCCGTAAAGCATACGGCGGTGCATATTTAGTTATGAGCAGCAAATATCTTGGCACAGATATTACTTACGCTTGGCCAAGTGCCGAAATTGCTGTAATGGGCCCGGAAGGCGCCACAAATATTCTCTACCATAAAGAGATTAGCGAAGCGGATAATCCTGAAGCAGAGCGAAAACGCCTGACCGATGAGTATCGCAAACAATTTTTAAATCCCTACGCGGCTGCTTATGCTGGTTCTGTCGATGAAGTTATTGAGCCGGCTGAAACTCGAGTAAAAATCATCAGCGCTTTATTAGCACTACATGATAAGCAACTGCAAGCACCAGCCCGAAAACATGGAAATTCGCCAGTATAAATATGGAGAATAAATAGTATGCATAATTTGGAAAACGCTTTATTTATCACTGCAATAGGAATAGGATTGGTCTTTGTGGGGATTATTTTCCTGTGGGGATTAATGGCGCTGTTAGTTCGATTGCCGTTCAAGCAAAGAAGTACAACAATTAAACCCACACAACCTTCTGCTAAGACAGAGCAAGAAGAACTGAATCTTAAAAGGCAAGCAGTCGCAGCAGCAATAGTTGCTGCAATCTCCTTACAAAATGCTTCTCTAATAACATCTGCACATAAAGTACGAGAGACTATAAGCCCATGGCAAGCTGGCTATCGGAGCCGCCAGCTAAACCAGACGTCGCACATATTCAATCGCAAACATTAAGGTAAACCGGTATGAAAATCCATGTGAGAATTCAGAATAAAACCTACCAAGTTATTGTTGACGACATTCATTCCAGGCCGATTCAAGCAAGTGTGGACGGTGAAATATTTGAGGTATGGCCGGAAGAAACACTGATCCCATCAGAGCAGCAAAAACAAATTACTCTCGGCGCAGTCACCCCTCAAGTCAAATCAGTGGAGATTGACAAACCAGTTTCAGAACTCACAAAAAAATCCAAACAAATCAAAGCCCCTATTCCTGGTGTTATTTCGAGTATTAATATAAATGATGGCGATAAAGTCAATTACGGGCAGGAACTATGTGTGCTGGAAGCAATGAAAATGAAAAATTCAATTCGCGCCAACCGAGATGGCATTATTTCCAAAATATGTGTCTCTGTCGGCGAGCAGGTGAAGCATAGCCAAGTTCTAATGGAATACCAAGACTGAATCAGGATCAATAATGGATCTAACAACCCTCATCAATGAAATCTCAAATGGGCTTGCCTTCTTCTACTGGGGAAACGCAGTTATGATCGGCGTAGGTTTAGTACTAATTTATCTTGCTATTGTAAAGGAATATGAACCTGTATTATTACTACCCATTGGTTTTGGATGCATTTTAGCTAATTTGGGAATGACAGCTTCCGCTGATGGAGAGGGTTTTCTTTCAGTCCTTTACCGCGCAGGGATACGTTCAGAACTTTTTCCTCTACTGATCTTCATAGGTATTGGAGGTATGATCGATTTCAGTCCTCTGCTCGCTCAACCTAAAATGGCACTATTAGGAGCAGCAGGGCAATTAGGCATTTTCGGCACGCTCTTATTAGCCACACTGCTGGGGTTCGACTTAAATGAGGCGGCTTCAATTGGCGTGATCGGTGCAATTGATGGACCTACTGCAATATATGTCAGCAGCAAACTTGCTCCGGAACTTCTGGCTCCTATTGCAGTGACTGCATATTCCTATATGAGTCTCGTACCAATCATACAACCACCTATAATGAAATTGCTAACCACCCGCAAAGAGCGTTTAATCCGCATGGATTATGCGCCGCGCCCAGTATCAAAGCAAGCATTAATCATCTTTCCGATTGTTGTAACAATTTTAATCAGTCTGCTAGCACCCATCGCTGCTCCTCTGATTGCTGCCCTTATGCTTGGTAACCTGCTAAAGGAATCCGGGGTAGTCGAACGACTTAATAAATCAGCTCAAAATGAGATCATCAATGTGGCTACTTTGTTCTTAGGAGTGACAATAGGCGCTACTATGACTGCTGAAAGCTTCCTGCGTATTGATACTCTTATGATCTTGGGTTTGGGTTTGCTGGCATTTATTTTTGATTCCGCTGCTGGTCTATTGTTTGGCAAAATAATGTCCTTTTTTTCTGGCGGAAAAATCAATCCGCTTATTGGAGCATGCGGTATCAGCGCATTCCCGATGGCTGGACGGCTTTCTGCAAAAATGGCTCAAGACGAGGATTTCGAGAACTTCATCCTAATGCACGCAATGGGTTCTAATACTGCTGGTCAATTAGGAAGCGTGATTGCCGGGGGACTTTTGTTAACACTTGTTGTGTCTATCAAATAATCAATATTAGCTGCAATAAAAAACCGCTCTCAGGAGCGGTTACTTTTTTCCTTTTTATGTTCTTGGCTTCAACTATTTTTTGTCCGATTCTCCTACAAAATAATAACCGACACCGCGTTCTGTCTTTATATATTTGGGGTTGCGTGGATTATCTTCAACTGCCCGGCGCAACCAGCTGATATGTACATCCAAAGAACGCATATCACCAAAGTATTCTGTCTCCCAGATCTTACGAAACAACTCTTCGCGTTGATGAACAACACCTGGCTTTTTCATTAATGTCTTCATCAATCTAAAAAGGCGTGGGGTTAGTCTTGTCTTTTTTCCATTACAATGAACCCAACGTTGATCAAGATCCAATTTAATCGAACCTACTTCCAGCATTTTGTTCTGATCCATAGTGATAAATGGACGCAAACGGTTAACCAATTTCTGTAAAGTAAAAGGAAGATTCAGAACCTCGTCTGCGGTATTGTTGCTTCCCACCCTTGAATCCTGCGATAATACTAGAACAATTGGGGTTTCTGTTACAGCATTACGTACAGATTGACAAATCCTTGAGCCAGTGGTTCGCATAGAATCGGCGTCGATTACGATTGCATGTGGTTGATTTTTTTTAAGGTATTTTATTGCCGAGCTACCATTTGGAACTGATTCAACTTCAAAACCCTTTTTTAACAATCCCCCCGAAAAAGATGGACGGGCAGCACGTTTACCCTCAATTACAAGTACTAAAGGTTTCATTGAATAATTTTCAACCAAGCATTGGCATAAATACTTTAGAATCAAATATTAATAATAACGTAATAAGAATCCACTCTCACTTGAATTAGCAACTTGGGCTAGACGTTCTTTACCTCTTAATTATCCTATATTGTTCTTTAAATTTTACCCTTAGGGATTTGATCACGTGGGTAACTTGTAAAAATTATACCTTAATCTTAAAAAAACATACAATTTAATATCTTTTAATTTCTAAATAACCAGTCACATGCTAAAATAATGATAATGAGTTCTTCTTTCTCGGAGTGGGTATGGCTGGTCTAATCGAAGTACAAATTGATAGTTTGCGTGTAAGTCTAACCAACCAACAGCGTATCGTAATTCTAAAGCAGGTAAATGCTGACCGTTATTTGCCCATCTGGATTGGTCCCTACGAAGCAGAAGCGATAACTATCGCCCTGCAAGAAATTGAAATTGCACGTCCACAAACGCACGACCTGATAAAAAACGTAATCTCTAAACTTGGAGGAAAGATTGGTCGCATTGTGATTAGTGAATTGAAAGATGATATTTATTATGGTGCGATCATAATTAACAAAAATAACCAATCCATTGAAATCGATTCAAGACCTTCTGATGCAATCGCTCTGGCGGTACGTACACACACGCCAATTTTTATCTCCAGTGAGGTAATGGATGAAGCCAGTATTACACCAGAAATTGAGATGGGGGAAGAAACTATATCTAACAAACCCTCTAAAGACCTCAAAACGAGCCAAGTTGAAAAAACCCTGGGAGATGAGAGATTGACCATATTTGATGAATATCTTAAAGCCCAGGGGCAGGACAAAATTGATCATTCCAACGATAAGAACCAAGAGGGAAAACCGCCAGACGATAAAAAAAATAAATAACTACAATTCAAACTTATGTCAAACTTATGAATGATTTCCCTTCTTTCAAAGACACTGAAGCACAGTCTATCCAATCCCAACCACATAACCGCCAAGCGGAGGAGTCGGTCCTGGGTTCTGTGCTGATAAACCCGGAATCTTACTATGATATTGCTCAAATCCTTAAAGGAATTAATTTCTACATTATTCGTAATCGCTGGATATGGGAAGTGTTCAATCACTTGCACAATCATCGGATTCCAATTGACATTCTGACTGTTAGCGAAGAACTGGATAAACGAAATCAGCTCAATGAAATTGGTGGTCAGGCATATCTGTTGTCACTGGTCAATCAAACACCCAGTTCATTAAATGTGGAAGCATATGCACAAATCGTAGATGAAACATCTGTACGCAGACAGATGCTAAATGCTGCCAATGAGATAGCCAAACTAGCTTATGACCAGGAAAAGAGAGTAAACTCTATCTTGGATTCCGCCGAGAAATCCATCTTCAATCTGAGTGAAAGGCGCATCCGGCGTGACTTACAACCGATTAAGTCAGTTTTGAGTGAATATTACGATCGGGTTTCACAACTGTCACAGCAAAAAAATGAATTTTTTGGTGTACCAACCGGCTTGATTGATCTTGATAAAGTGCTCGGTGGAATGCAAAAATCTGACTTACTAATTATAGCCGGTAGACCTGCATCTGGTAAGACAGGGTTCTTGCTCACGGTTGCCAAAAATGCTGCTCAAAAACATAAAAAACATGTGGCTTTTTTCTCATTAGAGATGTCCAATGAACAGCTGGTCCAGAGGTTAATTGCACAGGAAACTCATCTCAATACACAGAGACTTCGTTCCGGAGATCTAGAGGATGATGAATGGCCCCTTTTTACACATGCTATCGAAGTATTGAGTGATACAAATATCTTTCTTGATGACACACCGGCAATTACCCCCATTCAAATGCGTACGAAATGCCGCCGCCTGCACCTTGAATATCATCTCGATCTGATATTGGTAGATTACATCCAATTGATGTCCAGTGACACACGAACAGAAAACCGGGTACAGGAAGTCTCTTATATTTCACGTAATCTAAAAACCCTTGCAAAAGAACTGAACGTGCCTGTACTTGCAGCCGCTCAGCTTTCTCGTGCTGTAGAACAACGCGCTGATAAACGCCCCATGCTTTCCGACCTACGCGAATCTGGAAGCTTAGAGCAGGATTCTGATATTGTAATGTTTATTCATCGACCTGAAGCCTTGAAAAAGGAAAGTGAAAAACAGAACATTACCAAAATCATCGTTGCCAAACACCGTAATGGACCTACTCATTCCGGAATTGAAATTGTTTTCTTAAACGACATTGCCCGATTTGAAAATGCAGCCACACTACCATTTAATAAATCTAAAAAGGGGTAGAGGGCATCATGCAACCATTCATGGGCTTTACTAATAACGCAACACTTTCCACACGATTACCCGATCAATTTGTGACTCAACTCCTCCCGACAATTGACGACCTTAATGAATTAAAAATAACATTATATGCCTTATGGTTCATTCAAAAAAGCGGGGACGAGGTAAACCCAATAACCCTAAAGGATTTGCTATCAGACAGTCAATTTATTACCGGGTTCGGGGACAACCTAACTAAAATCAAACAACAATTCATCGAAGGACTGGAAAAAGCCCTAAAACGCGGATCATTGATTACTAATGATTCGGGTAGTGATATCGAGAATGCTCGTTTCTTTATGAATTCCCCGCGAGGTCGAAAAGCAATGGCCGAGATATCAGAACCTACAACCCTAATTGAAAAAAAGAAAACAATCACTGAAAAGAGTGAAAAATTGAATATTTTTCACCTTTATGAGGAGAATTTTGGAACACTGACACCAATGATCGCTGAATCTTTGCGAGATGCAGAAAATAAATTCCCACCTCAATGGATTAGAGAAGCTATGCATATAGCCGTGAAAAATAATGTGCGTCGTTGGCGCTATGTAGAAGCAATTCTGAATGGCTGGCAGGAGGAAGGACATCATGGAGCCGATAAAAAAGACCCTGGAGAGGATATCATCAGATATGCCAAAGAGAGATTCGGCAAATCATAAGCCCAAAAAAAAGAAATTAGAAAATAAAAAACAAAAGCCATGCCCTATTTGTGGCGGCATTGGTTTTGTTAGACGAGACCTGCCCATTGATCACCCACAATTTGGCCAATTAGAAATATGTGTCTGTCGGAAAGAGGAAGCACAAAAAACAAAATTTATAAGATTATATAACCTAAGCAATATCGATGCTTTCAAGCAAATGACATTCAGCACTTTTAAAGTAGGCGGTCGAGGAGGCAAAAATGATGTGAACGGGACCTTAGAGGTGGCTTTTAAAACAGCCCAGAATTTTGCTCAGAACCTAAATGGTTGGCTATTATTAATGGGAAACTATGGCTGTGGAAAAACCCATTTAGCTGCCGCCATTGCCAATACTGTTGTTACTTCAGGAGTGCCAACTCTTTTCCTAACTGTGCCTGACCTTCTGGATTGGCTTCGTTCTACCTTTGCAAATAAGGAAGCTACCTATGAGGATCGTTTTGATGAAATCCGTAATATTCACCTCTTAGTTCTTGACGACCTTGGTACCCAAAATACCACTCCTTGGGCGCGCGAGAAACTTTATCAGATTATCAACTTCCGCTATATCAAGCAACTCCCAACTGTATTAACCACTAATTTGAATTTAAATGAGATTGATGATCGCATAAGCTCAAGATTACAAGATAAAAATCTCGTAACAAAGATATTTATCACCTCGCCAGATTATAGAAACCCATTAATCGAAACAACAATCTCTCCAATCTCGTCCTTAGCTAACCTGAGCCATCACCGCACCTTTAATGAATTTTCCCCACGCCATAACGAAAAATTAACAGCTTCTGAACAAAAAAGTTTAGACAAAGTAATTAAAGCTGCCATACAATTTGCTGAAAAACCAAAGGGATGGATTCTATTCATTGGAAAATACCGAACAGGTAAAACTCATCTAGCTGCAGCAATCGGTCATTACCGCACCGGGTTTGGAGAAAATCCGATTTTCACTAGCGTGCCTGATCTTCTAGACCACTTACGGGCTACATTTAGCCCTAAAAGCACTATCTCATATGATAAGGTCTTTACACAGGTCCGTACAACAAATCTATTAATTCTGGATGACCTGAAAACACAAAACGCCACTCCATGGGCAAGGGAAAAATTATTTCAAATTTTTAATTACAGATACGAGCGAGAACTACCAACAGTGGTAACAGCAACCCCACCTATCGAAGACATCGATGCCCATATTTTAAGCAGATTATTAGATGAACGTATCTGTAAAATCATTGAAATCAACGTTCCTTACTATAAACCAAATAAAACTAAAAAGTAACGGTAGGTGTTTTTAAAAAAATAAATTAAATCGGCGTTTTAATAAAAAATATTGCTGCTGTTTCGAGCCACCAAAAAATCCAATCCGAATATTTTTACCCACAAATATTCTTATACCAATTAAAGTGCTCTTTAATTTCTTCTTTTGAAAGTACTTGTGGTTCACCTATCTGTATATCTGTAATGCCAACCAGTATATTTTTGCAACGTACTCCACCAAAATAGCTGATTCTAGGGCTTTCAGAGGTGTTGCTCCAATTATGGAAACGCCATGATTTTTAATATAACCGCTGCTGAATCTCCGATAGAACGGATAACTTCTGCGCCAACGGCCTCTCTACCAATAGGCGCAAATTCCCATACTGGTACTAGAGCTTAAAAATTTTGTACAAGCGAGGTTAAACAAGCGGGGATTGGTTTCCTAAATACAGCAAAGGCAGTTGCGAAATTGGAATGTGTATGGGCAACTCCATATTGCATTCATATACTATCTTTTCCAATTTTCTTAGCATATTTATCCTTATAGGGGCTTCAATACTCCCCAATTTATTCCCCATTTGGCATCTGTCATTAATGGTATCGATAATTTATAAGCCTTCTCCATCGTGTCTTGTACCACTTTTGCTGTCTTTTCCAATTCCAGTTTTGGGCACTCAAGCAATAATTCATCATGAACCTGCAATAGCAACTTCGCTTCCAGACCTGCTTGCTGCAATATGTCAGGAAGCTTGATCATAGCAAGTTTAATAATATCTGCAGCTGTTCCCTGAATAGGGGCATTAACAGCTTCGCGTTCTTCTCTTGCTCGTGTTTGCTGATTAACAGGATTTTTTAGATTAGGGAAATAACGCCGACGTCCCAGCAAGGTTTCTACATATCCTAGCTTAGCTGCCTGCTTGCGGATGACATCTAAATATTGTTTAACAGCAGGGAAACGTTTAAAATATGCTTTAACAAAAATCTCCGCCTCAGCTAATGTGAGATCTGTAGTGCGGCTCAATCCAAAAGCACTCATACCATAAATCAAACCAAAATTGATGGCTTTTGCATGCCGGCGCTGTTCTTTGGTAATTTCTTTTATTGGAAGACTATAAACCGCAGCAGCTGTTGTAGCATGAATATCCTGCCCTGCACGAAAAGCATTCAACATCGCTTCATCCCTGGACATACATGCTACTATTCTCAATTCAATCTGGGAATAATCGACCGATAATAGCACATAACCTGCCCTGGCTATAAATCCCTGCCTCACTCTATGGCCTAATGCTGTACGAGTAGGAATGTTCTGCAGGTTCGGATCTGAAGAAGCTAAGCGCCCTGTTACAGAGCCGGTTTGATTAAAAGATGTATGCACCCGCCCTGTGCGAGGATTTATTCGTTTGGGAAGTGCATCCAGATAAGTGGAGACTAGTTTGGCAAGTTCACGATATTCCAAAACCCAATCAACAACGTCATGCTGCCCTCGCATTTCCTCTAACACAGCGGCAGACGTGGAATAGAATCCAGATTTTGTCTTTTTACTCCGGTCTGGCGGCTGCAAACCCAATTTCTCGAACAGTGCTTTGGAAAGCTGCTGAGTCGATTTAATATTAATTGGATACCCCAAAGACTGATATATTTCTTTTTCAATCTTGATCATACGTTGGTTTAATTCACGGGAAAATGCCTTGAAAAAGTGTTTATCTAGGGAAATGCCGGTATATTCCATATCTACCAAAACTGGCACAAGTGGCATCTCAAGCTCTTCAAACACCCGAATACCATTGTTCAATTCAAGTCTTTTACGTAATATTTTTTCCAGACGTAAAGGTACTTCAGCATCCGCAACCGCATAATTGCTCACATCCTTCACCGAAATTCCCGCCATTGAGAGCTGTTTCTTCCCACTCCCAATCAAATCCTCAATATGTGTCATGTAGATTCCCAGCTCAGTTTCGGCTAACCTTTTCAATCCTAAACGTCTGGTGGACGGCTCGACTAGCCAAGCAGCAATCATCGTGTCGAAAGACAGTGGTGAGGTTTCTATGCCATGATTGCGTAATACAATAACATCATATTTCAAGTTGTGCCCAATCTTTTTAATATTCTTATCTGCAAAAATCGATCCAAGTGCATCTACAACCTGATCAACATTCAATTGCTCCTCGCCAGTTTGATGTCCAACAGGTAAATAATAGCCCTCGCCCTCCTGGAAGCTGAGCGATATTCCCACCAAATCAGCCTGCATAGCATCAACTGAAGTAGTCTCTGTATCAAATGAGATTTTCTTCACTTTGTTGAGTTTTTCCCTAATTATTGCTAATTTCTCAGGAGTATTTACAATATGAGTTTTCACCATATATTGCTGAATTGCATTCACCTTTACTGCAGTATTAGTAAACAGTGATGCCTGATTTTCCGTACCACTTGGTGTAACCATTCCCATCAAGTTTTCAATACGTGAAATCAGCGAACCAAATTCGAGCTGTTGAAATAACCTTATCACTCGATTAGGATCCACATTATCTATATGAGCTTTATTGATATCAACTTTGATATCCAAATCAGTATGAATTTCTGCAAGCTGAAAACTCAAATATGCATTTTCTTTGCCCGCCTCTAAGAGCTTGCGGACTCGCTCAGGAATCTCATCTAAGTGAGCGTATATCTCATCTAAATTTTTATATTTTTTCAAAAGTGGCGTTGCTGTTTTCTTTCCTACACCTTTTACACCCGGGATGTTATCGGAGGTATCACCAACTAAAGCTTTGTAATTAACAACCTGGTTTGGAGACACACCTAAATATGCTTCTACATCTTCCGGAAAATAATCTTTGGCATCTGAGAGCTTTGCTCCAGATAAATTCACAATGATCCGGTCGTTGACGAGCTGTAATAAATCCCGGTCACCAGTTATGATCTTAACATCGTACCCTTCCTTGACAGCTTTTTCAGCAACGGTACCAAGCACATCATCAGCTTCATACCCCTCAACCTCCAAACGGGGAATATTGAAAGTATCCACTAATTCGCGAATGCGTTCAATCTGCGGTATAAGCTCATCTGGCATCTTGGCGCGTGTAGCTTTATACTCAGCGTACATCTTATTTCTAAACGTCTTACCGGTATCAAATGCCACTGCAAGATATTCCGGTTTCTCTTTTTCAATAATACGCAATAAAATATTGGCAAATCCATAGGTGCCTGCTGTTGGCTCTCCAGAACGCGTGCGGAAACGCGAGCCAGAAGCCATGAGGGCAAAGAATGCGCGATAAGCGAGAGCGTGACCATCCAGTAAATAAAGCGTTTTCGGCATATAAAATCCTTATCTATACATTGATATTTGAAGTTTATCACGATGGAGAAAGCATAACAAGAATTCAGAATATACCCACTTTTTCCTAAATTGTTTTATGAGATAATTATAAAACTCTTTTTGAAAGGGATCAATTTGAAGTATCAGAAAATCTGTGTTTTAGGACTTGGATACATCGGATTACCTACAGCCAGTACTTTTGCCACACACGGTCTCAAAGTTATTGGAGTGGACAATAATGAACAAGTAGTGGTTAGTTTGCATAATGGCAAATCCCATATCTATGAACCAGGACTGCGCACTCTCGTTCAGGCTGCCCTACGTTCAGGTAATCTTATCGTAAAAAAAGAACCGGAAGATGCAGACGCATTTATCATTTCAGTCCCAACACCCATCACAAACGAGAAGAAAGCTGACCTTTCCTATGTAAAAACAGCTACTGAATCAATACTCCCTTATCTTCAAAAGAATAATCTTGTTATTCTGGAATCCACCTGCCCGCCAAGAACAACTATTGATATGGTGGCATCCATCCTAGAAGGTAGCGGATATCAGGCAGGCAAGGATTTCTACTTGGTATACTCACCCGAGCGGGTACTGCCAGGCCAAATTTTACGTGAGATCATTGAAAACACGCGCATAATTGGCGGGATTAATCCTACCTCAGCCGAAGCTGCAAGAGAGCTTTATGCAACTTTCGTAAAGGGTGAAATAATTTTAACTGATGCCACTACAGCTGAAATGGTGAAATTGATGGAAAATTCCTATCGAGACGAAAATATTGCTATCGCAAACGAATTCACTCGCATAGCAGATCATTTTGGTGTGGACATCTGGGAAGCAATTCGATTAGCCAACCGCCATCCACGCGTTAATATCCTTAAACCAGGACCAGGCGTGGGTGGACACTGCATCAGCGTCGACCCATGGTTCTTAGTAGAAGCAGCCCCAGATATTTCCACTATAATTCATACTGCCAGGAAAGTTAACGATAGTCAGCCAGCATATGTAGTCAATTTCATCAAGCAAAGCATAGGAAATTTGCAAGGAAAACGCATCGCTGCATTGGGATTAGCATATAAATCCAATGTGGATGATTTGCGTGAATCCCCAGCCGTTGAAGTGGTTAATTTATTGGCTAATGAAGGTGCTAAAGTAAAAACATTTGAACCTTATAAACCAGAAGCCACAGTAAAGAATTCAAATGTCTGCGTATCGTTAAAAGAGGTAATTCGGGATGCAGAAGTAATATTGTTATTAGTCAGCCACACCCAATTTCAGCAACTAGACCCCATGACCATTCGCCCAATAACACCAGCAGAAACAGCGATTGACATAACTGGTGGATGGAAACGTGAACAATGGGAAACAGCCAACTTCCAATTTATCCGCCTAGGGCAAAAAATTAAAAAAGATAAACTCTCATGAAAAAACTCCGCATCCTCATTATTTTTGGCACACGTCCAGAAGCCGTGAAAATGGCTCCTGTAGTTCACAAATTGGCACAGTATGAGGAAATGGAGTCAAAAGTATGTGTCACTGCACAACATAGAGAAATGCTTGATCAGGTTTTGAACCTGTTTGATATAACTCCGGATATCGATCTTAACTTGATGAAACCCAACCAAACACTTGCAGAGCTCACTTCGAATATTTTCAAATATCTTGATCCAATCCTAAATGATATAAAACCTGATTGGATTCTCATTCAAGGGGATACAACTACAGTTATGGTTGCCGCACTGAACGCCTTTTATCACAAGATTAGGATTGGTCACGTGGAAGCGGGATTACGCACTCACAATAAATGGCAGCCGTTCCCTGAGGAGATAAACCGCAGAGTCACAGGTGTAGTGACTGACTTGCATTTTGCCCCGACCAAACACAGCCAGCAGAATTTATTAAATGAAGGTGTGCCGGGCTGGCGCATTAAAGTAACCGGAAATACAGTTATTGATGCACTGCAACGCATTGTGAAACTCCCAATGCCCGAAGAAGTAGAGAAGCTGCTATCCACGAGGAAGATACTTTCAGGAGAGCGGCAACTCATTGTCATAACTGCACACCGACGAGAAAATTTTGGTGAACCGATTAAGAACATCTGTAAGGCACTAAAAAAAATCGCCGAAACATATTCGGACAAACTCGAGCTGGTTTACCCAGTTCATCTCAATCCTAACATTCAAAAACCTGTTTATGGTTTACTTGGTAACATTGCTAATATCACTCTTATACCGCCGATTGAATATTTGCCGCTGGTGCATTTATTAAAACGGGCAAAATTAGTTCTGACGGATTCGGGTGGTATTCAAGAGGAAGCGACAGGCTTAGGAGTTCCTACCTTAGTACTGCGCGAGGTTACTGAACGCCCAGAGGGAGTAGAAGCTGGTGTGCTTAAAGTTATTGGGACAAAAACAGACAGCATCTTCAATGAAACGCAGCATCTGCTAGACAATGCGGGTGCCTACACAGCGATGGCGCACGCCGCTAATCCATTCGGAGATGGGCATGCAGCAGAACGAATAGTCAAAGCCGTAATAAATTTCCCAGAAAATGGACTAAGACAATAAGGAAATAGTGGCCTCAAAAAGTATCTGTATTCTCCCCCATCTGCACGGTTCTGGTGGACCCTCCTCTTTTCAGACAAAACTGAAGAGCGGGTTGAAGAAACGAGGTATCCAAGCACATCATGACCCTTCCCAAGAGGATACTGCAACTATTCTTGTCATTGGCGGCACACACAACCTCATTGACCTTTTTCACGCGCGTAAACGCGGGGTACGCATCGTACAACGACTGGACGGGATGAACTGGCTGCATAAAAAGACACATACGGGATTGCACCATTACTTGCGCTCAGAGTGGTTCAACTGGAATCTCGCTACAATCCGTAAAAGATTTGCCCACCATATCGTCTACCAGAGCAAATTCAGCCGTGACTGGTGGCAAACAGAATATAAATCAGTCCGTACTACATCAAATGTAATTTATAACGGTGTCAACCTCAAGACTTTTAATCCTCAAGGTTCCGGTATGCCTCCCATAGACCACTTCCGTTTGCTGGTAGTAGAAAATAGCTTTCATGGTGGCTATGAACGCGGACTATTTAACGCTCTTAATTTTACAAATTCTCTTTCAAAAAAGCTCAAAAAAATGATAAAGCTGACAGTTGCTGGAAAGGTCCCGAAAAAAATAAAGGGGAGCATCTCCCTCAACCAACTTACGTCTATTCGCTGGATGGGTTTGGTTCCGCATAAATCCATTCCCGAGCTTGATCGCTCTGCTCACTTGTTGTTTTCAGCCGACATTAATGCAGCTTGTCCTAATTCAGTTATTGAAGCGCTGGCCTGTGGTCTTCCTGTTGTGAGTTATGCCACTGGTTCACTTCCTGAGCTTATCGACCAGGACGCTGGCAGGGTCGTGCCTTATGGCAGCAATTACTGGAACTTAGAGTCGCCAAACACTTCAGCGCTGGTCAAGGTTTCAATTGAAGTGCTGAATAACCAGTCTAGATTTCGTAAAGCGGCCCGTAAGCGAGCAGAGACTCTCTTTAACGTAAATCAAATGGTTGAGAATTATATTAAGGTGCTGTTAAAATAATTCACGAATACTTGAACGGTAATACCTTATCAATTCCACGATCAATTTCCCAGGGGTAAATGATATGAGCATCCGTTACAGCTGCATAAAAATCAGGACGCGCGTTGCCAAATGAATTACGGTAAGGGTTAAAATGCAACACACACGTGTAAGGATAACCACCCGCTCCAGAAACGCGGTTCTTGACCGCTGTGATAGTGCGTCCTGACCCCCACACATCATCAACGATCAATATAAGATGGTCAGCCAGCAAATTATCTTCAGGGAATTGGATGAATTTTGGCCAAGCAAGAAAACGGTGCTGTTTACGTTGTGTTTCCATTTCGACTTCAGCAGGAAAATCAATGGAAGCTGTGAGGATTGATTCAAGCTTCAATGCTTCTGCAAGCATTCCGCCAGGCACTACTCCCCCTCGTGTGATCATTATCATAGCATCAAAACCGATATCAAACTGTGGGATAAGATGATCGATCAATTTGTTCACATCATCCCAGGTCAGTACTTCTTGCCGCATGAAAATCCCAATATGAAATAATAAAAAATTATATCAGGTTAAAAATTGTTAAAAATAGACCCAAAACATAATATTATTTCCTGTGAAACCCTTTCCACTTTATAAAAGCATTTGCATGACATTCAAAATAAATTTAAACTTATGCATTGACCAATGCTTGATTTAACCGAACAAATTCTGCCTAAATTAAGATCCTACCGGATGCCCAAACTGACAAAGTACCCAGTTGGGATTTTCCCTCACTACCATGGATATTGTCTAAGCAACCTGCCCGCAAGCATTTGTGCCTGGTTGGGCATTGACCCGATTAGGAGGACATTCTTATCTCCAGAAATTCACAAACATATACAAGGGTCATTTCAGAATGTGATTTTGTTAGTTGTAGATGGCTTTCGTCTAAACCTTGCAAAAGCATGGCTGTACGAACAACTGCACAATAAGCAAGGCAAATCATTGTGGAGTGACCTTGCTGATGAAATTGTCTTCACCCCGCTTACAAGTATTGTCCCTAGCACAACCTCAGCTGCTCTAACAACTTTATGGACGGGTCTAACTCCTGCAGAGCATGGAATTATTGGGTATGAGTTATTTCTCAAGGAGTTTGGTGTTATCTTTAATATGGTCTTTCAATCTGTGGCATCATCTATTGACAACATTGGCAGCCTTCAAACAGTTGCATTTGATCCGGGAACATTCTTATCAGTGCATACTTTGGGACCACACTTCAAAGCAAATGGTGTACAGCCTATATCATTTCAACATATCAACATTACACACTCAGGATTATCAAGGATGCTGATGCCTGAAGTAGACAACTATGCTTACCACACACCTAGTGAACTATGGCTGTCACTTGAAAATCTTCTTACAACCAATTCAAGCCAGAAGAGATATATTTACATTTATTGGGGAGATATTGATACTCGGTCTCATCATTATGGTCCAGACAATACACAAATACAGGAAGAGTGGAATGCTTTTGGTAACTTGCTCAGGCAATTCTTGATTAAACAGAAATTAAAACACAAAAAGGATACACTTTTTTTGCTTGTGGCTGATCACGGTCAGATCCCAACTGATATTGTGATGGATTTCGAGCTGGTCAACCACCCCGAATTATTGAACCATCTCATTATGCTTCCAAGTGGGGAAAGCCGACTGCCTTACTTATTTGTTCTTCCAGGTCATGAAAAAAGCTTGGAAGAATACATAAATAAAAGCTGGAATAGCACTTTTAAGCTTGTGCCTTCAAAGCTAATCTTAGACTCTGGATTACTTGGAAATGCTGAGCCCTGCCAAGGAACAGTTGACCGCTTGGGTAATTGGACTGTCATTCCTGAAGGAAATGCTTACTGGTGGTGGGTGAACAAGAAAAATCACCTATTAGGCAGGCATGGAGGACTCTCTGAACAGGAAATGTTGATTCCATTTATTAGTATCATCCTGTAGCATTTCAACTCATCTGTTATTTATTTTTCTTTTTGACATACTTACATACATAAAATAATTGCAAGCAATCTTAGCGCAAAAGATACATTCCTCATTTTCTCTTCTCAAAACACCATAAATACTTGTAGATAAATTAAAAATCTCATTACAGGGCATTCAAAAAAATTCTTTTCTTACAAGCGGAATCTACTTTAATACCAAACAGGCGAACAATGGTTCTTATGAAAACGCTTTTTAATCAAGTTTTCTGGGAGAACTAGTTAACGCTTTTTATTGCAAGCCATAATGACAAAAGTACTAACCAACACAATGAGCACCAACACTAATCCACCTATGATGACACCATTTGTTTGTGTCGGAGCAGTCAACCATTCTGAAGGTAACGGTGTGGGTGTGACCGGAAGGGTTGTAATGGTGGGAGTAATTGAGTAATCCTGCTGCTTCCACTCACTTACTAGCATGGATATTTGATCACTCCACACAACTGTAATGAAAAACACTAAAAAAACAATCAGAAAAAATAAATTCTGGATATTTATCCAGTAGACTTCTTTCTTCTTTCGGTTATTTTCGTCCATATCTGTTTTCATTCCGTTGTAGTCTCTTCCAATTGTTCAAAAGCTGTTTGAGCAGCTATACCAGGATCTTCTCGCTGCTCTAAAACACTTTGCAGGGATTCTCTCAATATTGGCCCTAAACTGCTCAAAAGTTCGTTTTCTGGCTTGGCATGCGCAGAAATCAATATTTGCTTGATAGTATTCAAGGATGCTGAGTCTTGCCACCCTAACACAGAGGAAGGTCGCACAGGCAGATAACCGGCTGCATATGTCCACTCTATAAGAAATTCTTCAGCAGTCAAATATTCAGCCAGTTGCATACTCCATTTAGCTGTTTGCGGATCATTCTCGGAGAGACATAAAAGCCATCCAGTCGCAAGAGAATAAGGTTCAGTGCCCATTGACGGAAGTTGTATTGCCCCTTGAGATTTAATATTTGATTGAAGATAGTGTCTCATCCAAGTGACTACCCAATCTGCCTGTCCATCCTGTAAAAGTTGCCAAATCTGCTCATTTGTTTGATAATTCATCAGGTTAGCTGAAAAAATCCCTCTCTTTACTCCAATATCAATCTGCGCTAATACCTGCTCTAATATTTCAGGCTGAATAGTTGGATTCCCTTGCTGATCTAAAATTTTTCCTCCTGCTGATAGATAGAGAGCGTTTAGCACAATCGCATTGGGATCGTTAGCTGGAATATATAGCAATGAAGACTGCCTTTGTATATCCGACCAAGTTGCAATGTTATCTCCAATAATCTCGGAATTTGCAACAATTATTAAAGCATCGGCAATCCAAGGTAATCCATAAGGAACTCCATCAAACAGGGCAAGTTCTCTGGCATATTCATACCAATCTGATGAGTCAATTGCTGTTGAATAATCCCCTATAGGATAAATCACCCCTTCTCTAGCAGCGTCCTCCATATCAGTTTGAGGCAAAATTACAAGAGAGGGTTTGGCTTGCGGTGCGACAAGGTCTGCATTTATGAGAGTCGCCAGTAAACTCCCCGGACCGCTGGATGCTTTTATCCTCACATTGATCTTCACCTGTGAATTTTCCTTTTCAAAATCATTCAAGCGCTGATAAAACATAGCTATCTGATTAGAATCTGTGTTTGGTGAAAACATCGATGGCGCCCAAATTGTTAAAATAACCTTTCCAGATACATCAACTGTAGGCTCAGGAGTTTCAATTGATTTCAAAGCCACACTTGTTTTAATATGCTCGGTAGTTCCAATGGATTCAGGGGTTTTGATCTCCTGTGAGAACAATCCTTCAACCAAGGACTCACCTTCGCACCCTACTAAGAGCAAAATTACCAGTATGAAGACAGCTATGAAATTACGGATTTTTTGATGCATACTCAATTTCTCTCACATAAATACAACAACGTCATATTCTACCAATAATCTCTTTCAATCCTACGTACTTGTAGGAGATAGAGTAAATGTTGCGGTCGGAGTTGGTGTCTCTGAAGCAGTAGGAGTGTACGTGCATGTAGGCGTTGGTGTTTCACTGGGCGGAATCACATAGGTAATAGTATGTGTAAATGTCACAGTTATTGTGGGAGTAAGAGTAAGCGTTGTAGTTGAAACAGATGAAATTGCAGGCGCTTCAGTAGGAACAACAATGTTACCTTCAACTGACAACGTCCCAGTAGCAGCGGTTACACCGTTCCCATCCATTTTGCCAGTTCCCCATAATAGAAACAACCCTAAACAATAACATGGAATAGTCGCTAGGATAACAATTAATATAATTATATGGGTTCTCGATCGACTATCTATTCTTTGAGCCATCATTTTTATTTGAAACCAAGACCACTATCTATTTTCGTTCAAACGCAATAATCATATCCCGAGTTCGCGAATCCTGCCAGTTACTCAATTTGCTATTCAATGGCGTATTAATAAATATTCCTTGCCAACTGAGCATACAACAAGCCAGTAGAAATAATTGGGGTTAAATTAAAAAAATCAACTATCCCACATCTTTACATTTACGGTGGCATTTATTCATTGCGAATCTCTTCACTTACTTGCCGCACTGCCATATAGAGCTGTTCAGCTTTTAATTCAGCAACCGTCAAACAGGGAGCATCCAAACGATTAGCCAGCTCCAATGCTAATCCCTGGTCATATGTTTCCGCTTCCATGTTAATAACCACACTGTGAATATCATCCTTGGAAATACGATCGGCAATCTGATATGCCTCTTCTAATGGCGCAAATGATCCCATGGCAACATTTCCGGCTCCATCCGTCATAGTAATCAACAAGGGGCGTATATCGGGATGAAGCATCAGTTCCCGCTGTAAAACCTCATGTGCCATCTGCAAGCCAGCCGAAAGCGGCGTCTTGCCACCAACAGGAATGCTGCGCAGTGCACGTTGAGCAAGCTGGATAGAATTTGTAGGCGGCAGCACCAGGGTCGCACGGTCTTTTTGAAAGACTATCAAACCAACCCTATCCCGACGCTGGTATGCATCCTTCAATAGAGACAAAATCGCGCCTTTGGTGGCACTCATGCGTTCTGCAACTGCCATAGACCAGGAGGCATCTACTAAAAACAGAATGAGATTCGCTGCCCGGCGTACTCGCACTTTTTTCATATAATCATTGGAGTGCACATGAAAAGCGACTGAATCACCCTGCTCTTTGCGTTTTTTCTGGTATGGAGCAGCAGCACGAATAGTTGCATCAAAAGCCAGATCGCGCCAGTCACCATTTGCTGGATGGGCTCGAATATAGCGCCCACGTTTTCGATCGGTTTGCGTACGCGAACGCCTCCCCCCATAGCTACGTACAATTTTATCCAAAGGCGTATCTAACCTACGAGGTGTAAAGGACTCGCCAATACGCACATTTTGCCCCCCCTCCCACCAGTTAGCATTATATTGTTCAAAAACGCTCTGGGGGGGGATTGGCGTCTCACTCTTATCAGAAAGGGGGTCGCCAATTTCCTCCCCCTTCATACTTTTTTTGGGGGCTTCTTCTCCTTGTTGACTGGCTCGGGTTTCTGTTCCCGATTAACTTCACCATTTGAGCCGACCAACTTCTCTATGTGCGCTTTCAATTCCTCCGCTCCAATTTCTGACACCTGTAAAGGTCCACCCCTTACTCTATGCAGCATAGCAAGTTCGGCTGATAAGGCAATATCCATATCAGAAATTTTTAAATGTTCGTTAAAAGCCGCCTGAGCTCGCGCAGCTTTTAAAATTACTAAATCTGCACGGTGACCTTCTACATTCATCGAAGATGTTAAAGCTGCAATCGCTAATAAATCCCGACTTGAATGCGTGACCTGATCAACCAGCTTGCGCGCTTTTTCAATACGATTTGAGAGCTCTTTCTCGCGCGGCAGCCACTCCTGACGAAAAGCTTCAGCATCCTGTTCAAAGGCCAGATGGCGTTCCATAATTTGGACCCGCTCCCTCGAACCGCGGATGCCACGAATTTCCACCGATAAGCCAAAACGGTCTAAAAGCTGCGGCCGCAATTCACCCTCCTCCGGGTTCATAGTACCTACCAGAATAAAATGTGCAGGATGTGCGAAGGAAATGCCTTCACGCTCAACAAAATTCATGCCCATTGCAGCAGAATCAAGCAACACATCTACAACGTGATCATCCAGCAGGTTCACCTCATCGATATACAGCAAGCCACGGTTGGCAGCAGCTAACACACCCGCTTCAAAACGCCGTTCTCCCTTCTGTATAGCCAGCTCAATATCCAGCGTGCCTACGACACGGTCTTCTGTAGCGGAAACAGGCAAGTCAATAAACGGCGTACGGCAGGTCGAAACAGGTAATTTATCACCCCGCTCTACGCGCTCACGGCATTCGGTACACCAGGTTTCAGGACGGTCCGGGTCACAGGCAAAGCGGCAATCACTGACAACCTTAACCTGCGGCAACAATGCCGCCAGCGCGCGCGCTGCTGTGGATTTAGCTGTCCCACGCTCCCCACGGATGAGAACACCGCCAATACGTGTATCAACCGCATTGAGAATTAGAGCACGCTTCATGCTCTCTTGACCAACAATAGCTGTAAAAGGGTAAATTACTCTCATATACAAATCCTGATTTGATCTTGCCGTGTAAGTTTACCACCCATAGATAGTAAAGAAAATCAGACTTCAATGTATTTATCTAAAATATTCTCTGCTTCCAAGATGGGAATTATATTACCTGAAAACTCTCTTCGTTATCAGTCCTCAACCAGACACCAAGACTAGCCAGAGCCAGGCGTAGATTCATCCATCAGGGTTCCGGCTGGGTTTTACGGAATGTCACATCGCCACTCCAACATGTGGCCCCATTCGGATCTATGACTTCAACTGAATAAGTAACTAACCATAAGGGAGGATTGACTACCCAACTATGCAGTAAATGTGCATATCCAATATTCGGATTTGCTGCTGACGGAATTAATTCAACAGCATAAAAATTTTGGTTATTATGCAATTGCTTTACCTCCACCTGTGTTCCTTTTACAACTGGCGAATCAAAAGTGAATACCAATGTGCAAAGGTTGCCAGGGATGTGCATAATATTTAACCCATTTTCAACGATTCCTGGCCTCCCATTCTTCGGCATGCCAGAACATCCGTAATCCATTTCATCAGGTACACCATAACCTAACGGCATACACCAACCCGAAAGTCCATCCAACATTTGACCAGGTACAAAATTAGCATCATGGGTTGCAGTGCTAGAAGCAGAGGGAGTGGTTGCGCCTGGCTGCGGTAATTCTACAGTTGTCAGAGGGGTTATTGTGGCTGACGGTAGCGATGTGGCAGTTACTACCACTTCCACGATTTCCGTCACCACGACGGTCTGAGGTACCAGAACAGTAGATTCAATCACGGTTGCTTCCGGACTTATACAAGCACTTACCAAGAACATCATAAAGACCAAGACCAGAAACAAACTATATTTCAACCTTGCTTCATGCATACTACCTTTTCCTTCATAATTATCATTCATGACCACGTTGATTATACACTTTCAGAATTTACTGTCTTCTGTAGATAATTTCCATTAATAACCCGAATTAATTCAGATATAATCACTTTATTAATCTACATACAAAAATGGATAATAATGACAAGAGAGATTCTTTTAAAGAATTGAAACTTCTGAATATTCTACGAGAAACCGCTGAAACGCTTCATGATATTGGTCTCGGTAATGAATTTCTTTGGCTTATCGCTCTACCGTTGTTCTGGTCAAGGAAGACAGTTTATGAAATTTCTATCAAATCCATTTTTCACATCCTACCTTGAATTTACTAAACACATATATATATCTAAAAAACCATAAGGAGAATTGAAGAAATGAAAGTAGCAATTGTAGGTGCTGGTTTAATGGGAACCGGGATTGCATGGCCGTTGAGTGACAACAATCATGAAATCCGGCTGGTAGGGACACATTTGGATAAACACATCATTAAGAGTTGTAAAGAACAGAATTATCATCCCAGGTTGAAACGCTTCCTTCCAGATAGAGTAACGCCCTACTATGTTGAAGAGATTGAACAGGCACTGGACGGTGTAGATTTTCTCGTCAGTGGTGTTAATTCACTTGGTGCACACTGGATAGGAAAAACTATTAGCCCCTATCTTCTAGACGGACAGAAAATTATTGCAGTGACAAAGGGTTTAGAAGCAAGCTCAGAAGGTGAATTGCTTATTTTGCCAGATATTCTCTACTCCGAACTTTCCAAATCTATCCGAGATAAAGTAAGTCTGGCAGCCATCGGTGGACCATGTATCGCAGGAGAATTAGCAGGTCGTCGACAGAGCTGCGTAGTCTTTGCATCCAGAGATATTGAAACAGCTAAATTCCTGGCAAAGGCATTTCGAACGGACTATTATCATATCTGGCCAAGCAGCGACTTACTCAGCTTAGAAGTCAGTGTGGGAATGAAAAATGCTTATGCCATGGCAGTCGGCATGGCACAAGGCGCATTAGAGAAAGCGGGTGGCGTAGACGAAGCTGGAGCGCTCATGCATAACCTTGCAGCTGCGATTTTTGCACAGGGCTGCACTGAAATCAGCCGCGTCCTCACAGCAATAGGCGCTGATCCGTCTTTTGCTTATAAACTACCTGGAGCCGGGGACCTATTTGTTACCAGTGCAGGAGGTCGGTCTGTTACCTTGGGCAAGTTGCTGGCAAAAGGTCACTCCTATGCTGAAGCACAGGAAATCATGAAAGGTGAAACGCTCGAAGCAGTTTATATAGTACAGCAAATGGCACAAATACTTTCTGCCAAGCGAACAAATACAGCAATTAATAAGGGAAGTATCCCTTTAATGGAACATCTCATCGAGGTTATTACGGAAGGCAAATCTTTAGATATTAATTTGGATGCCTTCTTTTAATAAAACTCAACAAAAAAGTTTTTGTTTCAAAAAGCTTCGATCCTAGGCATGAATTCAATGACTTTTAATTATGAAACAAGCTGGAAACCGACATTTGCAAACAAGTACTATAGTCGAAATTACCCCTTCCAGCAATGATTAAATAACTTCTCAAACAAGTATAATAAATATTCTTCGGATGTTATTTTCCAATACAATATAAATAAACAATCACCATTTCCAGGTTTTACGGGGAACTTAAATACGAATTAATTTTTTCTTATCTCCCTGCTTAAAACCATATAATAGTGAATATCCATTAGTGATTAATCATAAAAAGAATCCCGACAGTAATAATTGTGTTATTACTTATGTCCAAATAGAATATAGACTGCCAAGTGCACCACATTTAATGATATATTTAGAAATATAGGAAAGATGCAGAATTTCTTAATTAATTATATTTTAAGCTATTATCGGTGATTTAAAAATCATAAATGTCCAAGACAAAACCTCTAATTATTGAAAACCTATCCTTCCGTTATCGCATCCGTGAGGATCTGGCAATAAAGAAAATCAACCTGTCCTTTGAAAAAGGGCGGGTTATTTTAATTGCTGGAGCGAGTGGATGTGGAAAAACAACTCTAATCCGTTGTATTAACGGGCTAATCCCCCGTAGCTATAAGGGAGAAATGACCGGACGGATTATGCTAAATGGGAAAGATATCACCGGGATGAAACTGGCTGACATTTCCCAGGTCATTGGCACAGTACTGCAGGATCCAGAACGGCAGATCTTGGGCACAAAAGTCATCAATGAAGTCGCTTTTGGATTAGAAAACCTCAGGTTTTCACGTTCCGAAATTTTGCAGAGAATAAAGGAAGCGCTGACGCATTTGAACATCTCCGACTTACAAGACCGGGATACTTTTAATCTTTCTGGTGGTGAAAAACAAAAAGTAGCCCTAGCAGGGGTATTGGCTATGCGTCCAAGCATTCTGCTGCTGGATGAGCCGCTCGCAAGTCTTGACCCAGCTAGCTCGGAAGAAGCACTTGCGATGGTACGCAATCTGGCAGATGAAGGCATGACTGTCCTACTTGTAGAGCACCGCGTCGAAGATGTGCTTAAGATCAAACCAGAGAGGATAATCTTCCTTTCTAATGGAGAAATCCGATATGACGGGATAACCGCTAATTTAGATCAATCAATAAATTACCGTGAAGTTAAGCTCCCCGCAAATATGATCATAGCAAGGGCAAAGCAAGAGCCGCCGAAGAAATGTTTTGCTCCACCTGAAGTCCAAAAACAATATGGGCATTCGTCTCTAGTGGAATTCCGCAATGTAAAATTCTATTATGAGAAAGGCGTTGAAGTCCTGAAAGGCATTTCTTTAAATATCCATAAGGGTGACGTTATCGCTGTATTAGGACCAAATGGAGCAGGTAAAACGACATTAGTAAAACATGCTATTGGCTTGCTTAAACCTAAAAGTGGCCAAGTGTTAGTTGAGAATCGCGACACCAGCGAACTGAGTGTTGCTGAGGTCGCTCAAACACTGGGATACGTATTTCAAAGCCCAAGTCATATGCTCTTCGCTCCTAGTGTGGAGGAGGAGTTAGCTTTTGGTCCAACAAATCTTGGGCATAATTCCGAAAAAATTAGAGAGGAGGTGAGTGAAGCTATTCAAATAGTCAACCTTTCTGGTCTAGGGAAAAGCCCACCGCTAGCGCTTTCTTTCGGCCAGCAGAAGCGAGTCAGTATCGCTGCAGTTCTGGCTATGCGCTCAAAAATTTTAGTCATGGATGAACCCTCAGCCGGTCAGGATTACCTCAATTACATCGACTTCATGGATTCTATCTTGCAACTGCCCAACTTTGAGGCAATTCTATTCATTAGCCATGATATTGACCTGGCTGTGATCTATGCAAATCGTGTGCTGATTATCAATGATGGTCAACTTATCAGCGATGGCAAACCGCAAGATGTTTTAAGGAATCTGCCACATTTGCGCTCAAACCGTTTGGTGCCAACAACGTTGCTGCAGACCAATCTTCAACTATTTTCACAGACGGGTAAATTCTATCGCGCTGAAGCACTGGCACATATTAACGCATAGGCAGAGATAATTAGAAGGTTGACAAAATATAAATAAATTTAATCAATAGTTCTTACAAATTAGGGTTGGCAACCCCTGTAAAAAATAAAAAAAATATAATCCTATTGGAGTAAATCATGAAAAATAAAACATTTTCGGTTTTCATAGCGCTTGTAGCTGTTGTCGTCTTCTTCTTAGGTATATGGCAAATTGGTAAGACTTTGAATCCCAGCCTAGACCTAGATGAGACAGCTTTGTTGCGCTTTGTGTTTGTAGGTTTGGGCCTTTTGATCGCCTTTCTGATTTATCTGGCCACCAGCAAGCATAAAATGTGGGAGGTTGGCACTCGCGAGGTAGTCTATATGGCAATCGGCGCCGCACTGTATGCCATCTTCTCTTATATGTTCAACGGTACAGTATTCGTTGTGCCCTCAGTAAGTCAGGTTGCTCTGCGTCCGGCTATCGCCATCCCAATGTTCTTTGGTTATGCATTTGGTCCTGTGGTTGGCTTATTCTCCGGTGCAGTGGGCAATATGTTCGGTGATGCACTAACCGGTTTCGGCCTCTCTCCACAGTGGAGTGTTGGCAACGGCTTAGTAGGCTTCATTGCTGGCCTTTCCTGGCTGTTCGCAGAGAAAAAGAAAGGCATTGATACTGTGCTAATTATCAGTGCATTTCTAACTGCCGTAGCCACAGTCTTCTATTTTATGAACCCCACGCAGGCAAATACTTTGTTCTACGATGTCGATAATGGTATCTTTGGTGATGCGCCGATTACATTGATCGCAGGTATCTCCGTGGTCATTGGCTTTGTGCTAGTGCTACTGGTACGCATACTATCTGGCAAGAATATCGAAGTCGCTTCTGCTGTTACCTGGAGTATGCTGGGCAACCTGTTAGGAATCGGCTTTGCAGCGATATCTGATATTTGGATCAACGGTTATCCCCCGGCAATCGCTATTGTCGGAGAGTTCATCCCCGCTGCAGGACCAAACCTGATCTTCGCAGCAATTCTAGTACCAATTCTTGTGGGTGCCTTTGCGGCTACCCGCCGGCAGACTGGAAGATAAAAAGAAATTAATACACAGCAGCCAGCGGTAAAAAAGCCGCTGGCTGCTCACGACTAATAAAAGGAATGACATGCTCGTAACCTGGCGTTACCGAAAACGCAAATCCATTATCCAGTTCTTTGACCAACGTGCATGGATTATTTTTTATGCATGCTTTATCACATCCACTGTTTTTTTCTGGGACATGCGGTTTTTGAGCTTCTTTTTCATCACTGCTTTAGGTATTTTATTTGCTTCAGGAGTACAGTGGATGGAGATGCGGCGCGCTATGTTTTTCATCGTAGGATTTGTGATCTTTTTCTCTGCTCTGACCTTCCTTACCGGCCGGGGTGGAATGGAACTGTATACTACTGAGCATCTCATCACACGCGTGGAAACACAATTTACACTCTTTGGGTGGCGACCTGTATTGAATATTTCAGCCGAAAAAACCTTCTATGCTCTCAGTATGATTGTACGCGTCTTTAGTCTGGCAAGCATGACAATACTATTACCTTACACTCTCAATCCTGCTCTTTACGGCATCACATTCCGCGGCTTAGGACTTCCCGATAAAATCGCCTACGGTATGGATTTGACTATGCGTTTCATTCCCACCTTCGGACGTGACTTTCAATTAACCATGGATGCACAACGCGCGCGTGGTTATGAGTTGGAAAAGATTAGCGGGGGATTAATCCAGCAAGTACGAAAGCTGGCGCCCTTGATTGTGCCAGTTACTATCCATGCGATTGCCGGCAGCGAGGATATCATTGACGCCATGGATTTACGCGCTTTTGGAATAGGACCGCGCACCTGGCTGCAAGAGTTGAAATATCAACCAAAAGATTATCTTTTGATTGTTCTAGGAGTCATTATCCTGCTGGCTTCCATCATCCTTTCCCTGCTGGGTATAGGAAAATTCTGGGTACCACAGATATTCATTTCTTACTTAAATTAATATATTGAAAGTATCATACATTTCGTTTTGACAATTCCTTATATGATCTTACACAATAATTTTTCGGCACAGTTTCTAAAGAAATGAATTGAAGGTAATGTGGCAAAGAAAGAAAAAAGCAAAAACTCTAAAAAAAGCAGAGAAACAAAATTGATAAAACTCAATAATAAACAATACCTTAAGGAATTACAAAAAATTCAAATAGAACTAATAAAATAGGAAGAATGGATTAAGCAAAAAACTGAAAGTAATCGTAATCTTTGAAGGCCGTGATACCGCTGGAAAAGGTGGCGGAATCAAGCGTATCACAGAGAGCCTGAACCCTCGTTTTGTGCGTGTTGTAGCTTTACCATCTCCAACAGAACGTGAGAAAACTCAATGGTACTTTCAACGTTACGTTGCGCACTTACCGGCTACTGGAGAGATGGTGCTGTTTGACCGCAGCTGGTATAACCGCGCTGGTGTAGAGCGCTTTATAAGCTTCTGTAATGAGGAAGAATATCGTGAATTTTTACGTTCTTGCCCGGAATTCGAGCGAATGCTGATTAGTTCTGGCATAATTTTGATGAAGTACTGGTTTTCAGTCAGTAATGAAGAGCAGGAACATCACTTTCAAGCACCTCTCAAAAATCCTACAAAATATTGGAAGCTCAGTCCAATAGATTTAAAAGCCCGCGCCCACTTGGTAGAATATTCAACGGCTAAGGATGAGATGTTCAAATACACAGATATCAAACAAGCTCCTTGGTTTGTGGTAAATGCCGATGATAAAAGACGTGCCCGGCTCAATTGCATCCATCATTTACTCAGCATGATCCCATACGAAGATTTAACTCCAGAGCCAATTGAACTGCCCCCCAGTCAATAAGACCTTGGTTATGTGCATCCTCCAATGGAAGATCAAACATTCATTCAGGAAATATATTAGCAACTAAAATATCTTAGCTTTTTCCTAAAATATTAATTAATTCTTTTTTCCCCTATTGACAAATAAAGAAAAAACCACTATACTATGGTTTAGTGGTATGACCTTCATACCACTAGAGAGGTTAATAGTGGATGAGATAACACGCAAGCCCCTTTCCGAATTAGTTACCGCTAAACTGGCGGGGATGATCTTAGATGGTGTTTATAAATCCGGCTACCAGCTACCATCCGAGCGCGACTTGGTTAAGCAATTTGGCGTCAGCCGCTCTACTTTACGTGAAGCACTTAAAGCGCTGGAGGAAATCAAACTGATCGAAGTGCAACACGGTATCGGCTGGTTCGTCTCGGAGCTTGATGAGAATAACCTGGCACTGGCACATCAGGTTGCCGAAAAGATTACCACATCCACGCCCATGAAAGGCGAGAAAGCCGAGGAATATGAGGCACCCAGTGGACCACGTCGCCTGCCTGTCGCTCCTGAAAAACCCCTCGTCATCCCCAACTTAAAAAAGGATCGCCTAGGCACATTCTCTCTTATTTCCTGGTGGGAACGCGAGAAAGTGGCAGCCGCTAATGTTATGGTGGTTGGCGCTGGTGCACTTGGTAATGAGGTTATTAAAGATTTGGTTTTGATGGGTGTAGGCAATATTTACATCGTAGATTTTGACACAATTGAAATGGCAAACCTGTCACGATCTATTCTTTTTAGAGAAAGTGATTCTGGCCGTGAGAAAGCAGAAGTTGCCGCAGCGCGCGCAAAAGAAATCAACCCTAATGTACATGTACAATATTTGAATGGGGATGTCACCACCGATATCGGTCTGGGCGTTTTTCGGCGCATGGACGTCATTATTGGCTGCCTGGATAACCGTGAGGCGCGCCTAGCAGTCAATCGCTTCGCCTATTGGATCAACAAGCCCTGGGTAGATGGTGCTATCCAGGAATTCCTTGGTTTAGCGCGTGTATTTGTGCCAGGTGAAGGTGCCTGCTTCGAATGCACTTTAACCGATCAAGCACGCCGTGATCTCTCTATCCGTTATTCATGTCCGTTGCTTGCACGCGAAAACATACTGCTTGGGAAAGTGCCTACCACACCCACTATTGCTTCTATCATCGGTGCAATTCAATCACAGGAAGCCATGAAGATCATTCATTCAAAGCCAGTTGCTGCAGGAATGGTGATTCATTTTAACGGCATGACCAATGAAGTACACGTAACTAAATATACACCAGTTGAAGATTGTGAAAGCCACTGGACTTACGGGGAAATCACTGAGCTGCCTATCCGCGCAGAAACCACTACAATTGATGAAATGATGCAAATCATTCACCGTGATATGGGCCCAGAGGCCGTGCTGGAACTTGATCAGGAGTTAATACTCTCTCTCAAATGCCCAAATTGCCATACGGAAGAAAAGATTCTACAGCCCATCTCCAAAGTTGGGTTTAACCAAGCACATTGCCCCTCTTGCGGCTTATTACGTGAAACTGAGATGACGCATATTATCAGCGGCGATGAACCATTCTCATCACGAACCCTAGCCAGCATTGGAATACCTGCGCTGCATATCCTGCGCGCTTACAATGAGGATCAATACTACTTCTATGAACTAAGTGGCGATTTGGAAAATGCACTGCACTTCAGCCATTTCGAGAAGCAAATCGAGCAGCCCAGAATTAAATTACGCGATCGTATAAAAATCAAAGAAAAAGTACACTTGAAGGACAGACTAAAAATTAAACTTCATGAAAGCGCAATTAAATTAAATATCCAGCAACAAGAAGAAGTTCCCAAAATACATGTTGATTAAAATCTAATGAAATTCCTATTCTCATTGTTGAAAATATTATTGGTAATTGCAATTGCTTTTTCCGTTGGTCTATTAATGACTAGATATTTAGAAACCAACGACATGCTCAACGCTTATCTCTTGCGTATCCTCACATTAATTGCGATAGGCTTGTTCACCGGATTAAGCAGCCGCATATTCTTTAGAAGAAGACAACTTTTTCTGCGCATCCTGTGTGCACTCCTAATGGGTGTTTTAGGTTTGCTTATTTTTGATTACTTCTTTGAAAACCCCTATGGCATTGTCTTAGTTTCATTTGTTTCCTTAGTTCCCAACGAAATCAGAGCACCTGAGGTCAATGAAATCAGCCAAATGGTAATCATTGCAGTTTTGGGATTAATGACAGCCCTCGTTGGAAAAAAAAAGAAGCTGATAAAAAAAATCCCTTCGCAACCGAAATCAAGAGCACATAAATCACATATAAAGAGCACCCGAGCAAAAACTAGAACGGCAAAGCAACATATTCAGGCTTTGAAAAACACTCTGAAGAGTACATTTGTTTCTCACAGAACCAGTCGAACCCGCTCAACGAGGACGAATCCCCGCCTTCAAAAAGCAGTGCACTTATCAACCAGCAGGACTTTAACGAAAAAAGCTACTAAACGTAAATTGTTGAGAAATCACAATAACGACGTAAAACTTGTTGGCACAGAAGACCACCGCTGCCCATATTGTCTGGAAGAAGTTGTAAAGGGAGATAAACGTGGAGTGGTGATCTGTCCGGAATGCGGCACCTGGCACCACAAGGACTGCTGGGATATAACTGGCTCCTGTCAGGTGGCTCATAGACATAAGCTAGAGTAAACAATATTAATTAGGAGGTGTCAATGGCTGATGTTTCAGTAACACTTGTTTTACCTAACGGGGGCGCACGCAAAGCAGATGTGCCTTCTGATGTGCCTGTCCGCGATTTGTTGGCAGAGCTGGCCTCACTTTTAGAACTACCAACTGTTGGTCCTGATGGTCGTCCTATGGGATATCGTATGGACAGTAAAGCGCTTGGACGTGAATTGCGCGAAGATGAAACTCTGAAAGAAGCTGGGGTGCCCAACGAAGACCGTCTGATGCTCACAACAGATATTACTGCTGGCGGTGTTCCGGTTAGCTCAAGCCCGCGCTTACGTCGATTGCGTAAAGACTTTGGATTAATTCAGGAACTCGCTGCTCGCAGTGACCTAATTGGAATTACGGCAAAGCGGACCAAGGCTGGCTTACCCCCAGAGCGCTATATTGTCACCTATAAATGCAAAGGAATCATTGGAATCAATGGCAGAGGCAAACCCAAAATTGGCAGCAAACATCAGGTCGAGATTTACTTGCACACCCAGTACCCTCAACGCTGGCCTGGAATGAAGTGGCTGACCCCTATCTGGCACCCTAATATTAACCATGCCAACGGCAGTGTCTGCATTGACGCTGCCTGGTGGTCAGCCAGCCGTTCCCTGGACCGGCTAGTGGTCATGCTGGGGGAAATGGCGCAATATAAAAATTTCCATGATGATCCCAGTAAACCCCCTTTCCCATGGGATATGGAAGCAGCACGCTGGTGCCGCAATTTTAGAAAGAAAAACCCTAGGTTTTTCCCAGTAGATAAACGTGAATTGCTGCGCCCCGAACGTATCAAGATAAGAAAAAGCAAGCCCAAAATAAAAACTAGACCAAAAATTAAACTTAAATAAAAAGGAGAAAAAGATGGCAGATAAAAACGTGACTTTAGTTCTTCCTTCCGGTGGAACACGCAACGCGGAGGTACCAGACGACGTTCCGGTAAAGGAGCTGATGCCTGAATTGGCAACTACTCTAGAACTTCCTACTGCTGGACCAGATGGACGCCCTGTCAGTTACCGAATGGACAGTAAAGCACTTGGCCGTGAACTGCAGGAAGATGAAACCTTAGAATCTGCCGGTGTACCAGAAGACGACCGGCTAATGCTCACCGCAGACATCACAGCGGGTTAATAACTAATTTATCAAATAATCGAGATTTCCCAGGAGCTTATATCTTGGAGAATAAATCAGTGGTTAAATTATCTCCGCCTGCCATAAATGCGCCTATGCAAACGCGCATACCCAAACACCTTGCTTTGAAGTGGGTGCCAAAGGAAAATGAGGACAGTGAACTACCACCCCATGTCGAAGTGTTTCTAACTCAGAATGCATATATCCGCATGTGTGCGCATGCCGGTAGTGATCTTTACAATGAAGTAGGTGGTTGGATGGCAGGCAAATACTGCCAGGATCAATTGAATGGAAACCAATTTGTGGTCATAGACACCATACTCCCAGCTCTTTATACTAACCAGGGCGCTGCCCACCTTACCTTTACAGGAGATACGCAGGTTGCACTTTATGACCATCTGGAAAGTGCCTACCCCGGTAAATTGCTGGTGGGTTGGTACCACACTCACCCCCGTATGGGAATATTCTTCTCCCACTGGGATGCCTGGCTGCACCAGAATTTCTTTCCACACCCCTGGCAGGTCGCATTGGTAATTGAGCCATACACTTCCACTGGCGGGTTCTTCATCCGCCAGACAGATGGAAGTCTCCACACACAGCACTATTTCGGGTTTTATGAGCTCACCAACCGCAGGAAGCGCAGTGTGGTTTTCTGGCGCAACCTGCAACCCATACGTGATACAGGAGATTTCAATAAGGAGGTTTTAACTTTATGAGCCGTATTTACCGTTTTTACATTTATGGAATCTTGGGCGCTATTGGTGGCCTGATTGGCTGGCAGATCAGCAACATCTTGGGGCTGTCTTTCACAGATAACCTTTACCTGAGCGAAGTGCTAATTGGCGCTATCATTGGTGGAACAATTGGTTTTTTCATCGGCTTAGGCGAAGGTTTCGCCACACAGAATGTGCTGTTCGGGATCCGCAAGAGCATACTCAGCCTACTATTAGGCGCTTTGGGTGGTGCTTTAGCATTGCCACTTGCAGAAGGCATTTTCCTCTTCATTGGCGGAGAAGTCTGGAGCCGTCCCATCGGCTGGGCAATATTTGGACTGCTGACAGGTCTGGCGACTGGCATAACCGGCGGTGCACAGTTATGGAAAGGAGGCCTGGGAGGATTGATTGGCGGAGCTCTGGGTGGCGTATTGCTTGAATTAGCCCGTTCACTCTTTGCTGATCCCTTATTAGGAAAAGCCGCAGGTTTAATACTCTTAGGATTATCAACCGGCGTCTTCATTGCCCTGATTGTTTTTATGCTCTCACAGGTATGGTTAGAAGTAACTGAGGGTAAGTTAAGAGGTATGGAATTTATCCTCGATAAATTCCTCAAAAAAGACGCTCCTGCAGCAACAATCGGCAGCAGTCCTCTCAAAGCAGATATAGTACTGACTGATCCAGGTATCGCCCCACAGCATGCGATTCTAAAGGGAGAAGAAACCTACTTTACCCTCAAAGATATCAGCATGAGCGGCACTCTCATTAACAATCGCAAGACTGAATATTCACACCTGCGGGATAAGCAACGCATCCGTATGGGTAACACAGAAATGATATATCACGAAAAGAGGTAAGGTATGCAAAAGATACTCAAATATATTTATATATTTTTCCTCGCCAGCGCTCTAATATTTACAGCTGGATGCCAATCTAAGGAGATACCCGAACAAGCACCACAGGGTGATATCACTTTACAAATCACCCAGGTGGATACCAGCGAGTTTCCGTTAGTAAGAGTGTATATCTCTGTGCTGGATAAAAATGGCGAACCGTTGGCGGTCAATCCATCCAAACTAGTACTGCTGGAGGATGGTGTCCCCATCAACCCACAGGATATTCAGGGCATGGATGAGGTTAGTTCATTAACTTCATTGATGGTAGTGGATATCTCCGGCAGTATGAATTTCGCTGGCAAATTGGATGCCGCGAAAGCAGTAGCTGAACAGTATGTGGACCAGATGCGCGCGGGCGATCAAGCCGGGCTGGTAACTTTCAATACCAAAGTGGGAGTTGTACAGGATATCACAGGCGACCACGAAGCCCTGAAAGAAGCTATTGCCAGCATACAGGCACGCGATGATACCGCCATATGGGATGCACTGACAGCCTCTGTTGAACTGCTCAACCCTCTTCCCGGCCGTAAAGCCATCATTATGCTAACAGATGGCATGGATAATGCCAGCCAAAGCACACCCGAGGACATACTTGGCAGCATTGGCTTCAGCGGGCTATCCATATCCACTGTAGGTTTTGGGGTACAGCCCGAGGGAGAAGAAGTCCCGGATGAATATGAAGGCATCGACGAACCTACCTTACGCATGCTAGCCGAGAATGCTGGTGGACGCTATGGTTATGCTGAAGATCAAAATGCTTTAGCGCTTCTTTATGACCAAATTCGGCGCGCCCTGCAGAGTGAAGTGGTCATCAGTTATGTAACCCCTATTGCTCTGCGCGATGGTGTCAACCGCGCGCTTTCAGTCACACTGGCAGACAATTGGCAGGGTGTTAGTGCCCAGTCTGAGGCAGTTTTCAACCCCGGCGGCTTAGTACCCGAAGTAGCACAACCAGCCAGTTGGATGCTATTTGGAGGATTACTTGGCTTGCTCGTGGTTTTGCTCTTGATTCCATTAATTGTTCTATTGATTGGAAATAAAGGAAAAAAGAAGAAGAGAAAAGTACACATCAAATTAAAAGACTAGAACAAGTACTATCATATACAAAGGGAAGTACATTTTAACTTACCCTTTTCTATCCTTTAACTATAAATGACCTGCTTTGCGCAGGTCATTTCTTTTGCAAAGAAAATATTAATAAATTTTCCAATTTTGCTTGATAATCTCTTTAAGAAAAAAAGTGACGAAATCATATCCCATTGAATATACCAAAAAGCTCATTGGGTAAAATATTAAGCTCCCGTTTAACTTTTACTTCCACATTATCCCAAAATTAATCATCAACCCATTTTTTATCTTTAAACCACATTTAAATCTTCCCGTGACTATTTCTTATAAAGTATCAATATCGATTGACAAAGAATTTTCGAAATGATACAATGTATATAATTACACAAATGCCATCAATTGATTGCTCAATATTGTCTATTTCTAATATCAAAGAACAAGTGCAAATTATAGCGATACATTCATGGCATGAGTGGGCATAGGTGTGTTTAAAAACCTGACAGCAGTATCCAAAGGGTCAAAATGGAACATGAAATCCTTCCCAATCCTGACGCTAGGAAAGTTTATAAATTGAATTATCAAATTTTCCGCGAACTTTATCAGCTCACCGCCATATTGATGCATAAATTAGCAGAAGCACATCTCATCTCACAAAATAATGAGTAGAAAGGTAGCCCTATGACTAAACTCTGGACTGAAGAAGTATTAGGAACCCCGAAACCTATTATTGCCATGTGCCATTTGATAGCTTTACCTGGCGATCCCCATTTTAATAAAGAGGGTGGCATGCAAGCGGCCATTGACTGGGCACGCAAGGACCTATTAGCACTGCAGAATGGCGGTGTGGACGCAGTGATGTTCTCTAACGAGTTCAGCTTGCCTTATTTAACTAGTGTACACACCGTTACCGTTGCAGCTATGGCACGTATCATCGGGGAATTGATGTCTGATATTCAGATTCCATTCGGTGTGAATGTGCTCTGGGATCCAAAAGCTTCACTCGATCTGGCAGTTGTAACTGGAGCTAAGTTTGTGCGCGAGATCTTTTCGGGTGTTTATGCCAGTGACTTCGGCTTATGGAATACAAACTGCGGAGAAGTTGTGCGACACCAGTACACCATCGGCGCTGAAAATGTTAAATTACTATTCAATATTGTCCCTGAAGCAGCCCACTACCTCGGAGACCGAGACATTATAGAAATCGCAACATCTACTGTCTTCAACCACCAACCAGACGCACTTTGTGTATCCGGCTTGATAGCTGGTGCGGAGACCAGCGTGCAAACACTTAAGAAAGTCAAAGAGGCAGTTAAAAACACGGTTGTATTTGCTAACACTGGTGTGCACCTAAAAAACGTTGAGCAACAGTTGACTATCGCTGATGGTGCTGTCGTAGGAACAGCATTTAAATATGAAGGCATTTTCGAAAATCATGTAGATGAAAGCCGCGTGAAAGCGTTCATGGACAAAGTGAAATCAATCCGATAAATTATCACCACAATAATCAGACATTATGTGATTAATAAAATCCTTCTCAATAATTTGGAAGGATTTTGCAATTAAATCTGGCTGCGAACAATCTTCTTCATTTGTCCACTAATCAACTAACCCAAAGCGAAGCGCGGTTACTGCTGCTTGTGTCCGGTCTGCAACCACAGTCAGGTTTTTCGGTGTGTTGAGTTTTCTACGCTCGCTCCCAATAATGGGTAGTCTACATCCAGGAGTAGTTCTTATGGTGATGGGTTTAGTCCAGATTTTTATCGCGATAGGCATGTTCCTATTGATTAACTACTATTAAAAAGAGCACAAGTCAAAACTTGAGCAACCTAGATACTGCTAGATTTAGCTATAAACTAAGAAAAATCCCTTTACAGGGATTTTTTATTGCACAACCTACCCGAATCAGAGATAATAACTCATAATAATTATTTAGTGTTGCGCTTTTTCAATTGCCTATAATCGCTCAGGTTTACGGTTTATCCATTCTTGATGTGATTTTATATCGCGATCAAAAATCAAACGGCGCAAGAGCACTTTCCTGCGTTCTGGCTCCTGCTTTGGAAGTTGTCTGCGGTTTGCCTCAATCCTTTTTATTATCGTTACTACCAGAATCACCACCCCGATAAGCGTGGCAATTTCAACCTTCTCAAAGAACCATCCAAAGAGCGGCATTGTCACTAAAGAGACCAAAGCCCAGGGGGCAGAATCGCCTAACAACCAGCCGACAAGTAAAAAACCACCTATCCAAAGCACACCTTCTGGAAACAACACCAGCATGATGCCAGCAAAATTGCTGAGTCCCCTTCCGCCAGTAAAGCCCAGATAAATTGGCCAGTTGTGCCCGATTGCAGCAGCCATGCCTGCCATCAAAGCCACAATTTCCCCTAATCCAAGCTTCACTCCCACCCAGGTTGGTATAGCCGCTTTAGCTATATCAAATAGCCCTACCGGCACAACCGCCCATTTGGCAACATGTTCATACACCATCGAACCGCTAACCGTGCCACTTCCATACTTACGCAAATCGATGCCTTTGATCAGCTTCCCTGCTAAATATGCCGACGGGATTGCTCCTAGGAAGTAAGATCCTATTACCAACACTAATATTTTGATGATTTCTTCATCAGCCATTGTTCATTAACTCCTATACGACTCTGATCGGCTTTATAAGTTGGAATCTGCGATAATCTTCATATTTCTCTGCATAGTCTCACTGCTTTATTGTTATAACACGTAACAATAATTACCTATTCGGTATTAGGGATATCAATTTAGAAAACTCTATCTTTACTTCGCCTTACGAAAAGTGAAAATGCAACCATCCACTTTGGGAGCATCTTCGCCCACTTCAACTGTGAAAAAACCAATGTGCTTATCCCACTTAATTTTCTAATCAAATACTTCTTTAAAGAACTTACACGATTTGTCGGCATCGTGCGATGCCAGCTCCTAGAAAACGACTGGATTCTTCTGCATTGTTATATCCTCCAAAGTTGGATTTTTCTCATAATAGCGAAACTATCACTCTTGATTAATTATAAATATGTACGATGCCTAATTACCTAATTCTTCCTCATCCTGTACATATTAATAATCATCAATCATTCCGGGCTTGAGCAACAACTAATTCATTAATTGACTACGCGGGTTGAATTATGTACCGATTGGTTACCTGCTGGAAACCTACATTCCAGGTAAAGAGAAATTATCCATTAAAGAAGTCTCTAAAAAGACAGCTGCTTTACTAAAGAAGTAATTACTGCACCAAAAATATCAAACCTTAATATTTTAAACCGTGTTAAAATTTTTTTGTTACCAATGAAAAAGAAAGGAGATATCAATGAGACTAACCCCACCCACTAAGGTAGTATTTTGGCTTGCAACCATTTTGGCTGCCGTCGGGATTTTACTTGAGACTAACATAGTTATCATTCCGGCATTGTCTGGCTTTTCATTCTGGTTAGTAGCAATCGGGTTTGTCCTGCTGTGGCTTGGCAATACCATGAAGGGCTTCTAATACATCATAGAGCCAAAAAAAATCCTGGCATAAAAGCCAGGATTTTTAATTATTTTAGGCCTTTATCAATCAAGTTTATCAATAAAACAATATGACCACGTTTTTACTCATTCATTAAATGGGAAAACTCTAAAATATAATATTTACCATCTCTTTCTAAAACGTGCTGTCTTCTAATATAATAATCTCGCTGTAAACTCATGAGTAAAGGTAATGTTAAAACATTACAATAAGCAGAGATTATTCATCAAGGAGATTGCATAATGGATCCAACTCTTGAAAAGATTTATCACCTATCCCCCCAAGATATCCAGCAGGCGGAAAAGCATATCATGGTAGGTGGGGGTACACCGGGTCCAATTTTGTTTCGCGGTAAAGGAATTCGCATTGAAGATATCCACGGAAAATCCTATATCGACTGCACCTCTCAATCCTGGGCTATGTATCTGGGATTCGCAAATCCGGAAATCAACCGTATTGTTTGTCAGCATTTGGAAAACATTAGCCACATTCATCAGGGATTCCACAGCCTGCCACGCCTCTATTTGGCTAAAAAGCTAACCGATATCGCACCCAAAGGCATAGATAGAGTGTCTTTTGCAGTTGGCGGTGGTCTTGCTGTTGAAGCAGCCATGAAGATCGCCCTGCGCAACCGACCGGGAGCAAAGTGTTTTATTACCTTATGGGATGCATATCATGGTTCTACCTTTACAGCTTCTAGCATGTCATGGATCTCGACTAAGGCAAATGGAAAATATACTGGCCAGCAGCACTTTATTGGAAAGCTGGAAGCCACAGTAAGAGTGCCAAATCCATATTGCTATCGCTGCTTTTTCAAGCAATCACCGGACACCTGTGATCTCGCTTGCGCAGAAATGCTGCGAGAGACCATTATCCGAGGTATCACTGGCCCGGCTGCCGGCTTCATCCTCGAGCCAATACAGGCAAGCGCTGGACAGATCCCAGTTCCCAAACGCTATCTTCAAAGAGTGCGTGAAATTTGTGATGAGTTTGAGGTGCCTTTGATATTTGATGAAATCCAGACCTACTGTCGAATAGGAGAGTGGTTTGCTGCACAATATTACGGGGTGACGCCAGACATCATTGCCATGGGCAAGGGGCTGGGCGCTGGCTTTCCAATCGCTGCGATTCTAATTAATAAGAACATGACGGGTTTCGGACCACACGTAGAGGAATTACACACCTTCGCTAATAATTCAGTATCACAGGTTGCGGCTGCCAAACAGATTGATATTATCAAGCGTGATGATTTATTGGGAAACACGCGGCGCATGGGCAAATATTTCCTACGGGGGCTGCAGGATTTGCAGCAGGAATTTCCGCAAATGGGTGATATCCGCGCGGTAGGTCTGCACATTGGAGTGGAATATGTAAAAGATCCAATAACCAGGGAATCGGATGTTCAAGCTGCCAAAGATATCCGTCAAGAGGGATTAAAGCAAGGAGTGATCTTCGGGCTGGGGGGTGCACATCGTAATGTGCTTAAGATCAAGCCACCCTTAATCATAAAACAGCCAGAGGCAGACGAAGTGCTGGATAAATTGAAGAAATCTATGAGAGCCGTGTTGGGATAAGGTTGAAATGATTGAAATAAACCTTACGGGACGCAAGGCGCTGGTCACCGGCGGATCACGCGGAATTGGAGCAGGTATTGTACAGATTTTGGCGCAGTGTAATGCTTTGGTTTCATTCACCTACAAACAAAATGTACAGGCAGCCAACCAACTCTGCCAGGAATTCCAAGGCAAAGCACAAGTCCTGGCGTTTTGCACACCTGCTGAGAATATAGATGCCATGCGCGCAACAGTTAAGAAAGCTGCGCAAGCCATGGGCGGACTAGATATCCTTGTGCATAATGTCGGCGCACTTTGGCCAGCACAGTTGCAGGAGCTGGAATTGAAAGAATGGAATCGGGGCATTGAGATGAACCTGACCACAGCTTTCATAGCATTAAAAGCTGCCTATCCTTATTTACGAAAAGTACCTCGAGGGGATATCGTCCTGATCAGCTCATCTGCAGTAATAGACGGGGGAGGAGGAAGTGCTTTCTATGCTGCTGCAAAAGCCGGTGTTGAGGGCATGATGAAAGCGCTCATGCGAGAGTTGCCCCAAAAAAACATCCACATCAATACAATTCATCCTTGTGTCGTGGATACTGATTTATTCCGGGTTCGCTATGATACACATGAGAAAAGGGCTAAAGTTTCCAAACAGGTTCCCCTGGGCCGTTTGGGAAAACCTGAAGACATTGGCTATCTGGTGGCTTTCTTATGTTCTCAAATGGGTGGATTCATTTGCGGTCAATCTATCCTGGTGGATGGCGGTCGGACTATGTGGAGAAAAACATAAATTATCCGCTTACCGGGTTCAAAATGACCCCTGGCTCTCATACACTTCCCATGTGAAAGTGTGTTTCAATAATTATTAGGCAATCAACACGGAATCAATTCGTAAAGTGACCTTCCCTAATCAGGAGATCGTTGAAAATTTTTTTGGGAGATGAGCTAAGGGTACTAACTTTAAGTAAGGCAGCCCCTGTTTAAAGTTATTTTCTTTTAAATGGTGTTAAAATATGGTTTAATCAGAAAGGAAAAGGAGAAAAAGAAAATGTTCTATTCAAGAAGAAATACTGTTCAGACCTTCGTTCGTACTGTAATTAGATTTGTGCTGTTCATTCCTCTCTGGCTTCTGCTGGCATACCCCGATTTTGCAGAAATCGCAGATATCTTTGCTTATACAGGTATGCCGGAAGGCGACCTGGGCACACTCCTGATATTGGGTGTTTTAAAGACCTTCCTAATCCTTTGGTTAGCCAATACCGTAGCTGGAATGGTTTACATCTTGCCCCAGTGGGAGCGGCTGGTATTGCTGCGGCTGGGTAAATCTGTGGGCACCAAAGGACCGGGTTTTTTCCTTATACCGCCCTTCATTTACGAAGTAGCTAGCATCATTGATGTGCGCATTACTACTTATGAAGTCAAAGCCACAAAAACGCTTACACGTGACAACATTCCGGTCGATGTTACTGCTGCTGTAGAGTTGGAGGTTGAAGATCCAGAAAAAGCCGCAATTGATGTCAAAGATTACTGGAAAACTACTGAATGGGTTTCCATGGAAGCGCTCAAGAGCACCATCGGTAGAAATGATTTGAGACCTTTGCTAAGTGAAACGGAAAAGATTGCAAAGCATCTAAAACTAGAAATCGACAGCGTAGCCAAGGATTACGGAGTGAATGTGCGTGCGGTACGCCTCACCGATGTGGGCACTCCTCCTGCTCTGATCGAGGAACTGGCGGTCATCGCGCGTGCGGAACGCAGTGCAAAAGCTAAAAAGATCCAGGCTGATGCAGAGAAACAAGTGGCAAAATCACTGGCAGAAGCCAGCAGCACCCTTGCCGGCCAGTCAGGCACTATGCAGCTGCGTCAGATTTCGGCACTTCTGGAAATGTCCAAAGAAGAAAGTTCCACTATCATCATTTATCCCATGGATAGTTTGAGCGGCAAGCAGATCGCTTCATCTACAGCCGGTATACTTGCGAAAAAATAAATGTGATAAGATTGATTCGCAGATTAATCGAATTTTCACAGGATTCAAGAGCAACCAGATCCTTTCTGACTGGTTGCTCACTATATGATAAAAGGAAAAATTGATGGAAACAAATCTTTATATAGGTAATTTGTCATTTGACACAAGCGAAGATGAGCTGAAAGAGCTTTTTTCTCAAGCAGGAGAGGTGGTTTCAGTAAAACTTATTCGGGACTATTACAGCGGTAAATCCAGAGGGTTCGGCTTTATTGAAATGAGCAACCAGGAAGAGATGCAAGAAGCCATCAAGTTGTTCAATGGCTACCAGCTCAAAGATCGAGAACTGCGTGTGGACGTCGCGAGAAAGAAAGAAGATAAGAAATCTAACCGCGGGGGACGCCGCGGGGGACGTTACTAGAAGCCCTGTTTATTATCATTATTCTATATAGCATCAAATAATAAGCCCCAATTATGGGGCTTATTATATTGTGTTCTTATACAGCAGCAATTGGACTAGTACCCTCACGAGGAACTCAACTGTTCCCTTTAGGAGTACTTATTCCTCGTCCTCATATGAGGAGACAACCTTATTAAAAATCTCGTGATGTGCCGAGACTTTAAATCATTTATAAAATATTCTTATTAATTTCTTCGTTCATGTGTCAAAGAGCATCTCATGATGATTAACTATTGTGTCAATGACCAATCTGCGCTCTTATTGAGTATTGAGGAATCGACTTAGACTCAAACTGGGATAACCTTAATGAAAAAAAGGCAGCTATTTGAAAAGCTGCCCTTTTTATATTTTAAGGATTCAATTACAAGTAATTATTCTAAAACAACAACATCTTGCGCCTGAGGACCCTTAGCGCCCTGAGTGACAGTAAACTCAACCTTTTGACCTTCATCTAGGTTGCGGAAGCCTTCACTCACAATAGCGCTGAAATGGACAAATACGTCTTCGCCGTTTTCGCGCTCGATAAAACCAAAACCCTTTGCGCCATTGAACCATTTCACGGTTCCTTGTTCTTTTTCAGCCATGATTTGGAACTCCTTTCATAAATTTGTTACTTGGGTTATGCATTGGTCCCAAATCAAAAGAGTGTATCTTTCTTTCTAGAACTTCTGTTAACATTGTCAAGCACTGTATTTTAGCACATATTTTAAGCGGTTGTCAATCTATTGTTGCGGTGTCCAGGAGATACTATACATCTTGGATATAAAAAAATATGCAGTTTGCGCTATCATTATCAGGCATACAACTGAAAGATAGTGGGGTGCAAAGCATATAAACCTGGACATCGTATAAATTATTAAGCGTTACGCAAGATCAATCTTAAAGCTGCTCTCATGAGTCAATTGAGTGCTTTCAACCACGGCAAACGTCCATTTTGGCAGATCAAAGGATGTTTTACCCAGGCGAGAAGAGATCAAATGAAACACTACTTAATAACCAATTACTCATCAGCAATTATTTGGTCAACCCCATACCATAATGCAGCACATCTGTTCACCCAATAATCTGGTTCCGGTTGCAATTCAATAGTCAGATAAAAGCTATCAATTGCCGGTACTAGTATTTCTTTTTCACCTTGCTTAATTTTTTCAAGAATATAAGCATGTCTTGTATCCCAAAGTGATGCGCGTTCATGATATTCTGGATATTCACTAAATACTTTTATTCCAGCGTGAACAAAATAAATTGCTAAAATTAAAATTAATAAGATTTGCAGAGCATCAGATAGATATTCAAATCTATAAATTTTTTCCCTGAATAACCATCCGACACACAGTCCGATTATAAAAAACGTGACTATAATGATAAATGTCGCCGGCATCAAACCTCTTGCATCGGGATACGCCCGCAATGCATATAAACTGGGCAAAATATTCGCTACAATTATCAAATAAGATATAAAAATAGTAACAAAGCCAAATATTATTGTCTCTTTAAAACCGATAAATGGTGTCTCTGTTTGTAACGATATCAGTATAGCGATTAATAGGACTGCTAAAATTGGAATCGAATAACCCCTGATTGAATACTCAATAAAATTTAATCCGAAAACAGGCCCAAATTCGAATAGTTTATTTATATTATTTGGAAGTCCGGCATTCAATTGCCGTTCATAATTATTGGGGCAAAGAACAAGAATAACTAACCCAATGATTGAAACCGCCACGATAATCGCGGTCGCCAGTAACATATTTTTATTTTTTTCTCTAAAAATAAAAAATGAGAACAAAAAAGTCCAGAAAGAGAATTGGACAACAGCTCCTGCTTCACTAAAGCCAGATGCTAATAATGTTAACAAAGCTAGGATATATAAGAGGTGCTTATTTTTTTTATATATATATTCAAGAAAGAAATACCCAATCCATATATTAAAAATTATTGGATAAAAGTATGGCAAGCTAGTGTAACAAATTTTCTGTAAATTCAAAAAAGAGTAGATCACGGTATCCTTTCAGAAGCATGAAAAACCAAAGAAAGGATGATAACCATGATCTACGATAAAGATTGTACATTACCAAAAGAA
>DUED01000018.1 GCA_011176685.1 Anaerolineae bacterium
AGAATCGGCGATGTTAATGGCTGGCAGCTGTATACCTGGTAGTGAATAGACCCTCCTAATCTGCAAAATTAATATGAATTCTCTTACATAAGCGACTATAATTATTACAAGGATGGTTGGTCATCCTTAAAGGAGGCAGGACAATGGCTGGGGAACGTATTGGTGAGGTTAGCCATTTCTATGGCCGTATCAGCGTGGCAGTAATCAATCTCAGCGGGAATCCCCATCAGAAGAGCCTTGCGGGTTCTGGAATGGTGAGCAGCTGTCATAGTACGCGTCATACCAATCTACTGTCTACTCCCAGACTTTGCTTGCCATATCCAATGCCCCATAAGGGCTAGCTACAGTCGGATAGCTTCCTACCGCTGTGGTATCATCTTCTTTTATGTCTTGGATTCAAGTACCAATCTGGTAATAATTTAGTCGTTATTGCTTATAAGTGAAAGAGAGTTTGATAGTACGACAATGAAAATTTGGCAATAAATTTAAACCCCGCCTTTTCCCATTTGGGGTGGAGCTTCTTGCGGTTCTTCTGGTAAACGTTACACAACCCAGTTTCCAAGATGATGCCGGAGATTTTCCTGCTGTATGTAGAGTTAACGGTGCGCTATCATATCAGTCTGAGTGCAACTTCGGCTATTTTTGTTTTTAAAATAGCATGTCCAAGAATTAGATCGGTATCTAATTGATTACGTCCCTGGCCAAAGATTAATTTTTGATAAAAAATTCTTCAACCCAGATTGCCGGACAAATTCAGTGATTTTCTTATATGTTGGGAATTCTATGTAGGATCGGATAGGTAAACGCATAAGCTGAACAAACTCTTCCCGTGTGAGTTCTAACTTTTTCAAAACATATTCCATATCCTCTTCAAACATGTACCCTGCATAAGGAGGGGACTGTAATTCCTTTATCGCTTCTTCTCTTTTCATTTCTCCAGATAGAATCAATGCAGATAAATGAGCTTTACGTTTATCAATAACAAATTTTTTAGGGAGGATATAACCTTGAAAGAAGCGCGTGTAAATTGATTCGTAGTGTTTCCCACCGTATTTTCTCCAGCCTAATTCGTTTATTAATACACGCATGGCTTGTTGTTTAGAATATTGTAAATAATCAAGAAAATTAATTACACTGATATTTCGAATGAAAGTGTAATAAAACAATTTGAGCAAGTCATAATGCGGATAAATTCTCAATTGTCTTTCCCCAAATTTCTTATGCACACTGTGGATATAACGCCAATCACGAACACCATAGGTCCAGCTTAATGGCAGAATTCCTTCCGTAGTAAGATTAGCACCTAAAAGGATATAGTGAACCCCATGTTTTGCAGCTGCAGTGTACAAAGCGGCGGATATAGCATGATCGGTAGGTATTTCTGCATCGGAAACAGATGCTTTTAAAAATGCTAATTGTAAGTTCTTGAACTCTTCCCAATCCAATACATAAGTGAATAGATCAATGTCTAATTTTTGTAAGGATTTTTCTATGTTGCTTACGGCAAGCTCGGAGTCCCAGCCATTATCCATATGAATGGCTAATGGCCGTAGGCCAACTTTTTTGGCATAGTAAATTAGATAAGTACTATCGACCCCACCACTCACACCGACTATACAGTCGTATTCTTTTCCTTCTCCCTCGGTCTTTATTCCAGTGAGTAGTTTGTTAAAATTCTTTTCTCGCTCTTCTTTGGGAGTATTAACAGTCTGTAACTGTTGTTCAAGTTCCTTGCAATGGTTGCATACACCATTCTCGTCAAAGATGATATTCGGATCAGTTGTGTCCATAACACATCTAGTGCATTGCTGATATTCACGAGTCATTTTTTTACACCATATTGAAGAGTTTATTGATTTCTTCCTCTGTAGGGTAATTTATTAGAACAGAGCGATTTCTACCCTGATAAACGAAAAGGCTTCCAGCTGCTACAGCTGATGCACCACCTTTAGAAACAGAGGATTTTAGGTCATTCAAATTACCAGCTCCTCCGCAGGCGATAACAGGGATAGAGACTGCATGAGTAACGTTTTTTATTAGATTTGTATCATAGCCTTTCATAGTCCCATCTCGGTTAATGGAATTTATTAATATTTCGCCAGCGCCCATAATTTCAATTTTATGTGCAAAATCCACAACATCCCAATTGGTTTTTTTACGTCCTCCATAAATAAATACATTGTACTTACCGTTCCAGTTAAGTTTTACATCAATAGATATTACTATGCTTTGGCTTCCTATAAGATCAGAGGCTCTTTGGATAAACTCAGGGTTTTCAGCAGCATAGGTGTTAATAGCAATTTTTTCTATACCTAATGATATGATTCTCTCAATGTCATCCGTTGAGTGGATGCCACCACCATAACATATAGGCATAAAACATTCGGATGTAATTTTTTCTATCAAATAAAAATTTGGCCTACGATCTTCAATTGAGGCGGTTATATCAAGTAAGATAAGCTCATCTACTTCTTTATCATTGAAAATTTTGATTATGTTTATTGGATCGCCTAAGTATGTAGGATCTCTGAATTTAATAGTTTTCACTAACCTCTTACCGTTCAAAAGTAAACATGGTATCACGCGAGGACGAATTAACAAGGGAATTTTTCAGCAAAGTTCTTTAAAAACTGCATACCATATTTATGGCTTTTCTCTGGGTGAAACTGTACACCCAAAATATTATCATTGGTAACAATGGATGTAAAAGAGATACCATAATTAGTTGTTGCTAAGATATTATTATTGTCATTACATATTAAATGATAGGAATGCACAAAATAAAAACGGTATTGAGATTTGTATTTGTCAAAAAGGCAATTTTCTCTCTGTAAATTAATATAATTCCATCCCATGTGAGGAATCTTATATTTGCTATCAGATGGATAATTAAAGCGAATAACACGGGCATCTAGCCATCCCAGCCCCTTTTCTTGTCCTTCCTCGCTATGTTTTGCAAAAAGCTGCATACCTAAACATATTCCTAGGATAGGAGTCTTATTTTTTAGAACACTCTCATTTAGAACAGGCAATAAATCACTTTCTTTTAATTTATTCATAGCGTTATTAAATGAACCTACGCCAGGTAATATAAGCTTTTTAGCTTGAAGTATCAGATTTTGTTTAGAAGTTATTAAAAATTTAACGCCAATCTTTTTTAGCATATTAGCAATAGAGCCAATATTTCCAACATGGTAATCAATGATTACAATTCCAATGTTGCTTTTTTGTTGCGTTTCTTAAATCTTTCTTATACGAAAATATTTATCAATAATTGTACGAATCTGTTGTCTTAATATTCTTTTTTCCTCTCCGGTAATTAATGAAAAAGCAGGGATTGAAACAAGGTATATCATAAATAAAACAACAGCAAGGATGATCTGTTGATAATATTCTGATGGACTTATTAATAAACTGAAAATTATTATTAAAGAAGAGGTCATCAATATTCGTAGGATTCTGTTGAATTCAAATGGAATAGAGTAATCATTATGTGATACGGCGATAAAGAAGAGATTAAAACTGAGGTAAGAAATCAACGCCGACAAAGCAGCGCCAACCCCACCCCAAATTGGAATAAAAAGATACAGCATGATTATCATAATGAGAGCACTAATTGCAGTAACTATTCCAACAAGACCAGTTCTTTTAGTAAGGAGAGCTCCGATTGAAGTTATTTGTGATGTGCCATCGGCCACAATAGCAAACGCAAGGGCAGGGACAATAACATAAGCAGATTCGTAATTGCTAGTTGCAAGGACCTTCAGGGCTGGTCGAGCAAAGAGGGAAAGCAGGACAACTAGAATTGATGATAGCAGGAGGTAATAACTAAGCGTAAGGCTGTATACTTTTGGCGCATCTTTATCTTTTGATGTCTCAAAAATGAAGGGCAGATTTGCCAAGCGAAATGCCTGAGCGAAAAAACCCATAATTGATGCGATGCGAATCCCCGCTGCATATTTCCCCACTTCTTCAAGATTGGAAAGTTTAGTCAGCATAATTCGATCTGAGGATGTCATTAACCAAGTGCAAATACCGACAAATGCCATTGGTATCCAATAGATGAACATCTCTCTGAAGCGTGAAAAATCGAATTTGAATTCATAGAATTCGAAATTGATGAATATGCCAACAAAAGAGAATATCATTGTGGCTATTGCATTTGACCAAAATACTGAGCTCACCCCAGCTTTTTTACCTAAAACCAGATATATATTCAGCAGCAGGGTTGTGACCAGAAACGGGATAGAAATGGTTATATAGGAAATGGGTTTCCTCTGTAAACGTGCTAGATTTAAATTCAGGTTGTAAATCCCTGTGAATGGTATTGCTAAAGCGGCAATCCTTATGTAATCTGCGAAGCGTGTCTCAGCGAAGATCAGGTTGCTGATAGGTTCTGCAAATAAATTGATTATCAGAACAATAAGTATATTTATGGTGAAGGTATAAATCCCCAGAACAGAAACAGTTCTTTTCCGCGCTTCTTTTTTGGGGTATTCAAAAAAGAAATAACTCAAAGCTGCGCCTGTTCCTGAAGTTAGCAGGGTGCTTGCAAGTACAGTAATGATAGTGATGACATCAATTACTCCATATTCAGCCACACTGAAAATACGTGAGTATAAAGGAAGGAGTAGGAGGTTGATGAATTTACTGCCAGCTCCACCCAAGCCGTATATCACAGATTCTTTTGTTAATTTTTTAAATTTTGAAAGCATTTCATTTTTGCAAATTCTTGAGTAAATAACAATTCGGTAATAATTTGTACGTGATTATTTCTAAGTGAAATTGAGGTTTATAGTCTGACCATGAAAATTTGTCAATACATTTAAACCCTGCTTTTTCCAATTTTAAGTCGAGTTTTTTCTAATCTGTCTGGTAGATAATTACATAATCAGATTCCTAATACTTTGAATTTTTCTTAACGGATCTAACATCCCTGCCCCTAAAATTAGGATCATCCCAATAATTAGTATAAAAAATCGCCATTCAATTAGGTAGAAGGAGAACATTATTTTAGTTTGCAACCGAAAATGCCAATTCTAATAATACTCCATAACCATCAAATAAATTTTCAAATATTCCTTGCGGGTTATTAAATACCCTTTATTCAACTATTAATTACAACCAGATAAGGACTAAAAGAATATCATTTGAGCACACTATTCTCGTCAAAGTCGATATTCGGGTCGCTGGTATTCGTGGCATATTTAGTATAAATTCGGCAATTTGGTTTGTTGTTCATCTCATCATTTATCCTTTGTTCAATTTTTACTAATTTCATTTAAGAGCTTTGTGTAAGATTCAACAACAGCTTTTATAGTGAAAGATTTGGAGAATTTATAGCTGTTTTTTCGGAATTTTAATAGTCTATGCGGATCAATAAGAAGCTTTCGTAGGGCTTTGCTGTAACCATCAATATCTCCTGGTTCGACCAAGAAGCCATTTACATTTTCTTTTACTAAATTACTGCACCCACCCACATTGCTCAATACAACAGCAAGACCTGTTGCCAATGCCTTTAACCCAGTTAATGGCAACCCCTCGGTGAGAGAGGGCATGAATAAGATGTCGCTTTTTTTGAACCATTCAGTAACCTCATCCTCGCTGATCCACCCTGTGAGCTTAATACGCCTTCCCAAATTGTGCTGGTTAATAATACGTTTTGCATCTTGGAAAAGTAGCCCGTCACCTAACAGGGTACAATCCCAGTCAAGGTCTTCAAGTTTTGCAAGAGTATGAATGATTGCAAGAGGATTTTTTTCTGGAGAGAAGCGACCAGCGAAGATGATGTGTGGTTTTTTATTAGGTTCGAATTTGCCTGGTGTCAGTCGGTCTAAGTCAATCCCATTGCCAATCACATTCATATCCACATCATAATATTGATATGCAAGTTGTTTAGTCTGATCGCTCACAGCGACTACTTTGACAGCATTTTTCCAAATTCCATAAGTGAAGGGCATAACGAACCGGAACCAGCGGTCAGTTTTCTCTGGCGCGGCTCCAGGGACATCGCCTCCATGTGCAGTGATGATATAAGGAAGGTGAGTGAATTTTGAGAGCGCCCAGGTAGTTGCGCCCGCTGGAACAGCGAAGTGTGCATGTAAAATGTCTGGTTTCCATTCACGGATGAGCTTTATCCCCTTGAAGAAACTGGCAAGCACATAGAAAATCATAGCTGAGAAGTCAGCTCTGTATTGCACTTTTCTGTTTGACCACAGGCGGTGAATGATTACACCATCACAGTTTTCAATTGCTGGTGATTCTCCGAAACGAGCAGTGACCACTTGAATTTGGTATCCTGATTTCACCAAGCCGCGGCATAGGTTCTGAGAAATACGTCCACCCCCACCGCCCACAGGTGGATATTCGTGAATAAAAACCAGTATTTTCTTTATTCTTTTGCCAGTCATCGCTTTTTGCTTATTGGTTTTGCGGCGAACACGCTGATTCTGGTCACGCTATCTTTCTTTCTATCACCAGTTTTAAATTCATCCCGGATTCTGCCTTCATTTGCCAAGAAAGCGGTTTCATCTCGATTGTCAATGGAAATTTCCACTTTGGTGAAATAAGTGCGGAACAATTTCTCGAAATCAACCATCCTCATTCGATTTAAATTACTGGTTGGATTCAGCCATGTCTGCCAGGTCCTTTTCGAGTAACACAGCATCTCAAATGGGTACTTAAAATAGTGGTCGCGCAAGTCGATGAAATGGATCTGCGCTCCATCTATTTTAATTACCCAAGCAAGTTCTTTGGTAATCATTTCTGGATTGATCAGGTGCTCATACACTGAGAAACTGAGCACCAGGTCTATTGGGGGAAGTGCGTAGGATTGGGCAAGCTGATGTAGGTCCTGATGAAAAACCTGGATATACTCAGGTTTAGGCTTAATAGAGTTATTTCGAAATTTAAAATAGTTGCTGTATTGGGCAGCTAGTTGTGGGTCAATGGAACTTTGGGGGAATCCTTTCCGTTCACACAGGATCACCTGCCCTGCTCCAGCACCCAACAGTAGGCAGGCAGTAGCCAAATTGCCACCATATCCGAAGATCATCACTTTCTTATGATTGAGATCAAATTCATGCCTGTCCAGCTTTTCAATATATTGCTTGAATGCTTCCTGCGGTGCCTTGGTTTCTATACCGGGTGCGATGATTAGTTGTTTTTTAAGTAAAAAATTGACAATGTTATCTGGCAGGAAATGACGGATAATGCGGGGTATTAGGTATGGAATATTCACTAATTTGCCTTCAGGGACAGTTTAAATCCAATTCTGGTGGTTTTGTTCTAGGAATAAGCAATTCCACACCCACATTCCTAAAAGTATGGTACGGCTCATAATAACAAAGCAGTGGTTCTGAGACCCATTTGACATAGGCATCATTCTCTTCACCGAATTTAATTTCCTCACTCTGATATCCTATCCAAATCGGTTCGTTGATGATTAGTGAAAAGCGCTGATGTTTTAAGTCCTCATAAAAAGCATGAAAATAGGCAGAATTGCTGCTCAACGCCTCATTCATGAGTAATTTCTTTTCATAATCCACAACGAGTGGTACATCTTTGATATATCCGAAAGTGAGCAGTTGCCTTTGATCTAAGAACAAAATTTCCCCATATTCTTTATGTTCATCGACGATTTTTTGGATGAAATCGATGATCCCTTGTTGTTCTTTTTGTGCCGGGAGGGAAAGGGGGATTGATGAATATATATTACTGACTATTGGATAAGTTACAAGAATAATTATCAATAATGTTTCCCATCGGGTGTGTTTCTTCAGATCTGTTAACCATAGTTGGGCAGAGTGTCTCCAGGCAACTCCGGTGAGGATCACAAGAGTTATCAGAAACATATCCAGATTGTGTAAATTGCTACCGCCGCCGATTTTCACACTTGCAACTATCCCAACTGAGAAAAATGTACCAAGAGAGCCCCAAACAGCCAACTTCTGCCAGACATTGAGCCGCCAGCCGCTTCGTTTTGCAAATGTAATAAGCAAGGCACAAAGGGGGAAAATGGCAAGCAGTAGAGCCAATAGAATACCCAGGTTATTTGTAGAATTAGGAACAAGTCTTGACCAGATAAGCTTCTGGTGAGTTAATGTTGAGGTTACGATAGAAAAGATAGATTGGGTAGATTGAGGGTAAACTTCTGGAGAATTCGCTTGTAGAGGTAAAAATGATGGCAGGATTAATCCGCCCAATAGTCCAACAAAACCCTCGGCGATGACTCTTCTCCAATGAATACCTGCAGTTTTATTCTTAATAGGTGCATTTATGGTGAGCAGAATCGCCCATATTGCTGGTGCTAGGCTCCAGGTGTATCGGCTGAGATTTGTGTAATAACCAGCCAATGCGACAAGCGGAAGTGATACAAACAGAGGTAGTCGACTTGCTATTATGACAATTATTGCGGAGATTACAAGTGGTGTGTAAATAGGTCCTTGGTTTAAAAATAGCAATGTCCACAGTCCGCAAAGCAACCATAAGAACTGATTTTGCCACTTTTTCCAGAATAACATTAAACCTAACAGAATATTGGGTACGATGAATAAAAATGAATTCCACAAACGCATTCCTTTTATGGATAGGTTGGGAATGAGAAATGCTAAACCCCAAAGACTTTGACGACCTAATTCAATAAAGGCGACAATCGGCTTATCAGAGAGATTTACGTACCGTTTACTGCCGAATAAAATGGAGTAATCCCAAAATCGATTTCCCTCAGACCATTTAAGTGAAAATGGGTAATCTACGACATCTCTTAGTCTTTGCCCGATAAAAAACAAGGCATTGGTAAGGAGCAAGGATGCGATTATTGTTTTTAGGGTAAAGAGAGTATGTTTTTCTTGGTTGCCGATAAATGTGAGGATAATGATTGTGCCCAAATAGAGTACAAGCCGAAGTACAAAACTTGTGAATATGAAGCTCCATGGAGAATAAACTAAAAAATACATGGGGAATGTACATATAAGGCCATAGATTATCCATTTGATCCCCTTGGATTTAATTAAGAATCTTTTTAAGGGTTTAATAAAACTTGGTTTCCAGATTGAGATGGGGATAAATATAAATGCTCCGCTAGAAATGATTAAATAGAATAGCAGAGTGAAGATGTTCCAAACCCCACTTAATGTCTTCCAATCTAACGCATACCAATAAATGGCTTTTAATGCCACAAACCATGATATGAGTAGAAGAATTGTGAGGATAGTTGCAATAAAATCCAATTTCGCTTTCTTATTAGACAATTTAGACACCTTTTCGTAATAATGGCTCTTCCACACTGCTCAGAACGAAAAATCTTTCCCCACCTATTGGTAGGTTAAGAAAGAGCAACCAGTAGAGTATATTCGACAGCATTTTCTTTCTCTGGCTGAACTTCCCGCCAACTGCATCTTTTGGCATATTCATAACAATACGTCGGTATATGTTGTAGAAGGGGAAACCCCAGGCAATCTTCTTCTCAACTTTAAACCCTGCGTCCCTCAATTTTAACAGTACTTCCTTTCTGCTGAACCCATGTACATGCCCTACTTTTATTTTCTCTTGCTTGAATAATGGGCCAGTTGGTACAACCAGCAGGAAATATTTTCTGGTCATTTTCCTTAGATTTCTAAGAGTAGAAACATCGTCCTGGATATGTTCCAACACATCTATGCAGGTCACTAGGTCGAAAGATGCTGGCAGGTGCTGTTTTACTAAATCCAGTTGTCTTATTTTCGCATCAGGATTCTTCTCTCGTGCAGCGGAAACACCGGTAAATGCATATTCCACTCCTCTTAATTCTATTTGAGGATATCTTTTTCTCATTTCTATCAATAACGTACCGGCGCCACAACCAGCATCAAGTACGGAAGAGAATGAGAGGTTCTTGATCATTTGGAAAATGAGTCTCCGCACATGCCGGGATGCAGGTCCGAAGGATTTCATATCGTCCCATCGCTTCCAGGCGTCTTCGTAATATTCTTTTTCAACCATTTTCATCTTCTACACTTCTTGTAATTTACACCATAAATTTAACACAACAAGTGCCCAGATCCTCTTTCCGTGATCATATTTACCGCTTTTATGTTCTGTGAAGAGTTTCCTTATTTCTGATTTTTCAAACCATTCGTTAAAAACCCCGTTATTGTTCAGCAAAAGTTCCTGTCCCCAATCCAGTAAAGGACCACGGAACCATTTTGAGATGGGGATTCCAAAACCTTGCTTCCCTCGTGACATTACAGTTTTGGGAAGTTGTTTTGAATACGCTTTTCGGAGTAAATATTTTCCTTTGAACTGCCGTACCTTCATTTTTACGGGCAGGCTGGCTGCCCAGCTTACTAGCTTATGATCGAGAAATGGCGAACGAGCTTCCAGAGAATGAGCCATTGTCATTCGGTCTGCTTTAACTAATAGATTGCTGGGTAGATAGGATGAAATATCCGTGTAAAGTGTGCGGTCAAGGAAACGGGTAGCATAAGCACCCTCAAATAAACATGAAAGATATCGTTCTGCTTGATCAGTTTTGAGAAGATGTTTAAATTGATGTTTCCATAATTTCCTTTTTTGTTCTAGTGAAAAATAGGAACTCCAACGTAAAATGCTTGCACTGGAGTTGACTTTTGCCACAGTTTTTAACCGTTTTAAGCCATTAATAAAACTTGCACCAATTGGACGCTCGCTTTTATCTGGTATATGGTTGGCTATTGCAGGTAGACACTTTTGGGTGAGAAAGCTAGGAAATTTTTGGTACAGGTTTGCCCATGGGTCTAACCAGTAACGTTGATAACCGGCGAATGATTCATCGCCACCATCGCCATTTAAGGCGACAGTAACATATTTTCGAGTGAGCTTTGAAAGGAAATAAAGAGGGATTACTGAAGGATCGGCGAGTGGTTCTCCAATTTGGTTAACAATGGTTTCAAGGGTCTCGGGGATGTCCTTGTATTTCAGAATGAATTCGGTGTGTTCAGTCTGGAAATAGTCAGCGACTGTACGCGCATAGGGGATTTCTGAGAAATGGTTTTCTTCAAATCCAATAGAAAAAGTTTTTACAGGTACAGAGCTGCATTGAGCCATTTCGCTGACAATAATGCTGGAATCAATTCCGCCGCTTAGATGCGCGCCAAGTGGGACATCGCTGATCATTCGCAGCTTGACAGCTTCTCGTATTCTTGTTTGAAGTTGTTCGATAAGGGCATCTTTTGGGTCGGTTAATTTCGGTAGGTGCTCCAATTTCCAATATCTATTGATGGTCACTTTACTTTTATGCCATATGAGAAAGTGTGCAGCGGGCAGTTTATAAATTCCCTGAAATGGAGTATATGGGTTGGGAATATACTGCAAGCTGAGATATTGATCGATTGCATTTAAATCGATGTCTGGCTTTTCATCTAAGCCTATAAGAAGACTGGGCAATTCAGAACTGAAATAAATTGAACCATTTTGGAGGGTATAGTAAAGTGGTTTTTGGCCAAGACGGTCGCGAGCTAATAATAGCCTTTGTTCTTTTTTATCCCATAATGCAAATGCGAACATTCCCCTGAGGTATTGGAAAAGGGAAGTGCCATGATCTTCAAAGAGGTGAAGGAGACACTCTGTATCGGAGTTCGTTTTAAACGAGTGCCCGCTTTTTATTAGGTCTTTCCTTAATGATATATAGTTATAAATCTCACCATTTAAAATGACCCACAACATGTTATTCTCATTGCTGATAGGTTGATCGCCAGTAGCGAGATCGATAATTTTTAGGCGCCGCATGGCCAGACCGATACCACGGTCTGTAAAGAATCCCTCATTGTCTGGGCCACGATGTTCAAGAGCAGCATTCATTTTCCTAAGACGATCTTTATCAATGTGTTGGCTGTTCGCATGAACAATGCCGCATATTCCGCACATGTTATTGCTCGACTATTCGCTTTAGAAGTGTAAGATATTGGTTTCCAGATGATGACCAGCTGAAATTATTTTCTGTAATCCTTCGGCTGGATGCCCCCATTTTCTTACATAATTTAGTATTTGTTAATAAATGCGCCAATATTTCTCTGAGCTTATAAAAATTTTCATTGTCAAACAAATAACCATTTTTACCATCTTTGACCAACTCTTCATTTCCGGCTATATCGGAAGCGACTATTGGTAAGCCGCTTGCCATAGCTTCCAATACAGCATTTGGCATACCCTCATGGCGAGATGGGTTCACAAATAGTGTGGCTCTGGCAAGGAAAGACGGCAGGTCCTCTTTGTTCCGCCAGCCAAAAAAATGGACTCTATTATTTAAACCTTGGTCTTTAACTATGGATTTGAGCTGGTCCATATAGGAGCCATCACCAACTATCAAAAGTTTCCATGAAATATCTTTTATTTTTATGAGAGCGCTCATAAGGAGATCTAAGCCTTTCTGATAAACGACTCTTCCTATAAAGAGTATAGTTGGAGCTCCCCAATCTCTCTTGGTGTCATGAAAATAGTCTAAGTCCACACCATTGGGTATATTGATTACTGGCACTTGGTCATAAAAGGACGTCGCCAATTTCTTCAAACCCTTGCTGTTGGCAATAACAGCGGATGAATGTCGCCATACAATTTTTATTATTGGACCCAATAGATGGTGATAAAAGGCAAAGTCATATGGGCGAAAACCGGGTACATCTCCACCCCGAAGAGATACTATATATGGTATGTGGAAAATAAATTTCAGCAGTATTCCAATAAATCCGCTTGGGATACCGAAAAAAGCCCATACAATATCTGGCTTCCACCTCCTAAAAAGGGAAAAGCAATAGAATGCTGCGGACAATATGTAACTTAGTTGCTCGGATGCGCTTGACCGATCTGCTTTCCTACGAATGGCTGGGATGCGTTTGATTTGGAATCCTTCCTGGTATTCGCTCTTGGGTAGATCAGCGAATTGAACAGTAACTATTTTTACATCTTGGCCTTGTTGGGCTAGATGTTTTGCAAGGTTCGCTGTGGCATTTCCGGCACCACCCCCTATAGGTGGATATTCGCTGTTTAGAAGCAATATTTTCATGGGAAAAAATTGGTTGTTTTTACATGATACTCGGAAACAGGATTATACCCCACTCATAATAATCAATGATGATGCATAGTGGGTTGCAAGGAGGATCATTTTAATAATTTGTTCTGCTAGTCAGCAATGTCCCAATCAAGAACAGTGAGGACTGGGATTATGAAATCTAATTTTTATTTATTGTGAATTTATGAGGCTGTATTCTTGTAAATTATCTGAAAAGAATAAATTAGTAGAGAAAAAACTAATACTTAATCTATCCATAATTATCGATAGGCAATAAGTTGTTATTTCTTAAGGATATTAATAATTTTACGAATTGTATACGTAGGTTTATTCTGTGATTCATGGTAAGTTCTTGCCAACAGTTCTGCTATTAATCCCATTAAAATAGATTGGACGCCTAGAATGCCGGCTGTTATACCCACCATAAACCATGGGGAGGCGATTACAGATACTTCAAACCACACCCTGCGCACGAAAAGATAAAGTAAAACGATGGCACCGACAGTGATTAAAATTGCTCCTGTGCCGCCAAATAGATAGATGGGTTTGCTGCCATAACTTGTTAGAAATTTCACGGTGAAGAGATCCAACAGGACTTTAAAGGTGCGTTCAAGCCCGTACTTGGCTCTTCCGTGTTCACGTGGGTGGTGGTGGACTTGTACTTCGGTGATCTTTGCCCCTATAGAATCAGCGTAGACGGGAATAAAGCGATGCATTTCACCATAAAGCCGAAACCCTGTGATAACCTCACGCCGGTATGCTTTAAGCGTACAGCCGTAATCATGTAGATGGACACCAGTTACAGTAGAAATTAACCAATTAGCGATTTTTGATGGAAATGTACGTGTGATGAATTTATCCTTGCGATTATAACGCCAACCACTAACTACATCGTAACCCTCATTGAATTTTCGTAACATCAAAGGGATATCGGCGGGGTCATTCTGCATATCAGCGTCAAGTAAAACGATCACATCGCCTTGTGCATGGTCGACCCCAGCCGCAATAGCTGCAGTCTGTCCGAAATTCCGTCTGAGTACGATTACACTTACTCTTTGTGGGTTTTTTCTTGCTAATTTTTCCATGTTTTCTAAACTCTTATCCTGGCTGCCGTCGTCTACCAGGATTAGTTCCCAAGTAAGCTTTAATGACTTGAGTGCTTTAACTATCGCCTGATATAGTGGGCTAATGCTATCCTGTTCGTTATAAACTGGTACAACTATGGAAAGCTTCATCTTTTTCTCCGAAAAATGCGATAATATGCTCCGGTTTCACACTCATGAATAATTTTGGAAGGTAGAAGTTCATCAAAAAGGTCTGGATTGATCCATTCGACCACATCCCCATAAAAGTCCTTTCCTTCAATTAGAGCAAAGTCAGTTTCATGCAACCATTTTAATGCAAGTTCTTCATTCCAGTAACCATGTTCGTAGAGTCGCTGGCTGTCTCCATCAATAAAGTAATTGAATCTATTATTGAGCTGTGGCGGGAAAATTCGGATGTCCTCTAGATAAAGCAAGGGTACAGGACCGCTTGAACTCCACCACCAAACCTTAGAACCGGGGGGAATTTGGTTATTTAGGTATGTCCCAACGGATTCATACACTGGAATAAGGTTGCCAGTACATTCATTGCGCGAAGGTCTGTCTCCTAACAACATGGTTGGTGTAAGGAACATGCCTAATCCTATCAGCAATAGGAAGCTGGCAGTGCCGATTCCCAGTTTCTTCCTTTGTTTCTTCCAGATTAACCGCAGAATTATACCGACTGCAAAAATGAATATTCCTGCAGATACGCCGAAAGCTGCTGGTATTCCATACTCAAGTGTTTTGAAGGAAAGATTGAACTTGTTTGAGAGCAGGCGCCAAAGCTCTGTAGTTCCAGGCTGGATGGCAAGCTCTCTTACGCGCGGAATCTGAATTTGAAGCAGGGCTTTGCCAACGTCCTGGTAGGTGCTAAAACCGATCCCGGTTGTGATAAGCATAAGAATAATGACGGCGATAGTCTGTTTAATTGCGCTTATTTTTCCAGACAGATTGCTCGCGGTAAGGACAAAAAGGATTATACCGATCTCATTGAAGAAAGTCAGATAATTGGGGAAACAAAAAACACAATAATTGCGAAAAATGGATGCCCAAGTATGCATGATGAATAAAGTAGCGAATAAGGCAGTGAGAAATACCGCACTGCGGAATTTTGATTGGTCTTTCCAGTCGTTTTTTCTGGGCCAAAATATCCAGGAAAATATTGTGCCTGAAATGGCTAAGAAATGCAGTCTGATGCCATCCCAGAAGGAAAGCAAGCGTCCGAGAATCTGCGTTTGAGTTTGCCAAGTCCTTGTAGCGTCAGGATCAAATATCAAACTGGAGAAAGGTTTTGCTATAAATCCAGGCAAGATTTTGAGCCATATCAGTAAAATTTCAGGGTAGTAATAAATATGAAAGCCGATTAAGGTGATTGCCGCGACAGATAATGCTATTATCCCGGCTTTTTTTTCATGTTCCCAAAAACAATAAAGGACGAGAAATGGCACAATGGGGAAAAGGTTTTGGCGGGTCAGCACAATCAGACTGGCAATAAAAGATGCAGCGGTTATCTGCCAAAGGGAGCGCTTCTTCCCGAGCGATAATGCGAGAACTAAAGCCAGCATTGTCGCTACAAGCCCCTCGGAGAAAACTTGACTGTATATCTTTTCTAAGAAGGGGTTTAATGCAATTGCCCAAACGACGAAAGCTGCCCACCAGCTATTGCTAAACCGCTTGGTTGTTGACCATAGGGCTGCAAGCATAATTATTCCCAGAGCAACTGCAAAATACCTGCCTGTGCGAATACCTGGACCAAAAAGCATTTGTACCCATCCAGGGATTAAAAAAGAGAGCGGCATGCTACCTGTACTAGGGCCATAGGGTTGGAAAGGTTTGTAAACATCTGTTGCGAAGAGCAATCCTTTGTACAAATAATTGCCTTCATCGAGAGTAGAAAAAAGGGATTGGGCGTAGGACAGGGCTTTAAAGAAATAAAAGAATCCACCCAGGAGACTGATTAAATCCCCTGGGGATGGAAACTTAATCAGTGATCGATCGGATTGGACGAATTTTTTCATGAATTGGATGCGCTCTATTCCAAATTAACATTCAAGGGATTATAACATTTTGGCTGAAAATCAAGACTTATTGCCCCTTTTTAAGCGTATCAGATCTACTACACAACCTCCGAGTATCATTAATAAATTAACGGTAACAATAATTGCGACCATCTGCCAGAAGGGTAACCTGGCCCACAATTTGTAGTATCGGCTGAGGTACCATTGCAGAAAGAAGAGTACAAAAAATGCCTCAATAGCGAAAATCCGTTTCAGCCAACGAGAGTGTTCAATTTTGTAATGAAACCAGGCCCAGCTGGCAAGCAGAGCCATCCATGGCAGTAGAATGGTACGGTAACGGGGATTATCCCACTGGTCACCACCGGCTCGGATGGAAGATAGCAGCACCCATAGGAGTGCGAAAATGATGAACCATGTTAAAACAATCCGTTCTTTCTTTGGGCGAATCTTCCAAACAGCCAGCAAGGAAAAGATTATTAGTGGAGCGAGCATATACCAACCAATTGAGCGGAAAGTTGCAATTGTACGCATTAAGGGAATGCCTGGATATGCAATAGCTGCAGGCAGTACGGGCTGAAACAGGCCATATCCAACAATAAATGGAATGCGCCATTTTTCGCCAATATTTTCTAGTTCGAACTGGATGCGGCCAGAGCTGCTTTCCACTAGGTATAGATCCCAGCGGGCAGTGCCCACTAACCAATTCAAGCTTATGAGCAAGGTAAAAATGGTTACCAGGACCAGAAGAATCCAACCGAGTGTCTTTTGCGTCTTTCTTAAATCCGGATAGATATTTTCTAACCAAAACCAGACTGCGATTAAAGTGAATACCGCGGCAGCTATCCTTGAAGAAAAAATAGCTATGCCTAATAAGCTGCCGACCAATGGGAGAAGAGCTTGTTTGCGCCTTTTCTTCCAATGTAGCACTGCCCATAATGCTATACCGCTCAGCCCAATGAGGAAGGGCTCGCGCATCTGCGAGCTTCCCAGAAAGACACTTTCCGGATACAGTACTAATATCCAGGCAGCGATGTCCGCAGTTTTTTCATTCCAGCGAAGTTTAATGGCTTTCCAGAAGAAGGGAATACCTAAAGTTGCGACGAAGGCACTGAGGATCAGGATTATGAGCGGTCGGTGTGTATCTGGACTGAGATAGCGGTAGATGGCTGCACTAATGGAGAGCAAGCCGCCATATTGATCAGTATAAAACTCATCTCTAAAAGCTGTCCACAGTGGCTCACCGGAGGAAGCAAGTTGCCAGGCGTCTGAATCACGGCGATAAGCATCCAGATAAAGATAGCCAGCATTTGGTGGGGCTTCATCGTATCCCCAGATTGGCAATCCGATAAATAGAAATATTCCAAGGGAAAGGCGCAGTATAAATGCTATAAGAATTAGAAAACTTACTTTTCGTGATTTACCTAAGCCCATCCATACACGAATGAGGAGAAAAATGCATAGTGAAGCTAGGAATGCGCTCCCAGCCCAGCCGATCAGAGGTTGCTCCCCTGGCTCAATATAGACCAGGATGACTCCGATCACTGCCCCAATTAGCACAGAAAACAACAAATGCTTAACTTTTTTTATTGTTGATTTTGGCATTTGGAATTCTCTTATAGAGCACCGGACTTTTTCAATATTGTATACATTTCAAGTGTACGCTTCGAGCGTTTTATCCATGTATATTGCGCTGCGTCTTGTTTTGCTCTTTTCCCCAGTGTTGTTCTGCGGTGCTGGTCTTCTGATAATGCTTTAATCACATGAATCCATGCGGAAGTATTTTCTGGTGGGCAAAATACTGCATTATCCTTATTGAGGATTTCATGAAAGATTGGCAGGTCGCTGGAAACGATTGCCCTGCCCGTTGCCAGATAGTCAAACATTTTCATCGGATTAATCACCTTGGCGATATTTCCTCCACTGCTGCCAGCGATGGCTTTTCCGTAAGGCATCACTAGAATATCTCCTGCAGCTTGGTAAAGCGGTAATTTGCTGTTCGGTACAAAACCTGTTAAGGTTATGTTCTTGATATCGAGTGACCTTAAGCGCTTCTTCCAGGGTTCAATGTCCTCTTGGCGTCCGCCTACGCATAAGAAGTTGATCTCTGGTAGTGACTTTGCTAGTTCCAAAAGAAGATCCATGCCGCGCCCTTTGTAAAAATGACCCGTGAAAACCACTGTTAAACATTCTTTTAAACCGATCTTTTTGCGTGCATTAACCGGATCCGGCAGATTGCTGTAGCTTTCCAGGTCAGTTCCGTTTGGTGCGATTTGTAATATCTGTGGGGGAAAAGATATTTTGTATTCTTCTTCTAATCTTGTAGCCAGAGCCCTTGTGGTAGTAAGCACTAGTTTCTTCCCTGATAGGCGCATGAAGATACGGAAAAGTTTTGGTCCCAAGAAACCCATGGGAAAATCGTGAAATTCCATAATAACCGATTTTTTCCTCAAGAGTGAAAAAACCGCTGCCTGTAACGCCCAGGTGTATATTACCTCGGCTCCCCATTGGATGGATTTGTGTACTGCTTTCCAGCAGAAATCGTATTGTTTCAAGGAGGGGTTGAATTTCAACCAATCGATTCCAAACTGTGTTGAAAGGCCGTAGATATTTGACAGATCCTTCCAAGAGGTGGTTTGGAATTTTGGCACCCATACTTGTATTTCATTATCAAGCTGCCTTAATGAGTGACACACCTTCATCGCTTGTATGCTGTTGGCAGAGCTGGATGGAATTTGGGAGGTGGTAATGCATGCAATTTTCATGCGGTTGCACCTGCCGCATCTGCTTTCTCTCGATTATGAATCTCTTGAAGACCCCGCACGACAATCCATGTAATGGAGATCACGAAGAAGGCGGAGAGTAGCATTGCTTCAAAGCCCAGGCCAAACGAAGGCACGAGCAGGAATGTCAGAGAAATCTTAGCAATCCCGCACCATAGACTGATTTTATATGGAACCAATGGCAATCCGAGGGAAAGCAATAAAGGCCGGTTCCAGAAGAATATATTTGAATACCCAAGACCGATTAAGAAAAGCAGCATAGGTGAATATGCCGGTATGAATTCGTGACCATAGAAGAGCAATAACCATTTCCCAAAGAGGGCTAAGCCCATTGTGCTCAGACAGGTCCACCCGCCTGAAATGAGTGTTACTTTTTTTATCAAGCTCTTCACAATTTTCCAATCTCTCTTGGTAACAGCATGGTTTATCTCAGGGTAGGTGGTGCTGATTAAAGGGGTGATTGGCATTTGGACGAGGTTGATGATTGCCAGGGCTGTTTTGGCATATCCCGCTTCCAGTGGGGATAAGAAATACGCTATCCATAGGACTTCGTTATCGCGTACAAGCATGATGATGGTGCTGCTGATATTAGTGCTGAAGGCGAAATTGAACAGTTCCTTAACAGCGGGTAAATGCTTGAAGGAGGTTTTCCACCAATCTTTTCCAAGGGTGCTGTTGAGTTCACGGAAACCGATAATGGCTGTTCCTAATCCGATCACGAATTTTCCAAGCATATATGCCGTCACGATTTCATGCAAACCGCCCTTTGTCAAATATGCCCAGACAATAACAAGTGCGGTCAATATATTGCTTAAGAAATTTATCTTTGCCTGGTCACGGAAGCGGTTATTAACTTGCAGAACACCGGTTGAGGTTTCTGTTATGAAATTGGCTAATATGATTGTGCTGTAAAGGATGAAGTGTTGTGCGGTGGATGGATCATCAGCCAGCTTTAAAGCGGCGTAAGGTGCAAGAAGTATGCAAATGATGAATGATAGCAAAGCGCTTGTAGATTCTGCGATTATGGCGGCTTTAATAACAGCTGACGCGCGCTTGAGCTGGTGTTTAGTGGTAAATTCACCATAATATTTCACCACCAATTCGTTCATACGGAAAGAAAAAAGTCGGTTGAAAGTAGAGGCAAAGACCGTGATCGTTCCGATGATGCCGAAGCCCATTATGCCTAACAGTCGGCCGGTCAGGATACTTTGTATAACGCTGAACACATTGCTGCTCAGCAGATAGCCGGAATTACGTACAACCTTCTGCAGCAGCAGGTCTTTACGCCAGTGCTGCCGGAGGTTCTCCATAAAATTCATTCGGTGTCCACTTGGCTCGCCCAGTTCCGTTCCTGCATATACCAATCGATCATGCGAGGGATGCCGGCTTCAAGTGGTACTTCTGGCTGCCAATTTACTAACTTTCTGGCTTTTTCCACATTGGCCCAACTGGTGGTCATATCGGCGGGATGAGCGGAAAAATGTTCAATTTTTGCCTTTTTACCGACAATTGTCTCAATGTGTTCAATTAGTTCGTTAATTTGTATGGATTGGTGTCCTCCTAAATTGATGATTTCATATCCCAGTGGCTTAAGTGCCTGAATTGTGCCACGTGCGATGTCGTCAACATAAGTGAATCCGCGTGTTTGGGTTCCATCACCGAACACTTTCACGGTCTTTCCTTCAATGATCCACTGGGTAAAGCGGAACATGGACATGGTAGGTCTTCCGGCGGGACCGTATACTGTGAAATAGCGTACAATGGTAATATCAAGGTTATGAAGAAAATGATAACTGTAACATAGTGCTTCGGCTGCTTTCTTGCTGGCGGCGTATGGCTGCAATGGATGACTGGAATCAGCATCTTCTGGTGTGGGATAAGGTGCATTATTGCCGTAAATGCTGGATGTAGATGCTAATATGAACTTGGGTATTCCCTGATGACGGCAAATTTCAAGAAGGTTCAAAGTTCCATTCACGTTTGTGTTGAAATAGGACCAGGGATCAAGAACCGAGTCACGCACACCGGCTTTTGCAGCCAGATTGATCACAGCATCCAAGGGCTGGCACTGAGCAATGATTGACTTCATTTTTTTTAGGTCACAGATATCTTCCCTGAAAAATGAAAAGGATGAATAGGGCTTCAACTGCTCCAATCGCCAATCCTTAAGGCGCAGGTCATATGTCGGGTCGAAATTATCAACTCCGAAAACGGTGTGTCCATTTTTCAATAGATATTCGCTCACTTTGGAGGCAATAAAACCGACTGCCCCGGTAACTAGGTACTTACTCATTAGAGTTTCACTACTTTAGGACTGCCGTTTCCCACTTCGGAAAGGGCATTACGAGTATCGACGATTAGCGTGGCGGCTTTCAGTATTGCAGCGTAATCATAGCTGCTGTGATTGGTAACGATGACCACACAATCAGCGGTTTTTACGCCGGCATTTATGTCAGATATGGAATTCATTTTCAATCCCTCATGTATAATTTGATGAAAATAAGGATCGTGATAACTGACCTTGGCACCTTTCTCCCGTAATAGGTGAATAATATCCAGGGCTGGAGATTCGCGCAAGTCGTCAATATCTGGTTTGTAAGCTACTCCAATGATTAATACTTTACTGCCTTTCAGCGGCTTGCGTTGCTCATTGAGGGCATCTTGAACTTTGCCTACCGTAAATCGAGGCATGTTAGTATTGATTTCTGATGCCAGGTCAATGAAACGTGCGGAGTAGTTCAGTGCCTTCAATTTCCATGAGAGATAAAGCGGGTCAATCGGGATACAGTGTCCGCCCAAGCCAGGTCCGGGCAAGAATTTCATAAAGCCGAAAGGTTTTGTGCCGGCTGCTTTAATTACTTCCCAGATGTCAATGCCAAGTCGGTCGCTCATGATTGCCATCTCATTTACAAGACCAATATTGATCATACGGAAGGTGTTTTCCAGCAGCTTTGTCATTTCAGCCACTTCAGTGGAAGAGACACGCACAATTGTCTGGATCGCTTGCTCGTACCAAATAGAAGCCACTTCCGTGCATTGGGGAGTGATGCCGCCGATGACTTTCGGGGTGTTTGCTGTGGTCCAGTCCTTTCGGCCGGGATCTACGCGCTCGGGTGAAAAAGCCAGGAAGAAATCCTTACCTGCTTCCAATCCGCTGGCTTCGGTTAATTTTGGCAGGATTAATTCACGAGTTGTGCCGGGGTAAGTTGTGGATTCCAGCACTACAACAATACCAGGATGGATGTACTGTTTAAGCAGTTCAGAGACAGATAAGATAAAGGAAAGATCAGGATCACCGGTTTTTCGTAATGGTGTAGGAACGCAGATGCTGACTGCATCCATCTGCTCCAGTATAGCAAAGTCTGTTGTTGCCTGCAGGTTCCCTTGTTTCACCAGTCTGTGGATTTGTTCATCCTGTATGTCCAAGACATAGCTTTTTCCGCGATTGATGCTCTCAACTTTTGACTCAACTGGATCAAAACCTGTGACCTTGAAGCCCGCTTCGGCGAAAACAACTGCCAGGGGTAAGCCCACATAGCCAAGCCCAAGTACAGAAACTCGGGCGCTTTTTTCTTTCAGCTTTTTTATTAAAGCTTGTGCTTTATCCATAATGCCTCTCAACCGTTAGAAAAAACTGAGTTGTGTTGGGTCTTTATGATCATTTAGAGTACCCTGCTGTTCTGAAAAGGGATCGTAGGAGCGATTTGCCTTGCGCGCTTTTTGAATATATGCAGGTAACATCTCGAAATCTTTGCGGATAACCGCTTTCAAAGAAGGCTGATGCAAACCGGCAGCCGGGTGATACATGGGTACAACTAGTTGCCCTTTTATCCAAGTTGCTTGGCCGTGCATCATGCTGATTTTTACATCCTTGAAATACCGCGCCATAGAATGCCGTCCTAAGGTGACAATTACTTTGGGTTTAATAGCCATGATTTGCCGCTCAAGATAATCACGGCATGCATTTAACTCTTCTTCCTGAGGATCGCGATTGCCAGGTGGGCGGCATTTTAAAACGTTGGTAATATAGACTTGCTCGCGCTTTAAACCGGCGTTATTCAGCAGTTCATCTAAGAACTTTCCAGCTGGACCAACAAATGGCAGGCCTTGCTCATTCTCATAAAAACCGGGTCCTTCTCCTATGAACATGATTTCCGAATCTGTAGGTCCTTCACCAGGGACAGTATTCTTTCGTGATTGAGAAAGGGGGCATTTTGTACATTGTGCAATTTCAGCCGCAATTTCTTCAAGAATATTTTCAGATGCCATAATTGATCCTTTCCTTTTTCAAACAATTATTTTACAACGTTTCCTTATAAAAACAATGCTGATGAACTGCCGATGTTGTAAATTCCTAATCTTTAATAATGGTATTTGCCGTGTGCAAATAAATAGGGGTCAGCATGGACGGATCATCGCTCTGCCCACTATTTAACCTATACCACGCTATCTCTGCAAGATATGCTGGCCGCCGCAGCGAATTAGCCGGGGAGGTCAAGATAACATTCTTCCATCTACGTGCCAGTGTTTTTCGGTCCTCAGCCGTCAGTTCGCCGGAAATGATAGTCGTTTTGGGTATGGATGCTTCAAGCTTCTTAGCGGTTGTTACATACGGGTCTTGAACGGCTTGCCATTGATTGTTCTCATGTATATAATGGGCGGCAGCCAAACGATGCCGTCCGGCTGGTAATACACAAATCAACGGCAGGGTACTGGGGGGCTGCATAGTGGCGATAATATCCAATGAGGGAATACCAACGATGGGTATGTGTTGAGCCAGTGCCAGGCCTTTTACGAATGCCAAGCCAATGCGTAGACTTGTAAAGGATCCAGGTCCCAAAGCAATAGCAGCGGCTTGAATATCTGACATGGATTTACCAGATTCCAACAGCATTTGGGAAACAGCGGGTGCTAATTCTACAGTATGCCGTCGATATGTACGCCAGGTTTTTTCGTGAATAATTCTGCTGTCTGAAAGAATAGCTAACCCCATCCATTGGGTAGATGTATCAATTGCTAGTATCATAATACACTCGAAAAAACCATTCTGCGCATATGCCTCATTATGTCTTCATAATGCGCACCGTTAGGTATGAAGACCATGTCGCGTTGTTGTTCGCCTATATATTTTAATTCAATCCATAAATTCTCTTCAGGTAGTGTCTCACGGATCTTCTCAGCCCACTCTACGATCAAAGGTCCATTTGAAAGCATATAGTCAATATCCAGGTCTTCTGCTTCAAGTGCATTTTTTAACCGGTAAGCGTCCAGATGGGAAATTTCTGGTCCATCAGGTCTGCGGTAGACATTAACCAGCACGAAGGTCGGGCTTGTTACATTATCTGCAGACCCCCAACCTTGTGCGATGCCCTGTACAAGAGTCGTCTTGCCTGTCCCCAGTTCCCCTGAAAGGCAGATGACATCCCGGATTTTTAAAAGCGAACCTAACTGGATACCGATTCGGCGTGTTTGCTGTGGACTGCGGCTTATGAATTCCAGTGTGTTCTCATCAAAGATAGGCATTTTACCTGTTTATCCGTTATTTATGATACCCAAGTGCTCTGTAAAGATATGGGCAATTCCTATAATTTTTAAGATCGTGCTATTCAAACGCTTGCCATGTGGCATATTGGCGGTTTTTGGGATGTTCTAACCAAATGAATAATTTTTTCCTAGCAGCTTGAATTATCAGGCCCTCTTTCCAGGATGGATTTTAATCTATTTTTTAATTCTCTCCTGGTGAGCATAATTCTCCTGCCACATTTCTGGCATTCCAAGCCGATATCTGCGCCTAAGCGCGTCACTTTCCAGGTAGTACCGCCGCATGGGTGAGCTTTTTTTAGACGAACCACATCATTAGGTTGCAAATCTGGCAACATGCCTCGATTATAACGCATGATATAATCGCCTCGATTTCCAATAATTTTGAGGTAGACAATGAATCTGTTAAACTCTTCTCCCGCAGTGCTTTTCTCTGGTCTTGTCACACTAGTCATTTCACTGACTGTACATGAGTTTGCACATGCCTGGACAGCTGTGCGATTTGGGGATGATACACCGCGCTTTGCAGGGCGATTGACGTTGAATCCGCTAAAACACTTGGATCCGATTGGAAGCATCATGTTAATTTTTGCTGGATTTGGCTGGGCAAAACCGGTACCGGTCAATCCTTACGTGCTTAAACGCCACTCGCCCGCTGCGTTAATGTTTGTGGCGCTGGCCGGACCTTTATCTAATTTTTTACTGGCGGTGTTGGCTGCTATACCTCTGCGATTTGGTCTATTACCAGTGCAGATTTACGCAAGTCAATATTTTCCAACAATGCATGAGTTCTTGTTGTATTTTATTTTCACCAATTTAGGGTTGATGCTGTTCAACTTGCTTCCCATTCCGCCCCTTGATGGAGAGAAGATTCTTTCTTTCCTGCTTCCAGGAGAATTGGGGCGGTTTTATGAGCAGATTCGACCATACGGTCCTTTAATGTTATTAATGGTCTTATTGATCGGACCGATGATAGGATTTAATATATTGGATATGTTGTTAAGCCCGATTATGTACACAATTGGAAGGTTCTTGTTGGGAGGGTAATATGGCTGTTAGACTGTGTATGATTGGCCTAGAAAAGACAGGCGCTTCGATCGGGCTGGCTTTAGCGGATAAGGGCGAAGCAGTCCATTTAAGGGGGAGTGATTAAAGAGGTATCGTTAAAAACAAAAGGTGTTTGCTGCTATATCCTGCAGTGTAATGATGGCACCTATTACACTGGCTGGGCAAAAGACCTGGCAAAGCGTGTGGAGCAGCACGAAAAAGGATTGGGGGCGAGATATACGCGCCAACGCTTGCCAGTTCGTTTGGTATATTCAGAGGCACTTCCAGACCGATCTGCAGCTATGAAAAGGGAGCGAGCAATCAAAAAATTGTCCCGCCCAAAAAAAGAACGCTTGATCCAGGGATTAAACGGACACTAGAGATCGGCCGAGTAAGCTAGTGACCTTTTTTATATCGCAATTATTAGTCAGTGAAGACTGGCAGGTGGCCGAGAGCAATGATATTTGCCCATTGTGACTGGTCGCCTTCGGTGAAAATGGCTGCCTCTAGGGTGATTTCGCCGCCAGCTTTCTTTATGATGGTGCGCATGCCCTTCAGCGTTGAACCGGTGCTTATAACATCGTCCACAATAGCAATACGTTTACCTTTTACGAGTTCGCGGTCTTTTTCATCCAGGATGAGTGTTTGCTGTTTTCCGGTAGTGATAGATCGCGTCTCGGCTTTGAGTGCATCACCCATGTAGATTTTATAATCTTTGCGCAGGATGACATAGGGTTTGCCAGTATTAACGGATAACGCGTGAGCCAGGGGGATGCTTTTTGATTCTGCCGTTACAATCACATCATACGCCTTGTTGTCCATTTTTTTGGCAAGTTCTTGTGCTGCAGCTTGTACTAATTCGGTATCGCCTAAAATATTAATGATGGCGATTCTCACGCCTGTCTTTACCTCAAACAAGCGCAGGTTGCGTTTGACGCCGCCTATCTCAATTGGGTAAGTTGTTCTTTTTTCAAGCATGATTCCCTCCAGCGCATATTATTGAAATCTATCACGAGTTTATCACAGGTTGCAAGTTCAACAGCAGACAATATAAAAGTGAATTGTAATAGGTAGTAGATTGTAAGGTTGATTAAATTAATAGAGAGCCGTTTACACCATCTCGGCTCTCTTATAAGGAGGAGAAGAAGAGAAGTCGCCCTTTAAATAATACTAACAAGAATACAGTAATATTGCTTGACGCTTACCCTACGCTTACCCTACGCTTTTCCAGAGTGTTTTTGAGGGTTATATACATGTTTTGATAATAAATCGGATGAAATCAGCTTGTGTGAAAAAATTTCTAATCTATAATGATTAAGCAAAGGGTTAGCAACCATAATTGGGTGAGATTCACTTTTTACAGATGGCGAAGGTGCAGTAATGAAAGAATTCTTGCCGTCCAAAGATATATCATTCTTTTTGGGGTTCTTGGAAAGCACGCCAGCAGGGTCAATAATACTGGCAGCCAGCGATGAGGGGCTTATCCGTGTAAATTTCTGTGACTTAGCAGTATTCGAGGAGCATATCCGTAAACACATTGGTGTTTTTTCCCCACAGTCTGTAGAGATCGTTGCGGATGCTGTCCAACAGGTGAATGAATATTTTTCACACCGCCGCCAAAGTTTTGAACTGCCTGTTGATTGGCGTTTTTTTACGCCATTCACGAGGTTAGTTCTTCAAGCGACATTTGAGCTTCCTTTTGGATCACTTACCACTTATGGTGAGCTGGCTGCGCGTGTTGGTAAACCCGGGGCAGCCCGGGCGGTGGGTAGAGCCATGGCTTCTAATCCGGTTGCGTTGGTGATTCCATGCCATCGCGTGATTGCTAAAGGCGGATACCTGGGCGGTTATTCAGCTCCGGGCGGCTTGCTGACTAAATCCCAGCTGCTGCGTCTGGAAGGCCACACTGTGCTGGACGGCAGGGTAATCTGAACGTGGAGTGGGGGATAGCCGCAGGATAGATTTATTTCATATAATATGTACAGCATGCAGCTGTCAAAAAATGAATTTCGCTGTGGTTATGTTGCGCTTATCGGGCGTCCCAATGTGGGCAAATCCACGTTGATCAATGTTTTCCTGGGACAGAAGGTCGCTGCAGTTTCCCCCAAGCCCCAGACTACCCGTCAGCGCCAGCTTGGTATTCTCACTACCCGAGATGACCAGTTGGTTTTTGTCGACACACCCGGCATCCATATTCCTCATCATAAGCTCGGGAAAGCGATGAATGCTGTCGCGCGCGAGGTCTTGATGGAGGCGGATGTTATCCTGTGGATTGTGGATGTCAGCCGTTCTCCGCATGAGGAGGATCACCTCATTGCCAGTCAGCTGATAGAGATTAACCCGCTTCCGCCGGTTGTCCTGGCGCTCAACAAGGTAGATGCCTTGGCAGATGATTTGCATAGTAAACGTGAAGAGCAATACCATCAATTGCTGACTTGTGCCCAACAGATCTTCATCTCTGCCCTGACTGGCTATCAACTGGAGCAATTACTTGCCTGTTTGAAGGCGCTCTTGCCTGTGGGTGAGCCGTTCTATCCGCCGGACCAGATCACTGATTTCTATGAGCGTGAGATCGCCGCTGACTTGATTCGTGAAGCAGCCATGCTTTTCCTGCACGAAGAGGTACCGCATGCAGTTGCAGTACGCATTGACCAGTATAAAGAGCGTGCTGAAAAAGGCGCCTATATCATTGCCACATTATTTGTGGAGAAGGATTCGCAGAAGGGCATTGTCATCGGGCGCGGCGGTGCAATGCTCAAAAAGATTGGCACCACTGCGCGCATGTCCATTGAAAAGATGAGCGGCAGAAAAGTCTTTTTGGAGCTGAGAGTGAAGGTTAACAAGAACTGGCGCAACAATGAAAGCGTGCTGCGCCATATGGGTTACCCAAAAATTGAGGAGGGCTAAATGCTGAATCTATGGTTGCTGTTGGCAGTTGGATTGGCGTTGCTGGACTGGTTTGCAGTCTGGAATGAATATGAGCAGATTAATTATTTCACCAAACCCGGTACATTGATCGCCATGCTGGTCTGGTTCTGGACTGTGGGAGCCATGCAGGGCATCTTGTGGTGGTTCGGCATGGCGCTGGCCTTATCGCTGGTCGGCGACATTTTGCTCCTGCTGCCGGAGAAATATTTCATATTTGGGCTGGCAGCTTTCTTATTGGCACACGTTTTTTATATCATTGGCTTCAATCAGCCCCTGCCGCAGCCCTCGCTTCCCATGTATGTTCTGTTTCTGCTGATTGGCGCGCTGGGCATGGTTCTGTTTGGCATTATCCGTGTCGGTTTAATGCAGAAAGAAAGCCGCCGCAAGCTGGTTACACCGGTTCTGGTGTACAGCTTTACCATTGAGCTGATGCTCTTTTCTGCTCTGTTGACGCTTTTCCGGGCGGACTGGCAGCCAACAGCCGCCGGGCTGGCAGCTTCAGGCGGGGTGCTGTTTTTTTTCTCTGACTCTCTGCTGGCGTACAATCGCTTTGTCATAGTTTTTCCCAAAGCGCGTTTGTGGGTGCGCATCACTTATCACCTGGGACAGCTGGCATTGGTTGCCGCTGCGCTGTTGAATTTTGCGGTTATGTGATCTGTTTTTTGGGGGTTAGGGGCGTCTCTACGAGACTCCCTTTGGTCGCTTAATGCCGCAGTGGATGGAAGCCATAGCCCAGCGCTTCATTCGCCTGCCCGATGACCATGAAAGCCGACGGATCCACTTCGCTGACAATGTCCTTGAGCAAGTTCACTTCGGAGCGTGTCAGCACACAGTACAGCATAGGGCGAACGTTGCCAGTGTAGCCGCCGGTGCCCGGTAAGATGGTTGCTCCCCGCTCCAGCAGTTCAAAGATGCGCTCTGCCACTGCTTGCGCTTCATTGGTCACTATCAAAGCTACCCGCACCACTCGTGAACCCTCTGAGATCAGTTCTGCTGCCAGCCCGCTGATGTATATGACGATAATGCCGTACAGGGCATGCTCCCAGCCGAAGGCGAAGCCGCCTGCCAGCACCACCACTGCATCCGTGATAAGGTATGCCTGCGAAATGGATATGCCGCGGTAGTGGTTGAGGAAGCGCCCGAGTACGTCGCTGCCGCCGCTGGTGCCACGCCCGAGGTAGACCAGTCCCAGCCCGATGCCCAGCAGTACGCCGCCATAAAGAGTGTTCAGCACCAAATCGGAGGTAATGCCTTCAAGCGGTAGGAAGAAAGCCAGCCCGTCGGTCAATATGGAAAATGCCAGGATAGCAACTGCTGTGCGCAGTGCAAAGCGCATCCCGCCCAGGTAACGCCAGCCCAGGACGTACAGCGGGATATTGCCCACCAGCACCATCACGCCGATTGGCAAGCCAGTGAAATGCTGGATTATCTGCGCCGCGCCGCTGATGCCACCGCTCACCAGCATCCCCGGGATGAGGAATAAGCGCATAGCCAGCGCCTGGGCAAGTGCCCCCAGCAGGATGAAGGTGAAATCCTGGAGCCCCCGACGCTTTTTGGTTGCAGTTTGCGTAGCTTTCTTGGTTGCCATCATTAATCAGTGTGATTATAAGCCAAACTGCTTCTCTCTCATGCCATCGAGGGCAGGGTATAACACGCTACGCTCTGTACACGTCTCCGCTCTCTGCTCTTTTAAAACGACTTCTGCGCCTCATCTTACAGCGTCTTGACGCCGCAGTTGATGAGGCATCTCCGCTCTCTGCTCCTGCAGAGAGCTTCGACAAAAGCCGACACTTTTTCAATAAAAAGGATTCGTTTCTAAGGAACGAATGATGGTTCAGGGCGGATATTGGCGGTCGCCTCTACGAGACTCCCTGCGGTCGCGCAGTAATTTTCCCCGTTTTTGTCATCCTGAGCAGGGCGAAAGCCCTATGAAGGATCTCCATTTGTATTGAAGCATCCTCATGCTTGACTGCAACCCTGGAGGAAAGTACAATGGTGTCTCAAGCGGGCGTCGCCAAGTGGTAAGGCATCAGCCTTCCAAGCTGACATTCATGGGTTCGAGTCCCATCGCCCGCTCTTTTTTTACTCCCCGTTTTTATTATTATATGTAATAGAATTACATTATCCTTGCCAGCTTTAGGAGCTTAATAACTGAACAACTGGCGTTTAGAGGGCACTGCACAAGTACACAAGCAGGTAAAATGAAGAAATTGCCTTGACGCACCTGCAATACGGCTATCCACCGCTGGGAAGAATTCCGAAAAACAGACTGGATTACTTACCTTGAATATCCTGAGTTTACAATGAGGCAAACACAGGAATTATTAACAATTTTTAAATCTTGAACCTCTGCTTTATTTTTCTAGCAACTTAGAATAATGCTCCAAAAACAAGTCCAGCGGTAGTAGTAATTATAGTTATCAAAAGAGCATAAATAACTGTCTTTTTAACCCCTAAAACCTTACTTACTACCAGCAGGCTTTGTAAAGAAACAATTGGATCTGCTAAGATGTAAGCAAGAAGTGGTCCCTTGTTCATTCCTAAATCTAAAAAGGTTTTGGCAATCGGCACTTCTACTAAAGCAGGGAAATAAGCAATCACACCAAATAAAACACCTGCCAGGTTTGCCCAGATTGTATTTTGTCCAGCCAGTCTTTGAAAAGCCTCTTGGGGAATAATGGCCTTAAACACGCCTGCTCCGAAAACTCCAACCAAAAGCAGAGGGAAGATCATCCAAAAAAACTTCCAGGTTTCCTTCATCCATGAAATCAATTCTTTCCTAGAGTAAAACAAAAAAGAAAAGACTACAGTTATTAAGGTGAAAAAACCGATAAAAGGATATTTGATATTACCTGCTATTGGGGCTGTGCCAGCAATAAGAATGCCTGCCAAAGAACCAAAGAAAAGAACTGATTGATAAGCTGGTCTTTCTTTGAATTGAGTCTTTCCCTCAAGAGGAACGCTGTTTCTCATTTGCTCTATCTTTTCTTTTTCACCATCTTTGAATATCCAAGTCATTAAAATACCCACAAGAACAGCAAAAAGGATAGAAAAAATCAGGCGAGCAAAAGCAATATCCCAGCCGATTAAAGAAGCGGTATAAGAAACAGCTAAAATATTAATCGCTGGTCCTGCGTACAAAAAAGCCATTGCTGGTCCTAAACCTGCTCCTCTTTTCCAAATGCCTGCAAACAAAGGCAGAATAGTGCAAGAGCAAACTTCAACCAGAGTGCCAAATAAAGCACCCAAACCATAAGCTTTGACTGGATGAGCTTTTCTGCCCAAAGTTTTGACAATAATATCTTTGGAAACTAAGGCATTAATTGCTCCTGCTAAAAAGAAAGCAGGCACCAGGCAAAACAAAACATGAGCAGAAACATAGTCATAAAGTGCCAGTAAACCAGCATTAAAAAAATTGAAAACAAAGTTCATTTTTTAATCACCTCTTTGATTTCCTCAACAGAAGCCACCTTGCCTGAGATACACACCTTGCCGTCGACTGTCAAAGCTGGCGTCATCATCACACCCATTTCAATAATCTTTCCAATGTCATAAATATGGGTAATCTCTGCTTTTAGCCCCAGTTCTTTTACTGCTTCTCTGGTATTTTCCTCTAGCTTCTGGCAATTAGGGCAACCTGAACCTAAAATTTGAATTTTCATATTTGTTCCCATCATAAAGAAAAAATACTGTTAGTAACTTTTTTCCCCTTGTTAGTTAAAGAATAAAATACTTTTCTGCCTTGTTTTTGATCTTCTACCAGACCTGCATTTTTTAGATCTGCCAAGTGGTGAGAAATAAGACTTTGGCTCATATCAAAATGCTCTACTATCTCGCAAACACAATGCCTACCCTGACGTAAAACACAAAGAAGCTTTAGTCTACTTTCCTCAGCCACAAGTTTTAATAAAGAAGATAATGAGGCAACCTTTATAAACTCTTGTTTATCAGGAGAACAACAATTATATGAACCCATGTTCATATTTTATTACAAGGGGAAGGAATTGTCAATAAAGCAAGAGGGAAGGATTGTTAATAACCAGCGTCATTTGGCAGGACAGGCGTATTCAGGCATTGAAGCAGCAGGATTACCGTGTTTCACCCATTGACCATCTTTACAAATCCAAGAATCCTCGCTGCCACCAATAACAAACCTAATAAATAACCATGCAACCAAAATAATCAGCAAGAAAATCAAAACTTTTTTCATAATCTAATAAATTCAGTGATTAAAAATAACTGATATCCAATCACCTAAAAAATGCGTAATTAAAATAACTGCCAAACCAATAACTAAATGCTCTGTTATCATCTTCCATGGAATTTCTTTTTGTTGTTTGGCAATAATAAAACTAAAAACAGACAAAGTAGATAGTCCCCAGATAACACTTATTATAATCGCTTGAGAAAGTTCAAAAACTAAGACAGGAGAAATAAAAGTTAAGGAAAAAACTAATTTAGAGAAAAAGGTGGCTAGTGTTGCTTCCCATATCTCTTTGACTGAGTTTTTATTTTGGGACTCTTGAGAAATATGAATACCCAAGGCGTCAGAGAAAGCATCAGCAATAGCAATAGTTAAAATGCCACCTATAACAACTAATTTTGAATGGGTTCCTGCATGAAGACCAACCATTAACCCAAGAGTGGTAATCACCCCAGAAGTTAAACCAAAACTCAAACCTGTTTTAAACGAATATCTCATTTCCTACATTTTACATCAAGTAAGAGGATTTAAAAAAGTTCGGTAATCATCTCATCTAGGGTAGCGCCTAGGACTTCGGCAGGCAGGATATGAACTCAAGAGAGAGCATGACCAGGTGATCAACCATAAGGTATTGCAGAAACCGGGAATTCAGCCGTTTGAGGTGCTGTATAAGGACTTTACTGAGATTCGATATTGCAGAGGGCTAAATAAAGCGTATCTGATGCCCATTCTGGAACATGGGACCCGGAGTGTGTTAGGCTGTACGCGGGCGTCGCCAAGTGGTAAGGCATCAGCCTTCCAAGCTGACATTCATGGGTTGGCATTTACAATACTCCTTGCAGTCGCCCTTACAGGGTACACACTCAGGGGGCGCAGGCAGGTAAGTCCCATCGCCCGCTCTTTTTTTACTCCCCGTTTTTATTATTATATGTAATAGAATTACGTCATTATCCTTGCCAGCTTTTGGAGCTTAATAACTGCAAAGCTGGCGTTTAGAGGGCAATGCGCAAGTACACAAGCAGGTAAGATGAGGAAATTGTGGGTTGCCTCCAATACCGCATAGGTCTCTCGCGGTACTTTCTCTTTCAGATATTCTTTCACCTTTTGATTAGATATGCGCTGTTTATCAACCAATTCCCCTTAGCTATCCATCAGCACCATAAAGGTGCGCTTGAGATGCAGGTCTATTCCAAGGTAAAATGGGTACATAAGCGTTCCTCCTTTTCTGAACTTGTTTGTCTCTTACCTCAAGTTTAGCAAACTGGCAGGGACGCTTTCATAGTATAAACCGGGTTGCACCCAAAACAGGAAAGGCGGCTCACAATAGTTTTGTGAAAAACCTCCTTAATCCCGGTACAGTACTGTTTAACGGTCACCTAATGGCAGTTTGGTAGCCCTGTTTGCAGCTAAAGCTTCTCTAATAAGTTGTAAAACATCATCCGATCGGCGTGTCGAAAAGGAAATATCCCGCACAAGCCCCTTTTTTCTCTTAAGCGCGATCACAACCCTGGGATGCTCCAGGAAATTGAACGAGGCACGATATCTTTTGCGAATGCTCATAAAGTGTATCCCTGCTCCACCCATCCTCATCACCATAGGGATCTCATCAAGAGAACATTCTTCAATATTATCCAAAGGTACTATCCAGGTGAATATGCCAAATGTGAGCTTCAGAGACTCTGAGGTGATGCTGATAATGAGTGTTCTGAAGTTCACCGAATAGAATAAAAATAAACTGAAAAGACAGAAGAAAACATCAGCAAGAACGTCTAAACTGCCAGCAATCACGCGCCAGATGAGTAGTAAGAGGAAGAGGATTGTGAGCGCCAAGAAGAGCACCTCCGTCCGGTTTGAAGTAACCCTCTCGTTGTATTTAAGATCGTCAGCATTGACCATGCTTTATTTCATAAGCGTTCTGCTCATACCTAAGACAATCACCATATTCCTGGTAACAAACGATAACAAACTCGCTTTACATAATCACAGTAGCCTTCTAATTCATCCTGCAAAAACCTATCTTCTAGATTGGTGCGAATTAACATTAGAATTGCGATAAATACTGTTGGCAAGAATGCCCATCCTGAATTTAGAAAGAGAGGTGTTGCCAGATATGTCAAGAGCGCCCCTGCGTAACCAGGATGCCGCATCCAGCGGTAGGGACCACTCGAGACAACCTGGTGACCGCGATCGGTCTGGAGGCGTACCATACCAGAAAAGAATCGGTTTTCGATCAAGGCATAGGATCCCAAGGCGTATCCAGCCAGGATGATAAGCAGCGAAAGAATTTTCAGCGGCAAGCTGAACATAGGGGACCAGCCAAACAGCGCATCCAGCCCGGCTACAAGCATTACCAAACCACCACCAAGCCCGAGAAAAGGGGCTAAAAGTTTATCCCAGGGTTTGGCGTTCGCATGTTGCATGAAGCGTGCGCGTTCAGTAATCAGGTCTGGATGACGCCGCGCGGCCAACATCCGGCTGATGGCGAACCCCAAGATGGAAATTATGGCATATACCCAAGCTTCCCACCAGTTCCAGCGCCGGGAGATCAATAAAGGTAGGAATGGTATTACAACAATAAAAAACAACATTTGGACAATAACACCTGGGGAGATTAGCCTTTGTTGATTGTTCATTTTTCACCTCAGTTACCGTCAGCTTCACCAAGTAGGCAGCTTTTCCAATCCCTAAATGCAGAATATTTTCTCTCCAGCAACTCAACCCATCACGACTCAAATTATAAATCAGAAAAATAAGAAATAGCGCGGTACTCGTGGAATCCCTGACCGCGCGGTTATTACTGCGATTTGATAATACTAAAATAATAATATCAAGAATCAAACATCAGACCTGCGGTGTTATACACACTAAGGGGGCGTAGGCAGGCAAGTCCCATCGCCCGCTCTTTTTTTTACTCCCCGTTTTAATTATTATATGTAATAGAATTACGTCATTATCCTTAGCAGATTTAGGAGCTTTAAAGCTGAAAATTTAGTGTTTAGAGGGCACTGCACAAGTACACAAGCAGGTAAGATGAGGAAATTGCGGGTTGATAAAAAGAGATTGGGAACTATTGCTCATTACATTGGAGTCATTGGCGAATACTGCATAGTCATCTTCTTGTCGGTATGGCTAAATCATG
>DUED01000019.1 GCA_011176685.1 Anaerolineae bacterium
ACCACTAACTGGTCCATCTGCAATTGGCTGGTTCCGTCCCAGGTTAGGATGCAATCCGGGCTGGTACAGCCACGCGGGTAGAGTTCCACGCCTTCTGTGAGGGTGATCAGGTTGCCGTCTGCATCCAGGATCTCATCGCCTGCTTGTACACCGAGGGGTTGGAAAGCTGCATCGCTGTCATCAAAAGCAGGCATCTTTTCCAGGATGACCGGTACTGGCTGGTAATTGCGAGTGTCGATGGGACCATCATAGATGGCTTCCAGCACACTCCAGGTGGCCTGAGAGTTGGTTCCGTACAAATACAGTGAGGATGGCTCGTAACCCAGACAGATGGTCAGATTCCTGAGTGGTGCAGGAGTAGGTGTGGGAATCTCGGGCGTAGCAGTTTGAGCTGCCGATTTCCCGCCTGCACAGCTGTTTAATAGAAAGTTCAGCGAAAAAATTGAAATAGTGATTAATATTTTACGTCTCATGGATTTCTCAGTCTTTTTGATTAGCAAATTATATAGTGAAATTTATTGCAAATAATAGTAATGATAATCAGACCACATCTGACTTTTCAATTCCTGCTCGCATACGCAGATAAGATTCGTAACGCTTAGGATGTACTCTTCCCTCTTTTACTGCTTTCTTGACTGCGCAACCTGGTTCGCTGCGGTGACTGCAATCATTGAACTGACATTCTGCCACAAGCTCACGCAATTCGGGGAAATAGCCATCCAACTCTTCTGGTTGTGTATCCCAGAGAGAGAGTTGGCGTAAACCGGGCATGTCTGCTACATACCCGCCCTTCTCCAGGGCAAACATTTCACGAACAACTGTGGTATGGTGACCCTTATATGTAGCTTTCTTTAAATCACGTACATTCAACCCAAGCTCAGGTTGTATGTAATTCAAAAGGCTGGTTTTACCTACACCAGAAGGACCCACAAATGCCGATGTTTTTCCGATCAGTTGTTTTTCTAAAGACCTGATACCCTTACCAGTCTTAGCAGATGTATAGACAGTTGCATAATGTAAGGATTCATACATTGAAAAGATTTGTCGTGCTTTATTTTTACTAAGCAAATCTACCTTATTAACCACAATCAAAGATGGGATTTGATGTTTCTCGGCAATTACCAAGAAACGATCAAGCATACGCAGGCTTGGGTCAGGCTGTGTACAAGCAAATACAAACACTGCTTGATCCAGGTTCGCTAATAAAACTTGTTTAAACTCTCCACGCGCTGTTGGCGCCAGCCTGTGAAAAGCGTTTTTTCGCGGTTCAATTTTTTCGATTACACCTATTCCATCCAATACCAGATTCATACTTACATGGTCACCCACGGCTACAATGTCTTCAGCAATAGACACACGTTTCAACCGTCCTCGCAACTTACAGGGAAACAAGCCTTCGGCAGTCTGGACCCAATAGAATCCAGACTGCTTGCGTATTACCAATCCCTCAAGTGAATGTTTGTTCATCCAGAAGGCGTTGGGGTTTCTTCCTTTGTGGGTTCGCGATATGGGGTCTCTGTGGGAGTAAGCGTGTATTTCAGTGTTGGCGTGCGTGTTACATTGAAAGAGGATTCCCATGGATAAATTTTGAGCGGTCCACCAAAATAATAAACCTCAATAATCCGCCTGAAAATGGGGGCTGCAACTTCAGAACCTTCACCACCATTCTCTACCAGCACAACTACGGCGATATCTGGTTTATCTTCACGTGCGGTTTGTGTATAACCGGCAAACCAGGCATGTGGATCGCCAATCGGGTTCTGGGCTGTGCCGGTCTTTCCATACATGGGTATATTCAAACCACTTAATTCGTCATGGGCTGTGCCAACATCATACTTCACTACATTCCGCATTGCTGTTTGAATTACTTCCAAATTTTGCGGCTGAATCGGTAAAGTTCCCTGAGGTTCAGGCTTAAAGGAATAAACTGTCGTGCCAGTAGAGGTTATCATGTTGTCAATGACCTGCGGGCGGAAAAGTGTGCCACCATTAGCAATAGCAGCAATGAACCGTACTACTTGTAGCGGTGTTACTAGCATCTGTCCCTGCCCAATGCCCTGCTGTACTGCATCACCATCCGTAGCTGGATCAGGTATGGAACCAGCATCTTCTGCCACCTGTTCGATCCCTGTGGCACTACCCAAACCAAAGCCGCGTGCCATATCGGAAATCCATGTAGCGCCCTTCTGCCGGAATAGATCAAGCCCCAGATGATAGAACCATGGATTGCAAGAGCGCACCAATCCAAGCGGGAGGGTCAGGTTTCCACTTGGTGGTAATTCCTTGGCAACTGTCCAGTCAGTAAATTTTTCTCCAGGAAGTTCCTCGAAATAGTGGCCGCAGTAGTAGGTTGAATCTGGTGTATAGAGGTCACTTTCTAAAGCCGCTGCTATGGTAATAATTTTAAATACTGAACCAAGCGGGTAGGCGCTTTGCGTGGCGCGATTCCACAAACGCTTTTGCCCATCACTCAACATCGTATCTAGCAATTCGATACTATTGCGATTATCAGGTTCAAATAAGTTGGGGTCAAATCCAGGCGAGGAAACCATTGCCAATATGCGCCCACTTTCGACTTCCATAACAACAACAGCCCCACGGAAACCTAGAATTGCTTTCTGCGATTCAATCTGAAGCTGACTATCCAGAGTTGTTGTTATAGATTGAGCTGGACGCGGATCCGCACTGGTGACATGCGAGATGATCTGGCCGCTTGAATCAACCACATAAAGTTTAGCTTCCGGTTTACCAGCTAGTGCTTCTTCGGCATATTTTTCCAAACCCGCCTGGCCAATTTTCTCATCACCCAAATATCCCTGCCGCTGGTATTCATACATCTGATCACCAGATATACCAAGTGTATAACCGATCACCTGCGGCGCAATGCCTCCATTGTAATAATAACGTGATTCAAATTCTGAAAGTACTATCCCGCCCAGACCAGTAATTATGTTCCATTTTTCTGCCACTGCTTCAGCAGATGCCTCGCCAACTGGAATATACCAAGTTGGTCCGGCATCTTCATAGGACGCCTGGATAGATTCTCGCGTCCTGCCAGTTAATTCTGAAAGGTGAAAGAGCAACAACCCTTCCTTCCCATCTTCAATTTGTCCCGGAGTGATTCCAAGAGCCCAAGCCCTTGCCTGTTCAACAATGGGCTCGCCACTTCTATCGTAAATATTTCCACGAGCCGGCTTTTTGATATCCAACGCAAGTATATATCCGCCACTCAGCTCAGGTAGTATAACGCCGTTGTCCCAATCCAATTTCCAACCGCTGTCCTCCAGTATCCAATTCATCTCCATCTCGCGCCCAAACTCTCCAAAGAGTGCTGTTTTAAAATTGGCACTGTAGCTCACTGTTGCCGTAGTCGGATTGGTCATTATGGAAAGAATATCAATTTTTACGGATTGTAGAGTCATGCTGTAGGAAAAATTTTCATATGCACTTTTGAAATCCTCTTCTGTCATTTTCGCTCTCTTTGACTCAGAAAGCGCAGCATACATGGAGGAATGGTCCTCTGATTCCCAGGCATTAAAAAATGCCCTCGCTGTCTTTTCCACATCAGGAACAGATGTTTTTTCAACTAGCGGCGCCGGTAAAGAGCTCTCCTCACTAGGACCACAATTTGTCAACACCAAAGAAGTTATCAGAAGGAAAAGGATAAGCTTAATCAATCTTTTCATAGAATGTACTCCAAACATCTCACATTCCTATCCAATGTTTTCACCAGCAAGCACGCGCTGGAAGATTGGACATTCATAAGCAAGGTTTTTCTGGCAGATATCCGACATAAGTAAATAATTATAACTATCAAATTTACGCAGATTCCGTTCTAAATGACACAACGGAAGTCCCATCACACAGGTATAACAGCCCTGGAAATTCACAACAGGATGAAAAACCTTATGCTGGATGGCATAAGCACCAGCTTTATCGTATGGGTCGCCCGTTGCAATATAGGCATCTACTTCTTCCTTTAAATAATCTCGCATCTGTACAGTCGAACAGCATAGGTCCAGGTACAGCTTCTGCTGGTCTTGCTGATAAACGGCAACAGCAGTTTTCACTTGATGACTGTTCCCCTGCAAATCCATTAGGATTTGTCTGGCATGTTCATCATCTGTCGGCTTTCCCAAGATAGCACCCTTATACACAACGATGGTATCAGCAGCTATCACGAGTGTATTTGCAGGAGCCGTCTCACCAATTACAATAGCTTTCTGCCGCGCAAGACGTGATACATATTCATCAGGTCCCTCATTTTTAATTGGCGTTTCATCAATTTGCGCTGGATGAACTTCATACTCCAGCCCCGTCCAATTTAATAATTCTCTTCGGCGTGGTGAGTTCGAAGCCAGCCATACTTGTTCCCATAACATATGGTTATAAATTTTAACACAACACAAAAATCTAATATCCTGTTAGCATCAACCTGCAAATCAGATTGAAGCAGTTATAATCGCTCTAAAAATACCACAACTAACCTCACTATGAAGTTTCAAGTACACAAAGCTTTTACACCACTATTTGAAGATGATTGGGACTCTCTGCTGAACGAGAGTATTACAAATGTCCCATTCTTGCGTTACGGATACATGCAAAAATGGTGGCAGACCCGCGGTGGCGGCGAGTGGCACGAAGGAAGTCTTACTTTAATGCTTGCTTATGAAGATGATCAGATTATTGGCGTTGCGCCTTTCTTTGAAAGTGAATACCAGGGGAAACAGTCCCTGCTCTTTGTTGGTAGTTTTAATATATCCGACTACCTTGACTTCATTGTAAAACCTGCTCATCTTCAAGATTTTCTTTCAGGTTTGCTTAATTTCCTTATCATGAAAGAAGGAACCGTTTGGCAATCAATAGTACTTTATAACCTATTGGAATATTCCCCCACCATTACGCTCTTAGAAAAACTCACCAAGCATCTCAATATCCCATTACAGATTGAGGAGCTTGAACCAGCTCCTTATATCCCTCTACCAAGCAACTGGGAAACATACTTGGCGCGTCTCAATAAAAAACAGCGCCATGAAATTCGCCGAAAAGCCCACAGAGCAGAAGAAAATGCCCAATTACTGCACTGGTATATTTTCCAAGATCAATGCTCATTAGAAACTGAAATCGAAGCATTCCTAACCCTAATGGCACAAGATGAAACCAAGTCAACCTTTCTGACAGACCTCATGCGCGATCAGATGAACAGCACGCTCAAATGGGCGTTTAATAAAGATATCCTGCAACTGTCATTCTTAGAAATTAATGGGGAAAAAGCTGCTGGTTATTTTTGCTTTGATTACCACAACCGGATTTGGGTTTACAACTCAGGCTTTGATAGCCGATTTAGAGAATTCTCCCCGGGGTGGGTTTTATTGAGATATTTAATTCAATGGGCGATTGAAAATGGACGCGATGTATTTGATCTTATGCGTGGAGGAGAAGCATATAAATACCGCTTTGGTGCAATTGATAGGCAGGTCGTTAAAGCAACGATAAATCTTTAATTACCTATATCAAAATTCCGCATCCCCCCACACTCGCAACAGCCTTGCAAAGAACTGCACCATTTTTACCAATTCATCCACACTGATGCGCTCATTTACGCCATGCAATCTTTTCATATCTTCAGGGGCAACTCTTAGCGGGGAAAAATGATAAAGATGGTCACAAATTTCCTGGTAATGGCGTGCATCAGTAGCAAAGATAAGTAAAAGTGGGGCTACCGGGATATTTCCGAAAACCTGGCGGATGATTAATTCTAAAGTGTTATACGCCGGAGTCTGAATAGTCGAAACCTTACATGCTCCCCAGGCATCGGCTTCATCAATCGTAATTTTCACGCGTGCATCATTAATAACATTATGGACATTTTTCAGCACCTTCTCCCGCGTATCACCTGGCAGTAAGCGAAAATTGACTTTCGCTGATGCTTCAGCAGGTAGCACATTATCTTTAATGCCGCCTTTTATTACCGTCGACGCGTGAGTAGTACGAATCAATGCGTTGGTCTGGGTTTGTTTTTCGAGGAGTTTAATAATTACGGGTTTGAAAATCCAACTGTTCGCGAGCGCAAACTGGAATTGAAATGGAAGAAGTGATGCAATCCCTTCTAATGTCTGTAAAATTAAATTCAACCGCGCTGGCATGCGATTGTCATCCAATAAAGCCAAAGCCCTGGCAATCACACCAATTGCAGTTTGGCGAGGAGGATTAGAGGAATGGCCTGGACTGCCTTTTGCATACAAGTTAAGTGTCAGATACTCTTTTTCACCAATGCCAATAAAAGCAGCTTTCTGATCTACATACGGGATCATTCCCTGGCTGACCATTCCTCCTTCATCAAGAAGTGCCGCTAACTGCACTCCTTTACGTTTAAGGTACGCAGCAATCTGCCTTGCACCATTCTTACCTGAAATCTCCTCATCATGCCCAATGGTTACATAGATGCTTCGCTTGGGCTGATAGCTCATTTCTACCAGCCGCTCTATGGATTCAAAAATCGCCACTACCTGATGTTTCATATCCAGAGCACCTCGCCCCCACACAAACCCGTTCTTTATCTCCCCCTTGAATGGACTTGCCTCCCATACATCCATCGTGCTTCTTTCAACCGGCACCACGTCCATATGGGAGGAAAATAATACCGGTTTCAATGATGTGTCCAAACCCTGCCATAAATACAATAAGCTGAATTCACTTATAATTTTTCGCTGTAACACCGCATGTGCTTTTGGGTACGTCTTGTCAAGCCAATTGTGAAACTGCAAAAATGGTTTGTAATCTTCCCTCTCCATCAATGATTGCGAGATGGTCTTAATACGGATGGCTTCTGAGAGGTGCCGGGCTGGTATTTCCTTGTCAACCTTAATTAATTCCACCGGTTCAACTGTCTCGAAGGAATGTTTTAAGCGCAACGACTTGAGAAACATGACAAGAACCAACAAGACAACAATACTAGTGACAAGGACTACAACACTCATATATTTGCTCTACCAGTCAATTCTAACTAAAAGATTACCTCATTTTCAATTGAAAATGCGCAAGGTATTATATGCCAATTTGTAACAAGTATTAAAAAGCCACCCCGCCCAAAATAAAATAGTGGTACACGATGGCTAGTTTACTAAAAAATAGATTTTATTTCCCAATCATGGCTGAAAGCCCCTGCAAAATAGTGTTGGCAACAAGCTCGCTGGACTGAGCCCTGTGCGGCGAACTGCCCATTTGGCTGCCTCCGACTAACGCACCGACAAGCGCCTCCATATCACCCTTACCACTCTGCTTTGCTTGCATGTAGGACATGCCTGCTCCTAGCAAATCCGCCAAATCAAGCCCCTGGCTCGCTTCAGATGTTTTTCCACCTGCCATTCCAGTAAGCAGTGATCCTAGTAAGTCCCCTGCACCAGAAGCTGCAGATGTTGATTTTGGTGCAGTTTTCGCGCTTCCGCCCAATATGGTCTGCAGAAGCGGCATGATATTGCCCATATTGATCTCTTGCCCAGTAAATTGCTTGGATGCCTGAGAAAGACCTTTCGCATATATTTTAGCTGAACCACTTTGAGATTTGCGCCTCAATAATGCGGCAGCGTACTCCAGCTGATCAGCAGGATCAGCACTTTTCTTCTCCTGCATGGCTTGCTTGATGACCTCGAAAATTTCCACCATATGATCGCCATGGTCATTGTTGTAGCTGTCCGCTTTGTTAAGTTCCGGTTGGTTTGTCTTCAGTGTTTTTGAGACCTGGTTAAACAAACTAAACAGATCAATTTGCGATTTTCCCATAATTCACCTCTTTCAAGTTTTAATCAATGAAGGTCATTGATAGAAAAAGTATAACATTAACAGTCTATGCGCAATATGGCTAATATCTATGAATTTCATTAAATTGCCTTCCATACCTGATATAGCCCCAGATTGCCGCTTTTGCCATCTGAGTAGAATTGATCAATAATAATAAAATTGGTCTCACCAGCCAGAACTATCAATTCTTCTTCGTTAAATAAATGCACGTAGCGAAGTCCGAACATGTTTTCTTCTATGGAAATTTCATGCCGCCAGTCCATAAGCACATCCCTTGCCTCAACATCGCTTATTTCTAACCCGATCCTCTCCCATGGCTGCCTCCTAGCTATCAGTCGCGGGCTATTCTGTAACTGCCATACACTGATGTAGAAATATTTCCCCTTAGCAATTAATTGCCTCACCTGACTTAGGACTTGCAGCCGTAATTGCATACTGGGAATATGATGCAGCACTGCAAATGCAAAAACACCTGACCATTTTAATGCTGGAAGTGTATTGACCCATCCGGGCTTAGTCAAATCAGACTGCTGTAATTCAATTTCGAGGTTATTCGGTATTTCTGTCTTCCCAACCAGCACTTGCGCTTCTTTCAATAATACTTTGCTGGAGTCTATTCCAAAATACAAACCAGTGCGCTTTATCCGTGCCCACTCCACTGCTAGATTCCCATTTCCACAACCCAAGTCCAGCCATTGACCTGATTGTGGCAAGGTTTTAATAATATTGCGCACACCGGGTTGAATCCTGCCGCGAGTGGAAGAAAAGGATGAACCGAAATTCTGATAAAATTCGCGATTGACGTCAATTAATTTTCGGACAACGCGCATATCCACAATAAAATTATAGTCCATGACCCAGTAAGATATTTTTAGGCGAGTATTCCCTCACGTCAAGTATAACACGGTATATAATGATGGGGGAGGCGTAGAATTACAATATGACAGACATAGACAATATTGGGCTTTTTATCGCGGAAAATTGGAAGAAGCCTATGTGTAAAATAATAACAGCTGTGTCAGCCATTCTTTTTCCTGGGCTACTGGGATGGATTCTTATTTATATTCCCGATTATTTGTGGCTTCTCCGAATTATTTTTATAGCGGCAGGATTATTTATTTCTTTCTTTGGGGTAAAAGATCTTAAAATACCATTAAAGGGAAAAAACACAAAAAAAAATCACAGGTTGGGAATACTATTAAAAATTATAATCTTCTTGCTTTTTATAATGTTTTCTTGTTGGGCAATTGTATCCACGCTATCTGAAGCTAGTATTGATTTGCCGAGTTTGCTTAATTGTGAACCCCAGCCAACCGCAACTGTAATACCAACAATTACAATAACACCCACCATAGATGTTGATCTAATTGGAGATTGTATGGATAATTACGAGATAAAACCATGTTGGTTTAATACAACTGCCAAATTTAATTCACCAGTAACAATCGCTGGAGAGGTTTATACAGATGAAAGCAATGCTTGGAGAATTGCAGAATTGATGAGAGACGAAGATGGAATTATTTCAAAGACGCCTAATCGTGTATTGATTCCTGAAAAAGATAGAACAATTAATGATCTTCTAATTAATCTAAACGTTATCTTGGGACACAACTTTACAATATGTAATCCTGATCCTGATTATAATAAATTTCCGTGTTTGTTAGAAACATCCGCTGGAGAATCTTATCAGAAAATTGCTGGAAAATACTACGATAAATTCATTGAAAATGAAGTTGTTAAAAGGTTGAAACAAGCAAATGATTTTGAATATTTTATAGATACTCAAGGAGATGGGGATTTAAAAGAATTAAAATCTCCTTTCGCAGAAGGAACAATAGTATATCTTCCTACCCCAAAATAGAGGCGGTAATTTATGAAATACCAACAAGACAAGAAAACAAAAGAAAAACCCCATATCCTAACGAAAGATGACTTTCTAAGGGTATTAGACCGTGCTATAAAACCGCCTGATCAAGAAAAAGATAAAACATCGGAGAAACCTGATTCCTATTATTGTAGCGAAACGCATACTCATCAAGATAATTCTGAAGGTACTTAGCGGATACTGAATGATAAACGCCCTTAATCCCGTTCTTGCAGTTAGACCAAAAACCCTCGATGGTGTTGGTATGCACGTTTCCAAGAACGTAAACCTTTTCAGCATGAGGAACAGAATCATGTTTGTATCCCATCATTGGAAGCGCTTTATAAACTCAATATTCATCGGTGTAAACCGTTGCTTGTTTGGTGATATTATTGCTAACGATAGGAAGAATTGTTTTACCTTTGGCATTGGGGATAGTGCGGGCTTCGAGTTTCCCATTTCTTTCTACGATACCGAGAACGGCAGTTTTTCCTTCTGCTCCACGTCCACGTTTACCCTTGCACCGACCACTAAAATAACTTTCATCAACTTCAACCTCGCCAGTAAATGGGCTGTAATTTTCATCAAGACATTGTCTAACCTGTTTGCACATTCTCCAAGCAGTTTTATAAGTAACGCCCGTTTCCCGTTGAATCTGTTTGGCGGAGATACCACCCCGAGTTTGCGCCATCAAGTAAATCACATAAAACCAAGTTGTCAAAGGTGTTCTGGATTTATGGAAGATAGTGTTAGCGGTAGGGCTAATCTGAAATCCGCAGAAATCGCAAGCGTAAGATTTGCGCCCTTTTACTCTATGAAACAAAGCATTATGTTTGCATTCAGGGCAATCAATTCTTTCAGGATATTTCTTATTGCGAATGTAATCAAGGCAAACATCATCGTTTGGGAACATCTCAAGAAATTGCTTGAGAGTAAACTTTTCCATTTTCGATTTAGTTTGTTTTCGTTTCTTAGCCATTTATCCTCTGCTTTACTTGACGTTATGGTATTTATTTATACTTACAGTATAGCAGATTTATTACTTGTTGTCAAGGGATACTCGCCTATTTTTATATGAAAAGTACTAGCCAAAACGACATAAGCAGCAGTCATAAAAGCTGGTTGAAAGCCCGCCAATACACCCCTGAACAATTAGAGACTGCCAGACTGATCCTTAGAGAAATTCAAGAAGGCGCACCAACACTTGAAGCTATCCGGCGTCGTCCTTTATCAAGGGGCGGCTATACTGCCAAACATACACTTGTGGCAGTTTATCGCCAGATGGTAAATAGTGGAGAACTAGAAAATAGTCCACAGCTGCTAGCACGCATACGCATGAAGCCCACGCGCACTCTTTCTGGAGTAACTACTGTGACGGTGCTGACCAAACCTTACGCCTGCCCGGGAGAATGCATATTCTGTCCCAATGACGAAGAACTGCCTAAAAGCTATCTCAGGGAGGAACCCGGTGCAGCCCGTGCATTCCAGAATCAATTTGACCCTTTCAAACAAGTGAACTCACGTATCGAATCCTATCAAGCTATTGGACATCCCACTGATAAAATCGAGTTGCTAATATTGGGTGGATGCTGGACTGCTTATCCACATAATTATCAAGATTGGTTCATCAAACGCTGCCTGGATGCCATGAATGGCAGTACATCTGAAACCCTGATTCAGGCACAATCACAGAACGAATCTGTAAAAAATCGCAACGTTGGCTTGGTGATTGAGACACGCCCAGACGAGATTACTCCACAGGTGTTGTTTAATCTGCGTAAGCAGGGTGTGACCAAAGTGCAAATCGGCGCACAGAATTTCAACGACCACATCCTTTCAATAAATAAACGCGGTCACACAAGCAAAGATACCCTCAGAGCTACTGCTTTGATGCGTAGTGCCGGTTTCAAAATCGTGATGCATTGGATGCCAAACCTGCTGGGCGCTACACTGGAATCTGATCGACGAGATTTCCACCATATGTTTGATGACGGTTATTGTCCTGACGAAATAAAAATTTATCCTACACAACTGCTCGAAAGCGCTGATTTGTATTCCTATTGGCAAAATGGGAAATATAAGCCCTATACAACTGATGAACTCATCCATCTGATTGCCGACCTGAAGCCACATATCCCTCCCTACTGCAGGGTCAATCGCATCATCCGCGACATCCCCGCTACCTACATCGTCGCTGGCAACCAACGTTCCAGTCTGCGACAAGACATCCAAAAGGAACTCACAAGGCGAGGTGAAATTTGCAGCTGCGTGAGATGCCGGGAAATTCTCGGTCAGACAGTCAATCTAAATGACCTGAAACTAGAGGATCTCGTCTATCAAGCAGCTTTTGCTGAAGAGCATTTTCTCAGCTTTGTTACCCATGCTAATAAATTAGCAGGCTACTTACGGTTATCGCTGCCTGATCCCAAATTTGATGCCGATATGCGGCCTGACTTCCACAGAATATACGGCTTTATGCCCGAATTGAAAGACGCCACCATTATCCGCGAGGTGCATATTTATGGACAGTCACTAGAGGTCGGCTCGGAACAGACAGGCGCAGCTCAGCATAGCGGACTGGGAACAGCATTGCTGGAGAAAGCGGCAGAAATTGCCCGCGCGCATAAATCTCAGAAACTAACAGTAATCGCTGCTATTGGGACCCGTTTATATTATGAAAGCCGGGGGTTTAAGCGCGGTGACCTTTATATGTCACAGGTGTTAAACTGAACACAACCAAAGACATTTTTCCCAATACCATTCCATTCCTTTCGGGATAGATTCGTCTATCATGCCATCAGTGCCTGATTGTGTTTTAAAATACAACTAAATAAATTGGGTAATTAAATTAAACATATCCTTTCAACTGTCTTGCACGACGTGGATGGCGCAGGCGTCTGAGTGCTTTTTTTTCGATCTGGCGGATACGTTCACGGGTTAGACCGAACTTATTCCCAACCTGTTCAAGTGTATAAAATTTTCCGTCCTCTAAACCAAAACGTAAACGCAGGATACGCGCTTCCCTGTATGGCAGTGTTGCTAGAACCTCATATATTTTCTCACGTAGAAGCTCGGAATACACGCCTTGAATAGGCGTCGGTGTAACCTTATCTTCCACAAAATGCCCCAGCTCGGACTCGTCCTCATCATCCAAAACAGGGCTCTCCAATGAAAGCGGCAGCCATGATACACGCAGCATCCATTCCACTTTTCTCTTATCCATTTCCATAGATTCCGCCAATTCTTCAAGTTTTGGGGCACGGTTTAGTTTCTGTTCCAGTGCATAAATGTGTTTATACATCCGACGGATGCGATCCACCATATGCACAGGTACACGGATCGTGCGCCCCTGGTCAGCAATCGAACGTGTGATAGTCTGCCGGATCCACCAGGTGGCATAGGTTGAGAAGCGAAAACCACGTTGGTAATCAAACTTTTCCACTGCTTTCATTAAACCGAGATTCCCTTCTTGAATAAGATCAAGGAAAGGCACACCGCGACTATTGTAACGTTTAGCAACGCTGACTACCAGACGTGTGTTGGCTTTGATCAAGTGATCACGCGCTTGTTTCCCATCTTCGATGAATTGCTTCAGGTCGGCTTTTTGCCGGGATGTACAGTTGCCATCCAGGCGAAGCAGCTCATGATATGATTTTTTACCCCGCTCTATGCGTTTAGCCAGGCTGAATTCCTCTTCCTTCTTAAGCAGGGGAACTCGTGACATTTCTCGTAAATAAAGGCTGACAGTATCATCGCTGGATATGGATGCCAGATTGATATAAGGATCCATATCTGTTTGCATTTCAACCCCTAATGTATTTCCTGTGATCTCTGTTTTTGAGCCCATGCCCTCTACTTCAATTCCCTGAAATTGTAAAGCCTTCATAATCGCATGCAACTGATCAAGTTCTAGGTTAACATCAGGGAAAGCTTCCAAGACATCGTTACGTGTGATCTGCCCTTGAAGCTCTGCCTTCTCAAGCAACATCTCCAGAACTGTATCTTTTATTTGGAACTCTTCTGCATGTGCCAAACAAGACCTTCCTTTTCTTCTTATTCTTTCAACAAATGTCACTTACCTCTTTGACAGTTAAAGAATTTATTAAATGAGGCTACCTTCTACAGGTTCCTTATGATGTTCGCAAGTTGCCTGGTTAAGGTTTTGTCCGCAAATAGAACACAACCCCTTACAGTTATGCTTGCAAAGCGGTTTTATCGGTATCTGTAATAAAAGATAATCACTTACAAAGGGTTCAAGGTTAATATATCCATCACCAGAGATTATTTGCTCATTCTCCGACAATGGATGGGTCTCAAATGTAAATATCTCTTCAAAAACAGCATGTAAGGGAAGTTTTAAATCTTCCAAACAGCGCACACAATTCACCATTATGCTTGCTTGAAAATCTGCATTAACCTGTAAACCCGGCTGTGTGCGACCCAACACTGCAGTGCCTGTGAGTTCATGCAGAATGAGATCTGGTGATATGAAAAAATCTCCAACCTCAAAGGGAAAATCGCGCGAATAACCAATTGGCTGATTAATAAGTAACCCAATATTAATTCTGAAAGGCCGCTTAGGATGATGCACTATAATTATGTTAAATCAGATTGATAAGATAAAATCTATCAGATTATAGCATGTCAATCGCTGATAGTCAAGTTTTTATCATTATTTTCATAAATATTAATGGTTAAATTTAATGGATTTGCTTATTGCTACCTCAAACAAAGGAAAATTGATAGAGATAAGGGACCTATTAAAAGAGCTCCCTATCATTCTCTATACTCCTGTCAGCATTGGTTTGAATATTTTCATTGAAGAAACCGGCTTAACTTATGAGGAAAACGTCTTCCTTAAAGCACAGAAATCCATGCAAGCAAGCGGCTTGATTACACTTGCGGATGACTCCGGCTTAGAGGTAGAAGCACTCGACGGGCAGCCAGGACTTATCTCCGCACGCTACGCACCTTGGGAAAATGCCAGCGACGCTGAACGCCGCCAATACCTGCTGGAACATCTGCGTGGAATACCACAGCCGTGGAAGGCGCAATTTGTCTGTAAAGTAGCGCTCATTGCACCGAATGCCCCCACAATCATCACTGAGGGAGTCTGCAGCGGTGAAATTATCCCTCAGGAAAGGGGCAAAACGGGTTTCGGGTACGACCCCATTTTCTATCTTCCTTCGCAGAGTAAAACCATGGCAGAATTATCCTTAATGGACAAAAACAACCTCAGCCACCGCGCTAAAGCAGTTCGCAGGATGATACCTCACCTTGAAAAGATATTTAAAATCAACACGGCGACAATGAAATAATCTCTAAGTACCACGTTTCTTTTTTGAAATAGCAATTTCCTGCAAATATTTCTTTTGTACCTGCCGCCAACGATTTAGCTGTTCCGCAATCTGAGCTTCCCGACCCTGATCGGATGGCGAATAAAATTGCTTTCCCATCACAGCATCTGGCAGATATTGCTGTGGTGTAAAATGCCCCTCATGATCATGAGGATAACGGTAGCCTATGCCATGCCCAAAAGCTTTGGCATCACGGCTAGCGTCCATCAGATGCAACGGCACTATTTCTGCTCCCTGCTCCTCAATTAATTTCTGCGCTTTAAAATACCCAAGTGCTGAATTTGATTTGGGTGCAGTGGCAAGGTAAAGGGTAGCTTCTACAATAGGAAAAACTCCCTCCGGAAGTCCAATATATTCAAACGCATAGGCAGAAGACGTGGCTACCTGCAGTGCCTGTGGGTCGGCTAATCCGATATCCTCCCCCGCCAGGATTATTAACCGCCGTAAGATGAAACGCGGATCTTCGCCAGCATGCAGCATTTTCGCCAGCCAGTATAAGGCAGCATCCGGGTCTGACCCCCGTACCGATTTGATGAATGCCGAGATAGTATCGTAATGCTCATCTCCATTGCGATCATAGCGTATAGCACGCTTTTGGATGGCATCCTGGGCAATCTGCAGATTAATCTTTATCCCACCATTTTCATCTGGCTGGATACTTTCCACCGCCAGTTCCAGTGCGTTGAGCAGACTGCGCGCGTCGCCACCCGAGATCTGCAGCAGATGTGCGCGTGCCTCGGCATCTATGGCAACCGCATGGTCGCCATAGCCGCGCTCCTTGTCCTTCAGCGCGCGCCCTAGAATGATGCTAAGCTGCTCCTCACTGAGCGTCTTGAGCGAGAAAATACGTGAACGCGAGACCAGTGCTGGAATGACATCAAAATACGGGTTCTGCGTGGTAGCGCCGATTAAAATAATCAACCCATTCTCAATGCTGGGCAGCAGGGCATCCTGCTGAGCTTTATTCCAGCGGTGTACTTCATCCACAAACAGGATAGTGCGCTTATTATTAAGACTCCTGCGTTCCTTCGCTTCAGCAATTACCCGGCGCAAATCTTGCTTGCCAGCCATGACAGCAGAGATGGCATCGAAATGGGATTGACTATAGTTGGCAATAATACGAGCCAGAGTGGTTTTACCTGTACCGGGCGGTCCCCACAGGATGATGGAGGAAAACAGCTTATCTTCTTGTATGGCTCTGCGCAGGAGTTTGCCTTCCCCTACAATTTCCTCCTGACCAACAAATTCCTCCAAAGTGCGCGGGCGCATGCGTGCTGCCAGCGGCGCTTCCTTCTGCAGCCGCTCCTGCATAGCATGTTCAAATAGGTCCATTGATTTATTCCTTGTATTTTCTTTCCTTAATTATAGAACAAATTTGCGATTAAAATACAAGATATCATTAATTCTTCAAGCCAATTGGAACAATATCATATCTCAATGGTATCAAATTATCTTACAATATATTCGAAAAAGTTTCAGGATTAAGAGTCAGGATGAAAGGATCTCTACTCATTACTTATAAGGAGGCCAGGAAATAATGCTTTTCCCTTTGATTTGCTTGTTTAGCGTGATCGTAGTAGGTATAATTTCCTATCTGTTGATGCGCAAAGGCACCCTCTCCCACACAGAAAAGGGCAGTGAGCCACATAAGACAACTGCTGATGCACCCCAGAGTGCTGATACCCGCTGGGCACGCGGCAATACCGCTCTACAAAAAAAGAAAGAACCTGCCCGTAAGGGAGCTGTTAAAAAATGCCCGCAATGCGGTGCAGAAAATCCAGCTGACAACAACTTCTGCCAATACTGCGGCGCGAAGTTATAAAATACGAAACACGAGTCCAGAAACCACAATCACTATTATTTTAGAACTACTCCTGCAATTTGCTTAACTTATCCAAATATTATATTTACATCCTGATAATCAGACACGCATCCATTGAACACTTTTCCCGTATATACAAGTGACAATACTATATGGGATATCTATTATTGGAGATACAAAATGAAGAAAAATACCCTATTTACAGCCACAATGCTTGTAGCCATTTTTATTTCCGCCCTCGCTGGTTGCAGCGGCGTTTCCCGGACCGAGAGCCGTGAAGTGAGCGGATTCAAACACATTTCCATCAGTGCATTTGGCGAAGTCATCATCATACAGGGCGAAGAGGAGTCCCTGACCATTGAAGCGCCCAGCAATTATTTGCGCTATATTGAAACTGAGGTAGTGGGAGATACACTCAATATCGACACCCGCCGCGGTTTTATCGGTGGTCCAGTACGCAGAGTGACCTACAACCTGACCGTTAAAGACTTGAATGAGGTCACACTTTCTGGTGCTGGTACTATCAAAATCTACGCTTTGGAAACCGATGTCCTTGAAGTCAACTTGAGCGGCGCCGGCAGCATCGAAATCGACTCGCTTATTGCCAAAGATTTAAAGGTCAATCTCAGTTCCGCTGGCGCAATCGTTATTGCTGGCGAAGTGGATACCCAGGAGATCTCCCACAGTGGTGTGGGCAGCTATGAGAGTGGTGATATGCAAAGCAGCACCGCTGCTGTCGAAATGAGTGGAGTTGGCAGCGCTGTGCTGTGGGTTACAGATGAACTGGATGTCACTATCACTGGTGTGGGTTCAGTAAGCTACTTTGGAAGCCCATCCGTGACGCAGAATATCAGTGGACTGGGCTCAGTGAACAGTAAGGGCGAGCACCGCTAAACCCTTGCTAATATATTAAAGCAAACAGCCATGGTAAATTCATGGCTGTTTTTTTATACCCTGCTCCAATCTCACTGAGACCAGGAAAGCCCGGCGTAATTATAGAAACCCGAGCTGAGCAAAAAGACATCTTTGCTCTGTACCTCAATCACATAAATTCCCCCACCGCCGCCTGTATCGGAAATAAAGGCGATGTAGCTGCCATCCGGTGACCAAGCCGGTGAATGGTCTGTAAAAGCATTGTCGGTCAGCTGCTGCTCTCCACTTCCATCAACATTCATCATATAAAGATCAAAGTTATTGTCGCGCTTGGAGATGAACACGATACGGGAGCCATCCGGCGACCATACTGGAGTAGCATCATAAACTTCATTTTTTGTCAGTTGCATCGTATTTTCACCGTTGGCATCCATTATGAATATCTCGAAGTCACCATCACAGTTAGAGACAAAAGTTATCTTTGCACCATCTGGCGACCAGCTTGCCTGCGTTTCCTGCGAATCTACCTCATTCAGGCGCACAAGCTCACTGCCATTCATATTCATAGTGAAAATATCATAATCACCATAAGCATCAGACTGGAAAGCAAATTTAGAGCCATCTGGTGAATACGCTGGCTCAGTTTCATCCACGCCGGCGGAGGTTAATTGCCTAGTTTCTTTTGTGGCAACTTCCAGCAAGTAAACATCATATACCCCATTTTGGTTGGAACAAAATACCATGTGTGAGCCATCGGCAAGCAAGGAAGGGGCAATATCAGCATAACCATTCTCAGTGAGCTGGGTGATCTCACCGCTGGTCATATCCACAACGAACAGCTCATACTGTTCCTTACTGGTCTTTTGAGCAGCGAACGCCAGCTTACCAATTCCACTTTCAAAAACCGGCCCTTGAGGCAGTTCCTCGGTTTCTTCAGTGGAGCTGCTGCAGGCAGTCATAACAAAGACTATTCCTGCAATGAATAATAAGGACAATCCCCATCTGATAATCTTTTGAACTTGCTGTTTTCCCATTACGCTTCTCCTAAAGGTTTGCTGTTAAATATCGAAGTTATAATTTTTATGCCATTTTCAGGCAACAATTTTAACACGGTTATTTGCACTCCTGAAGCATAAAAATTGTTGTCTCCTATAGGTGTAGGAAAATATCGCAATAAGGATAAAATAGACAAATCGCAATGGATAAGCCCTCTTTTGGTAGAAAGTTGTTCTTTTGGGTAGTGCTAGGTATCCTCTCCACCTATTTTGCAGAAGTTCTTTCCGGCAGTCAACCATTCGTGTTTTTCATAGAATTTGGCTACGTTGGCATCATCCCACTGTATGCTCTGCACACACTAGTACTGTCAGCACTTGCCATCCGTCCTAAACGCCCATTCAGTATCCGCACGCTGTATCTGTTCAGCAACCTGTTCGGTATGTATGAGGCATATATAACCAAGGTACTGTGAGAACCACCATGGAACCCGAATGAATTCAAGGTCGGTGGTGTGGCTGTGCTTTCCTCGCTGATGTTGGTGCCCTTCTGGCATGCCTACATGTCCTTCCTGACGCCGCTCTTCACTGCCGAGAACCTGCTGACTGATTCCACCAGTCTGGCAAACAGCTTATCAGAAAGAATCCGCCGTCTGGTTTACTGCCCATTTTTCCCTGCAGCGGTTGGTGCATATGGCGGCATCATGCTGGGTATTAATCTGCCCAATGCACAGCAGGCGGTTACTTCCGCTATCCTGAATACTGCCGTGGTGACAACATTGATCGCAATCTGGATGCTCTTCAAGGGCAAACGCCATTACCACCTGGTTGATCTGCTACCCAGACCGACTGCAACTTTCATTTTGGGAATTTTATTATCCGGTTACTACATTTACTTTAGTTTAAATTTGCGGATTGAAGCCCTGCCAAGTATCAGCCAGCAGGTTACTATATGGCTGATGTATGTGGTCTTGATCGCGCTGATCATGTTCTCTGTGCGTAAAGACAAATTAGCTGCCCAAAAGCATCAGCAACCGATAGCAAATGTTGAACTATCGCCGCTCTCTCGCTTACGCTTCAAGCACTGGTTGTTTTTCGCCGCTGGTTTCATCTTCAGCGCAGCGGCTGCCAACCTCTTGCCGGACATCATGCGCTTATTATTCACAGCAATCGCTTTCTATGGTGGAATGGCATTTGGAGTCATGACACTCATAGTCACAATTTTCGGATTGAAGAATAAATAAGGACAAGTTAATAATCTACTACTTAGCTGATTTATGTTATCCTAATTGTGTTTATTACACTTTCATTTTTTTAAAAATGGGTAATAATTTAATTAAAGATCAAAAAGGAACATATGTCGATTAAAGGATTCGGTATTTCGGGGTATAAAAGCTTTGGAATAACCTTACAAAGAATTGGGCCATTCTCAAAAATTAATATATTTATTGGTAAAAATAATTCAGGAAAATCTAATATTTTATATTTGCTGGATTCAAGTATCAAGTGCAACCGTGATTTATTAAGAATACCACAGGAGAGTTGAAAGATAAGCATTTCCTGGGTCTCGTATTCAATCGATTTTCGGTGAACAAAATATCTGCCTTTCCCAAT
>DUED01000002.1 GCA_011176685.1 Anaerolineae bacterium
GCCTTGACCTGGTAGAGCATATCACGCATTTGGTTCACGGTGGCGAGGTAGGCGGCCAGATCATCGGGTTTCATGTAGTAGAAAGGAGGGTCGTATTGGGCGATGAAAGAATCATAGAGGGAATTATCGCTGGGCTGCAACGATTTGGCGAAATAGGCCAAACCAAATGAACTGTCATTTTTCAGGATGGTGAAATGCGGATCAATTTCGGGTGGAACCTGGTAGTCGATCACAGTAAGGTTGGACCAGTCCATGTTCTGGCCTTGGGTCTGGTCCAGCAGCGTGACAAATTCACCGTCGATATAGATTTGTGCTTTGGCATGAAAGGGCATGATGGGATAGATGATATGGACAGCTTGCCCTTCGAAAGAGAAGCGGATTTCACTTTGCGGGTCATAAGTGCGGGTGAGTGTTCGCTGGAAAGACTCCACATCATTATTGATGGAACCCCAAATACCCGAATAGAGAATTTCAGGTGCGGTATCATCGAAGGTTATGATTTTGGGTGAATGGGTCTCATTGATCACAACACTGATGGCATCCAGGGCAAAACAGGTGCCGTCCTGCTCAATAACCGGTTTTATGACCAAAGAATGCTGGCCTTTGGGAAGAGTATTGCTATGCCATTCGAACTGCCATTGGGGGGCATTGGAGAATTCACGCAGGTAATCCTGCTCTTGAATGACAAAGTGGTCGATGCCTGCGATGTCTAATAAGTGTCTGGAGGTGGTGTTGAGCACTTGCCCTGCCATCAGGTTCCAGGGACGAGAGTAGTATCCATAACCGCCGTATCTTGGGATTTGGGTGTAATTGAAGCCAGGAATTAGATAAAGAGCATTAATAGGAGGATATGTACTTAAAAAACGTGCATCCACCGAAGTGTCGGTATTGTGTATATATCGACCTTCTGCAATTCCTAAAGCATTATCGGTTTTAGTTGCGAATAATATCCTCTCTATTGGTATGACAATTTCTTTGAATATAGCCGCATTATTGTAATCAGCAATGCGCCAGATAGGAAAATTACCGGCAGGTTGCATCCCTTTAGTTGAGCAGGGATTGGTTTGAAGGAAATATTCATCAATAATTGGATAAACCTGATCAGCGAATTTAATAATCATACCTCCAGTTAATTCCCGAGCAGTGCTTATCTGGTTTTTATGAAGATACTCATTATATTTTAAGATGAAAAAATTGATACCTTCATGATCAATGATAGATAGCATTTTTTCAAAATCAACCAATTTACCCTTAATAAAATTTCTATTGGATTTATCATCAATTAAGCCCTGGTAATTAGTAAGCAAGGTCTGCATACTTATATAAGGCTTGCAATCATTAAGATTGTCCATGAGATGTCCTGTCTGAAATTGAGGAAAGGATGGATATATTCTGACAAGGGGTATTGCAATAAGAATGACAAAAAAAATCTCAGGAATTAGGCGATGATTATGAAGCTTTTTATTTTGCCTGGAAAAGGTATTGAATATATCTCTTATCTTATTGAAAATTCGTTGAATAAATTTATTTATGCAATTATCGAAAAAGAAATATAAATTAAGTATTATCAAAAGGGCAAGCAGAACAAGCCCAATTTGGATTGATTGTTTACGGATTAAACCAAAGAAATATCTTTCGTACCCATTTTTTTCTAGTGTAAATTTGATGCTCGCTTGTCCGGGTTTGTTACTATAGAGATCATAATCTTGAGTTTTATCATCTACTCTAATCGTGATTATGCCTGAATCATTCGAGGTGTTAAATAATAAGCTCAGTTCAGCAGTTGCAGGAAAATCTTCGGTTTGAAATAATAATCCCTTTCCAATATGACTATTAGAAGATAGAGTTCCATCATAGTTGATCCAGAAGCCTTGTTGTTTTAGTTGATCAAATGGGATAATTTTTTCACCATACTTGAACTCTATCAACTCGATTTTTGAATTGGCTGAATCTAAATTTTGATCCTTGTTTATGCTGATCATTATTTCATGAGTAGTCAGAGATGGTTGCCATATTGGTAGTATGACAATAAGGAAAAAACCGAGAAGAAATGGAAGGACGATATAGCGATACCCGTTGAAGTCGTGTGGCGATTTTACAAAGTTAGATATTAAATTAAAGATAAGTGTAAGAAACCAACCGATTATGGCGGTCAAACTTGACAACACAAACAACTGTACTGGGAAAGACCTACTCCAAAACCTGAATAGATTGATGGCAACTATCAATGCAAATGGTGCAGCAACTGCAGAGAAAATTAGAAATAAGTTACGTGTTGTTTTAAATTTAATTTTAACTGGTTGAGAATAATCCCCCCTCCTTTGGTGAATGTATAGAAGAAGCATTAATAAGATCAGTAACAGGGATGAAAACAGGAACATCATTATCCCCAAGGCAAGTAGCGGGTTTTTACCAAGGGCATTGATAATAGTAATTGAGTTCTTCATATAGACAAGGTGGTAATCGAACACATATAAGCCGAATTTCGGCCAGATTTTATTAAAGAGAAGAAAAAATTCACCAAAAACTACGTTATAGATAATAAATTGAAAAACTAATTGGATAATTGGTTGGTTGGATTTATAAGCGGCGTCTAATCCGATTAAACCCATTATCATAATAATGAAATGTACATACAATAAAGAACGTTGCTCAACAAGGAAATTTATAAAAGGCAGGCGGTATTTCAGCCATAAATTCAATCGGCCATCACAACCAGGAATAAACACCAGAAAAGCAACAAGCAGAGCGATTAAGAAGAAAAAATAATCAATCGATATCGGATTTGTGCGTATATTATTACGTAAGAATTGCAAACACCAAAAAAGGAATGGCCATAAAGATAACAAAAGAGGAATCACTACCAAGTAATTCTGTGCAAAACCATATGCAAATGCTGTGCCTTGTTGATGACCAAAAAGAAATGTTTCCCCTGAAATGATTTTCATAAAAACTGGAGTTAGATAGCCTAAAGAACAAAGCAAGAATATGCCTGCGCTTGCCAGACATAAAGCGAATGATAACAAGAACGTTTTTTGATCTCTGCCGAATAACAATAGCCAAACAGCATATGCGGTAAAAAATACCATAGAATGTATCATAGATTCAGGATGTGGAGCCAGGAAATAAAATGGAAGCGCCATCACAAGGCCGGATATTAGTGCCAGAATAATATCTGACCTCTTGAATGCAAGGCGAAGAAAGAGTAACCCATAAGGTAATACAAAGTAAGATGTAAGAAAAGATGGGTATTCATAATGTAATTCCCTGCCTAAAAAATGGTTTGAAAAAGTAAAGAGAATTCCCCCCAGTAAAGCAAACGGGAAGGATATTTTCAAAGCTGATGAAAGAAAAAAATAAAAACCAAATGAACCAAGAAGGAATGATGCGAAGATAATAGCCAGAATTAATTTATGAAAGGCAATGACATCTATAGATGGCAGGTTCAGGGCAAATGATAGCCAGGAAACCAAACTAGAATTGAGCGAGGTGGGATTAAAGTTGCCAGATCCCCAATATGTGGGATCAAATCCAGAGAAATTAAACAATTTGGCATTAACATACTGGCTTTTAAAAAGAGGTGTGGATACTATAACTACACCACCAGGACTATCCGGGTTGTAGGTGAGCAGAGGGTTATGCCATGAAATTGGAGAGATTAAAGTGTTAAAAAGAAATAAAAAAAGGGATATGATTAATATAGCGGCAATATGTTTCCAAAAAAGCGGCTTTATCTCTACAGAAATTTTTCGGGTAATAATCAAATATATCAGGATGCAGCATTTAGAAATGAAAAAAATTAACAATGCTGTTTGGCTGGGAAGGCCAATAACCATTAAAGTAAAAGCAAGGAAAGAGTAAGCATCATATTTTGCGATTTGAAATCGGTTGTTTTCTGCGAAAACTTGGTTTGTTAGGATTCCCCACAATGCCCAGACCATCAATTGTGCAAGAAATACTGTAAAAATTGGTTCCAACAACCTTATTTTGGGGTAAAGGGACATTAAATCGGGTGAAACAAAAGATAATTGCTGGTATTGAAACCAGATGCCAACAACGATCGAAATAATAAATAGAATAAAAACTGGAAGAAGGATATTATTGCGGTGCTTAATTTTAAATCCCATAATATCTTTCTTCCATTCTACGCGCTTTTTTTACTTCTGGTGATTATTTATTCAAGAATTCCCTGATGATGGTTTTTAATTCCATAATTCCATTACCGATAATGCTACGACTGCTTTTTCCGCCGATACGGGGCGGTTCGTCACCAGGGATTTCTGCAACCCGCTTATTAAATTTCTTGCAGCGGATGCAAAGCAGTGTATCAATTGAAAGTTCAATCTCATCAATATGCAATTCTTTTAATAAGTCTTTTCGATAGACACGGTAATAACCAAGCACATCGGTATAGTTCGTTTTAAAAAGAATATTCACTAGTTTTGTGAACATCCAGTTTCCAAAACCGCTGACCAATGTATCATCGTAACTTTTTGCTCCCTCGAGATATCGAGATACGATCACCATATCGTATCCTTCTTCCATTTTATTGATTAATTCAGGTATCTTTTCTGGGATCATATTGTTATCAGGAGTGAACCCGATAATAGCATCACCCGTAGCGGTTTCGATACCTTCTTTGATCCCTGTAATTAGACCTTTCACTTGTTGGGGTGTAACTTTGAATCCAAGTGATTGGATATACTCAATCGAGCCATCGGTTGAACCCCCATCGATGATCACCACTTCATCCAACCATTCCCTTTTTATTCTTGGAAGGATTTCCTTTAAGCCTTCTAATTCGTTCAATACCAACATGACCAAAGAATATCTCATTAATGTCCCTTCAATGATAAATAATATTAATTGTAAATTAAAAACTTTTGCTCTCTCCCCCATCAATCGAGATACATGCTCCATTAACAAGCGAAGCACATTCAGAGCATAAGAAATTTATAACACTGGCTACTTCATCTGCGCTTCCCATCCTACCAAGCGGAAATTGTTCATCGATGTATTTATGGAATTTTTCGGGATCTTTTTCTTTTTCCTTCTCCCATCCTGTATCTGGGATCATAATAGCACCAGGAGCAACAGAGTTGAAGGTGATATTTTTGCGGCCAAATTTTGGATCCATCGATAAGGTTTTCATTAAACTGATTTCTGCACTCTTGGCTAGGTTGAACCAAGGTTTCCCACCTCCCTCTTTTCCATAAATCGATGAAACTGTGACAATCCGTCCCCATTGTTGGGCTATCATAAATGGGAGGACTTCTCGGGTGAATTGGATAGCTGCCATTGCGTTCTTGTGAAAAACCTCTTGCCATACCCTATCTTCGGTATCCAATATACTCTTTCCCCCCCATCGCCCGCCACCGCCAACATTATTGATCAAAATATGGACTGTACCAAATTCTCGTATTGTTTTTTTAACAACCTTTTCTGGCGTTTTCTTTTCAAATACATCCGCCGAAACCCCGAGTGCGTCAATATCAAATGATTTCAACTGAGCAATGACTTTTTCAATCTTTCCTTGATCCCGGGCACAAATGGCAACTTTACAGCCCTCTTGGGCGAATTTTAATGCTGTGGCAGCGCCAATTCCATGGCTTCCTCCGGTTATTAGGACAACTTTGTTCTTAATGCCGAGGTCCATATTTCAGATAGGTCTCCAAATGGATTGGGAATAACCTTCGACATATAAACTGCCAAAATATGATCGTTTTTGCTTTAAGATTTCAACTTTTTCTTCGTCACGCAGTTTCTCCAAAGCTGTAGGAAATCCCTGCCAATAATTTCTTTTTAGATGAAAACGTATTGCAGCATAATCAACTAAATTATTGGCATCATACCATTCTACTGTCGGTTCAATATTAATCACAATTGCTGGTTTTGACCGAATCAGATAGTCCAGAAATTTACGGTAACGCTTACCAGTTTGCTCGAGTGCCCCGATTGTAATAACTGCAGAATTTGGCAATATTTGGAACTGTTGGTCGGGATTGAAAAAATCAAAAAGTTTTCCTTTAGTTTTATACCCTTTTGATTCTGCAAGTTTATTGACGATATCAACGGATTGCTTAACCCAATCCATGCCAAAAATAACTTTTTTTGGAAATAATTCTGCTAGAGTTACTAAATTAAATCCAGAACCACATCCGAATTCATAGATTGCATCAACCTCTGAAAGGTATGTTCTAAAAAGCCATCTGCGGAAAACCTTATACCAATTCAGTTCAAACGAATCATCCTCAGGTTGAACGTATTGTTGGAAAAGGCGAACGGGTTGGCTGCTACGAATATATTTCGGAATAAGCTGTGAAATATCGAATCCACTTTCTAGGAAATCATTTAGGCTCTCCCCCCAACCTTTTTCCCAGCGCCCCAATCCCTGCTCTCCTGCTATACTAAATTCTCCGGCATCAATTTTCTTAAAGATATTGAGGATTAACTTATCTCGTTCCTGTCCCCCTATGATCAGATAATTAAAATTATTATCTCGAATCATTTCAAGGCAATCATCGGGTAGTTCCTTAGTATCGATTCCAAATAAATTCGCAAAATCTGGAACTTCCAGTGTATTAGTCATTGAATCCTCTTAAAATGGTCCTTTGAATTTTTTCTCGTGGGTGTAGAATTCTTCGCCGCTAATATCTGTTGGAGATAGATCTAGTTTCCTTTCAATTTCTCGAATGATATCAATGGCGTTTGAGTAGAATTCGTTTTCTAAACAGCGAACAGTGGGGCAGGGCGTATGTTTCCATCCAATTCTGGAAACCGGGCTTTTCAATTTATCAAAGCATTTTTCTGAAATACTGGCAGCGACTTCAGCGCTCAATCCGCAAAAAGTCCAATCATTATCAGCTACGATACAATGACCGGTTCTATTGACAGATTTCACTGCTAATGTGTAATCGATAGGTGCAATTGTGCGAAGATCAATCACCTCAACTGAGACACCTCTTTTCTCCATAATTTCTGCGGCTTTCATCGCTTCGACTGCCATCCATGAGGCTGCTAGTATAGTAATGTCGTTTCCGAGATGAATGGTATGGCTGATCCCGATAGGTACTTCGAAAGGTTCTTCGGGTACTTCTCCAACAGCCCAATATAGCCAACGGTGCTCAATGCAGACAACCGGATTATCTTCGCGGATTGCTGCGATCATTAGCCCTTTTGCATCATAAGGAGTAGTGGGCATAATTACTTTCAATCCCGGAATGTGGGCGAAATAGGAGTGAAGACTCTTGCTATGTTGAAAACCTTGGCCCCATCCTCGTCCGACAACTGCCCGGATAACAATAGGTACTTTAATTTTTCCCCCTACTAAATATGAATAACCGGATATCATATTGACCAATTGGTTCATAGCCAGAAGTAGAAAATCAACTCGAATATGGACGTGAATAGGTCTTAAGTCGTTGATTGCTGCCCCTAATCCGAACCCAAGCATACTGTCTTCGCTTAAAGGTGTGTCAAAAACGCGATTGGGGCCGTATTTTTCTAAAAGCCCATTAGTGCTTCCAAAAATGTGCTTGTGGTCAGGAACTCCCAATCCGTAAATGAATACTGAAGGATCTCTTTCCATCTCTTGATCAATGCCTTCATTTAAAGCCTCACAAAAATTAATTTTTCTCATAAAAAACACCTTTGTAAAGATCTTGTGGTTGCGGAAACGGTGCAGCTTTGGCTTGTTTGACGCTGATACTTATCCTTTCATCAATTTCTTTTTCGATCTGCTCAATCTTAGTTTTGGGAATGTTATTTTCTAATAATTTTTTACGCTGTAATTTAACGCAATCATTTTTATACCATTTGTTAAATTCTTCTTTAGAGCGATAACCTGCATCAAAATCCTCATATATTCCCACGTGCTCAAGATAGCGATAGCACTTTAATCGAAGGAAAGCCGGTCGATTTTTTGTTTTTATTGAGTTGATCGCTTTACTAGCCAGGTTATAGATCACTTCCACATCTGTGGAATCTGACGAGAATGTTTCAATATTAAATTGTGAAACAACATTATCAATGGAATCATATCCTTGTCTGATTTGTGTGCGTGTATGCACAGCAAAATTATTATCCTCGCATACAAATAAAACCGGAAGTTGCTTTAAGCAGGCTATATTGAGGCTTTCCCAGAAAGTTCCTTCATCTAAAGCCCCATCGCCAAAGAATGTGCAGGAAATGAGCCCATTGTTCTTGAACTTATTGGCAAAAGCAATTCCTACTGATACCGATATACCGCTGGCTACAATAGCAGTTGAGCCCATGTGGCCATTATCTGGATCTGCCAAATGCATAGAACCTGATTTCCCGGACGCAACTCTATTCTGTTTGCCATACAACTCAAGGAAAAAAAGCTCCGGGTCATTAGTCTTTGAAAGAAATATTGCATGACTTCGGTATGTGCATAATACTTGATCTTTTACGTCCATAGCATGGATAACTCCGACTGCATTTGCCTCTTCTCCATATGACATGTGCATTGGAGTTTTCATTTCATCTTCAGGATAATGCTTGATGATGTATTCCTCCGCATGTCTTGTTAAAAATAGTTTTTTATAAAGGGCTATATTTAATTTGTTTTTAAAATCGATTTGTGCCATAAATTAGTTCCTTGAGGAAAAATTAAATTGAAAGGTTTGGAATTTCCATTCCGCCAGGCTTATTAGAGAAATCATAGCAAAATGGTTGAAAGAGCCATCTATTATATGATGCTTTAATTCTTCAATATTCCATAACAGTACCTCAATTCCTTTTTCCTTGACGATATTTATATCTCTGTATGCCATTTGTCCCCAAAAAGCATAGTCTTTTGAACTAAATCTTGACAACATCACATGCCCTTCAAGCAATGGTTCATATTTTTTACAAATATACCCGGTCTCCTCCAGTAATTCCCGTTTTGCGGCGCTGATCGGTTTTTCTCTGGGCTTGATGGCACCACTGGGGAATTCAATCGTGTATTTATTTAAAGCAGGCCGGAATTGTTTGACCATCACAATTTTGTGGTCTTTTGTTGTTGCCAATACAATCACACCATCAGGTGCCAGAATCCGGTAAAATGGCTTATTTTCCAGCTTGTCAATTCCGCTGTATACTTCTTCTTCAATGTCAAACCATTCTGTTTGGAAGATAATATTCTTATGTGGGTTTTTCAAATTTGTTCTTATCGCTTTCATCATAGTGCAGTAGAGTGCAACCGTCAAAATCAAAGTGAAAATCAACCTCAACACAATGTTCCAAGGTTTGTGAAACAGCTTCTTTTTTTGCTTCTGGTACAAAGAGAAGCATAAAACCTGTACCACCCGCACCAAGCAATTTTCCACCAATTGCGCCGCTTGTTATTGCTTGTGAATAAGTCCTGTCAATGTACTCTGTACTCACACCGTGGCTGAGATTACGCTTTAACTGCCAGGTTTCATTCAACATATACCCAAAATCTTCCAGGTTGCTATTCGGATTGGTGACAAGCGCAAGAGCATCTGTGACTAATTGAGCCATCTTTCGCAATGTCTCTTTCTTTTTTTCCATATTTTCAATTACTCTTTTTGCAATATCTGAAGCAATCCGATTACCGCCTATATAGAACAGCATCATATACAATTCAAGCTCTGACAATCGTTTTTTTGTTATTTTGACAGGATTAACCTGGATAGTTCCATCTTGATGGAATTGGATAAAATTAAATCCTCCATAGGCAGTTGCAACCTGGTCTTGGGAACCGACGTTTTCCTTCAGAACTTCTTTCTCAAGTTCTATGGCTTTCCTCGCCAACTCCTTTTTATCAATGGTTTCACCCCGCAAAGCGAGCATGGCTTTGATAAACCCCACGACAAATGCAGAACTCGTGCCCAATCCAGACCGCGCAGGCAGGTCGCCTTGGTAGTGGATTTCCAGCCCTATTTCATCCGTGAATCCCAAATACCTGAGCCCGGCTTTTACGGCTGGATGAAGAATTGTATTAATAGATTCTACTGTTTCAACATGTCGCCACACAACGCGGTGTTTAATCCCGAAAAATGGGGGTAGCGCGCGGCAGGTTATGTAACAATATTTATCAATGGATGTTGATAGAACTGCGCCACCTTCTTTTCGATACCACTCGGGATAATCTGTACCACCCCCGAAAAATGAAACACGAAATGGTGTTCTGGAAATAATCATGATGTCAATTTACTCACTTGTTGATTTTTTTTCTTTGGTAATCTAAGAGGTCTTCGAGTGTTTTTTCCAGCGGTATCACTGGCTCCCATCCAGTCTCTTTTTGGAATTTAGAAATATCCGGTATTTGCAGGGTTACATCCGATGGTCGTAATAAGGCTGTATCTACTTTATGTTCGATGCGGCATTTTGCGAAACCCTTTAATACATCGAGCATTTCGCCGATCTTCATAGTCCTGTTGCCGCCGATATTATATACTTCACCTGGTGTGCATTTCTCCAAAAGCAGCCAATACGCTTTCACAGCATCCCTAACATCTGCAAAGGTACGGATGCTTTCCAGGTTGCCAACACGCATTGGATTTTGTTTTATACCTGCTTCAATTTCGGCAATTTGCTTTGCAAAAGCACTTTCTGCAAAAACATCCCCTCTTCTTGCTCCTGTGTGTGTGAACATACGTGTGCGGAATGTTTTAATCCCGTATGAAATGAAGTATTGGAATCCAAGCATATCTTCACCTACTTTTGATACCGCATAAGGACTAGCAGGGCGGAAAGGATTGGATTCTTTAATTGGCACTTCATCTTCGGTCACCTGGCCGTATACTTCTGATGAGCTGCAGATATGAACCAAAGGGTCAATTCCTGCAATTCGGATGGCATCAAGTAAATTTGCAGTACCGATGATATTTGTATTAAGCGTGTCTACTGGAACCCTGAAACTGAAAGTGACATATGATTGTGCAGCCAGATGGAATATCCGATCAGGTTTAACTTCATCCAATAGCAGAATAATAGAATTTAGATCATGCAGGTCCCCTTCATGGAGGTGGATTTTATGGATAATCGCTCTGATATTATCTATTGGGCTTCGCCAGCGTATTAAGCCGTGAATTTCATGGTCAGGGTGGTTAGACAAAATAAAATCTGCTAAATGGCTTCCCACCATGCCAGTAATACCAGTTATTAATATTTTCATATTTCAAAATCCCTCAATTATTTTGATTATTTCTTGAAAAGAATATTCTCAACCTCTCCACAGAGTATATGTTCAATTACTAAATGAGCCTCCTGGATATGTTGGGTGCTATCGCTAGGAATTGTTATTGCAATATCTGATAATTCCTTAATTGCTCCCTTGTTGCCTGTTAAAGAAATGACCTTCATCTGCTGTAAATTCGCTTGTTTCACTGCCTTAATGATATTTTTCGAGTTTCCGCTCGTGCTGATGGCGATTAAGATATCATTTGGCTTACCGAGTGTTTCGATTTGTTTCGCAAAAATGCCTTCGAAGGAGTAATCATTTGAAAAGGATGTGATAAAGGATGTATCAGTAGTCAGTGCTATGGCAGGCAAACCTGGTCTTTTGAAATTCATCGATAATTGGTTCATGAATTCAGTGGCTAAATGCTGACAATCGGCGGCACTTCCCCCATTTCCGCAAAGAAGTAATTTATTACCGTTTTTGAAAGCGTCAGCAATCAACTTGGCGGCTTTTTGAATGGAAGCTGACGTGAATTCAGCAGTTTTTTGAAGGGTCTCTGCGCTTTCTTTCATTTGAAGGTTTATTGAAGATAAAACATTATTTTTATTCATTTTTATTCTTTTGGTCGCGGATAATTCTAACAGCATCTAATAGGTCCTTTGCAATGAAATCGGGTTCTACTTTTTTTGATTTTTTTACATATTCACCATAACCTGTTTCAACTAAAATGCTCTTTGTATGGATGTTCTTTGCGAGTTCAATATCACAGAAATTATCCCCGATTACATAACAGTCTTCTGGGGAGAAGAAGAAATCAGCTAGTGCATTAATAACAAGCCCAATTCTTGGCTTTCGACAGTTGCAATGATCCTCAGGAGTATGGGGACAATAATAAATTCCATCAAGTTGTACACCAAACACCTTGAGGTCTTCAGCCATTTTTCTGTGAATTTTTTGGACTGTTTCATCGGAAAAACAACCCCTGCCAATTCCTGATTGATTCGTGATGACTATAATTCCAAAACCCAATTCCTGTAGACCCTTCAGGCCTTCAGCAGCATTAGGAAGCAATTTGACCTGTTCCGGATCGGATAAATATTCTCTTTCTTCTATTATTGTTCCGTCCCTGTCCACCAGGATAAATTTTCTTGCTCTTGTTTTAGCCATTTATTAAAAATCCTTTAGAAAACTTGCAGCTTCTAAAAATGATTCAGGAGTACCGATATCAATGAACTTTCCCTTGTGTAAGAATGCAAAAAGACCTTTATTTATTAATTTAGGGAAAACATCATATTCTATGGATATTTTTTTATCTCTTGGAAAGGAATTAAGACTATCACGCTTCATAAGATATAAACCCGCATTGATCCAGCCACTTTTATCTTCCCCACTCTTTTCCTGAAAAGAGGTTATCCTTTTATCTGGATTGAATAGAATATTGCCATATCGTGTTAAATCATCCCTCCAAGTACAAACAATACTTGGCATGTATGACTTATTTATATAAAATTCAACAAAGTTATTGATATCAACATCACAAAGTGAGTCACCGTTAAGTACAAGAATGTTTTCACTATCAATTTTTTTTAAAGAATTAATTACTGCCCCTGCTGTTCCGAGAGGTTTATTTTCCGCGGAATATTCAAGGTGCATTCCATGATAATCATCACCTAACACATTTAATACTTCTTTGGGTTTGTATCCTGTGCAAATAATCGTTTGTTGGAACCCTGCAACTTTAAGGAAGTCCAGGATATATGTAATAAATGGTCTGTTATTGATTTCTACCATAACTTTCTGCTTATCGGTGATTGATCGTATGCGTGTACCAGCTCCTCCGGCTAAAACGACTGCTGTTAAATAATTTTTATTCATTTTTCTGTTTAATACAATTTAAAATGAGCAATGAACTTATTATAAACCAGACAGTAAAAGTAATCATTTGGCCGATTAATCTGCTCATGGGTCGATATTCAAGCCAGACCAAGTGATGTCCTTGAGGAACCTGAATTCCGATAAACCCTAAATTTGCTCTATAAATTGGCGTTTCTGATGAGTCAATGAAAGCTTTCCAACCCTTTAAATATGCGCTGTTGTAAACCATCCAACAATGTTCAGAGCGGCAGTTGACGTCAAATATTGATTTAGAGCCCAAAATCTTAATAATGGTTAATTTCCCAATTGCCGGATTTTGCACGAATCCATTTCGGTCTTTACTCGGCATTTCGATAATCGCTGATTGAGAAATATCTTGTGGAGTGGTCGCAATAATTTCTTTAAAACTTGCTATTAATTCTGGTGAATATGGCCAAGAAATATTTTCTTCGGGAGAAAGAACATTTGCATAATAAGACTCTGGCTCGATGAATTCAATTTGCCTGGCGAGGTAAGCTTTTCCATAAGAATTTAGGTTTTTAAAAATACAAATACCCAATTGATCATCGTAATAAGTGAACTCAAATCCCCCATCATTTAATTGATCAAACGCATTTGGGTAGAGGGATTCTAAATAAACGATATAGTCAATCCCTGCAATATTTGACAATTCTTGCAGGAAAGGGTTGTCGATGTAATTATCTAAATTAAAAGTAAATAATGTATGATATTCCTTTTCTCCACTTATCAATAAAATATAAGGATATACTGATATGGTTGGATATAAACCGAATCCACCATAATGAGAGATTGAGTTAATATCAGAGTGTTTTCCCAGACCGAACACATAGGAATTCCGAATATCTGTATCTTTCGGAAAACCGGATATGATTGAGGTATAGTTATTTGGGAGGAAATAATTAACTGAATTAAGAATATCTACTCCTAAGGGTACCATTGTAGTCTTTGATGTTTGAAGAAAATCAGTGTACGTGTAATAATCTCCACTTTCGATATTCTGCTGATCAATAGAATTGATTTTATCTTTACGAATCGATGGTTCTTCGTCAACGCTGATATTTAATTTAATTAATTGTGCATTGATATATTTTAGACTAGATAGGTCGTGTTCGTTATTTTGGAAGTTGGCGACAGCACTTCTCAATGATGTGAATACAAATTCTGGATCGCTATCAATTCGAGGTGATAAATATTTTTGGGCATCACCATTTGAAAAAAAGAATGAGTACAAGGACGTAATTATTAAGAATATTCCGATAATTAATTGACATGCTTTATGCGTTGACATATGAAAGAGATAAATGCCCATAAAAACACATGTCGAAATTACGATTTCCAAAGAAAAATTGTCTGGTTTTATTGGTGCAATTAAATACACAGTTAAAATAAATAACAGATAAGTGATGTAAACAGAGGTCAGGAATTGAGTAGAATATATTTTCTTAATGAGGATTTGAAGCGCGTTTACTCCTACGAACAATCCAAATAAGAAAAAATAAACGAGTAACCGGGAAGGATAATGTAAGTTAAAAGGTAAGGGATCAAAAATGGAGAATAGGGACAAAGCATTACCAGCTAATAAAGCCAATAGAATTAGAGAGAATATAGTCAAGAAATATATCGTATCCTCAGAGTAACTATTAGGTCGTTTTTTCCTAATAACGCGTGTCAGAATATCGGTGAGTAGGAAGAAAACTGGAAAAATGAATACCTGTCCTAAATAGTACAAAACGGGTGAACCTGCGGTACTAAACTGATACCGCTTGATAAATGTTGGATTTTTATATCTAAAAAGCAAAGTGAAAATTTGATTTTTAATTGGTCCCCACATGATGAAATGTTCTGGAGTATCCTCAACTCGATAACGGGCTAATACTGAATATTCATTGGAATTGATTAAATCTACCAAGTGAAGAATTCTGAATGAAATTCCTAAACCGAGAAAAAAGGGGAAAAGGAAGAATGAGAGAAGAGACCATTGTAGAGATTTCCATTTCTTTGAACGTAGATATGCCTGCAAGGATAAAAACAAATTGTATGTATTTAATAACGTATAAGAAATGATGCGCATTTCGGGATGAACATTCCATACAAATTCCGGCAATGCTGCAACGAGGCCAGCTAGAGCGATATACGATAAAGTTCTTTTGTTGTATCCCTTTTTAAGGAGGAAAAAAACCCAAGGAAGAAACAAATACTCGCCTTGATGTTGGAAAAATTCTCCTCCTAGGTAAGAAAGAAATGCGGCATTACCAAAGATAAATCCAATAGCGCCGATGATAGAAGGTATGAGAAATAGTTTTAAACCAAACCTCAGGAAAAGATACATACCAAAAGCGCCAAAGATATACATCCAAAACATAAAGTTTTGCAGTAATGTATATTTGGCTAGAAGATCTACAAAAGGGATATCAAAAACTAAACTGAGAACAGCTAAAAATTCCGAATTTCCGCCAATGCCATTGGCATTTCCACCCAAACGCGTTTTTTGGGTGAACATTCCGGAGAAATCATATGCTTTCGCATTTTCCCATTGGGATTCGTAAACGGGTATAAGGTCCATCTTGCCCCACATATCCAAAAATGGATTTGTATGGAAAATAGGGGACAAAGATTGCATAGCGAAAAGAAAGAAGAGAATAATCCCCGCAAGAACCATACAAGGTTCAATAAATTCTAGATATTGTGTTTTGTTAGATCTTATAAAGATAATGAAATTAATAAGCAAAAGCATTACAAAAAGCATTAGCTGAATTTGTAAGGAGAACCCTAATACCCCTCCGCAAAATGCCAAAAATGGGATACCAGCAAATAGATATACAATGCTGCTATTTTGGATATGCAAGATCTTTATTTCTATTATTAGAATCAGAGCCCAAAGAGTAAGAAAAATTAAACAGGAAGTTATTGCGGTAAAAAGGTAATAGGGAATGGGGTAATTCTTTATTAATCTTGGATCGATTATGCCTAATTGTTTAGTTTTAAACCAGAATCCAAAGATAGTTGCTGAAACAAGAACCACCAAAAACGCAGAAAAAAATAAGATTTTTCTATTTCGGTGAGAATCATGAAAATTAATGCTCGGTAAGGAAAATCTATTTTGAGTTTCATAATTTGCTTGGACTACTGATAAAATTTTTTTAAAGTAAAAAATAATTGTCTTGTTAAAGAGAATAAATATTATTGACAAGAAAAGAATAAGTATTAATGTGCTTCCTATTGTAATGAAGCGTGAGCGTACTCTTTGATTTAAAAAAACCGCGTAGTCATTCTTTCCTAATTCAAATGAAATATTCGCTTGACCAGGAGTATTGCTATAAAGGTCCAGGATTTCTTTTTGACCATCAATCTGTATTGCTACAATTCCGGATTCTTGAGAAGTATTGAACAGAAATTGCGCTTCAATAACGGGAAAATCGTATTGAGGAGCACTTAGATAGAGTAATTCTTTACCATAATTCGCGTTGGAAGAAATTGAGCTTTCTTTCACATACCAAAGACCTAGCTGCTCAAAATCCTCGAGCGGGATAATCTTGCCACCATGTTTGAATTCAATTAATTCTACATGGGTCCCCTCAGATTTTTGATTACGTTCCTTAAGTACCTGAATTTGTACCCTATGAATTGGTTGGGGGGGATTCCATATCGGCATTTGAACAAGAAGAAGGCCAATTAAAAAAGGTAGGATTATGATGCTGATTTTATTCGGATCTATTTGCTTTTTAAATTTTTTTGTTAATTGTATAAAACCGAGGGTGAAAATAGCAGAGATGATGAACAAAAATCCAGAAAAAATTGTTAACTGGATAATTAGAGATCTGCCCCAAAAACGGAAAAATAGCACCGATGCAATTAATGCAAAAGGAGCTCCAATAATAGAAAAAATTATAAAAAAATGGATATGCTTTTTATCGATCAATCACCTTCCTCCTTTTCTATCATCTGGGAGGAGGAAGGTGTAATTTCGCTTGAATTAGACATTTCGAATAAGACTATTGAAAATGTGCTTTATACCAATCTATGGTACGGCTCAAACCCTCTTCCAAACTGATTTTGGCAGAGAAATTTAATTCTCTCCTGGCTTTTGAACAATCAATCACCCGCACAGGGATTGTAGTAGGTTTTGAGGGATCATATATTACTTCGGCGTCTTCATAATTATCCAATTTGATTGTCGTTTGAAGAAGATCTTTAATGGAGTAGATTTTTTCTGCTGCAATATTGAATTCGTTATATATTTTGGTATTCTTCATAGCCAAAATCATTCCTTCAATAAGATCATTAATGTAGATTAAATCTCGCAAATCCTCGCCAGTACCCCAAACCTCGATAGGTTTTTGCCGAGTTACAACTTTTCGGATAGTTGCGGCAGTTACATGCGATTTTTGTGGATCGAACTTATCAAAAGGACCATAGGCATTTGAAGGTCTTACAATGACAGTGGACATAGGATTTTTTATTTTTTGTGCATAAATTCTGCATAAAATTTCAGCATAGCGTTTCATCCACCCGACACTATAATAAACTTCAAATGGATCTCCATCAAACATTTCTTCTTCTTTCACTGGTCGGTTATCGGATGGTGGGTAAGCTGCGCTGCTGCTGATGAAAAGGAATTTTTTTACATTAGCCTCATAGGCTGCAGCTAGGATTTGCGTGTTAATCAGAACATTAGGGGTGACATGGGCTAATGGAGTTTTACGCATCACTGCTGCACCTGATGTGTTAGCCGCACACATAAACACATAATCCATACCATCCAATGCTCTTTTACAATTATCCATCTTTGTAAGATCGCATTTTATATATTCAATACTGTCATTTTTCACTTGAGGTTCATTTTTCCAGTATGTGGCTCTGATAAGACTGCCTTCTTGAAGTAATCTTAAAATAAGATTGCTGCCAATAAATCCTGAACCGCCTGCTACTAGAACTTTCGAATTATTAAACATCTTCTCTTCCCTCGTCCCTTCTTGATAAGATTGGATTCGTTATAGGCCACCAAATTTTTAATTCTGGATCATTCCATAAATATGTAAATTGCCCTTTTCGGTTATATTGTGTGCTCTGTTTGTAATGGAAAATAGCAACCGCACTTAAAACAAGGTGCCCATTGCCAAATTTTGGCGGGACTAAAACTTGTTGGTGATTTGTATCTGATAGCGTAAAAGACTCCCATTGTTTGAACTGTGAAGAATTCTCATCAAGATTAACTACAACGAGATAAAATTTTCCATAAAGGCATGATATGAGTTTCCATGTTTCGGAATCCCCATGAATGCCCCTAAGAACATATTTATTTGATGTGGATATATCGTCCTGAATAAATTTGATTGGAATCCCTGCTTTTTTGTAAATTTGTTCATTATAGATTTCCACATATGAGCCACGAATATCTTCAAAAATTGTGGGTGGTGTAATCAATTTAACGCCATTGAGTTTTGTGTCTTGAACTTTCATAAATTATTCTTCCTTAAAATAATTTTTCCTTCTTTTATATTCATCTTGATGAGTGACAAACCAGCCCCATGTTTTTTCCAGCCCTTCTCTTAATGAAGTTTTTGGATCATAACCAATCAGCTCGCGTGCTAATGAGATGTCCATAACCCGTCTGGGAAAACCCGAAGGTTTGCTTGTGTCAAATTCATAATTAAAATCCAAGAAATCCTTCAATGTTTCCACTAGTTGTTTAATTGAATACCCTATTCCGCTTCCAAGATTGACATACTTGCTTTTTGTGCCGTGGTAAAGAGCTTGTATAATGCCTTCTGCACAATCTTCACTGTATAAGAAATCACGTATCGCTGATCCATCGCCCCAGATCTTGACTGGATCTTCTTTATTTAGAATACGGTACATCAAAGTAGGAATTACCATCGCATTATTTGGATCGAAATTATCACCTGGTCCATATACATTGCATGGGCGTACAACTGCGTAAGTATCAATTCCATATTGGATTTTGTAGGCGTTTATTTGTAATTCAGCCATTCGTTTTGCCCAACCTGGAAACATATCCATAGGAGGACCTTGTTCAATCTCGCTTGATTCAACGAAAACCTCTGCGCTATTGTATGCGCCAATGGAGCTGGTGTAGACAACTTTCTTTACACCGGCTAGTCTGGAGGCTTCTAAAATATTAGTATTCATCATTATCAGCGGGACAAAAAAACTAGCGGGCTTGCTCTTGGTAACTTCAATTGAGCCTTTGATGCCCGCTAGATGGAAGACACAGTCCATATCCTGTGAAATTTCTTTACAAAAATTAATATCAGTTAGATCCCCAAAGATATGCTCAATATCGGTATTAATTATGATTTTATCCAATGATGCGATGCGAATATTTCCACCAGAAGCTTTTAGTTTGCTTGCAACAGCCCTTCCAATCATTCCTGTACCACCGGTTATGAGAATGTTTTTTCCATTGAAATAACCTAATATTTTTTCATCAATCATTTCTCACCTTGGTTTTGTAATATCCGATAATTATATAACACAGAATTGTTTAGCTTTGTATGTAATCAGAACGTTTAGGACAATTGATGTATCCTAATAGATAGTCTTTCCATCAATTAATTTAACAGATTATATATCTACGGGCTGGTGGTTGAGCTTTCGCCTTTCTTGCATTGTTCTCTAGATGATCTGTCCTTGTTTTAACAATACTTTAGTTGGATTCAACCACAAAATGCAACAGTGTTTGTTAAAAACACTCCAGCTGGTGTTTTAAAGCCCAAACATTTTAGGTTGATTATTCAAACCTTTAATCGCAATTTAAATGTCAGAATCGGCAATAGATACAAAGGATTAGTTGTGGTTGTGTCGCCTTTGCTTATTAATTGATACTCGTATGAAGTTCTTGTGCAGTTTAGGTAGAAGCTATGGAAAATATGGACTCTGTGGTGGACAATAAATTGCCCTATATTGCTTATTTTTGGACGTTTTATAACCCTATAGAGGTCTTAGACACCTACTCCACATTACTGTGGATCAAGATATTGCGGGCACCCACGAGGGGTATGTTATTCAACCCTCGTCAGCAACCCAGGAAAGAGCCTTTAGAAAACAGAGCTCTTTTTTATATTTATTATATTAAAACCCGACAAAACCCGACAGTTTTACGGTTTTTCATGATTCGTTTGGAAGGAACGAATAATTTAATTGAATTAATTGTGTTATTAAATATTTAAGTTGACAGATAAGATATTGTATTAGGGAAGGCATTGGCAAAAGGTGACCTTGAATAAGCCAGAGTATGTCATATAACAAGATTGCTCTTGGATAATGGGCCAGTATATTTCTCCTAAGGTCTAACTAGGCTTATAAAACGCAAGAATAATAATTATGTTCGTGGTGCGATTTTTCATATGATGCCTTGGTAAATCCGGGGAGTTTTTATTTTCGCCTCTTTACCTGCCGTTCTTTTTTCTCCGGCGGTGTCGGCCTGACAGCTTTCCGGTTCGGGTTTCCCCTAGGTCGTAGTGACATTTTTGTCACACATCCTTTCGGATGGATTTAGCAGACGACATCTCCTACTCACTGATGGAGGCTTATGGGAAACGCTATCTGCTCTTCACGGGAATTATTATCTGTCTGGCACTCACCGGTATCATTGTGCCACTCATCATACGTTACGTATAGTTATATACCTGTTTTATTCCTATCCACAGTAAAGGCGGCGCGTAAAAATGCGAGCCCTATAAGACCTTGTGTAGCGGGTGGACTTGTGCCGGGTTCGCCCTACGCGGTCTTACCGATAGTGGTGTCGCTTTACCAGGCGGGCGCTAGCCTGGCGGTAGGGGTTATCGCTCTGGTTGTAAGCCGTTTTTTGTAAATCTGAGGCTTGCGCAAAACGCCGTGGCTGCGGACGCGTGCGACCAGCCCCTGCCCTCAATGTATCTACCTGGCAGGAATGGCAGATGAAAACTACTACCTGAGAGTGTATACCACCTTTTCGGTAGAGCTGAGGACTCATAAGCCCTTGGTCGTGGGTTCAAATCCCTCCCTCGCCATCTTTATTTAATAATACAGGGTGGAGACAATGGACATAAAGAGCAACTGCCTCTGGTGAACTTGTAGGTCGGTAAGTCATGTTTTTGTTTAACTTGACAAAAGTTGACAGTTTGAAAATTTTCCCGCTTGATTCGTTTCTGAGGAACGAATAATCTCATCCTTTTTAAACAGGCTTGCGTAATTAAGTGAGAGAAACGGCGCGAGCCCGGATGACTTTACAAAGTGGGAAGTGGCTAAGATTGCAAATAATTCACCCCTGCTTTAAATAAAAAATGCGGTAAGGCGTAATAGATGAAATACAGAAACGATCAGGAGCAATGAAAAAGACGTGAACCAGTCACGTCAAAATATTTGGCAAAGATGGGAGTATTTGGATGAATACTTTAACAGATTTTCTCCCTTCCAGTTCAGCTTAACGTTTGTTAAAGAAACGAAATATCTACAGAATAGGAAAGTCATAATATTAAATACTTTTTCGCTCTCTCCTTGAGATTTTAGCGCCAGCCCATTTGCCCGCAAGCCCAAGCCCTTACGGGTTCGCTATGCTCAGGCATTGCATGCAACGGGCTCCCAGTCACTTTTTTCCCATTACGAGAGCGAAAATATGTGTCTGGATAAAATCTTTATGAATACGGATTTTGGATTTATTAGCTAAATATGTCACCTGCTACAACAACGAGCAAAACCATGAATCGTTGGAAAATCTGACCCCTGCTGATGTCTATTTCAGAAGAAAAAAGAAGGTTCTATCAGAAAGAGAGAAGATCAAAAAGAGTATTATGTAGCAAAGACGCAGGAAGAATTTTCAGCTTGTTGGCAAATAATCAGAACAAGTTAGGGCTGAAAAGACTCTCTTAACATTTTAGTGGTTCTGTCCCATTTTATTTAACGACGTACAAGATGAAGATACGAGTTTTACTGACACGATCGTGGTGCTAGACCCGGACACAAATGATAGTGTTGACCCTGATAGTTATACCTTACAGGTAACAAGCAATTGTTCGCATGGGACAGTTGATCTGGATGGGAATACGTGTGTGTATACCTACGCGCCTGATGCGAACTATAACGGTAGTGATAGTTTCACTGTAACAGTTGTAGATGAGCATAATGCAGAAACGACCAAAATTGTAAACATCACAGTGGGTCCGGTTAATGATCCGCCTGTTGCAATTGATGACAGCGCGTCAGTAACCGAAGATAGCGATGTTGTTATTTATGTATTGAATAATGATACGGATATTGACCTTTCGCGAGAAGGGGATGACCTGACAGTTTCCGCATATAGCGGAGTTGATAATGGCACATTGACAATAGCAATTAATGGAAAATCTGTGAACTTTGAACCGGATGCGGATTGGTTCGGAACAGAAGTGTTTACATATACCGTTAAAGACTCTAACAATGCGACGGATCAGGGAGAGGTAACTGTCACCGTAACTGCAATCAATGATGGTCCGGTCATTTCTGATGTAACCAACAAAACAGTTGCTGAAGATGGAAGTACAGGCGCAATTAGCTTTACGGTTACGGATGTGGATGATGAAGATGGCAGCCTTGCAGTTAGCGCAACCACGAGCAACGGCGTAGTGATACCGCAGGCAAATATTGTCTTTGGCGGAAGTAGATCAGAGCGAACTGTCACCATTGATCCTGCTGCTGATACGTTCAAACATCCCACCAAACGAGTGAACGAGCTGTGGCAGACAGACTTTATCTACTTCAAAATAATTGGCTGGAGTTGGTATTACCTGTCCACAATTTTGGACGACTATTCACGTTACATTCTGGCATATAGACTCACACCAAGCATGTCCGCCGCTGATGTACAGGAAACACTTCAAATTGCGTTGGATAAGACAGGTCTGGATCGTGTTCTGGTAAAATATCGCCCGTGTTTGTTATCTGATAACGGCTCTTGCTACCTGTCCAGGGATCTCAAGGCTTTTCTGGAAAGTAAGCATATGGAACATACACGCGATGCACCATATCACCACATGACCCAGGGCAAGATCGAACGCTATCATCGCTCAATGAAGAAAATTGTGAAGCTACAAAACTACTATTCTCCCTGGGAACTCGATCGTGAGATCGCCAGGTTCGTGGAGTACTACAACCATCATCGTTATCACGAATCGCTGGATAATCTTACCCCGGCGAATGTATTCTTTGGTAGACAAAAAGGAGGTGTTGAGCAAGCGAGAAGAGATCAAGATATGGACTCTGGATCAAAGACGTCTGCAAAACTTGCAGGTCCAAGTGAATGTATAATTTCAACTAACTATTGGAAAAGCGTCTCTTATCAAACAGACCTTTTTGTCCCAAATGTTCTGACGACGTACATATGTCGCTCGGATTCTTTTGTAGATAAACGTAAATGAACCATGCCATAGCATATTTATTATGGGAGTGATGCTTACCCGAGTAATTTCCATTAACGCTTCTCTGTCTTGACTATTAAAGTATAAAGCTTATAATCTTATAAAAAATGACAGATGTCCCTGAAAAGCTCTTAACACTAAGAAATATTTTGAAATTAGCCCATATGCATTTTGCTATTTTCTACAACGATACGACGATTTCTACTGTGGAGGAAGGAGAAAAACTGGTTTCAAATGATATTTCCAAATTGGCACCAACATTAATTCTGGAAACTGAGGCTGGTTTTTTGGCAGCCGTGATATCGGGAAATGCCCGCCTTTCATACAAAAAAATCAAGCAGCAATTGCATCTTAAAAATGTTTTTCTTGCAAGTCCAGAAAAGGTTAAGCAAGTAACGGGAGCAGAAGTGGGGCAGGTATCGTTAATAAATCCAAGCCTACTAACGATTGTTGATATACATCTTCTTGAAAAATCAGAGGTTTTCGGCGGATGCGGTGTCTCCAACTACACCCTATCGATCAGGCCGCAAGATCTCGTTACTATCAATAATGCTCGTGTTTTTGACTTTACCAAGGAAAATTTGGACATCTGTAACTGAAAAGTTTTTTGGATAGCACTAATTTGAGCTGATTGAGTTATACAATCAGCTTTTTTAGTGCGTTGCGGTTGATAATTAAGATACTTCCCCTCTGGGTTTGAATGATACCTTGTTCCTGCATCTCTCTCAAATGACGCGTAACTGAGATGCGGGAGGCCCCGATTATGGTCGATAAAGTCTCATGGGTTAGAAAAACTCTTTCTTTGTTACATTCCAGAAGTATGTGGGCGATACGTGCTTGGAGGGTTTCAAGCATCATAATTCCCAGTTGGTTGGTTGAAAGCTGAAGTTTGGAGGAAAGAGATCTGAACAGTAAAAGAACAATATCGGAGTCTTCTAACAATTTATTGCCCATCCTTTTGATTGAAAGTACATTGATTTTAGATTTGAACAATACTCTAGATTGTGAGGTGCTGATATAGTCTGAAAATAGACCAACTTCACCAAGGATAACACCTGGAGGGCATATTCCAATTGTTTTTGTCTCGCCCATTGTTGAGATGATCTCTAATGCAACTAATCCTGATTGAATTACATAGATCGAATTCATTTTCTCGTATTGTGCAAATAAAATGTTGCCAGCATTTTTGGTATGTTGCACGCCAAACTTATTTAATTTATCAGCAAATCCTTCAATGGGTTTCAGATGCACAACAGATAATAAATTTTCATTTATTGGGAGAGAATGATTTTCTATCGTTTCTGTTTGTTGAGGTGTAATCATGATGGAAAATTCTGCAGTATTTAATAATTAACTGAGTCAGATTGTATCATGTGATACATAGTGTTTGACTAACAAATTGTATAATATAAAAAAATCTTTTTAATAGAAAAGGAGAATTTTATTATGTCTAATCAAGAAAAGACTTTAAAGAGGCAAATAGGATTTTTCTCGGCCACTATGATCCTCGTCGGGACAGTCATTGGTTCGGGAATTTTTATGACACCTGGAAAGGTAGCTGCAGCTGCAGGAAGCTCTGGACCAAACCTCCTGGCTTGGGTCATTGCTGGTTTTGCTGCGACTATGTTTGCACTGGTTTATGCTGAATTAGCACCCATGCTGCCAAAAGCTGGTGGAGCCTATGTCTTTATTCGGGAAGCATTCGGTGACATGGCTTCATTCCTTTACGGGTGGGCGATGATCTTTGGCTCTCTTATGCCGGTCATCGCGCTTCTAGCGGTTGCTTTTATTACCTACTTGAAATTTTTCTTTCCAGGTATCAATTTGGTAACTGGGCGTGTAATTTCTTCACTAATCGTTGCGGTACTTGCATATATAAACGTAATTGGGGTAAAGCAAGGAACAAAGGTACAGAATATTTTTACAATCGGTAAGCTTACCGCTTTAGGTTTGGTTATAGTGGGCGGGTTGTTTTCTATGAAAGGCGCAAACTTCCAGCCTTTTGTTGGTGAAGCGGGATGGGGTTCAACTTTCAATGCGGCTGTTCCTGCCGTGCTGGCATTTGGTGGGTATTATGTTCTGTCTTACATGAGTGAGGAAGTTGAGAATCCAAAAAAGAACTTAGGGCGCGCGGTAATTTTTGGAATGGCGATAGTGATAGTAGTAAATGTGTTAATTAACGTAGTTTCTATTGGTAATGTACCATTTGACCAATTGGCAGAATCGGAAAAACCAGTTGCAGATGTTGCCATGGCTATTTTTGGTCCTGTTGGAGCAAGTATTGTTTCCCTCGGTGCTCTAGTATCAATTTTTGGCTCCTTAAATTCCAGTGTCATGGGTTTGCCGCGTTTATCTTTTGCTATGTCACGCGAGAAACTGCTCTTCAATTTCTTCTCAAAGTTGCACCCAAAATATGGTACGCCGTACATTTCTACAATCATTTTTGCGGTTGCTGCGATATTCTTTATTTGGACTGGCACTTTCATGAGTTTACTTTTGATGGGTATTTTCGTCTCCCGCAGTCTGGAATGTGTTGTCGCTATATCCCTGATTGTCTTGCGTTATAAAAAACCTGAACTAGAACGTCCGATTAAGATGTGGGGATATCCAGTAACCACATTGCTTGCGGTATTGATCACCGGTTATTTGGTGACATTGGTTGATCCCAATTTTATAAAGCAGGGCGCTTTCCTTGCTTTGTCAAGCATCCCGGCTTACTTGGTTTTCAAGTACCTGGTGCCGAGATTTGGAAAGAAACCAGTGGAGAATAAATAAATGAATAGTTTAGAGTTGGCTCACTCTGTTACTGATTATGTTGCTGACATCCGGCATGTGATTCATGAGAATCCAGAGCTATCCTATAAGGAATTTCAGACCACTGCTCTTATTGTTAAAGAGTTGAAAAACCTGGGAATCGAAGTTACCCAATGGGATGATTTCACTGGAGCAGTTGGATTGTTAAAGGGAGCGAAACCTGGTCCGACCATTGGACTGCGTGCAGATATAGATGCCTTGCCTATTCAAGAGGAAAGTGCCTCTCCACATACATCAAAAAATCCAGGTGTCATGCATGCCTGTGCGCACGACGCACACACAGCCATTTTGCTTGGAGTGGCCAAACTGCTTTCAGAGGAGCGTGAGCAAATGCCTGGAAATGTAAAATTTATATTCCAACCCGCTGAGGAAACTCCACCGGGTGGGGCACTAACTCTTATAGAAAAAGGTGTGTTGGAAAATCCCAAAGTAGACGCATTATTTGCTTTACACCATGCTACTGAAAATCGTAGCGGGCAGATTGGTATTCACTACGGTCAATTCCTGGCTGCGGCGGATCAATTCACGCTCACCGTTACCTGCAAAGGTGGCGGTGGTTCCGCACCTCATAAAGGCGTGGATGGCATCCCTATTGCTGCAGAAATCATCCTGGCTTTGCATGTCATGATGACCCGGCGGGTGGATCCGGTGAAAAGTGCCCTGATTTCATTTGGCACCATCAATGCTGGCAGTAAATTTAATATTTTAGCTGACGAGGTTGTTATGACTGGCACTTGCCGGTCATTGGACCCTGAGATTTCATTAAACTTTCCAGAAATGATACTTAAAGTAGCCCAAGGAATCGCCGGCACATATGATGCAAAGGCTAAACTTGATTACATGCGTGGTTATCCCGCCCTAGAGAATGATGACCGGATGACGACTTTGGTTGAGAAAGCTGCTGGAGAAGCGATAGGAATCGAGAATGTGAAACAGGCCACACCCCTTTTAGCAGGGGATGATCTGGCATATTTCTTTCAAAAAGTGCCAGGCAGTTACTTTTGGTTAGGAATAACTCCTAAAACCGGCATTATTGCACCTGCCCATACTGCTAAATTTGACATTGATGAATCATCAATGGAGGTTGGGGTTGCGGTATTACATTCTGTGGTACATAAGGCATTAGCAGAACTATAGGTTTTAATAAACTTAAAAAAGCCGTATGTAATTATCTTCATACGGCTTTTTTTACTGTGCTCCTTTTATCAACCGATAAATTTTAGCCCTTTGCCAATACCGCTGTGAGCTTATAGAAGGCTTGTTCCCAGCCTAATTTGGCGTGTTCGGCGTTGGTGCCGTAGCCCAAATGGCTCACAGTCACTGTGGTCTTGCCATCAGCGTGCACAAAAGTCACGGTTACATCCATAAATTTGGGCATCCCCTCGCCCATACCCATGGCATTACCCTCGGCGTCTGATACGCTATCGGTAAAAACAAGGCACTCCATTGGCACCACTTCCTTATAGTTGCCGTTGAAATACATCTGCTTGTCATTCGGGGAAAGCATGCTCCATAGATGGCGGCCACCTTTACGAAAATCAATCTTGCATGTGGGTATCCTGAATCCTTTGGGGCCATACCAGTGCATAAAATTCTCTGGTTCCGTCTACGCTTTCCACAACAATTCAAGGGGGGCATTTAATGTGCGGCTAACCTCAATCTGTCTTTCTTCTAGCTGGTGCATATCATTTTCCTTTCAATTTCATTATAGGATTCGCTAGATTTTTGGAGATTAACATAGCATTAGATACTTAAAATATTTATCACTGAAACTGTTATGAAGCCGCTATCAGGCGGGGTGATTGCAATAGAAAAAGCCACTTTCGCAAACACTTTGTCAAGTCGGTGAGAGAAACGGCGCGAGCCCGGATGACTTTACAAAGTGGGAAGTGGCTAAGATTGCAATAAACTCACCCCAGCTTGAGATAAAAAAATGTGAATAGGGTTTTTAAAAAGAAATACAGAAACGATCAGGAGCAATGAAAAAGACGTGAACCAGTCACGTCAATATGGTTTGGCAATCAGGTGAGCATCTGGATGAAAACATCAACCGATTTTCTCACTTTTAGATCGGTTAAACGTTTGTTCAAGAAGCGGAATATCTACAGAAAGGGATAGTCATAATATGAAGAAATTTTTCGCTCTCTCCTTGGGAGTTTAGCGCCAGCCCATTTGCCCGCAATCCCAAGCCATTACGGGTTCGCTATGCTCAGGCATTGCGTGCAACGGGCTCCCAGTCGCTTTTTTTCCATTACGAGAGCGAAAATAAGTATCTGAATAAAATCTTTATGAATACGGATTTTTGATTTATCCTATAAATTTGAGTCACCTTTCCTGTTTGATATTTTTTCTTTTATTCTTGGTGCAATTTGGTGCAGTTTTAATGAGACACAGTGGAAACAATGGACACAATGGACAGTTTTCGCATAGCCTTGTGTACTGTATGGACGCTGTAACACTGTGTGGACACAATTGACGCCGAGATCGTTTATGTTTACATCATTTTATGAATTTTGTTGAACCCATCCGCGACCGGAAAAAGATCGCTCAAATCAAAAACTTGCTCCGTGGCGAAGGGCGTTTTCGCGATCTGTTGTTATTCACAGCGGGAATCAACACCGCTCTACGTGTTTCTGATCTCTTGCGTTTGCAAATTGGTCATTTCATGGATGATCGACAAAGCCTCAAACACCGTTTCCAGATTAAAGAGCAGAAACGAGGCAAACGCCATGAGGTCTTTGTCAATACAAGTATCCGGGAGATTTTCAAGGAGTATCTTGCGGCTTACCCCAACATCGCCAGCAATCCACAGCATTTTCTTTTCTTTAATACGAAGGCCAATGATTTCGCTGAACCCATTGGTCGTGGACAGGCCTGGAAGTTCATCACTGCTATCTGCAAGCAGGTTGGTTTGCGAGGAAACTTCGGCACCCACAGTTTGAGAAAGACCTGGGGGTATCATGCCCGTTTGCAGGGTGTGGATCTGGCGTTGATCATGTACAAGCTCAACCATGCCAGTATCGCCTACACCAAACGCTATCTGGGCATTACTGACGATGAATTACAGGCCGTTGTGGAACGATTGAATCTTTGACGAAAGTCTTTTATGCTATGATTATCTCAGTCTGACTATATCCGACTTTGGCCTCTCACTGTGGTTTGCCCCCCAGTTGTATTTACTTAATGTAACCCTTCTTTCACGACATTGGTAACAGGGGGAAGAAAAACATCCTTTGTCTATAATTGGCCATTCTCGAAGGAAGTCAATTAACAGAAGAACCTATAGCAACAGTAAAAATGTCCGAAAATTCATTCGTCTATTCATTATCTATAGTGGCCATAACCTAGTTTGTTCTCCTGATTCTCTTACAATTTCTCCGCCTGGCAGGTGTATGTCCTCCCCAATTCTGAAGCCCAAGTCTACAGAATGCTCTAACCCAATCCGTTGGGAGAGTTGTTCGTATTCATCCCTGGCCAGTAGATTTGTAACCCAGAAGAAGCCTGTGGCATCTCCTGCAGGTTCAGGATCGAATGTACAAACCAAATCTAGTTTTTTGTTGTCCGCTAGGCTCCCAACGGCAACGATCTCAATGATTCGTTGATCCCATTGTGCTAACTCTGCAGCGTAGCGTTTAGCTTGTTCAATATTTAATTCCCTCCTTTTCTGCATATGCTCCTCCATCAATTCCTTTAGTATGGTCGGCTCAAAATACAGGTCCCTTTCGATTGGCAAGCCCCAGGGTCCTCGCACCGCCTGCATCTCGGATAGCGAGAAATATCCTATCTCTATATCAAAGCCAATCACTAGACCGAAAAATAAATCTTTTCCATCGAATTCACTCGCATACCACGTCCAGTTGCTGTCTGGTGTGAAGAATTTCACCTGAGCGAGCGCATCCAACCCCAACTCTTCACCACTGTAGAGTTCTGGCAATTTTTCTTGTGATTCTTTATTGAGAAGATTGCCTTTGATCGGTGGCTGTAGTTCCCCCTCTTTCATGCGCATAATATATCAAATTGATAATTAATAATCAATTCTAATTAGGAATTGAGATTTCATCGTTCTAGCAGATCGCCTCATTTGAACTTGACTTTGGATCTTCAGATTGTTTATGATCGGGGCAATATCAAATATTATCTAATTTATGAAGCGTATTGGAGAAACCACTGCCTTCAAAGACCGCAATCTCAAATTACAAGGGGCTGACATTGCTACCCGCAGAGGTTGGACAGGTGTGCCCAACTTCATTCTAGAGAGTGACCAGATTTCTATTGGAGCCAAGCTCACCTATGCTATGCTGCTTAAGTATGCCCGTGAGATGGATGAGTGCTTCCCGGGGCAAGAACGGCTTGCCAAGGACATGGGTAACGGCTTGCGAAGCGTGGTCAGGTATATCTCTGAACTTGAGCAGGTAGGGCTTATCTCTATTAAACGCCGAGGCCAGGGACGCCCTAACCTATACACCATTCACTTGAAAGCTTCCTTCTGGAAGAAGAGAAAATAATCCACAATTCACTCAGATGTGCCAAATTGGCACTTCTAGAAGTGCCATATTGACCGGTCTGGTAATGCCAAATTGGCACGCTAATAATATACAGTTAATATTAATCAGAGAACTAAGATACATTATTAGATATTAATACTTAAATTAAATCACAAATTCATAATTGTGCATTTGTGCCATTGAAAACTAAAAATTCCAGCCCTCCCACCCAACACTAATAATCCACTCGAAACCCAAACATATTTTTTAGGCAGATTCATTCTTTTTTAGAGATACCACAGATTTGAAAATTACAAAAGTAACATCATTTAAACATTGTTACTGCATAACCAAAGAAAGCGAGATCGCCTCCCTCATCTAAATTCATTGAATCCATTATTTCTGGAAAAACTTCAACCATTTTCCTATGTTCAGATTGATGATCTGGCGAATTTTTTATATTCGTGTATTTCATCATGTACCCATCCGGACTAATCAACAAATTATGAATTAAATTATAGTCCTCTTTCGCCATATAGTCGAAGTATAAATCTTTACTCCAGCCAGGCTTAAAATAATAAGGGATTGATAACTTTACTAGCTCTCCAATATATTTATCAAAATCTGCCTTTTCCTGCACCTCCATACGCTCGAGAGATTTATCTTCTTTATTATAATTATTCCATCTTAAAAATTTTGCTGTTCTAATGAACCGGCCATTTTTTTCAATCCCCATTAATAAGGGAATTTTTTCATCAGGGTAATTAGAATTAACTACCACTGTTACTAAGGCTCTATCTCCAATTTGACCGCCAGGCTGCTCTTCAAAAGAAACCCATTCAAACCCAATAATCCGGCCATATATAACAATCTTTTTAGCGATATTAACGTTTTGCTCCTGGGTAAAACCAACCCTTGAGTCATAATTACGATCTTTTAACAAATCAGCCGCCACCTGTGCCAAAGTATCGGGAGTATCATCCCTACCTAAATATTTCTCTCCCACTGCTTCAAGAAACTGTTCATCAAAACCAGTATGGGGCCTGGGGCGCACTCGCCATTCTCCATTCTCATATATCGCCTTCCAAAAAGCATCTTCAGCCGTGTAAATTCCCTGTTCATTCTTTATTAATTCAGGCACTTCTTCCCCAAACATTGTGGCAATATTTGATGGCAAACCCGGGGTGGGTGTTATGGTTGGCGTTATGGTCGGTGCTACTGTAGCTGTCGGCGATGGTATGGGTGTTTCTGTGGGCATTTCTTCAATAAAAAGCTCGCTTGCCATGCCACACCCAGATAGCAATAATAGCGGTATTAGCATTACTGCTATTAACATTTGATTTATCCTTTTTTGCTTGTCCATCTCAATCCTTCCCAAATATCGTCTAATCCAGTAAAAATGCTTGGAGTTCTTAATGTATTATATATCCCTTGATAAATTGCAGGAAAACCTACGGCACAAACCGTTTTCATTTGCACGATATTTCAATACTTGACAAAGCCATCCCGGAATGAGATCATGATTATGCAATGCTGTAATGTTGCTGATTCACAATGTCATACATGCATCAATGCATGTTCTCTGCTAATCATGATTGCATAACTGCACAATAGGGGGATGATGAAAAAGATTGTCTTCACTAACGATAAAGGGGGAGTGGGCAAGACCACCACAGTGGCTAATCTGGCTGTAGGCTTGTCACAGCGGGGAAAGCAAGTCCTGGTAGTGGATATGGATCCGCAGGCAGATGTTACCTATGCCTTGCTGGGTCAGAGAGCGCCAGAGATGAAGAGGGGATATCTACCACCCACTATCCATGCCTTACTTCTCGGTCATCATTCACTTGATCAAGTGATGCTTCATGGATCACATCTTTATACGCTTCGGCATAACCCTGTTTATTGAACATATCCCAGCCCAGAGCTTCAAAGAATGGATTGAGGAATTCCTGGCGTAATTGCGCCTCGTTATATTTCCCGGAGCGGTAGGATTCGTGATTTTGCTCGAAGTGCTCGACTAACTGACGGATTGTATCGGGTGCAGTCATTATTAAATCCTATCGTGGAATTTAGTGGATTATTGATATTGTAAACTAAATCTATAACGCCACGGTCATATTTTTTTATCCACTATGGATTAAGAAGCATACAAACAATAGATTATTTATGTAGCACAACATTGCGGCTTATCCCGCCGGCACATCCACGGTAGAAAGCTTGGCCTCAAACCCAAAATAAAATATAGCTGTATGCGGCTAAATTATTAATACTTCTGTATGCCCAGTTCCTCAGTTACCTCCCTGACCGCTTGTCCAATCGCGTTATGAAATAGGTCATTTTCCATTTCTTGCCGGCTCAGCAGTTTGTCTGGCTTCATGAAACCCCGCAACCACGGAATCCGCAGTACAGACTGCGCTACCTTTAGCTGCAGCTTGGGGTCCTGGCTGTCCAGGTTTTTTAAAACAATGTCCGTGGACTTATCCACTAGCTCGATAAACTTGTCCCTTTGGCGTTCCCAAATGGCTTGCCTGCGCAGGTTCAGCATATAGATGAAATCGGCGTCCTGGTTGCGCCAGTAGTTGACCGTCTGGCGTGTTACTCCTACCTGCCTGGCGATCTGCTGGTCGTTTAATCCTTTAATCAACAGCACGATGGCTGCATTCTGTTTATTGTTCAATTCGGCTTTTTGCAAATTTTGGTTTTTTTCGGGTATTGTTAGTTCTTTGTTAGTCATTTTTTTTCCTATTAGATATTCAATTACTATATATAATAGCACATAATTTCTAAAATTATAATGTCATTATGTGAACCTTTACCTCGTAGGGATGCCATGCCTGCCATTTAATTAATACGTCGGTGCGAACCTCGCGAAATAGGCGAGGTGAAGCAATCTTAAACTTAAACGTACAACTTACCTAAGTGGGGGTGGGCCCTTTCGGTGGGCCTCTACGAGACTTCCTGCGGTCGCAGGGATGCCCACCCTACTGTTCTCTTAAGTTAAGAGACTGCAAAAGAGTGAGATTGCCGTACTTTGCTCGCACAAGAACATGTCTTATTATATTTTTTAATCTACTGATTTTTTTAATTGGTGAGTAAGATATTTTTTAATCGCCTGTCAATTTCGTATTTTTCTACAAAATATTCTGAGGACGTAAATGGTTACTTTAATTATTTCTCTTGGTCTAAAGTCTTTATGAATAACGGGATGATAATCAACCACGATAAGACTGTAATCGTTATTGGGTATAAGTAATAGTTCGGTTTAATAATTACACTTACCAAGCCCGCCTTCTTGATTTTAACTCCCAAACGATTATTTTTATTCAATAAAACGGCGTTGTGTGAGCTCACTTCCAGGAATCTAATATCCTCATAAGAAATATCAGGTAATAAAATTATTTCCTCCACTAATTTATCAGTAGCAAAAAAAGTTAAATGCAATGGAGAATGGGTCACCCCGGTAATTTTTGCTGGTTCACCTGAATCAGCCATAATAACATGCGGAGGAGCCAGACTAAGGCTGGAGGAACTGTTTTGTGGGTCAGCCAAAGCTACACGAAGCCACATTGTGAATGCAAGCAGAAGGGGAATGATAATCAAACACTCTAGAGCATGGACACGAATTTTATTTAAACTATCAAGCGCCTTCCTTAGCCAATTGCTGATTGCTCTGAGATTGCCAGAGATGCTTCTTAATAGGATTAGAAATAAAGTTGAGAAAAGAATAGTATTTCGAATGTAGCCATAAAGAGTATCAGCTTTGTTTAGATAACTTTCTATAGGAATTACGTCGGCGTTTTCCATTAAAGCCATCAACCATTGTGCCCCATCGTTATGATAAGCATTGCTAATTTGATTATGCAAAGCGCGTAAAAAAGGTTTTTCCAAGCATAATGCTAAGAAAAAAAGACAAATCATTAAACTACATAAAACCACCAATGCCTTTCTTTTTATTTGAAATTTTTGGTCAAGTTTAACAAGAAGACTTTCTTTTTCACCCAATAATGTCTTTGCTTTAATAAATATATTGTTAATAAAACTCAGGAACTGGGGCCAATAATACGCAATCACGAAGCTGAAACCATAATATGCTACTATCGCAAAGCGGAAAGGATATTTTTCCATGCCCTGTAATGCCGGAAGTGACAGTATAGTCGCCAAGAAAGTGATGATGGTTTGATAAATCCTATAAAATGAAATTATTAAAAGGAATAAAGATGATCCAGCAACTGCATGAATTTGGCTTGTGATTCCAGAATTTTCTTCGCTCAATTTTTGCCTTTTTACCCATATCAAAATAATGGGCAAGCATAACGCCAGGATTAAAAGAAATCCCCAAAATACTGCCCCATCCCAATAGGGAACGCCATCAATATATTCTTCGATAAAGAATTCAATGTCGTCCATGGTCTTTGGAGTGAAAAAGGGGGGGAGAAGTGCCCATTTAAAAAATCCTCTCAAAGAATAACCCAGGAAAAAGGTCTGACTAAAATTGGCGAAGGACTGAAAAGAAAGGTAAATGCGGGCGAAAGCTAATAGGAGTGTTGTGAGAAATGCCAAGGGCAAGGAGACAAGTTGTTTTATTTTCCTTGTTAACAAACTATGCAAAAGCTGATATGCAATGACAAAGATTGTGAGCCAAACAAAAACATGAGACCCACCCTGTAAAAGCACCAGTGCCAAAATAATCCCTGGACCTATGCCTCTTGATAATAAATTTTTGGATAGTAAAAAAAACAGCAACCATGGAAACAGGTAAAGGTTTAACCATGGCAAATAACCAATCGCGATATGCTGGATTATGATGGGTGACAGTAAAAACAATGCAGTAAAAATGCGTAATTGGTTTGCACGCCAGCGCATTTTTTTACTAAGTGCCAGTATGCCGAAAAATCCACATATAAAATGAAGAAATACAACGAGTTTTAAATAGACAACAGGTTTTAGAAATCCAAGCAGGGGTGTGAGCGGAGAAAAAAGCAGAGTTTCTGGATTTCCAATAAACAGAGCGCTCTGGTCAACTGAGGGATATCCAGCAAGCTGATAGCTGTTCCACCAAAAAGCAGGCACTTTGCGGAAATCGAAAATAGCACTTTTAATGTAATCAGTATAAAGAATTTCCTTATCCCAATCATAAAGTCCAACATTTGGATAGATAAGGAATAATAATATCGCGAAAAAACTAATGACCGCATAAATGTACTTATGTAGAAACTCCAGATGTGATTTCAATTTCATTGGTCTCTCGGGTGTAGAGAAAGATAACTCTAAAAACTAATAATAGAAAGTCTCAGGATCTCTCTCTGAAAACCCGGTTAGAAAATTTTTATTGAGCAATTATATATTAAGAACATTCATATCTGATAAAAATGCAGAACTCCCTTGGGGGTAATGACGAACAGCCACAATATGTCATTCTGAGGAGGTTGTGCCCGACGAAGAATCTCAATAAGCAAGATGAGATCGTTATTTACAATATGCTTCGCGAACGCTTACGCTCAGGATGACATGTAGGAAAGCGTTTGCCAAGATCGCGGAGCATGACCGCAGGGAGAAACTGCAACATCATTTTATGGCTGCTGACCTGCCGGCCAGCAAGCCGCTGGTGAAAGCCCAATGCAGGTTATATCCCCCGCAAGGTCCGAGCACATCCAAAACTTCCCCCGCAAAGTAAAGCCCTGGCTTGATCCTGGATTGCAGTGAACCTGCATGGATTTCTGCTAACGGTATGCCGCCGCTTGAAAGCTGGCTGTGCTTGAATCCTCGAGTGCCTTTGACATCCACTTCGACATTCTTCAGCGTATGCAGCAGGCAGTCTTTTTCATTCTGAGTAATTTCTTGCACAGTTTGTCCGCCTGGCAGACCGCTCTTGCCTAGAATAAAGCGAGCTGCTTTTGCCGGTAGGAAAGCCAAAAGAACTGCCTGTATGGTTATGTTGGAATCAGCTGCACTGGATAGCATCTGTGTCAGCGTTGATTCATAATGGGGAATTATATTTATCCGCAGGGTCAGGGTTTGGCCTTCATTCTGGCTGACAAGATGGCTGAGGTCCATAACGCCCGGCCCGTTCAATCCCCACCTGGTGAAGATGATGTTGCCTACCGTGGCTGCCATTACGCGCCCATTGCGCAATAGCTCCACGCCTGCATCCAGGCGTACCCCCTGCAGTTTATGGAACGGCTGGGGGTCAGTCATGATAGGTGTAAGTGCCGGCAGCACTGGCAGGATAGTATGTCCCAGGCGCTGGAACGTACTGTATAAATTGTTTCGAGCGCCCAATTGCGGATATGCCGGGCTGCCTGTAGCAGCGATTACATGCTGCACCTGATAACTGCGCTTAGCATCGGCTGTAGCTAAAATGAATCCTTCCGAAGACTCGCGGATATCGGTAATGAGGGTTTGCAAGTGGATTTTGACGCCCTGCGCTTTTAGCCGGCTCTCAAGTATGGCAGCCACATTTGATGCGGAATTAGAAATTGGGTAGACCCAGCCATCAGGAGTTGAATAAGTTGGAATGCCCACTTCCTTTAAGAAAGCGATCAAATTCTCCGGGCTGTATTTCATAAGTATCTTTTTTAAAACAGCGCTCTCACTGCAGGTGTATTTCTCTGATTTGGCTTGCAAATTGGTGATATTGCAGCGGCCGCTGCCTGTGGCAGAAAGTTTGCGTCCTAGCTTGGGGTTAGCTTCAAGCAGACAGACTTGTGCCCCAAGTTTGCTGGCTTCCAGTGCTGACGCTATGCCAGCAGCCCCAGCTCCAATGATTCCGACTTTAACCATATTGATTTCCTCTACATTATAATTTTAATGTAAATACACATTGTGCACATCTAGAAAGAAATATTTATTAGGAAAGTGCTAAAATGAGGGAACCCTAAAATAAATACCGTGGAGGTACTATGTCAGTGCATTTATATTTATCCCTTTTACCTGAGGCATTGATCGCATCTATGTTAACACCAGAAGAATTTGGTGTTTATTATGCTGTTGGGTCATTAAAAAAATCACGCGGACAAGCGATATTTTTTGAACTAGCCCCGACTTTCCGCAGCAAAGCTTTTCCAATCAACGAAGGCTTGAAGCGTTGTGTGCCACATGAGGATGGAACACCCAAGAGGTCTATTTATATATCTGTTTATCGGGTGTTGGAGCATGTCCCAGTGGACGCTCTGCAGAAATTGCATCTGGTAACGCAAGATGGGCGCATCCTGGGGCTGGAAAAGGCAAAAATGCTGCCAGAAGATGATCATGGTTTGCATCTTTACCGTGAGATAGCGCCGGTTCCGCCGCTGGTTGTAAGCACACTTGGTCCAGAGGGGTTCTTTGATTTGATTGTACGTAATCCAGCCAGCCTGGTTAAGTTGCCGGCGATATGTTTCGCGGAGCTGAAATTGGGCAATTTGGCTGAAGACCCGCAGTTGGGGGAAGTTGAGGATTTGCCTTATGCCAATATTTTCCATCTGCGTGATTGCCTGCTGGAACTGCGTACCAAAAAGGGGAATTCCAAGATGGTGGACCGCACACCATCCGGAACCATTGCCTACCGTACCATCAAGAATGGACTATTTGTTGGCAATGCACAGAAATTGTTGTATTACCCCATACCTTCCCAAGATGAGCTGATCGAGAAGCATTATTCCTGGTGGCGTTCTGCCAGTATGTGATCCTCCCAAAAAAGACTGCAGGGATGGAAAAGCTGGAGAAGCCAGATGGGTGAAGTGTGGGATTAATTATGAAAGATAAATAATATATTACGAGGTGTTCAAATGTCTCAAATATGGTTGTATGCAGGTATTATTGCTGGTTTGTTATCCCTGGGGGTGGCTGTTCTCCTTAATTTCTGGGTGCACCGGCAGAATGCCGGAAGTGAGCGCGCGCAGGAAGTTGCGCGCTGGATCCGTGAGGGTGCTTCTTCCTATCTGCGCAAGTTATATTCTGCCCTGACGGTGGTATCTGTGATTCTTGGATTCATCATTGCGATTGTCTTCAGCTTTGATCTTAGCCAGTTAGGGACGGGGGACGTTTCTATTGAAACCATGAATGGCATTCGGATGGCAATTGCTTTTGTGGCTGGGGGAGTCTGCTCCGCCATAGCGGGCTATATGGGTATGAATGTTGCTGTAGAAGCCAACGTGCGCAGCGCGGCAGCAGCCAGTAAAGGATTGAACCCAGCTTTTCGCGTAGCCTTTTACGCTGGCTCAGTCATGGGACTGGCTATGGTCGGTCTGGCAATGATAGGCATGAGTGTTATCTACCTCATAACTGGCAACCCCGAAGTAATCCTGGGCTTCAGCTTTGGCGCCTCTACATTGGCGCTGCTGGCGAAAGCCGGAGGAGGCATTTATACAAAAACTGCTGATATCGCCGCCGATCTAGTCGGAAAGATAGAAGTGGGCATTCCAGAGGATGATCCCCGCAACCCGGCGGTTGTGGCGGATAATGTGGGTGATAACGTCGGTGACGTGGCTGGCATGGGGGCAGATGTATTTGACAGCTATGTGGCAAGTACGGTAGCAACCATGCTGCTTGGTGGCGCTTTTAGCGACAAATTTGGCGATAAATATGTAATTTTCCCATTAATATTATGCGCATTGGGTATTTTGGCTTCGCTGATTGGCATTCAGTTTGTACGGGTGGGAAAGAAGGGTAAACCGGGCGCAGCACTTAACCGCGGTACGGTAATTACAACAGTGGTTTTTGCTGCTATGGTGGTCGCACTAGTATTATTGGGGGGTTATGACCTGGCGGTGCTGTGGCCAACACTCACCGGTTTGATCACAGGTGTGATTATTGGTTTTACTTCAGATTACTTCACTTCAGAAGGTCACAAACCTGTCTTGGAAACAGCCAGGGTGTCCAATTCTGGAGCAGCTATAAATATCATAACCGGTTTCAGTTATGGCTTAATGAGCATAGTTCCATCCTTGGTGGGCATAGTGATAGCCACATTGCTTTCCTATCACCTGGCTGAGGTCTCCGGTGAAATCAGTGGCATTTATGGTATCAGTATCAGTGCGGTTGGCATGTTGGCAATCAGCGGCATGATCGTCTCGTCTGATGCTTATGGTCCAATTGTGGATAACGCACGGGGCATTGCTGAAATGTCTGGAATGCCACATGAGGTGATCGAACGTGCAGATGTATTGGATTCGGCTGGCAATACTGCCAAAGCTATCACTAAAGGTTTCGCCATCAGTGCTGCCGCGTTAACAGTTTTGGCGTTATTTGCTGCTTATGCAGAAGTGATTGAAGCGCGCGGTATCACATTGGAGATTAGTCTTCGTAATCCTGTCGTAATAGCTGGTGTATTTTTGGGTGCTATGACACCGCCACTTTTCAGCGCATTGACCATGCTTTCTGTTACGCGTAACGCCTTTGATATGATTGAGGAAATACGCCGCCAATTCCGTGAGCGCCCTGGTATTCTGGCTGGTAAGGAAGTACCGGATTACAACACCTGTGTGACTCTGGCTGCTCAGGGTGCTCTTACTTCCCTGATCCTGCCGGCTTTTTTGGGAGTGGGGTTTCCTGTTCTGGTGGGCTTCCTGTTAGGTCCAGATGCGTTGGGCGGTTTCTTGGGCGGCAGCATTTTAACTGGAGTCGTCTTTGCCTTGCTGATGGCAAATGCGGGCGGTTTATGGGACAATGCCAAGAAATATATCGAGTCTGGTAAATATGGCGGCCCTGGTTCAGAAGCTCATAAAGCTAGTGTGGTTGGTGATACAGTTGGGGATCCTTTTAAGGATACTGCAGGCCCTTCCTTGAACACCCTGATAACGGTAATGTCTCTGGTAGCATCCCTTTTTGCCCCTATCATTGCCGCCTTTCACCTTTTCTGAAAATAAATAACTAAAGATAATATAAAATCCCTCCAGTACGGAGGGATTTTTGTATTTTTTGCGTAGTTTATTAATTATTCTGTCATAACCTTCTTGTGAAAAATATTTTCCCGATCATACAAAGCAAGTAAGCAATTCCTGCCACCAGGATAATCGTTACACCTGAGGTCAGGTTCAGGTAATAAGATAGGAACAAGCCGCTGGTTGAAAAAAGAATTCCTAACAAGGATGCTCACACCATCATGGGCTTCATGTCCTTTACAAATAACCCGGCGATAGCAGCTGGTATGGTCAGCAGTGCAATGACATAAAATAATAGGCATAAATTAATACGTAGGTAGTATCCAGAGTGAGAATTGCCTAATATAAGAATTAAGACGTAATTAAACGGTCCTTTTAAAAGACCACATCATTATTACAGCTAATTTTAAATTCTTGCATTTCTGGCATCACATCGGTGTGTGCGAAGGTTATTTCAACAGTTGCCGATTTTGAAACTCTACTTTTTAATAAAATAATTAATAACCTCCAAGAGTAAAATGATATCTCAGAGAAGCTTAGATAATACAATAAACAGGGCTAATCCGACACCAGCAAGGAAAGCAAGGAGGGAATGTTCTTTCTCCTCCTTTCTTGCCTTAGGCAGAAGATGAGAGGCAGAAACATATAATAATACTCCAGAGACAAACCCGAGCATTAATCCTAGAATTGATTCACTTAACTTGTTTATAAAAGGATAGGCAATAAATGCTCCTATGGGAGTAGTAAGTCCTGCTATTAAAAAAGCATAAAGCATAGCAGTTTTTTCTTTCATGCCACCATCAAGTAAAACAAGGTAAGTTATGACACCCTCAGCAAACTCGTGCACAACTAAACCTGTACTAGCAAGAACGCCGATTAAGATTGAAATTTTAAAGGTTACTGTGTAGATAACACCATCAATTAAGGAATGGATTCCTATTCCTTCAACTGCAGTCATACCAAAAGCGAGAGTTTCTTTATGTGTATAGTGTTTTATTAATTCATTACTGAAAAACATAAATAGAAAACCAACAAGGGCAGTGAACCCGGCATAAGAGTTTTTTTCTATGGCTTTAGGTAAAGACAATAACAAAGGAGTTGAAATTAATATTCCTGCAGCAAAGCACATAAAATAAGTTTTTGCTTTCTCAGCCCATTTTCGATACTTGAAAATAGTTAGAATTCCAACACCATTTACTAAAGCTGCAATTAGCGCAAAACCTGCTATATAAACGAAAGTACGGGAAAATTCAAACATAATTATATTCTCCAAATCTTCAATTAACCAATAAGTTCACTATCTCGAGATAAGTTAGATATCTTTGTATCAAAGCTGAAAGGTGAGTAAACCATATATCTTCTCTATTAGGATTTCTTAATAAGCTTTAGGTTGGACTGGCATTGGCGGCAGGTGCCAAAAAGCTGAAGCCAATGGTCATGGATATGAAAACCCAAACTATCACCAACTCGATTGAACTGCGGTTTGAGATCAAAACCATCAAAATATTTAACTTTGCCGCATGAGGAGCAAATCAATAAATGCTGATGTCCATTAGCGGCTTTGATGTACCGGTTGCAGCCCTGCGGTTGGTGAACTTTCTGCAGTAAGCCGATGTCTTCCAGGTTTTCCAGAGTGCGGTAGACAGTAACTAACCCCAGCTTGGGGTAGGTTTTTCTGCCCAGATCATACACCTCGATCGGCTCTAAAGCGCGCTCGCTGTTCAGCAAGACATAAATAATAACGCGTCTCTGGCGGGTGAGGCGCTGGCCGCTTTCCTGTAATTTCTGCAGCCATATATTAATGAGGGGGTTTGAAGTTGTATTTTTCATAGAATATAACTTTATTGAAAATGATAATTGTTTTCAATTATATTTAATAAATTAAATTTGTCAAGGGTTAATAGGAGCAAATTCTAGTAATGCGCAAGACTGTGTAAAGTAATCTGTTGGAGCTTGCCAAGCAATAGTGCGAAATATTTACAGGAGTTGAGAACACCATCCATAAAATGTTCTATAGGGAAGATAGTATAATTTTCCTTAAATGCGCTGGAAAAGCCATCGCAGGTAGATTAGGCAGCAATATAACAGCAAGAGTAAGAGAATGGCTTTGCTTATGTTATCCGTGGGAAAGAATGGCGTCCTGCTATGGTAGAGCAAAGAGCCGAGAAGAAATTGAAAAAGAAAGCAAATCGAAAGGAAAAAAATTCAAAATGGTTGAAATTAAATTAGATACAGGGAAATTATCTTCAGAGCAGATTAATTTACTCTTGAAACATTTGCCGCTGGATGTGACATATGTGGATGAGAAAGACACAGTGGCATATTTTTCTCAAACCAAGGAGCGCATCTTTAAGCGCACGGCGTCAATAATTGGCCATAAGGTCCAGAACTGCCATCCGCCAGCTAGTGTTGATAAGGTTCAAAAAATACTGGATGATTTTCATGACGGCAAACGAGATGTGGCTGAGTTCTGGATCCAGATGGATGGTAAATTCATTCACATCCGCTACTTTGCGATACACGATGAACAGGGCCAATACCGCGGTACGTTGGAAGTGACCCAGGACATCACGGAAATTCGCCAGCTGGAAGGTGAAAAACGCTTGACGGAATAATAGCAAAGCATTTTCTCAGGTGGAAAATACTGTAAAATTATTAATATAAACGCGGATGAAGTTGCCATCCGCGTCTAATCTGTAGTGTGAACTTGACCCAACTTTCATTTTTTATAGAAAAGGGTCAAGCCAAAATTTTTACTTGGGCTATTCTAAACCAGCTTATTTTTTTGGAAGGTTCGGTTTTAGAATGACAAGCATTACAGCAGTGGCGATACCACCAATCAAGATGCTGAATAGCCATTGAATAGGTTTGTCAGCCAGGGCAAAGACAAAGAAACCACCATGGGGTGCATGCATGGAAATATTGAAAAGCATGCTGGAAACAGCCCCTACTGCAGAGCCAACCATCAGGGATGGGATGACATGGAATGGGTCAGCAGCGGCGTATGGAATAGCGAACTCTGTGATGAATGATGCTGCCCCAATAAAGCAACCAGCTAAACCACCGCGTTCTTCCTCTGTAAATTTCTCTTTGGAGACTAATATTGCTAAGGCGACTCCCAATGGGGGTGTCATACCAGCGACCATTACGGCTGCGATGGGGACGAAATTTTCGCTTTCCATTGCCGCCAAGCCAAAGAAGTAAGCTGCCTTGTTAACTGGACCGCCCATGTCGAATGCCATCATTACACCTAGCACGATGCCTAAAACGATAGTGCTACCGGTTCCCAGGTTAGTGAGCAAGTCTGTCATCGTTGTGTTTAGCCAAGTACATGGTGGTCCGACAACATAAATCATTAGCAGGCCAACCAGAGTAGTACCCAGCAATGGAATGATGAGGACGGGCATTAGTGGACGTAGAAGAGTGGGAATATGGATTTTCTTAAGCCAATCTACGAAATATCCCGCGAGAAAGCCAGCGATGATGCCCCCAAAGAAACCCGCACCAATGCGACCGGCTACTATACCGCCAACGAAACCTGGCACAATACCAGGTCGATCAGCTATGGAGAATGCGATATATCCAGCTAAAGCCGCAATCATCAAACCGAAGGCGTCTTTTCCTAAAAAGAACAGTTGTGCGGCGAATCCTTCGGTCTCATAAACGCGGATGCCTCCTAACAAGAAACCTATCGCAATCAGAATGCCTCCAGGAACCACAAATGGAATCATGTAGGAAACACCGTTCAACAGGTGCTTGCGAATGTCTGTTCCAAAACTTTTTTTACTCATGATTTATTTCTCCTTTTAAATTTGTTTTTCATACCAGTTTTGTTTTTCATAAAAAAGTTGAACCGATACTTATTACCTCCTTTCTATCCTTCTCTTTCTATGCGTTTATTCAAAGCCGGCCATTTTTTTGGCTTTTTGGAAAGCTTTTATTGGATTGGCGATAAATTCTCCGGGGTCGAGTTCAATAATATTATTTTTGGAAAAGCGATCTCTGTCCCTGATTCCAATATTAGTGGCGAAAATGATGAGAGCTGCTTCATCAATTTCTTTTTTTGTCAAAGGATATTCAATTCCCATAGCTCCCTGAATTTCGACTCGGATTTCATCACCAGTGGCTTTTGCAGCTTTTTTAAGTCCTTCTGCTGCCATATAGGTGTGAGCGATACCAGCGCCGCAAGCAGTGATAGCAACAATTTTCATAATTACCTCCAAAATATATTTATTCTATGAATTTTCTATTAATAATTCTTCACCATTAATAATAGCATTTATCACATCCTCATAATTATTTGCATGAAAAAGGGCATTACGAAATTCTTCATGAATTAGCAGCCTGGCAAGTTGCGCTAAAACGCGCATGTATTCGTCTCCAGACATCTTATTAGGAATAGCCAGAAGGAAAACCAATTTCGCGATTCCACCTCCTTGCTCTGTTTCATACAAGAAACCCTCTGTTGAGCGACCGAAGGCAATACCGGCTTTGTGAACTGCAAAGCTCTTTCCGTGAGGAATGGCGATAAAGTTTTCCATATACGTTGGTCCAAGTTTTTCTCGTTCATACACATCGCGGATGTATTCTTCTTTATTGGCTAATAATCCAGATTGATCAAGAAGACCTGCTAAATATTGAATAGCCTCATCTTTATTTTTGATGTGGTGCATATTCAAGTCCACAGTATCAGGGCGGATGACTTCGCTGATTTTCAGGTTGGAAAATTTCATTTCACCGTTCATTCTTTAAGCTCATCCTTAATAAGAGATTCTGAAATTATTTCGACTGTCCATTTTGCAGTTTTGCCTACTATTTCTGTGCAGCCGTTTTTATGTGCTCCGGCTTCTTCGAACTTTTCACGTTCAACCCCTTCACGTAAATCGAATGAACGCCCATATATTCTTCGGTGGATGTCGTGGCAGGTGATAGAGCCATATTCATTGATGAATTTTTGTCTTAGTGCTTGAATAAGGTGAAACGTTTTATATTTATTCTGGCGGTCTGCATCAAAATTCTCTCGGCGCCTGGGAAAAAGCAGTCCCATTATCATCGCTCCACCTATATAAGCTGAACAGGTAGCATCACCCACTAGCCCGATACCCCCATTGAGCCCTGTGGCGGCGTTAAAGACTTCTTCATTAAAGGTATCAAGTACATCCATTAGAGCAGCTAGAACACATTGCCCACAACCATGGTAAATTTTCTCATGCTGGAATCCCAATTTATAGGCTTCATTTGCACGTTGCCACCATTCATTTTCTAAGCGTAGGCGTTGATATTGAAGAAGGATCTTCCTCACAAAATCCTGTTCATCTGCGTTGAGGCTGCACAATTCTATTGATGCTTGTTGAATTCCCTTTGTTCTAATGACATCTTGCACGAAATTTGCACCCGCATCCTCAGGATTGATGTAGAGTAGAGCGGCTGCAATTCCTCTTATTAATGCTTTCGGCTCGATGTCATGCTTTCTACATAAGAGTGCCGGACCTACTAAGCGGTCATTACGTTTTAGCTTTCGTGCCGGATCAGCTGCTGAACGAATAACTTTATCGCCAATAGAGGGGTTATCTGTATGAGAAATAACATTCTCAACCCATATATTCATTTCCTCACTGGTAAATCCATATTCTTTTTGCAAAGCTTGGCTGACTTCATCAAGTGCTTCATAAGCTTCTTTATGAATGTTTGGATCATCCAAACATTCCACAAGGAGTTGGTAACCCCGCATATGCCCATGATAAGAAAGCACCGCGTGGAACATGTTATAGGTGTAGATTTTGCGAGTCTCTTCTGCTCGCATGTCCTTAACTAAGCGCAGCGACTCAATTTTTGGGATATTCCCTTTGAAGGCGGCTTCTTCAACCGGGAGTTCTGGGTAACCATTTGTCCATACCACGAGTTGATCTTTTTCTATCTCAGATTGAGGGGGGTCTGGCGCAATGCGGATTACCAGAGATTCGACTACACCCACATTTTCATCAAAATATTGTGCTTGCTCTTTAGTCAAGTTATTGTATAAGTATGATTTAAATGTGGGACCAGCATGAACCAGGTTCGTGCATAACAGGATATTAATGGGGTTGTTATTTCCATGTTCTTTACGAAAATTGATGCATTTTGATATATCACTCGCAACATTTTTGAAGAACTTTGGATAAACTGCTGTAGCAATAAGATCGCTGTTGCAAACAGCATCTGAAATTTCTTTTTTTTGCTTGGTAATTAATGCTTGATAACCAGTAATTTCAACTCGGTTTATAAATTCCGCATTTATTGCCCTGACTATTGAATATTTTCCGGATTTTTTTAACTGCTCAACCAGATCCTCCGATTCATCCACAAATACTAATTGATAGCCAGCATGAAAGAATAGATCTCCGATAAAACCGCGCCCGATTCTTCCAGCTCCCCAGATAACAATGCTATTAGTGTCCATCTATGAAAGTCCCTTTTGCAAAAAAACCTCTTCTGCTTCCTTTGTCCATGTCTCACCTTTCCCCAAAGTGTTATATATACCTGGGTCTTTTTCTTTAAATTCGCTACATGCGGTCAAGGGAAAATCTAGAACATGCGGATAGATCACAATCTTCCCCGCAAATAACCTATTTTCCATCGCCCTTATACCGTCTGCAATTTGGTTTAAACCACCCACAGCCGCTACAGATAATTCTGGCTTCAATTCGCCGGAAACCGCCTTTTCAACCACTGCTTTTTGGTCATCTAATCCAGATCCGCTGTGGCCAATAAACCGTACCTGTTTGGGTCCATAGATCAACCATGGATCCATCTCCACGCATACTCCTCGTTTTAATCCCGCAAACAGATTAACCACCCCTTTTTCCGCAAGATATTGAAGAGATTCCGCAATGACCTGAACCACTGCCACCATCACTTCTAAATCGTCAACTCCCCCCTCCTCCATTACTCGGCTCATGACCTCTGAATATCTATAGCTTTCTCCTTTCGGATTAACCACAATAAGTCGTTTTTTGTGTTGCTCAGCCATTGGTAGAAAGAAATTTTTCAGAGATTCAAATCTATCTTCAGTTACTTCACTGGCGATGATTAAATCGGGGCTGTTTTTTGCTTCGATAGCCCTTTGCAGGTGCATTCTTCCCATAGGACCTCCTGCACCTAAGATCCAGGTAATCCCTTTCGGTTTCAGTGTTACACGGGGATTAGTTTGCTTATATGCATCGGCGAGATTAAGTGTAGTGGTTCCAACAAAATAAATATTGTCATAATGCAACCTGCCGAGATCAATTTCAATTGTTTTTTCAGCAGGTTTTCCGCACAGGATTGCTAATACTGCACCTTTATTCATCTTCTTGCTAGCCCGGTTGATGGTTGCGGAGCTGCAATCCAAAACAAGAACATCATCAAACAATTGCTCGGAATTCAAAACAACATCAAGTTCTTTAATATAAACAGGAATTTTTTTTATATTACAGACATCTTTAATCTGTTTCGTAATATCTTCACGAAGATCCGTTAAAACTATCTCTCTAGGTATAGCTTGTTCAAGCAAATCCCCCAGCTGATAGCCCTGACGCGATTTTCCACAGCCAATCAGCCACAAACTTCCTTTATCAAGTAGATGATTGCGATATTCCATTCGGTACGCCGCTTCCACGCAAGCCCACGGCTCTGTAATTGCCGCTGCTGCATATGACATCTCATCTGGAATCGGGATTAAATAATTTCCTGCATCACCATGTAAGATTTCTTTTCCTATCTTTGTATAATGCCGATATCCCCCATCTATCCCATGACAAAAAGGTATGCTTTTCCCTTTAAACCAAATATCTGGTTGGAGTGTATATCGATCCCCTATTTTATATTTACTAGCTAATTCTTCCCCGACACCAACAATGGTTAAACTGACTTCATGACCAGGAACAATAGGATTTTTTTGCAGATCTCGATCCAGTAAACGTGGGTGTTTATTTCCCAGGTTGATTTGCTTTACATCTGAGTAACAGAGGCTAACAGCATCAATCCTTGCTAATAATTCATTCTGATTATATGTAGGAACTTTTACTTCAACTGTTTTCCCTAAATACCCAAGTTTTTCTAAACACGAACCATATAAAGGCCAAGTTTGGTGTGTTTCTGGGATTGTATTTGTTGCTTGTTTATATAGTTTGAATTTTTCCATTTCGAACCTGTAAGTTTATACGCCATTGCGAAGAATATAGAGAATTAATGAGAATATATGAGAATTATTATAAGATAAATAGAAGGTGTTTGTCAATGTTTAGTCATAATAATTGGTTTATAATGATTATCATTTAATAGTTGTGCTGTACAGAATACCTATCTGGAATTTCAAGCTTATAAATTCTGGGTATGATTTATTAAAAAAACATTTATCAGGAGAAAAATGACGTCTATCGGAAAGGAAGTTCGTTTAGGAAAATTATTTAATAAGCATAGTGGAAACTCCGTCATGGTAGCAATGGATCATGGGGCTATTATTGGCCCGGTACATGGAATTAAAAATCCACGCGATATTGTGAAAAATTTATGCGTGGTAAAACCAGATACTTTATTCATGCCAATTGGAATAATAAAAAGAGTGTACACGGAATTTATAGAAAATGATATTCCGTTTATCGCATCGATAGATACATGCACATATTTGGGACCAGAGCCATATAATTATATCCTTGCAGATACCGTTGAACACGCCTTAAGTATTGGGGCTTGCGGGGTTTCTATTCATGTGATCGTTGGACCGGAAAAAACTAGCAAGATGCTTAAGCAGTTGGCAAAGATATCTATCAAGTGTGATGAGTTAGGAATGCCTTTGTTAGCCATAATGTACCCGGGGGGATTTGATAAAAATTTAGATCCCGATAATGTAAAATGGGTTGCACGTATTGGCGCGGAATTAGGTGCTGATGTAGTCAAAACTTGTTACACAGGATCCAAGAAATCATTTATGGAGGTTGTTGACTCCTGTCCCGTTCCGGTTTTACTCTCTGGTGGGGTAATGACAAAGGAACCCAAAGAGTTTCTGTCCGTGTTGAAAAACTGCATGGATGCAGGTGGACACGGTTGTGCTGTAGGCAGAAATGTATGGCAGCATGGAAATCCACAAGCAATGATAAAAGCCATAAAAAAGATTGTGCATGAGGGTAGTACGGTTAATCGTGCATTAGAGGAGTTGAAAAGATAAATACATACCCTTCGCTTCCAAATATAAAGGAGGCAAGGCAATCATTTTATTTGAGATAATTTTGTATTGCGGGCGATATCATCTGCTTGCTTTATTTCCATATCTCTGAGGTTTAGTTCGATCGTCGATGCTGTAGCAAGTGCTGTTGCATTCTTGATGAGGATATCTAGGGGAGTTGATTTTATAAAATCATACATGATACTTGCCAACATCACATCACCTGCCCCGATAGTATTCCTGACAATTACTTCTGGCGGTCTCGCGAGCCACGAACAACGCCCATTATTGGCAAGCGCTCCTTCCCTTCCCATTGACACAACAACTAAGCATATTCCCATTCTGATCAAATGCTGCGTTGCTTCATATACTTCATTGTTTGATCTGAATGAATTTCCCAGTAATTCTCCTAGTTCAAATCGGTTTACATGCAGAACAGCTGGAGCTGCAGCAATCCCCTTTTGTAATGGCAATCCGCTGGTATCCAAAGCGCAGCGTGAACCTGCGCTGTTAACCAATTCAACCACTTGATGATAAAAATTATCCTCCATGCCCGCTGGAAGGCTTCCAGATATACAAACAAATCCAAAATCACTGGCATGCTTTGCTAAAAAATCTAATATGCGCTGCGACTCGCCTTGATCTAATGAAAAACCCCTCTCGTTCAGCTCAGTGTCTTTTCCTTTATTCCCATCGATTATTTTTATATTGGTTCGGGTATAACCATCCACACAAAAGAATATTGAGTCAATCCCAAATTTAAGTGAATCTTTTTTAAATACATTCACATTCTCTTTTCCGAGAATCTCAAGCAGAGATACTTTTTGGCTAAACTTTCGCAGAGCTAGAGCGACATTTCTCCCTTTCCCAGCTGGAAATTGACTTGTTTCCATTACTATATTTTTTGAATATGACTTGAAATGATCACAATAAATGATGTAATCAATTGCCGGATTCAATGAAATGGCCAAGAACTTCATTTTCTTCATATTTTCATTATTATTACATAGAAATAAACAAAAACAATTTAACAAATCAGTTTTTTCTCTATCATACTTTCTTAAAATTCCGTTTTCCACTTTCAAATTTAAGAAAATAAATGATAATATTAATAAACAGACGTGAAAGAATGCGAGGTTGAGTTATTATGTTTAGAGAAGAACGCATAAGAAACATAATTGAATTGATTAATAAAGATAAGAAGGTATATGTAAAAGATTTAGCCAAAAGATTCAATCGCAGCGAATCATCGATCAGGCTAGATTTATCAGAATTAGAGGAACGCGGGTTAATTCTACGAACTCATGGAGGCGCAATGATTATCGACAGCGCCATGAAAAATATTGAACTGCGCAAAAAAATTCTTTCATCCCGAATTAACTTGTTTAAGGAAGAAAAGCAAAGAATAGGTTCAGCCACTGTCGATCTAATTCACGATGGAGATTCAATATTAATTGATGGCGGAAGCACAACTGCATATGTAGCACAAAACCTGGGCAAGAAGAATGGTTTAACCGTCATCACATCTTCAATACATTTGTTACCTCATTTGATCGAAATTCCTGAAATAAAGATTTTCCTGACTGGCGGCTTCTATTTTAGAGAATACGAGGAGTTAGTAGGAGAGATCTCACTTGATTCTCTAAATAGATTTAAACCGGATCACACAATTATGGGTATTGATGGAATTTCATTAGAGCATGGATTAACTAGTCTTGAACCCATTATTGCACCCCTGAAACGGAAAATGATTGCGGCAAGTAAGGATATTATCATTGTCTCTGACCATTCGAAGTTTGGCAGAGTTTGTTTACTCCCTGTTGCAAATCTGCAAGATGTACAAAAAATCGTTACTGATAATAAAGTCGAAAAAGAGTTTATCGAATCTATCCAAAATCAGGGGTTATCAATCTTGGCCGTATAGAAGAAATAATCAAATAAGCGGGGATTACTTTATTCATACAAAAATTCGTTGGTTGACTTGGAAAGTTAGTATTTCCTATTATTCATTGACATTTACACTTATTTTATTTATAATAATAAACAATTATTGTTATATATTATTAATAATTGTGCTTTATATGGAGGATTGACGGCAGAATGAACGAAGCAATGATCAAAACTCTAAAAGAGAGGGAAAAACATCGCACACAACAACCTTATTGGGTTTGGGAATCAATTCAAGAAATCCCAAGCATGCTTTCTCAATGTCTTGATAAACCTGTTATTGATCAAATTGATAATGTCGTTAAAGAATTTAAAATCCGAAATATAAATAAGATTTTGCTTTTGGGCAGAGGTTCTTCTTTCTTTACAACAATCTCCGAGCAATACCTATTGGAAAAAATTGTAGGTATTCCAACCAGGTGCTTTGTCACAAATGTATTTGAGTCTTACCCCAATGTAAATATTAATGCAAATACAGCTGTCTTTTTCCATTCACACTCAGGTAAATCAGAAGGCGATGTTCAGATTGTTAATTTTGCCAATCAATTAGGTGCCTATACGATTGGTATAACTGATATCCCCACTTCCTCCCTAGCAGATGTTGTCGATAATGTCATTATTGGTCCCGGCGGTTCGAAAGTTGAGTTACCGGCTACGCGTACTTATGCGACTGCAATGTTCAGGATGATGTTTTTTGCTACAGCATTAGGAAAAGAAATCGGTAATCATGAGATTGCAGTTGATTTTGAAGAATCACTACACAAGATCCCTGGTGAATTAGAAACATTTATACTGAACTTTGAACCCCAAGCAGAAATAATAGCGAAGGAAATTCAAGGTGCAAGCGCTTTCATTATCGTGGGTTTTGGTCCAAATCTATCAACCGCGGATGAAGCCGCAATGGCTTTTAGCCAAGCCTATGCCGTTCCTGCACAGGCATTTGAGATGGAAAATTTTATTCATGGACCAATGCAGGCGATTAACAAACAGCAATGTGTCGTTGCCATCGCGCCAAATGGACCTTTACAGGACCGCGTCTTACGCCTGGCGCAGGCATGCAAAATTATTGGTACAAAAACTTTGGTTTTAGCTCCATATGAAATTGAAAAACAACTTGATATTGATATTTTTATAGGAATGCCCTCTAAGATCCCCGACCTAATTTCGCCTGTTTTCTATATGGTTCCTTTATGGCAAATTGGGTATCAGCTTGGATTATTCGGAAAAGGAGGTCACCCTGATCGCCTGTCAATGGATAAAGAGGAGTTTAAAAAAGCATTTTCATTTTTAATGAAAAAAGATAAATGGGTAACGCAGAAATAGTGAATTTACTTTGGAAATCCAGAAAAGAAATAACTTTTCAGTCGATCTCTATTCATAGAAAAGCATTTATCGGTTAAAATCAAGATAGCAGAATTAGAAAAAGAAGGAGGTGGTTTATCTCAAAAAAGTGAATTAGTAATATTGAGTTAAAAAAGAAAAAATTGGAGGAAAAAATGAAGAAAATTTTACGAATATTGGCCCTATTAATGGTGTTTGGTTTGCTGTTTTCAGCTTGCGCAACACCTGCGGCTGAGGAAGTTCCTGCTGAGGAAGTTGCACCAGTAGAGGAAGCCGAAGAAGTTGTAGAAGAAAAACTAGTTGTGGGGTTCAGTCTGCTTACTCGTACACATACCTTCTATATGTTGATGGAAGAGGCTCTTGACGATGAAGCAGTGAAACAGGGAGTTGAAATAGTAGCTGTGGATGCCAATATGGACAACGCTACACAGTTAAACCAGGTGCAAGACTTCATCACTCAGGGGGTCGACGCCATAATCCTGACTCCGGTTGATTCGGCTGGAATCGAAGCTGCAATTAAATTGGCGAATGATGCGGAAATACCAGTCTTTACTATGGATACTGCCGCAACCGGCGATGGTGTTGTTGTTTCCCACGTGGCAACAGACAACTACGCCGGTGGGGTATTGGATGGAGAATATGCAGTGGAAGTCCTTGATGGAAAAGGTGAAGTAGCGATCATTGGCTGCGCTGGTATCGAGAGTATTACCCTACGCACACAAGGCTTTCAAGATGCCGTGAAGGATTATCCTGACATCGAAATTGTAGCTTCGACCGACTGCAAATGTGATGGCGCGATAGCCTGTGATCAAACTGCGGACCTGCTGGTGGCATATCCCGATTTGGCATTGGTCTTTGGAACTGGCGATCCCTTTGGATTGGGCGCTATGACTGCCATCACAGCCGCTAATAGAGAGGTATATGTGGTGAGCCTTGATGGTCTTCCCGAAGGCATCGCAGAGGTGAAGAAAGGCGGCTTATTCTTATGTACGGTTGCACAGGATCCAGATTTGATTGCTCGAACAACTCTGCAGAATATTGTTAAATATCTGGGCGGTGAGGAAATTGACCCCCTGATTCTAATTTCACCGTATGTTATTGATATAAAAAACGCGCCGTAAGATATCTCATTGCTCTATAAGTCTTCAACGGATTTGTTGGTAATGAAGATATAATTATGAAAAATGGGAGGGGTTTTGGAAAAGAGACCCCTCCCATATTTATATTGAGCTTTGGCATTATGGAAAAAAAACCAATTATTGAATTAGTGAATATTTCAAAATCATTTCCGGGTGTACAGGCTTTGAAAGATGTCAGTTTATCGTTTTATCCTGGAGAGATTCATGCTCTCATCGGTGAAAACGGGGCAGGAAAAACAACGCTTATAAAAATAATGGGGAGTGTATATAAAAAGGATAGTGGACAAATCTATATTAATGGGGAAGAATGTGAAATAAAAGACGTTATTCATGCGCAGAGAATAGGGATTAGTGTAATTCACCAGGAATTAAGTCTAATACCTGATCTGTCGGTGATGGAGAATCTGTGTTTGGGTAAAGAACCAAGGTTAGGCCGTTCTGGTTTCATTGACAAATCTACCATGCGGAAAATTGCAAGAAACATTATGAAGCCGCTGGGACTAAATATTAATCCAGATGCTTACATTAGAAATCTGAAAACAGCAGATAGGCAGATGGTTGAAATTGCCAGGGCGGTTTCAAGAAATGCAACCCTGGTTATTATGGATGAACCGACCTCATCCCTCTCATCGCGAGAAATTACAACTCTATTCGACACGATAAGGATGTTGAAGAAAAATAATGTCAGTGTCATTTATGTTTCCCATATTCTAAGCGAGGTATTAACGCTGGCAGATAAGATCACAGTTATGAGGGATGGCTGTGTAGTAAGGACACTTGACGCTTGCGATGCCGATGAAAATATATTAGTGAAATCAATGGTGGGAAGGGAAATTAAGGATTATTTTAGCAAAAAGGAAAAAGAAATCGGGGACGTGATCCTTGAAGTAAGGAATCTGACTAGAGAACCACTTTTTTCTGATATTTCTTTCAATCTCAGGAAAGGAGAAATTCTTGGCATTTCCGGATTAGTAGGCGCCGGAAGGACGGAGATTGTTCGATCGATATTTGGGTCCGATAAATTTGAAAGTGGAGAAATCATTTTATGGGGAAAGAAAGTCAACATCCAATCGCCACATAAGGCGATTGGATTGGGTTTGGGCTTTTTGCCGGAAGATCGTAAATTGGAAGGTTTGATCCTGGAAGCGTCTGTCAGGCATAATATTTCACTGCCCAGCATCAAGTCCACCGCAAGAATAGGATTTGTCAATAATAAATGGGAAATTGATATTTGCAAGGAATACACCAATAAATTAAAAATTCACACGCCGTCAAATAATACAATATCGAAGTACCTCAGTGGAGGAAATCAACAAAAGATTGTGGTAGCCAAATGGTTTGCAGCCTTTTCAAAAATTTTGCTGCTGGATGAACCAACCAAAGGGATCGATGTCAATGCGAAATCTGAAATGTACTCACTAATGAATAACTACACTAAAGATGGGGGAAGCATCATTATGGTTTCTTCTGAGCTTCCTGAGTTATTGGGTATAGCTGACAGGATTGTTGTTATTCGGCAGGGAAAAGTATCTGGCATATTGGAAAGAAAAGAAGCAACGGAAGAAAAGATTATGATGTTGGCAAGTACATTAAAAAACACTTGAAAAGAGCTTATGCCATGAATGATAAAAAAACATTTTTAGAAAAATTTAAAGAGTTCATTAAAAATCAACCACTGATATTTATTTTGATCGGATTGTGCACAGTAGTCTCTATTGTGTCACCGAGTTTTCTGCTGTCACAAAACCTGATTAATGTGTTAATCCAGATCTCTATTAATGCCCTGATTGCCACAGGTATGACCCTTGTAATTATTTCCGGTGGGATTGATTTGTCTGTAGGTTCTGTGGCTGCACTGAATGGAATTGTCGTAACCGCTTTTATTCAGCCATTTGTTGGAATCAGTATTCTGCTGTGTGTATTAGTTATTATTGTGCTGAGCGTTATTATGGGATTCATATGTGGCAGTATTAGCGGTTTTACCATTTCAAGGTTGAGGGTCCCCCCATTTGTTGCTACTTTGGCAATGATGAACATCGCTCGCGGTTTTACTTATGTTTATACCAAAAGCAGATCAATTTACGGTCTTCCCGAGGCATTCGGCTGGATAGGGCAGGGTTACATCGGCTTTATTCCTGTAATCGTTATTATCGTAATAATTGTACTCTTAATAGCGCATATCGTACTAGATAGGACTGTTTTTGGAAGGTACGTCTATGCAATTGGCAGTAATGAGGAGGTAGCAAAAATTTGCGGAATTAATGTCCGTAATATTAAACTAATTGTCTATATCCTAAGTGGTATGCTATCTGCTTTAGCCGGTGCATGTCTGGCTTCAAGATTGATTACAGGCCAACCAACAGCAGCACAAGGTTATGAACTCAATGCAATTGCAGCTGTCGTATTAGGTACGGGTGGTATGAGTGGCGGCAGAGGGGGAATAGGAAAAACGATTCAGGGAATATTGATCATCGGTGTAATCAACAATGGGTTGAACCTTATGAGGGTATCCTCATACTGGCAAATCATTACCATGGGTGCAATTATCTTAGTCGCATTAATTATTGGCCAATTCAAAAAAGAAGATTGAAAAAGGAGATTAAATGTCAATTATTCGAAACTACAACCAAGTAAAAGAAATTTATCAGGAAGCGGGGGAAAGAGAAGTTGGGCTGCCATTATTTTGTTGTGAGGATCGTCAGTCATTAGAAGCGATCTTGGCCGCTGCCTACGAAATTGGACAGGAAATTGGCATCCCAAATATTCCAATCATACCAGCCTGGACCTCCCGCTATCATGTGCGTGGACAAGCCGCTTTGGTTTCAAAAACCAATGATGCAAGAATCGGCTGCCAGTTGATGTTTTCAGATTTAAAGATTTTCACAGGAGAAAATAGCCCTTATAAGGATTTGTTGGTGATGCCACATTTGGATCATGCATTTCCATGGGTAGATGGAGATATCCTCCTGGATTTTGCTGATCAATTTGCCTCAGTTATGTGTGATGCAAGCGAAAAACCTTTGGATGAAAATATCAAGCTGACCGCTGAGTATGTTGAAAAAGTTAAAGGAAAAGTAATTGTTGAAGGCGCGGTGGATGAGATATCTTCAACAGAAGGTGGATTGCGCGAGAAGAAGACAACAATTGAAGAAGCGGAACGATTTGTTCGAGAAACCGGTGTGGATATCATCGTTCCTAATGTTGGAACTGAACATCGATCAACAAAAGCATCGGCAAGTTATGATTCTGAACTAACCAGGCAATTAAGCGGGGCAGTGGGAAAAATTTTGTGTTTGCATGGTTCTTCTTCAATCAAACGCGAGGATTTACCAAAATTACCAAAGGATGGCGTGATCAAAATTAATTTATACACCGCTTTGGCATATGCTTCAGGAAAGGCAGTTGTCGAATATGTAATTGATAATGTGGGCAATGTTTTTAGACCAGAAGAACTCGAAGAATTGGTAAAGGCCGGGAAATTGGGTCGAACTGTATTAAATGCGGATTATGCTGATACCATTCTCCCCGTTGGCCCTAAATTGACGCACTTCACTAATCCATTAAGGCGAGATGTCTGGTTTAATACCTTTAAGGAAAAATGCAAAGATTACATGTATCAATTTAATTATGAGAATTTCTCGAAACAAATAAATTTAATCTAATTCAAAATCGTTGAGTTTTTTTGATTAGAACATTCTTAATGATAATGGCATTATTATCAATTGCGGTTTATTTAACCAAATAAAATTAAAAGGATTGTATGAAATTTACATCAATTTGGTTTAAGTTTTTGATTTCCATAGCTCTATAAAGGATTTCCGATGAATAAATCAAAAAGATTTCTGAATAATCCAAGAAATATTAAGCAAGAGGTCACAAATGGCTTTGTCTTAGCTAATAAAAACCGTTTGCATAAAATTTATGATGGCAATGTTCTTGTTGCCAATAATCTAGCAAAAGATAAAGTTGGACTGCTCATTGGGGGTGGAATGGGCGCAGAGCCACATTTTATGGGTTATGTCGGCAAGAATATGGCAGATTGTGCCGTTGTTGGGAATTTCTATGCTGCACCGTCTCCCAACATTATACTTCAGGCAACTCGCGCAGTTGACAGAAAAAAGGGGGTGCAATATCTGTATAATAATTATGCTGGGGATAATCTCAGCTTTGATATGGCAGCAGAATTAGCAGAAGAAGAAGGTATTCAGACTAAAACTGTTCGCATTTCAGATAATATTGGTTCTATTCCGATTAATCGAAAATCTGACCGCGGTGGTATAGCAGGGGGTATATTGATCGTCAAGGTTGCTGGCGGGGCTGCTAATTCAGTAGATAATCTGGATGATTTACATCGAATAACAAAAAAGGCAAACGATAACACACGATCCCTGATAACGGCGGCAAAATCCGGAACATACCTGGATTCGGGTGAATTAATGTTCTATTTACCAGAAAATGAAATTGAAATTGGAATAGGTTTTCAGGGAGAACCAGGTTTGCTACGAACAAAAATGTTGCCCGCAGATGAAATTGTTGATTATATGCTTGAGCAAATATTGGATGATTTACCTTTAGTGGAAAATGATGAGGTCGTTTTGTTAATAAACAACATGGGGGCAACCACCTTTATTGAGCTTTTAATTATTAATAACCGCATTAACCAAATACACACAGAAAAAAAGATTTTTATTTTTGATACCCTAATCGGGAATTACTATTCAAGCCAAGAAATGTCTGGATTTTCAATTTCACTAATGAAACTTGATGATGAATTAAAAAAATTCTACAATCTTACTGCGAGTTCATTTAATTTCATGAAAGGAGACCTATGAAATCTTCTTTAAGCATCGAACAAACTAAAGAAATGATGATTTTCGTTAGTAAACACATTATTAAGAAAAAAGATGAACTGAATAAAGCTGACAAAGTGTTAGGTGATGGAGACCATGGTAAAGCCATGACAAGAGGATTTGAAGCTGTTATAACAAAGCTCGAAAATGAACAATTTGCTGATTTGAAAAATTTATTAAGATATATCGGAAATGTATTACTAGATTCCGTAGGAGGTGCGGCAGGAATTATTTTTGGCACTCTCTTTCGAAGTGGAAGTAAGGGTATAACAAATACATTAATATTGGATTCTTCCGAATTTTCGAATTTCTTAGGTCATGCTGTGGAAGCTATAAAATTGCGAGGTAATGTAAAAATTGGGGATAAGACTATGTTAGACGCATTAGGACCAGCATCAAAAATAGCTGCTGAATCAATAGATCTTCCTATTGCCGCTTCAATGAAAAAAGCATCTGAGGTAGCATATAAAGGCATGGAATCTACAAAATCAATACCTGCAAGAATTGGACGAGCAAAGATACTAGGAGATCGTTCAATTGGTCATCCTGATCCTGGCGCAATTTCAACTTATTATATTTTGAAGTATATGAGCGATTATGTTAACAAAGCTGAATTGAATGATTAAAACTTTGTACTGAACCCCAAAAACTGGACACAAAATTGACCATTTTTAGTTATCAATCTCACACATTGTCCTATTAAACCACGCATTCTCAAATTCCATAGTAGGTTGATACCCTAAAGCAGAATGAATGCGCTAAAGAACATAATGCTCCTTCTTGTGCACCTCAATTATTTGCTGTATTATAATTTTTCGGTACAGAAATATATTTCGTTATGGCAAAGGGAGCGAGGACATGTATAAAATAATTTTGCTTAGACATGGCGAGAGCACGTGGAATAAAGCCAATCGGTTCACCGGCTGGACGGATGTAGATCTTTCGGAGAAAGGTGTTGCAGAAGCACACACTTCCGCCAAGCTTTTAATGGATGGCGGTTATACCTTTGATGTCGCATTTACTTCAGTGCAAAAACGCGCTATCCGCACTTTGTGGATTGTCATGGATGATATGGATCTGATGTGGGTTCCGGTATATCGCTCATGGCGGCTCAATGAGCGCATGTATGGTGCGCTTCAGGGATTGAATAAAGCCGAGACAGCTAAAAAGCTCGGTACCGAGCAGGTGCATCAATGGCGGCGCAGTTACGATGTACCTCCACCCAAACTGAAGCGGGATGATGACCGCTATCCGGGCAAAGACCCGCGATACGCAGGCCTTCCTGTAGAAGACATTCCACTGACGGAATGTCTGAAAGATACGGTCGCGCGCTTCTTGCCTTATTGGCACGAGACCATCACCACCACCATTAAAGCTGGCAAGAAAGTGATTGTTGCTGCGCATGGCAATAGTCTGCGCGCGTTGGTTAAGTACCTGGATAATATCCCTGATGATGTCATCCCCGGATTGAACATACCCACCGGTGTACCTCTTATTTATGAACTAGATGATAATTTGAAACCCATACAGCATTACTATCTGGGTGACCAGAAGGCAATCGAAGCCGCCATCAAAGCGGTCGCCAATCAAGCAAAAGTTAAAAAGTAGGATTCACTCATCATTTTTACATGAGATTTGTTTGGAAGAAAAACAAATGATATCTGCTTGGGATACCTTTTGTTTATTTATAGGAAAATGGAGTAGCTAGCATAGGTAAGATTTTCCAGAATAATTAGATAAATGGATGCAAGGGTTTTGTTATGGAATTCATGGGTACACTCAATAAAATATTTCCGAATAACTTGAGTTTAAATGTATTACACTAGTAACAGGAGTTGATAAATTTATTAACTATATGATTGAGAAAGCTGTTGAACAATTACTTAAAGACATTCCTGAGTATGTAACAGTTGTTGCGGCTGCAAAAACTCGTACAGTGGCTGAGGTGGAAGCCGCATTTCGGGCTGGCATCCGCCACTTTGGCCATAATTACGTGCAGGAAGCACAGGCAATGATTTCCCAGGTAAATTTCAAGGCAAACTGGCATATGATTGGCCACCTGCAGCGCAATAAGGTCAATGCTGCCTTGCATCTTTTTAACCTAATCGAAACGGTGGATTCCATTCGCCTGGTAAAGGAAATTGAAAAGCGTGCTGCCCAGCAAGAAAAAACTATACCGGTGCTGATTGAAATCAACAGTGGTAGAGAAGAAAATAAAAGCGGCGTTCTGCCAGAGCAAGTGGATGAGTTAGTGCAGGCAGTAAGTGCTTTTGAACACTTGCATTTGGAGGGACTAATGACCATGGGGCCGCGCTTCGGTGATCCGGAGGAATCCCGCCCCTATTTCATTGAGACGCGCCGGATTTTTGAGAGGTTAGAAAATCTCAACCTGCCAAATGTACAGATGCGCTATTTGTCCATGGGCATGAGCAACAGCTATAGAGTGGCTATTGATGAGGGGGCGAATGTTATCCGTGTAGGCACACTCATCTTTGGTTCTCGGGATTAGCTGATGGCGGAATAAGTGCATTCTTCAATTTACACAAACGGATGCTTCCCCATATAATGGTGCTCACTGTGCTACTTGGCTTAATCCTCTTCAGCATTATTAAGGAGGAGAATAGTAATTAACGGGCTTAACTGATTATTTGCAGATTAATTAGGATTTTTAAGTACTATGTATCTAGTTATTGGGGAAAAAATATATTCCCCCAATATCGTCAATAAAGTGAGTTTCCAGTTCCTTTGTGAAGAAGTCTATTCTCTCTTCGAAATCATCAATATAGATATTTCTCAGGCTGGGGAATTCGAGAATTAATGCTGCGTGTTCATTGCGGAGAATAGATTCCAGGCCTATATTTATTACCCCAAATGGACGACCGTAGATTTCCTCTAATAAATAAGGCATGCGGTTGGTATACAGCAATACCAAACCGGGGTTGTTTGATATTAGTGGCTGTTCTTCGGGCAAGTTCAAGATTTCGCTGATTAGCTCGGATTCGTGGAAAACTCTAGCCGAGTGCCCAAATCCCTCTTTGTGAAAATTTTCAATACTCACTTTTGAGGTAAGAAAATAATAGCGTGTTGTGATTAAAAGTAAGATAGTAAATGTTAACGATATTACTTCCTTGAATTTATTATTAATAGAGGTGCAAAAAAGGAATATAGATGTGCACAAGACAATTGAAAAAGCAGGCCATAGTGGTGAAAGCATTCTCTCGTGGATATCAATTTTTGGGGTCGTCATCAAAAAGGTAGTCAGCAAAAAAAGAAGAAAGAAGATGATGAAAAGAGAGCAGCATTCCAAAAGTAGAAATGCGGGCTTAGTAGTATCTTTTGCTATACCAATTTTTCTTCTCCATACCAGAACCAATCCTATCAATAGGCAGAATAGGCTAAGGGCTAGTACTGCCTTCGTTTTTTCAGAGATGAACTCATTCTGGTAATGAATATATGGAATCCAAGATTTAATGGCGTTAAAGATATTTTGAAGGAATTCTTTTACTTTATTAATGAAATTTTCTGAAAGTTGCAAGTTTCTCCCACCTGCTGTATTACTGGTATCAAAAGTATGCAGAAACCATAAGCCAACGGGTAAATTTGCGGTCAGGTTAAATAAAAATAGATTTAGCCACTTATTCCTTTCCACATATATTAATATAAGCAGCGTGATAGCAAGCGCGATTGCAATTCCCACATACCTAGTTAGCGAAGCACAAGAAGTAAAAATCGCGGAAGTTATCAAAAATACACTAGATTTTTTATTTAAGAAAAACAGGAAGGTAAGTAATGATAAATAAAGCAGGAAAATGAATAGAGGTTCTGACATCGCACCAGTAAAGCTGTTTATCAGGGCTGGTGAAACTGCGATTAATAAACTGCTGGTGATGGCAATTAAACAATATTGAGTTAGATAAAGAATGGAAATACCAATGGAGGAAATTAGCAGACCAAATAATATAATATCAATCCATCGTGCACCTTCAATAAAACCTATACCGAAACTTGTGACAAAGCTCAAAAGGAAAGGGTAAAAAGGCGGATGGTATTCCAAGGGCTCATAATTTTCATCCGGTGAGGATATTACAAAACCGAATCCATCTGAGAAGTTTCGTGCAGCACTGATATATGCAGCAGAATCGCTAAAAGCCCACGCCCCCCATATTGTGGCATAATGGATCAAAAATGAGCCGAAAATTGCAATAGCAATTATGATAAATATGGCAATTGGTTTTTGAAATTTTTTTACAATATTTCTCATAATGAATATAGAAGTGATGTTTTATGGATTAAATATTATACAATAACGGGAATGGGGAGCACCAATTAAAAGAATAATGAAACTATCAATAATTATTCCCCTTTTTATTTACGAGAAACACAATTTTAGGTATTGAGCGTAATTGACACCAGTTTGATTTGTTAAGTGATTTTCATAAATGATAGACAAGAAAAAGGGATAAGGGAGGTATTAAAAAAATTTCTGGGAGTGCGAGGAAGCGGCACTGTAGTGCGGTTGAAAATCCGGACATAGCAATAAGGGAGTAACATAAAGCTATGGAGGACAAACATGAGCACAAGAAAACGTCGTGCTTTCAGTGCAGACTTCAAGTTAGACACAGTTATGGAGGGT
>DUED01000020.1 GCA_011176685.1 Anaerolineae bacterium
CCTCCATAACTGTGTCTAACTTGAAGTCTGCACTGAAAGCACGACGTTTTCTTGTGCTCATGTTTGTCCTCCATAGCTTTATGTTACTCCCTTATTGCTATGTCCGGATTTTCAACCGCACTACACAATATTTCCCATTCCGAATTGATGAAAAGGTGAAATTGACTAACTAATCGGAAATTTAAATGAGTAAGGAGGTATTCCGATGGTAAGAGTAGAAAAATCTGTGATCATAAAAAAACCAGTCAAAGAAGTGTTTGCTTATTCTCAAGATTTAGATAACTATCCTAAATGGGCAGGTATGTCAATACAAAGATTAGAAGGACCTGATAATGTTGTCGGTTCACGTTTCTTGTCTGTACATAAATTTCTCGGTAAGGAAATGAAAATGACAATGGAAATCACCGCCTTCAAGGAGAATGAGATATGGGCAGCAAAATCGATCGAAGGGCCTGTGCAGCTGGAAGGTACCATGACTTATAGAAAAGTACCAGAAGGCACGAAGATAACAATGGTCGGTGAGGGAGAAACAAAAGGGTTCTTTCAATTAGCAGAAGGTGTAGTTGCCAGCTCAATGGAAAAAAGCTATGAAGAATCCCTAAACCGTCTGAAATCCATTTTAGAAGGTAGCTAAAATTTCTCAAATAGCCGCGGTCAATTTCTGGGGAAAATACCTATAAGGCAACTAAGTATCAAAGGCAAACCTTTTTTACCTTAGTCAAATCACTCATAGGTAAATAATTATAACTACGCGTAATTAGCATTGCGCACCAGGGACTCAAATCCGCAGTGTCTTGTTCCACAGATAAGAGCAGAACTGTCCATGGCGTTATACAGTGTCCATTATATCCATTGTTTCTACAGAGATTGCACACGAATTGCACACGAAATGGGAAAGGCGATTTAATAAATAAAAAATAGCTATGAAGTATTTAGGCAATCTGCGACCGCAATCAACATCATGAATAGAATGGATCATATAATACATGATGAAAAAGAAGATATCAGTCAAAATTAAAAAACTCATAATTTGTATTGATGTTTTTTTGTAAAATAATTAATTATTATTTTAAGGATAGTTACCAATATATTAGGAAAGAGATTAATGAACAAGCGACATATTCATGGCGGAAAATTCTTTGTAATTATTCTTTTCCTTTGCTCTGCATTGAGTTTTGTTTTTATAATATGGATTAAGGCTAATAATTTGTATATCGATATTCTGGAATCAAATAAGTGGATTTCAATCGCATCAACTGTCACTGGTTCTTTCTTGCTTATTTTCGGTTGTATTTTAGGATATGCTTCACATGAGGTTTTCAACAAAACCATTGCAATGAATGGGAAAATCAATCATGTGATGAAATCCGGGCTGTATAAATGGGTGAGACATCCTTTTTATCTTTCACTGATATTGATCACTGGTTCAATGATTCTGATTCTGAAATCATATATCCTGCTTGCAGGATGGATCATCATAACAGGGATTCTGGTAAGCGAAGCCCGAAAAGAAGAAAAAAAATTATTGTCAACTTTTGGCGCTGAATATCTTAATTATCAGCAAAAAACTGGACAGTTCTTACCCAAATTTTTCAAGTAATAACGATATTCTTATAATGGCAAATGTATTGGATTTATCATTTCGAGTAATTTTATTAAATTTATATATAACTCTTTCTAAAAATAACATTATCTCAAGCACATAGAATAAGAATTATCTTCTTTCAACTAATATCCCTATCTTTTACTTTTCTGATGTTTTTCTTTTTCCCCCATAAGGCCAGAAATAACTTGCATCACCTTTTCCGGTTTGCGTGTCGAAAAAGAAACATCCTGCACCAATCCCTTCTTTTTCTTCAGTGAAACACATATTCGCGGATATTCCAAAAAGTTAAAGGAAACTCGTACCTCTTTCTAACAAACATAAAGTGAATACCAGCACCCCCATATTTCTTGAAATCCGGAACCTCGTCCAATCTGACCTTCTCAATATTGTCAACTGACACAGTCCATTTGAAAATGCTAAATCTGAGCTGTAAAAATTCAGGGGTGATAAGGATTATGAGCGACCTGTAATTTACAGAGTAGATAAGGAAGAAACAGGAAAGGCAAAGGAATATTACCGCAAGAGTATTCCAATTCATAAACATATTTGTGCGCCAGATGAATAAAGAGAAAAACACGATTGTCAATGCAATGAAAAGCATCTCTGTCTTTTCGGAAGAGGTCTTTTCGCTATATAAATACTTTTCTTTGTTTGCCATTCTTAATGGCCAATGATTCTTTGTATAATTCCCCGGATTGGATTTAATCGTGGTACTTTCTTCTGGTACTCGATGTATTGCTGTCCGAACTTGTCGATCAATCTTTCTTCCTCTTCGAAAGTACCATTGTAATATTGGACAATATTTACTATTCCAAGGACGAGGTTGATCAAACTGGGTGAGATGAGATAAAGCGCAATGCCGATCAGAACACCAGCAAAATATTGTGGATGGCGGACAATGCTGTAGATGCCTTTATCAACCAACTGGTTGGTGTGAACGTAGCTCTTTCCTTTTTGGACTTTCCCCAGTCTCTTAAATGTGAAGATGGGAAGCATCCCGAAGATTCCTGCGATCCAAAGCAAGATCCAGCCGCTGTTCCGCAAGGAAGAAAGGATGGGAGATTGATAGGTGAATGCTGCAGCAAGTATTTGTCCGACAGAGGTGAGCGTTAATAGGATATGATCAAATCCGAATTTGAATTCTTTTTTCATCTCTCCTTCTTTCTTTTCAAACTGAAGTAACGTGGAACCGAATCCATATAGTCCTGAAAAGACTGACCGTAAGATATAAGGCAGGCGGATTCTTCTCCCTGTATGCGGAAGTGGTAAAGAACAATCCCAATACTCGAAAGGAGCAATGCTAAACCATTTCCGCAGCTCATAGCTGTGCCTATGAAAATAAATACCAATCCTACCCACTGTGGATTACGTGAGTATTGATAAATCCCATCTCGCACTGCTTGATCGGCAGGAGTCTTACGGTAAGTAAATAGGGCAATGAACATGATCGTAAAACCAGCTAGATAGATAAAAGTACCCAGCCAAAATAGGACAGTATTGAACTTTATGGACGAGAAAACAATGAGTAAAAGGCTAGCTACCGAGAATGGTTTCCCTATAGCAGATAGCTTGTAGTATTGCTTTTCCCAATCTGCCACACTGTAGAGTTTCTTGACAATGGCTTTTGAGCAGCTCAGTAGATACAGTCCAAAGCACCCATAGAATACAGCCAGATAAACCCACCCATTCAGCAATCTTAGTTTTAAAATCGGTAAGAATTCCATCATTCCTCCTTTATTTTTAGTGCAGAGGGATATCAAAGTTTTAAAATGATTATATGATATCCACAACTATTTACTTTTGGATTTTCCCTACCCAAAAAATAGTCGCCAAGTTACTTTGACGTGACCCCCGAAAACTAGTCCAGATACAATGTTAGTATCTGGCACAATCGGAGGCATAAAATGACACGGAAACGAAAGTACTCAGCTGAACAAATTATTACAAAATTGCGGGAAGCTGAGGTACTTCTCAGTCAGAGGAAAACTATTGCAGAAGCATGTGTGGAGCTACGATTTCATGGAAGATCACACCCATAATGGGGTCAAGTTCCGCATCTTGAACATCATCGATGAATACACACGAGAATGTTTAGCCATCCGAGTTGCACGCAGATTGACGCACAAAGATGTGCTAGCAGTGCTTAACGACTTATTTCTCCAACGAGGTGTTCCCGTTCACATTCGCTCGGACAACGGTTCGGAGTTCACCGCAAAAAGGGTGCGCAGCTGGCTGAAGGCGTTAACAATCAAAGCGCTGTTTATTGAACCGGGCAGTCCGTGGGAAAATGGTTACATTGAATCATTCAACGGAAAGATGCGAGATGAGTTATTGAACGGTGAGATCTTTTATTCTTTGAAGGAAGCTCAGGTGCTGATCGAGATGTGGCGAAAGCATTACAACACGCTCCGGCCTCATAGTGCATTGGGATATTATCCCCCTGTGCCTGCAGCAATCGTTTTTCAGCCTATACAATTTCAACAGGTTGGACTAACATAACAAGTGGTATAAAGAATGGGGTCACGTCACTATTAAGCTGCTTATTATTGGGTGATTGAGCGTGATTTGAATTAGAGCTTTTTCTGCTTTTTAATCCTTGTGTTTTGTAGATTTCACTAAGGCATAAATTGAAGTTACTAGAAGCGGAATATGCAGTACTCCCATCCAACGCGTATCTGGATTGAACCAGTGGCTAAGATTGAATAACGCATAAATCAATCCGTTGAAAGCTGTGATTCGAAATGCAAGCAGGTTCACTTTCGGGTAGAACAGGATTAGCATGTATAAAAATACCGGTGTAGTAAAACAAAAGGTAAATCCGTAATCAGGTGAAGTAATTAGAAGTATAGGATCAAAATGAGGAATAACTGATGAACCATCAACCCTATAAGGAGACCAAAAAGCTAGAAGAGCTAAAGGTAATAGTATATATATGTACCATTTTATATCCTTGAATGAGGTTTCAATGTTCCCGCGAATTGCTACCCATATCCAGCTTAAGCCAAGAATTACAAACGCAATCAAGCCACTGGTGTGAACCACAAAGCCATACTTCACTGTATTTCCGAATGATTGGGCAAGAGCTATAATTAAAAAATCCAGCCCCATATAAACAGCAAATAGACGATCTGCCTTCTCTGGTCGGAGAGCAATCAGTAAAATGATAAGTAATGTAACAACATGAAATACTATGCCCCAACCTTTATAGGGTGTGATGGCAACCATTAGGAGATTGATGATTACATCTTGTGTGTTTTCGGGAGAAAAAGCTTTTTCGGTAATCGGTGGCAATACTGAAATCACAATGAATAACAAATAGACGACAGGAAAGAACCACTTTCTTTTTGATAGGTCAGTTAGGTAATTATTCATAAAACACCTCTTTTTTAATACTGATCGATTATGTTAAATTTTACTGTTTTTTAAGGATTTTAAGGGTAGAAAGTTCAGCCAGTTTTGCGATCAGAATAAGAAGGTTGAGTTATTGGACACTTTTAAGATTCGCTTATGTCACCGGAGGTATCCACCTGCCCTAGCGATCAGTCCAGGGAACTCCCAGCCATCTGATTCGAAGTCAGTGGGTCAATGTGTCCATTGCACCTGCCTGCACACTAAAAGGGCGCCACCTGAATGCGACCAAAGGGAGTCTCGCAGATGCGATTATAGAGTGTGCCCACTCTCAATTTCGCCAGCCAGTTTATCCTTGTTATCACTATCACTGATATTCGTTCCTTGGAAACGAATCAAAAATACATTAATTAGTGTCAACTTTTGTCAAGTTTTGTCAACTTTCGTAGCTCTCTGTAGGAGCAGAGAGCGTAGACGTGTACAGAGCGTAGCGTGGTGTACTCCACCCGCGATGACTGGAAGCCATCGCGAAGCATGCTGTAAAGCGACCAAAGGGAGTCTCGTATAGATAATCGCAAGGTGGGGTATGTAAACCCCACTCCTCAATTCTTTTGCGATAATTCCCACATTAAAATAAACAGTGCCGCTTCGTGAAATCCGGAAAGGCAGCTCATATACACAAGACGATAATGGCAACATCTGCCCGTGCAACCACTATGGCGTCTATTGAATGAATTTTATTGCGAAAAATAAAGGGCTGGATTCATAAGCTAAAAGACTGATCATCGGTTGGTTGCCTGATAAATCATTCATATACTATACTTAAAAAAATGATCTCTCTTAAAAATAAAAAGCACCTAATCATTATCGCGATTTTTATTGCAGTTTTTGGATTTACTGCGATTTATTTAATCGCACGCCCGGCTGAATCACAAGCGACAATCCCAACCGAAGCTCCATCCAGTTTATATGATGACCAACGTCAGTCGATGGTCGCACGCGCTAAAATTTCTTTTAACCTGAAAAACCCCGACGTGCTGCGTGCCATGCAGGAGGTGCCTCGTCACGAGTTTGTTCCAGAGGATTTGCTTCATCTGGCTTATAGCGATCACCCCTTGCCGATTGGTTATGGACAGACTATTTCTGCTCCATACATCGTTGCCTGGATGACAGAATTGCTTGAACTGCAACCAGGCGATCGCGTTCTTGAAATCGGTACGGGGTCAGGTTATCAGGCGGCTGTTTTAGCTCAATTAGGATACGCGGATGTTTACAGCATAGAAATCGTGCCTGAATTAGCCCAACAAGCACAGCAGCGAATAAATCAACTTGGCTATACTGAACTGCACCTGCGCCAGGGCGATGGCTACTTTGGCTGGGAGGAGTTTGCCCCATTCGACGCCATTATAGTTACCGCTGCCCCCGATCATCTTCCGCAGCCATTAGTGCAGCAGCTTACTGAAGGCGGACGCATGATCATTCCCATTGGTCCAGTGGGAGGTTACCAATCTATGTGGAAGTTTATCAATGAGGGCGGAGAACTGAAAGCTTATAATATGGGTGGTGTGAGGTTTGTTCCGCTTGTATCCGAGGGCGAACCGCAACCTATGCAAATACCCGCGGAATAAGCAGCCAGACGCCCAAATAGCATAAAGCCCCTATCAACAACACGACATTAAACCCTGTTTCAATAGCAAGGAACGCCGCTAATACTGAAGCCACCACTGATGTTGCTCCATTGATGCCCCATGCCCAAGGAATTAATGAAGGCATTTTTTGGCCAAGAGCATGCATTCCCGCAGGAAAGGGGATGCCCATTAGGAATCCCAACGGTGAAAGCATCACAATTGTTATAAGAATACGGTTGGGCAGGGAGAATCCGATGGCGACATCTATACCTTTGGAAAATATTAATGGCAGAACACATAGATAAGCCACCAGCAAAAGGATTGTTAATCTCACTGGTAAGCTCCTGGAAAAGCTGCTGCCTAACCCGGAAAAAAGAAGCAAGCTGAATAAGACCGTTGAAAATGCATAAGCCGGATGACCCAAGAATAGGATTAATTTCTGAATCAACGGAATTTCCACAAGCATGAAAGCCAAACCAAGCAAGAAAAAATATAAAAACACCACTTGCACCAAGCTTTTATATTCAGTATGAATATATTTAAATTCCAGGCGTTTGAATAGTAACGGTATGATGATCAATGTGCTGGATACAAACATCGTAATCAATAAGAGCACAAACGTCACCAGGTATCCAGCTCCCCCAAAGGGCTGCCAGGTTTTTCCATAACCCTCAATAATGGATGGCAATTGTGACCATTTAAAATAATGGCTGAAAAATGGCTGATTATCCCCAGGCGGGGCAACATTAAATGGATAATCTGCATAAAATGCACTTTTATCATCCGTGTGAATTAAATCTCTAAATGCCTGATAATAAATGGGTTCCAGTAATATATTATTTACGTTTATTTCGTTTTCTTTAACATCCGGACCATAAACCAGATCAAATGAATAATCTGAAAGAAAAATCCGGATTGTTTGTAACTCATGCTCAGTGAATGGTTGCCTTTTAATTAATAAAGTGCCGAGGTTATAACCGCGGAAAGCAACAATACAATTTTCAACATCAATATCCGATTTCTCCATAGCCGTAATTGCTGTCGAGAAAGCGCGCAGCCATTCACTGGACGGCATTTGCAGCCAGCGGTTTACGACAAAAATTCCCCCTTCATCAAGGTGATCAATCACCTCCAAGAATGCTTCTACTGTATAGCGATAATCCTCTGTAAGACTATAAGCGCCCCAATTTACTGGATGGTAATTGCTGGTAAGAGATAAAATGGCGATATCAAACGTGTCTTTATTTCTTCGCAGGAAACTGCGCATGGTCTCATTATTAAAATGGATCCCATAATCCTCATAAAGCGGTTTTATTGTCTGTAAAATAAGGTTATTGGGCTCAACTGTTGTGATTTCGCGTGAGTTACCAGCTAACGCCACAGCGATGTCCAAGCCCCCATACGGTTCAATAACTAGCACTTTGGGAGTGGGCTTGAGCCAATAAGCGATGAATTGCGGCAGGTATTCAGTGAACTCAAGATTATCTTGCGGATCAATGAGAACATTGAGATTATCACTATCGACGAATAGACCTCTTTTCGCATTAATAACCTTTGGATAACGATAACTTAGGCCGGGTATAGACCTCAACCCCTGGCTTTCGACAATATCCATACGAGAAAATGCATTCCAGCTTGTTGATGAAATAGTCGCATTCGGATATTGCAGTGCATAGGACAAACCCTTATAGGGCGATATGTGCAGGTCTAGCCATTGGCTAACACTTCCCTCCTGAATATAGCGTCTGCACTCCAGTGATGAAAAGCCAACAAGCAGCAGAGCTAGCAAGATTAATCCAAGTTGAAAGACCAGCTTGCTTTGCGACCCAATAGAAATTTGCCAATGATGAACTACACTAATGAATAACGCAAGAGCTGCAATTCCCACACAGAGCATAACCACACCTACACCGCCCACCAATGAAGGAGTAACAAAAGCCAGCATACATCCCATTGACGAACCTAACAAGTTAGCGGCATAGATCCTATTCACTTTTTGCGGAAAGGCTTTCAGGAAAATGCCCACTACTAAGCCACTGAAAAAAAATGGCAATGACAAGAAAATATAGTGAAGAACAAGGATAAGGATTTGATCCGGTTTGACGGCAATTGCAAAAGAATCAAAAGGAACAGTAATAAATATCAGGTAAGAGCCCAATAGTGAAATTGCAGTTGATAATGAGAGCCACTGAAATTTTTTTGAAATATTCCCTTTGGCAAGTTGAGGAAAAAGCGACAAAATTGATCCACTAGTTCCAAAACCCAGCAGTGCTAAACTCACGATAAAAAAGGCAAAGTGATAAAACTGAGCAATGGAATAAAGACGGGTTAAATTTATTTCAAAAAGTAATGTCGCAGCAGAAAGAAGAAAAATTCCCGTATAGATATTCCAGCCACAGTAGCTGCCCTTATTATTTTTCTGCTTATCCATGTTTATTTAATAATACCCAGTATCCTTGAAATTTTTCAAGGCAAATACCAATAATATCTACATAAATAAGAAAAGGGCAGATGGAATTTCTGCCCTTTTTGTCCTTTTAGACACGATTGATTAAACATCTAGATTGCGCACATATTGCGCATGTGTTTGGATAAAATGTTTACGCGGTGGAACCAAAGGCCCCATGAGCATATCAAACGTACGATCTGCCTGAGCGGCATCTTCGATAGACACGAGTAAAAATGTGCGATTCTCAGGATTCATGGTAGTTTCCCACAACTGTCTGGGATTCATTTCGCCCAAACCCTTATAGCGCTGGATAGTGACTTTCTCGCTTATCTCTGAAATGATTTCTTCTTTTTCCTCCTCGGTATAAGCGTAGCGTTTTTCTTTTTTATAGTTGATAAGGTAAAGCGGTGGCTGAGCGATAAAGAGATGCCCCCTTTCAATCAGCGGTTGCATATAGCGGAAAAAGAAGGTCAGTATTAAAGTTCGAATATGACTGCCATCCACATCCGCATCTGTCATAATAATGATTTTTCCGTATCTTAATTTCCCTAGATCAAAGCTATCACCAATACCTGTACCGAGCGCAGAAATGAGCGATTTAACTTCTTTATTTGACAGAACCTTATCTAATCTGGCGCGTTCAGTGTTGAGAATCTTACCGCGCAAAGGCAAAATAGCCTGATAGTGCCTGTCGCGACCCTGCTTGGCAGAACCGCCAGCACTGTTACCCTCAACAATATAAAGTTCGGTTTTAGCTGCATCACGTTCAGAGCAGTCTGCAAGTTTACCTGGAAGTGTCAGGCTTTCTAGTGCGGATTTGCGAAAGACCAGATCTCTTGCCTTTCGGGCAGCATCACGTGCTCTTGCAGAAGTAAGGCATTTTCTAACAATTATTTTCGCCGTCGATGTATTCCTCTCTAAGAATTCATTAAAAGCTTCCCCGACAACTTGCTGGACTAAAGTCTGTACTTCTGCATTCATCAATTTAACTTTAGTCTGGCTTTCAAACTGCGGATCTGGATGCTTGATACTAATGATTGCTGTCATACCCTCACGTGTATCCTCACCAGAGAAATTGCTTTCGTTTTCCTTAATCAAACTGTTTTTGCGTGCATAATCATTGATCACGCGCGTGATTGCGGCACGAAAACCAGTTAAATGCGTGCCACCATCCACTGTGTTGATAGTATTTGCAAATGCATAAACAGACTCAGCATAGGCATTGGTGTATTGTACAGCCACTTCCATAGCAATGCCGTTTTCCTCTTTTTCAGCATAAAAAACATTATGGATAACTTCACGATTGCGGTTCAAGTAGCGCACAAAAGAACTTATTCCACCCTCAAAGTAGAAAGTCATACGACGTGGAATTGTGGGACGCTCATCGATCAGATTAATTTCCACCTTGCGGGTCACAAACGCCATTTCGCGAAAGCGTTTTGCAATCGTTTCGAAACGGTACTGAACGTTACCTTTAAATATTTCCGAATCAAAACGGAAAGTTGTTTTGTTGCCCGTTTCTCCAGGATCACTCTTGCCGATAATCTTTACTGGCTTAACTGGAATCCCACGCTGATAGCGTTGGAAATAAACCCGGCCTCTGCGCCGCACTTCAACATCACACCACTCAGACAATGCATTCACCGCTGATACACCCACTCCATGTAACCCACCAGAGACCTTATAACTAGCACCACCGAATTTTCCGCCGGCATGCAAGGTAGTCATGACTACTTCTAGCGCAGATATTTTCTTCTCTGGATGTTTTGCCACAGGAATGCCGCGACCATTATCATCTACCGTCACACTGCTGTCCTTGTGGATAGTGACAGTTATTCGATCGCACGCGCCCGCTAAAACCTCATCAATGGAATTATCAACGACTTCATAAATTAGATGATGAAGCGCTTTTTGGTCTGTCCCACCAACATACATACCAGGTCGGCGTCGCACAGCTTCTAACCCCTCTAATACCTGGATATCTCGTGCACGGTATGAGTTTAGACCATTGTTGGATTTAGACAAATCCTCCTCCATAAAATTTCTGTGACTTGACCAATAATTAAAAACCTCAATTATTGTTGCGGCTCTACTCGGTTTTTTTCTTGCTTCCGCTGTTGAATGACAAATTCCATCCACTCCAGTCCCTTTTGATAATAGAAAAAACTAGCTGCAATAACACTGGTGGAGATGAATGCGTGTCCAATAATCCCTACTAATGTTAACCAACTTTCGGTTGAGGGTGTTGACCATAAAATATCTAAGCCAAAGCTAATCAATATCGCAACAAGCATGAACAATCCTGTTCCTGGCAAATAGGAACGCACCAAACGAGCACTTGTAGCAATAGATGAGAACATACTCTGATGGCTGACAAAGATGCCATGTGGTGCAAAAACCAGCGGCGTCAGCAACTGAATCAAGATAAGCCCAAAAACAAGCAATGGGATTGTTCCCAATGCCGGTAGAAAAACTGAAATAGAAGATATGAAACAAGCGCTTGGCAGGGCAATGAATAAGAATAATAGGATTAGAAGAACTGACATTAAAAAGCTCTGTTTTATCTGGTTGATGACTCCTTTTAAATTGGCTTGTTGGCTATCTGCTATGCAAACACGGGCTATATTCCTAAAATAAATACTACCCACAACTATACCAGAGAGCATTAATAAGAATCCTGAACTAAAAATATATTGAAAGGAATTTATTTCAAAAATCGGCAATTCACCAATTGGATTTACCAAAGTACCTCTAGTGACCATTAAACTCGGAATTCCGACTGGAAAAGTGCGTAGACTGAATAGTAAATTGAATTGCTCCAGAAATTCATTCCACAATTGACTGCTATTTTTAACCATTTCCATCGTTTCAGATGAGTAAAGAGAAGTTGCATTCTTAATTACCTGGTTAAAAATGGGTATCATAAGATTTTTAATACGCACTAAAGGACCAAATAACAGAACAACATCCAAGGCAATTGGGAAAAGAATTAATTCCGGATTGCTGGCAATAGCATTAAAACCTGTGACTAGTACAGGGATTAATTTAGGCGGTTTAATGTTAGTTTTTACATCTGTTTGCATACAACCATCAATTTTACCATACGTGCATTTTCATTAATTTCCATTATTTTTTTCATGATCACTAGATTTTCTTTACAAATTTAACTACTACAAGGTAAAATCCTATCAATGGAGAAGAACGCGCATTTTCCAAAAGCAGACCGCATAAGCATTATTTCCGCCGTAATCCTGATTGCTTATGCAGGGATGCCTTTCATACACATTCCAGCCCGAGAAATCAAATTATCTTTATTTAACTTCCTCATTGCATTCCAATTAAATTTTCCCATACTAATCTCTTTTATTGCAGCAGTATTAGCGGCTGCTGGTACCAATTGGCTACTTCAGGATCATCCAGCACTAGGTTCTAAAACCACCCTGCCTTATTTGATTACACCCACTCTAACCGCTTGGGTACTCGGTATCCCACTCAGCATTATCAATGTAAGTCTGGAATGGTGGGTAGTATTTGGGCTGGGTGGCATTTTCACACTCACCGTTCTTATAGCAGAATATATTGTAGTGGATCCTAGTGACGTCCGTTTTCCTCCAGCCGTGATGCTCCTGACTGCATTAAGCTTTGGATTATTTCTCACTTTAACTATCGCTTTACGAACCGCAGGTCTGCGGCTTTACATGCTGCTAATAATTCTATTACCCACATATACATTTTTTTGCCTAAGAATGCTTTATTTAAAAGAAAAAGCAAAATGGCACTTTGAATGGACTCTAGTATGCATGGTCATATTGTCACAATGCATAATTGGTTTGCATTATTGGCCAATTTCCCCTATCCGATTTGGACTTATCCTGTTGGGTCCTGCTTATTCACTGGTGTCAATTGCAAAATCACTGATTCGCAAAATACCCCTTAGAAATGCAGCCATAGAACCAGTAATAATGTCAGGTCTTTTTTGGACAATCGCTGTCTTACTTGCTTAGAAAAAAACCATTAATTAATCATTATCGTAACCTATAAACAAGCTTCGGGTTTCTATTGATGGAGCATATCAACATGTTTAAATTAGCAATAACTTTCATAACTGCATATTTACTCGGATCTATCCCCTTTGGGCTGGTTATTGTCAAATTCATTAACGGACTAGATGTAAGAAAGATAGCCAGTGGCCGCACTGGCGGGACAAATGCCATGCGCGCTGCTGGTTTATTGGCAGGTTTTCTAACTGCTATTCTTGACGTATTAAAAGGTGTAGCAGCACCCTGGCTGGCAAAAAATGTGCTGCCATCTTATCCATGGGCAGCAGCAGTTGCAGGTTTACTTACAATTTTAGGTCACAATTATTCAATATTTCTCATTGAACGCACAGAAGCAGGAAAGATATTTCTACGTGGTGGTGCTGGAGGAGCAACAACCCTTGGAACAAGTATCGGATTATGGTCTGAAAGCTGGATAATCATCTTGCCAGTTGCTATTATCATTTATGTCGTGATTGGTTACGCATCAGTGGCAACAATCAGTATTGCTCTTTCCTCGATGCTCATCTTCGTCTTTAGAGCTGTAAATGGGTATGGTCCCTGGGATGATATCCTGCTGGGTGCTGGTGCACTAGCTATTGTTCTCTGGGCACTGCAGCCAAATATTTATCGTTTGTTAAACGGCAATGAACGTGTTGTGGGATTACGCGCTCTAATCAAAAAGCATTGAAGGTATAAATCCCCCTAAATATTCAGTGTCATCTAACCATTCTTTCCTGATATTTCCTGCTGTAAAAGCGCAATCAGGTTGCGTTTATGTAATTCTTTCACTAATCCCCCAAGCAGCACATGACTTTTACCGCAACTTTCTACTGTAGCTTCCTGAAGCTTTTTATTTGGGTCTTTCCTTCGTATTGCTGTTTTAACGACCTTTTTAATTGCAGCTAAATAAGCCAAGTTGTCCTTGATTGCTTGCTCAATCTCCCCTCGCAAAATAATATCTCCATGTCCTTGTATTATATTTTCGAGACCCATTTTTTCAATAGACATAATTGTTTCTGTCAATTGTTCCAAGTCGCCTTCAACAATATATGGGATCGGCATAAAAGCATCTCCTGCAAATAAAATACGGTCTTCATGCAATAACACAGCAATACAGTCTAAACTGCTTCCTGGAGTTGAAAAGATTTTCAAATGCTTTTTCCCCACTTGTAAAGAAATAGTGCCAGATGTAAACGTTAGAGAAGGCAGAACAATACGGGTTTTTGCAAATACAGAATCTTGAGCTTTCACCTCTTTTAATGCTTTTATATTTTTCTCTATCATATACCTATAACAAAGCGCATGGGCAATAACAATAGCACCTGGAAAAAAACAATTACCCCAAGTGTGGTCAGCATGATAAATTGTATTGATGATATAGCGAACTGGTACTTTTAGCTCACCCTCAATGAATTCTCTGATCGCTAAGGTTTCTTCAGGAAGTGCTAACGTGTCAATCACTATTGCCCATTCAGGTCCGACAACAGCCCCCGCGGTGACTTGGGCATAAATTTCGCTCTGGAACCAATACACATCATTAGCGATACGCTCACGCAACATAAATTACATCTAAAAAAATTTTCAGTTATATTTAAGTAGACTTACCAACTATTAAAAATAGCATAAAAGGTTAAAAAAGTCAAAATATTAGGGCATGCGTGCTGTAAATCATATTAAACATTTTGAAAATTTGACCACCAAATACTTTTATGGTAAGATTGCGAAAAATTTCGCTTTAAAACTCATCTAGAGAGGTGGAGGGACCGGCCCTATGAAACCTCGGCAACCGCAAAATGTTTGCAGGTGCCAATTCCGGCAGAAGTCGCTAAGCATGCGCATATTCTGGAAGATGAGAGCATACACAGAAAAAATGCCTCTCAAATCCAGAGAGGTTTTTTATTAAGAAGGATTTTAATGAAACGCCATTATACAAATAGAAGCTACCTAGAAGCAATAAATGAGAAAGTAATCGTCTTCGACGGAGCAATGGGCACTTCATTGCAGGTTATGGGTTTAACGTCACAAAATTTTGGTGGAGAAAAGTTCCAAGGTTGTAATGATTACCTGGTAATAAGTTGCCCTTCAGCAGTGGAGGCAGTTCATCGCTCATTTCTCAAAGTAGGTGTAGATGTAATTGAGACTAATTCCTTCCGCGCTAACCGAATCACTCTCGGCGAATTCAGCCTTGAAAATCAGGTCTATGAGATAAACCGACATGCTGCTACTTTAGCCCACCAGATTGCGGATGAATTCAGCGCTAAGGGGCATAAGCGATTCGTAGCTGGATCAATGGGCCCGACTGGCAAACTCCCTTCAATAAGTAACTCTGAATCTTCAGATATTCCTTTTGATGAATATACCGATATCTTTCGTCAACAAGCTATTGGATTGATTGAAGGCGGCGTTGATTTGTTGTTACTGGAAACGCAGCAGGACATCCTCGAAGTTAAAGCATCTATTCATGGAATTCATAAGGCATTTACTGAATGCGGTATTTTTCTACCTATCCAAGTACAGGTCACATTGGATGAAAATGGGCGCATGCTGCTTGGGACCGACATCACTGCCGTGCTGGCTATTCTTGAAGGCATGGCTATTGATGTGATAGGTATAAATTGTTCAACAGGCCCAGAACAGATGCAACAAGCAATTTCTTATTTGGGAAAAAATGCCACTATGCCAATATCCTGCCTACCAAATGCAGGCATACCACAAAATATCAACGGAAAAGCTGTATACCCTCTCACACCACAAGATTATGCTCAACAGATGACAGCATTTGTGGAAAAAGACCATGTCAATATCGTTGGGGGTTGTTGTGGAACCACACCAGAACACTTACGTTACCTTGTAGAACAAATACATGATCATCCATCTCCACTAAGACCTAAGAACTCAATTCCTTGTCTGAGCAGTGCTATGCAAGCGATCGCAATGGTTCAGGAGCCACCACCTTTTCTGATTGGCGAGCGTCTGAATACCCAGGGGAGCCGGCAATTTAAAGAATTGATGCTCCAAAAGGATTATGGAGCTGCCCTGCAACTAGCGCGCCTGCAAATTGATAATGGGGCGCATGGGTTGGATATTTGCACTGCCCTGACAGAAAACAGGGATGAGGCCCAAGATATGCAGAATATAATCAAGATGGTTGCCGCAAATATTAACGCAGCGCTGATCATTGATACAACAGATCCAGATGTGATGGAAATTGCATTGAAGGCTGCTCCTGGCCGCTGCCTATTAAATTCTGTTAATTTAGAAATTAAACAAAAAAAATTAGATCATATCTTCCAGTTAGCTAAGCGCTTCAATGCCGCTGTGATTGCCCTCACAATCGACCATGATGGTATGGCAAGAACCTCCAAACGCAAACTGGAAATTGCTCAAAAGATTCTTGAGATCGCAACTGGAACACACGCATTGCGACCGAAAGATCTGGTATTTGACCCACTCACTTTCACCCTGGCTAGCGGTGACAGCGAATCAGCATCTGCAGCTGTTGAAACCTTAAGGAGCATTCAGTTGATTAAAGAGAAGCTACCTACCTGTTTGACAGTTCTGGGTATCAGCAATGTGTCTTATGGTCTTTCACCAACTTCCCGCAAAGTACTGAATAGCGTATTCTTATACTATGCCATGCAATCTGGTTTGGATATGGCAATTGTCCACCCAGCAAGCATCATGCCTTATGCAACCATCCCAACAGACGAGCGAAAGATTGCTGAGGAACTAATTCTCAATCTAAGAAAAGATGCTTTAAAGGATTTCATTGAGTTTTTTACGAGTAGAGAGAACGTATATATAGCTCCCAAACAGGTTCTCAAAGCAGAAGGTTTATCAACCGGTGAGCGTATTCGCTGGCGTATCCTGCATCAAGAGCAAGAGGATCTAATAGAGGATATTGACACTTTCATATCTGATAGAACCAATGAAACAGATCATACTCGTGCAATTTGCCTTATAAATGAATATCTCCTGCCAGCGATGAAAGAAGTGGGTGAACAATTCGGGCGCGGCGAATTGATTTTACCCTTTGTGTTGCAATCCGCCGAAATCATGAAAGCGGCCACATCACATTTGCAACAGTATCTTGACCAAAATACTGAAATCAGTAAAGGGAAAATTGTGCTGGCAACAGTTTACGGAGATGTGCATGATATTGGGAAAAATCTTGTTAAAACCATTTTGGTGAATAACGGCTTTGAAGTGATTGACCTTGGCAAACAAGTCCCTGCAGAAGAGATTATTCAGCAGGCTGAAATCAACCATGCAGACGCAATCGGGTTAAGTGCCCTGCTAGTTAGCACCAGCCAGCAAATGCCGATAGTCGTTAGAAAAATGCATCAGAGAGGAATAACGATACCTGTACTAATAGGCGGTGCAGCAGTAAATGCTGACTTTGCAAACCAAATCGCCAAAGTAGATGGTAGTACTTACCATAATAAAGCTAGTGTATATTTCTGTTATGACGCTTTTGAAGCGCTTAATGTCTTAGAAAGAATAAAAAAAGAAAACTACGCTAAAAATCCTTATCAGCCCGTATCCAGTTCACGCCCCCAAAATATTACGAATGAATCAGCAATAAAGGAAAAAGAAATAATAAGATTATCCCCTAACAAAACCCCAATTCCACCTTTTTGGGACTCAAAGATTCTATCTGATATTCCTATATGTGATCTGCTGCCGTTTCTTAATAAAAAAGCGCTTTTCCGACTTTCATGGGGTGCTAGAAATGCCCGAGGTAAAAAGTGGAAACAGCTTGAAGCTGAATTCGAAAAAAGGCTGTCTTCTATGTTGAAGATTGCCGAAAAGATTGGATGGCTATTGCCCAGAGCGGCATATGGATATTGGCCAGCTCAATCCGACGGGGATGCAATTGTGATTTATGATCCGCATTCCCATACCCCTATCAAAGAGATCACACGATTGCAGCTCCCTCGTCAGGCTGAAAAAAAGCACCTTTGCCTAGCAGATTATTTCCTCCCAATCTCATCTGAGAAAAAAGATGTAATTGCTTTCCAAGTTGTTACAGCTGGTTCAGAAGCAACCAAATACATTCAGGGCCTTAATTCCAAGGATAATTTTGTAGAGGCATTTTATTCACATGGACTTGCAGTACAAATAGCAGAATCCGCGGCACGATATATCCATAATCGTATTCGCACTGAGTTAAATTTACAAATCAAACAAGGTAAAAGATATTCCTGGGGTTATGAACCTATCCCTGACCTATCGCAGCATAGAATCCTATTCGACTTGCTCCCAGCAGAAAAAGATTTGGGCATGCAGCTCACATCCAGCTACCAATTAATCCCGGAACACTCAACTGCTGCTCTGGTGGTTCACCATCCGCAGGCAATATATTTCACAATCTCCTAGATCAGTATAATGGACAACAAATTGAAACGAGAAAAATTAATAAAAAGACTGAAAGCAAAAAAACCGTTGCTAGCAGACGGTGCGATGGGTACATTACTACATGAACGCGGCGTCGGTTTTGATCAGTGTTTTGACGAATTGAACCTGACTAATCCCAGCCTAGTAGCAGATATCCATCGAGAATATATTGAAGCTGGATCTGAAATCATCCTAACCAATACCTTCGGAGCCAACCGTTATAAACTTAGTCGTCACGGGCTAGAAGATAAGGTTACAGCAATCAATAATGCCGGAGTAGAACTTACCCGACGAGTTGTGCTGGCATCTTTTAAAGAAATATTTATTGCTGGTGATGTAGGACCTCTTGGTGTGCGACTGGCACCATTTGGCCGTGTACAGCCAGAACAAGCACGCGATATTTTCAAAGAACAGATCAATGCCCTGTATGAATCTGATGTAGATCTACTTGTCATTGAGACTATCACTGACCTTTATGAAATTCGCGAGGCAATCAGTGCTGCGCAAAGCTTGAATGCCGATATTCCTATCGTAGCGTCAATGACTTTCACTCGTGACGACTGCACCTTGTTGGGAGATAATCCCATTAAAGTAGTAAACACTATCTCCAATTATGGCGCGGATGTAATCGGGGTAAACTGCTCAGGTGGCCCCAATCAACTGCTTCGTTTGTTGAAAAAAATGCATCAGGCACTGCCAGAAGGAATTTTCTGGATAAAGCCCAACGCCGGATGGCCCGAACAGGTCTCTGGACGCATTTTTTATCCCGCTTCTCCTGAGTATTTCGGTAATTACGCTTTAGCCTTCTGGAAGAGAGGAGCAAAAATCATGGGTGGTTGCTGTGGCACTACACCAGCACATATTGCAGCAATGGATAAAGCCATTCAATCCAATACCACCAAAGTGATTTTCAATGATTTAGAGATAAAAACAGTTGAAGCCGAGGTTTTAAAAGAAGAGGCACAGGAACCCACCAAATTCTCGCAGAAACTTACGCAAGGAAAATTCATTTTTACCATAGAGATGGATCCACCTCGCGGGCTCTCGACACACAAGATACTAGCTGGAGCTAGCTTGTTGGCTGAAGCCGGTGCAGATGCAATTGACATAGCAGACAGCCCAATGGCACGTATGCGTATGAGCCCCTGGGCAATCTGCAATCTTATCCAGAAGCATATCAATATCGAAACAGTGCTCCACTTTCCCACTCGTGGGCGCAACCTCCTGCGTGTACAAGGTGATTTATTAGCAGCCCACGCACTGGGGGTGCGCAATGTTTTTGTGGTCATGGGCGACCCAACTGCAATTGGCGATTATCCTGAAGCAATGGACAACTATGATCTGGCACCATCCGGACTCATCAAACTTATCAAACAGCGCTTCAATCAAGGTATTGACCATGCCGGCAGCGAAATTGGTCAGCCAACCAGCTTCTTTGTAGGCTGCGCATTAAACCTGGCAGCACCAGATCCAGAACGAGAGATGAAAGTTCTACAGCGTAAAATCCGCAAAGGGACCGACTTCATCCTGACACAGCCTATTTATGATGTCACAATATTGGAAAATTTCCTGAAACAATACCGGGTGTTCTCAAAAAAAATTGAAGTACCCATTATCATTGGCGTTTTACCGTTAGTAAGCGCCCAGCACGCTGCTTTCTTGCATCAAGAAGTACCAGGCATTGATATTCCTGAAAAAGTTTATCAACAACTTCAAAGCAGCGGTGATGAAGGCGCGAAACTGGGAATAAAGCAGGCAATTGATCTAATTCACCAGTTAAAACAAGTTGCACAAGGTGTTTACCTAATGCCTGCTTTCAGCCGCTTTGACTATGCTGCAGAAATCATCGATAAATGTTCTGGATAACCCCTTAAATTCTTTAAAAAGATGAACCCTCAATTTCAGCCTTTCTCGGTTCTTTGTGCTAATCTGGGCAACGCATCCCTTAAGTATTTCAACGACACCTATAAGAACAAGCTGGCTTCAAAAAAATTGGAGAAGCGTCTGACGAGAAGAATTAAGAAGCTTAATCCAGATATTATTGTATTTCAGGAATCGTTGGGTTTTTTAGAATATTTGTTACGTAAACCACGCAAACCACAGATCCGGCGGCTTGTAGGGAAGCAATATTCCATTGTTGTAGACAGCCGCTTTCAATTTGAAGGCATAGCAGTGCACACGAAGATAGGCAAGATTATTGGTTGTAAAAAAGGAAAATATAAGAAAAACAAGCGCACTGAAGCACAAGGCAGTCAATGTGATAATGGTTTTGCCACGCAAGCCGCTACCATACGTCTGAAAGGTGGATTTCAGTTTGATCTGGTGAATTTTCATCTGCACAGCACAAACGTCTTTTGCCGTGTCAATACATTAATTAATGTGTTTGCAGGCAACCTTAAAGAGAACAGGCAACCGCTTATCAAACAGCAATGGGTATTGCTGATAGGAGATTTCAACTTCGATCCCTGGCGTTATGAAGACAAGAGCACTCATATCTGGAAAAAACAATTTAAAAAGGGTTGGGCAGGGTCTGCTCTGCATTACTATAATCGGTTGAGCGAGGATGGTTTGCCAGAATTGACAAGCATTTTCCCCTTCCTTAGCCGCACAATTGACTTTGCAGTCAGCAATTTCGCCATTGGTACGCTCGACACTTTGGGGGTAACAACCGATACTAAACGCCTGGATGGGGGAAAAGGATGCGACCATCGGGCATTGTGGGGACTGATACAGCCAAAGGCTAAATTTAATTAAAATTATATGATTAAATAGGTAAGGAATTGAGATGAAGATTGAATATATTCCGATAGGTAAAATCCACTCTCCATTCAAGAGTATCACCAATATGCCCATCCAACCAAATGGAGCAATCGGTATCAAAGGAACCGTATGCCTTTTTCCTGAATATATCCCTGCAGTAAAGGATCTTAATGGATTTTCCCACATCATTCTGCTGTACCATTTTCATATCGTGAAGGATTGGCAACCTCTGGTAATACCGTTCATGGATACATTGAAGCGCGGTTTGTTCGCCACGCGAACACCAAAAAGACCCAATCCAATCGGATTATCCATTGTGTGTTTATTATCCATTGAGAAGAATATTTTACACATTGAAAATGTGGATATTCTTGATGGGACTCCTTTACTAGATATCAAACCGTATGTACCTGAATTTGATCAATACAATGTCAAATCCATTGGCTGGCTTAAGGAAAAAAAGCAGAGAGTAACCCACCAAAAATCCGATAAACGGTTTGCATGATTCTTCTGACCCCTTGGATGATAAACTCTAATATTTAAAAGTAAGATAAAATATTCAACAATAAACAAAAAAGATAATTATGTTGCTGGTTATTGATCTAGGCAATACCAATCTCACTTTGGGTTTATATCAGGGGAGAAACCTTGGTCCTCATTGGCGGTTGGCTACCGAGCATGCACGCATGGCAGATGAATATGGTATCCAGATGCTGACGCTATTGCAGATCAGCGGGATTCAGCTTACTGCCCTTGACGGTATCTGCTTATCGTCTGTTGTACCACCACTGACAGTACACATTAAAGAAGCTTGTATACAATATTTGCATAAAGATGTATTAATCATCAGCACAGCACTCAAAACCAACATCACTATTCTCTATGATGACCCCAAAGAAGTAGGGGCAGATCGCATCGCTGATGCTGTAGCAGTGCAGAAAAAATTCGGCGGCCCTGCTTGTATTATCGATTTTGGCACTGCAACAACCTTCAATGCCCTTACAGAAAAGGGTGAATACTTGGGTGGGGCGATTATGCCTGGCATCGGCATCGCTGCCGATGCACTCGTACAGCGAACAGCAAAACTGCTGCCGGTAGAACTGAAAGCACCACCTTCCGTTATCGGCCGCAACACTGTGCACTCCATGCAAGCGGGATTGATTTTCGGGTATGTTTCACTCGTTGAAGGCATGGTCCACCGCTATCGGGAAGAATTAGGGGAAAATATGAAAGTAATTGGCACCGGCGGACTTGTACACACCATCACGCAATATACAGAATCCATTAAAATTGTTGAGCCATGGCTGACACTAGAAGGGTTGCGAATACTCTGGGAGCTTAATCAATAATCACTATGGCAAATCCACTGATTAGCAAACACATACTCTTAGGAGTAACCGGCTCAATTGCAGCTTATAAAGCTGCTGAACTGGCTTCAAAGCTGTATCAATCTGACGTTGAAGTTTATGTAATGCTTACAGAAGCAGCACAAAAATTTATCTCGCCTCTCACTTTTCAAACTGTAACCGACAAAAAAGCATACACAGAGAGCGATCTTTGGGGCAGGGAAGGACATGTAGTTCATGTTCACATCGGCCGTCAAGCCGAATTGATGATCATTGCCCCTGCCACAGCTAATACAATTGCCAAACTGGCATACGGTATCGCTGATAACCTGCTCACTTTAACCACGTTAGCAGTGAACTGTCCAATTCTGATTGCACCTGCCATGGATGTGGGAATGTACAGTCATAGTGCCACACAAGAAAACATCAGTGTTCTAGAGAAACGAGGTGTTCAATTTATTGGTCCTTTAGAGGGTCATCTGGCTTCAGGATTGGAGGGCATAGGACGCATGGTAGAGCCCAGTGTAATCCTGCAGCAGGCACGCTGGATGCTAGCACAAGACGGTCTGCTCAAAGGGAAGAAAATCGTTATAACCGCAGGCGGCACACAGGAATCCATTGATCCTGTGCGTATCCTAACCAATCGCTCCTCTGGCAAACAGGGCTATGCTGTTGCTCAGGCAGCATTGGATGCCGGAGCACAAGTCATGTTGATTAATCCCTCCTCACATCTCATCCCTCCTACAGGCGCAAAAACCATCCGTGCGGACACCGCGGCAGATATGTATCACGCTGTTTTGAATGAGATCAATGATGCAGATGCCCTGATCATGGCCGCTGCAGTGTCAGATTTTCGCCCAAAGAAAATGAAGAGTCAAAAGATCAAGAAAGAAAATGGTTACAACCAAATACAGTTAGAACAAACCGAAGATATACTTGTCAAAGCGGCAGAAGTCAAACAGAAGAGCAACCCAAAACTCATATTGGTGGGATTCGCCGCGGAAAGCCAAGATTTAATCGCCAATGCCCGCAAGAAAATGAAAGCTAAACATCTTGATTTAATGGCCGTGAATGACATTACCCAACCAGATGCTGGGTTTGCATCAGACACAAATCGTATAACCCTGCTTTTCGCAAACGGGAAATCCGAATCTCTCCCATTGATGCCCAAAATAGAAGTCGCAGAAAAAATCATTGCCTACCTCATTGAAGCACTTATCAATAAATAAGGAAAATCTATGCGCATCCTTGTCATCTCTGATATCCACTCCAATCTATCCGCCTTGGAGACTGTACTGTTTGCAGCGGGTAAAGTCGATGCAGTCTGGTGCCTTGGAGATATTGTTGGCTACGGACCGGACCCAAATGAATGCATTAAACTTGTGCGAGACCTGCCCAACCTTGAATGTATCAAAGGAAATCACGATTCAGCTGCACTGGGTGAAGTAGATCAACAAACATTCAACCATGAAGCCAGTCTAGCAATCTCCTGGACAAAACATGCACTGACTGCTGCGAGCAAAGAATTTTTGCTAAGTTTGCCTGAGCAGATAGTAAAAGGAGAGGTGACCTTGGTACACGGCAGCCCACGCAACCCTGTATGGGACTACGTTATGGATTACATGACCGCCATACGTATGTTCCAATTCTTCGACACCCGTTTGTGTATGCTCGGCCATACCCATGTACCTGCATACTGGGAGGAAGCCAGTACAGACTCTAGTGCGGTAATCCCACTGGATTTCCAAAAGAAAACTGTAAGCGGCCGTGTAATTCTTAATCCTGGCTCAGTTGGTCAACCACGCGATCGTGATCCACGCGCTTCTTTTGCATTCTTTGACCCCAATAACAGTACTTGGGAACTCCAACGTGTGGAATATGATATTTCCAGTGTACAGGAACGTATTAAAAAAGCCGGATTGCCCTGGAGACATGCACTACGCTTAAACGATGGCTGGTAAGGGAACCTTTTTTGGTTTTTATCCGTCTATTAATTGAAAAACCTTCACATAAGGAGATCATAATGAAGAAGAGATTAATACTAATTAGCCTTTTGCTTGCTACTTTACTGCCGTCTGCTTGTTCTATGCTAGCAGCTCCAGCTGGCAAAATAAGAGAAGAGTCTTTCATCCAAGCAGAAGAAGCGCTTGAAGCACCTCTAGCCGCTGTGCCAGAATTTGTTAAAGAGGAATCCATCGCCAAAGCAGACCTAAACTTGGAAGGTTCCATAGCTAGCACAGATCGCATTGTAATCAAGAACGCCAACATCTCCATAGTTGTAAGTGACCCTGTAAAAACGATGGAAACAATAATGAGCATGGCAGAGGATATAGGTGGTTTTGTTGTTAACTCAAATGTTTATAAGACTACAATATCTAGCGGCATTGAAGTACCAGTAGCCAACGTCACTGTGCGAGTTCCAGCAGAACAACTAAATCAGGCATTGGATTCAATCAAATCCCTGGTGGAAGACGAGACTCTGGACATTCTCAGCGAAGATATTTCCGGCCAAGACGTGACCAGTGAAGTAACAGACTTGGAATCACGTCTGCGCAATCTGCAGGAAGCTGAGAGGCAACTGCTGGAAATCATGGATGATGCGCAAGAGACAGAAGATGTAATGTCTGTATTCCACGAACTTACCTACATCCGTGAACAAATTGAAGTCTTACAGGGACAAATCAAATACTATCAAGAATCGGCGCGTTTGTCTGCAGTAAGTGTTTATATCCAAGCAAAGGAAGCTGTTACGCCACTAACCATTGGTGGATGGCAACCTTCTATAGAAGTGCAAAAAGCCCTGCAGGCATTAATTAACGGATTGAAATACTTGGCAAACTTCCTGATCTGGCTAGTCATTTTTCTTGCACCGTTCACAGTGATCATTGGTTTGCCGATCTATTTCATCGTAAAAGCTATTCGCAAGTGGCATAAAAAGCCCAGAGGAAAAGAAGAAATGAAACCCAAAATGAAAAAATAGAACTTAGAGAAGTATTGTATATCCAAGAGTTGGTGCAAATGTACCAACTCTTTTTTATTTTAACCGTATTTGCATATATGACTTCTTGTGAATCACCACCGGAATCTCATATATGTCATGTCCATACCGCTGCCATAATAGTGAATTGCCATCTAACGAAATCTGGCTGATAGATTGCGGGTGTGCTATAAAGATCAACCCTTTTGTATTCCGCTCAGTATCTATCGTTGCCTGAATTTCTTTTTTCCCTACAATCCAATCACAAATTTCAAGACCTTGCGAAATATGCAGATCTCCGCCAATATATTGTGGTTGATTTTCATGCACACGCCTTACAGCCAGCAATTTAACTCCATGACTGGGAACCTCACCATGAAAAAAAGGTCTATGCGCATTTACTATATAAGCAGTTTTATTCCAAAAATCACTCACCCAATAATCGTCCGCTTTTATATTAAATTCTTCAGGAGATATTGAAAATGTTATCGGTTGATTTTCCCAGTTGAAACATGCCAGCAAATGCCAATGACCCACAGCATTCTCAATATCCAACCGCAACCGTTGCGGCGTTCCTGCACTAATCCAATCTAACACGCGAGCACGTTTTCCTATTAGTGGAATCAGGGCAGCTGCCAAACGCAGCCTTTCTTTTGTTAATTCCTTCAGGTCATCGGAGAGTAGCAACGATCCACCCGTGAGAGCAATAGCAGTCGCCAGCGACTGTACTTCTGAGATTGTTAATTCTGTAGAGGACCTAATTAATAAACAATCAGGGTCATTAATCCACCAGCGGCGATGCAATGGCGCACGTGTTAAGATATTCTGGATACTATTACAAGCAGAGGGAATACTGGGTTCACTATTAAAGGGAAAACTGATGCCGAAATATTTTGGCCGCCAAGCCCCACTCACATCTGCACCGATACGCATGGCATCCACCAGACCAAGCACTGATCCAAGGGGAGCACCGCAACCAACAAGCGTTGTTTCATTCCCCACAGCTCGCCTTAATGCTTGCACACCGCTATATAGAACTTGCGCGCGCGTCCTAGTATCATCTTGATATCGGCCTTTAAGGGCTCCAGCATATAGAAAATCTAATTTCAAATAAGGAAATCCCCACTCATGTACAGCAGTACTTACAACTCTGCTAGCATAACCAAGTGCATCCTGGTTAGTCAGATCCAGTGCTGCGCCAAACGAGTTCCAGACAAAGCCGGCATTTACAGGCTTCCCATGTCTGTTACGTAAAACCCAATCAGGGTGTTCATGGTATAGGCGTGACCTGCGGTTAATAATAAAAGGAGCCAGCCATAGACCCGGGGTGAAACCTGCAGCTTTTATTTTTTCCGCTAACGATACCACCCCTTTGGGAAAACCAGCTCTAAATTCAAACCAATCTCCAACCTGTTCCTGAAACCCGTCATCAATTTGAATTAATTTCAATGGTAATTCAGCGCTTATCAATGAAGCTGCTTCTAGGTTTTCAGTAATAACTTGCTTATTAATATTCTGGTAATAATAATACCAGGAACACCAACCTTGCAGAGGGTCTTTGACCTCTTCAATGTGATGCTCACGGGCAACTGCCTCTAAGTAAGGCGCGAGTGACTCACTATCTTCTGCATGAAAGGCATACACTACAGCCCAATCTGTCTCGATACTTTTATCTGGATTAAGCCGGGTATCATCGCCATTCGCCCATAGATATAAAAAAGGCGGGTCCCGTAACCATGCTTCCACTGAACCAAAATGTTGTTTTTGAGAAAGGAAACCCACCAAAAGAGCAGTGCGGCTTTGCTGATCTCCCACCACACCAAAGAAGTCGCTGGAAAAATGGCCGCGCTGTTTTGTAAGGGGCGTACCTGGATTAACCACCATAGGATTTTGTAAAAATCCTAAATGCGATCGGCGCTGTCTTTGACTTGAACAATATGCAGCCGTATAAGACCACGATTGCCAGCCATGGGAAAAGAAAGTAAGCTCTGTAGAAAGTGAATTTCCTTTAAATACAATCGATTTTTCATTAGAAAGATCACTTCTTAGTAAATCAATGCGCCTGATCCACAGTGGGTCATGGTTGTTGTTGTGAATTACTACCTTCCATAAAACAAACGGGTAATTTTCGGGAAGAAAAAATATCAACTGACAATCCAGTTTTGATCCCTTACTTGAGATAATGATTTTCGCTTGTTTGCCTTTTCCATGATTTGGTACAACTTTGTTAAAAACTTGGATTTCATGGCCAGACCATTCGCCCACAAACTCACATTTGTGCCCGAATTCATCCCGATAATGAACAGCTATCCAGGCGTTTCGCAATAATGGAAGATTGTCATCCGCTGATATCACCCCAAAACGTCTTATTTCTGGGTCAAAATAAACCTGATAATAATTATTTTGAATGATATGCACTTGGATTTACTAAGTTCAATTCACAAATTTTGTGAATAATTTACGAATTTCAATCAACAATAAGTTTATGGTAAGTGTATAAATTAAACCCGTTTGTCATAATTACGGGTTCTAATCTGTCCATGAAAATCCAACCGTAGGGGTCACTTTCAAGAATCATTGATTCTGGTGCATAAACATAATCCATGCCAATCTTATCTAGAAAAAGATATGCCTCAGCTTCCTGCAATAATTTGGAATATTCAAACCCGTTTACTAATCCATCTAAGTTAACAATTGCTCGATTCTCACTGAAGTAAGCAATTGCGCCACCGCCTGTCATTCCGATTATTGAGCCGGGTTCTGTGTTATGCATAATGAATTCTATCTCTTTACGGTAGCTATGTATTTCATCCAACCCACGTTGATAAGGGAAACTCTGGATCATACTTAGGGATAAATTTGCGATCAGAATCACACAAAGGACTGCAACACAAAAACGCACCACTTTTTCCCCATGCTTGTTCTGACGAATATTTTGCAACACATACTCCAATAAAATACTACTAATGATAACCACGAATAGCATTTCACTGGTCCAATACCAATATTTGGCATGCAAATATCCAGTAGCTTTATAAGAAAACATATGAAACACGCACCCGGTAAAAAAGGGGAGTAAAGCTAATTCATCATGAACCTTTTTCAAATGAGACCGGTGTTTTTGTACCAACCAGAACACAATCCCCCCAATCACAACCCAAACTGTAATGCCAAAATCACGTTTGAAATTAGCAAATTGAATCGTTTTTTCTGGAAAGCCCAGCATTCTGGTGATAATATCTGTAAAGATATCAACTGGTTTAGTTACCAGCCACCAGGGACCGTTTTTTATTGTCGGATTGAACCAGCTTCCAAGCACCTCATGTAAATGCTTCAAAGGCTTGCCATATACTGTCAAAGGTAAAGTACCCCACCAGCGTTTGATTTGACCGCTTACAGGCATAGCAGTGCCTGCGTAACTCTTATTCCAAAGCAAATAAGCGACTAAAAATAAACCTATCGGAAAATAATAAACAATGGCTGTGTTCAGCCATTGTTTCCAATTTTTCTTTAGGGATATATCTTCTTTCTGACTATGATTACTTAATCGCATCTTAAGATAATGTATTAGCCGCCAACCAATCAGGAAAATCAATGAGAAACCTAAATCTATAGCAACCACAGAACGGGGGAAACCAAGAAACACATGCAGAACATCATGAAACAAAAATAATAACAACCCATTCACGACTGAAGCTATGCTGATTGCATACCCTGAACGTAAGAACGACTTTAGAGGAAAACCATTTGATGTAAATGTATAGCTACCTGCAGCATATAGTAATAAAACCTTCAATGGCATTGAAAGCGCAATGAATAGATAGGCAAAGGGTAGAAAATTAAAAATATTATCGGTATTCTGCACTCTTAAATAATAAGCAATCAGTGCTGAAAGGAGTGAGAAAATCAGATCCAGAAGGATTTGCCATCGAAGTGCAGATTTGCGAAATACCAACCATATGCCCGCTGCCAATATGAAGAAAATATTATCCAGACGGCCGAACAACGTTAAAACAGCCAAGCCGCTTAGTAATAATACTTTTTTTAAGTCAATTTTTCCTTCAAAAGATGTCAAAACTGAGAGCATGGTGACTAACAAAAAGGCATTGATACCTGATTCCATCCCCATCATTGTGGTTAATCCATGGATAGCTGGAGTGAACATCCAGAAGATCGCTATCATCCAGCCAGCTTCTAGGGATAGTTTTTTAGAAAGCAGCCGATAAAGCAAAATCCCCGTGCCAATATTGAAAAAAGCCTGTACCATTACCAGAACACGAAGGGGTAAGACAAGGTCCACGCGCGCCAATGCAAAGACAGGTACACAAATGAGCATCCATAGTGGATGAAACCCATTGGTGGCACTGATGCCGTCAAAGGTGATACCTTTACTCTCAGCGATATTACGGGCAATCACAAAATAATAAAAGGCATCATCAGTCTGATACCAATTAAGCAAACTGGCTTCAGGGGAAAGCGCCACATATAAATGCAGTACTAGCGTAAATATAATTATTAGCAGTTCAAAGGGGATTCGCTTTTTTCTAGTCATAGGATATTATCATGTTTATTGAATTTGATGCAGAGTATTATAGCCGATGGTTAATCCAAGCAAATTCTAACAAACAGATGGCTCAAACCTTCTATACACCGATCTTCCCTATCCTCTTCCTGAAAGGGGGATGAATAATCGTATGGATGGGTTTAAAACCAACCCATACACAATTATGATAAACCTAAGACCTGCCCTGTATTAGGGTCAATATCGATTTCCATAAAAGCCGGGCGAGTAGGCAAACCGGGCATGGTGCTGATCTCTCCCAGCACTGGATAAATAAAGCCCGCTCCCACTGATGCGCGTACATCGTGAATGGGAATGCGGAAGCCCTTGGGTACACCCTTCACTGCGGGGTCGTGGCTTAAGCTAAGGTGAGTCTTCGCCATACAGATAGGTAGTTTATCAAATCCCAGGCGGTTATATTCTTCTATGCGTGCTTCCGCATCAGGTTCATAATCTACACCATCTGCGCCATATATTTCAACAGCAATAGTCTCTATCTTTTTCTTAATTGGCCAATCGAGCGGATAAAGCAACCGGAAATGAGATGATTTTTCTGCAGCTTTCACAATTGCTTTTGCCAAGTCAACCGCTCCCTCACCTCCAAGCTCCCAGTGACAGCATACTACCGCATCTAAGGCACCACCTTCATCTACGGCAACCTTGCGTATAAATTCCAACTCCGCATCCGTATCCTTGTTAAAACGGTTAATTGCCACAACCACTGGAACACCAAATATTTTTGTAATTTTTATATGATGCAGCATGTTCTTCACACCTTCACGCAGCAGGTCCAGATTCTCGCTTGTGTAAACCTCATCTAGAGGTTGGCCCGCTCTTACAGCAGGTCCTCCACCATGCATTTTCAGCGCACGCATGGTTACCACCATGACCACCGCATTGGGAACCAAGCCAGAATATCTGCACTTGATATCAAAAAATTTCTCCATGCCCATATCAGAGCCGAAACCCGATTCTGTCACAACATAATCAGCCAATTTCAACCCGATTTTATCAGCCAGGACAGAACTGTTACCATGGGCAATATTGGCAAACGGTCCTGCGTGTACGAAGACCGGCGTGCCTTCCAACGTCTGCATCAGCGTGGGTTTAATAGCGTCTTTCATTAATACTGTTAAAGCGCCAGCCACTCCCAGGTCATCTGCTGTAATAGTTTCACCACTGCGGCTGAGTGCAACAACCATTTCCCCTAAGCGACGGCGCATATCTACTAGATCTGTGGTGAGTGCCAATACTGCCATGATCTCACTGGCAACTGTGATATAAAACCCGGACTCACGCGTGATACCTTTCTCTCTTGGGCCCTTGCCAATAGTGATGCCGCGCAAAAAACGGTCGTTTGTATCAATTCCTCGCATCCAGGTGACTGTTGCCGGATCAATATCCAGACGAATCAGCTGTCGCCGTTTTCCTTCTGTTAATCCATCCGGGTCATCTTTACTGATCCCCAGTTTATGTAACCGGCCTAGCATGCCGCGAGCGAAATGACGTCTACCTTTCTTGTCAACTGGAAATAAGCGGCGAAAGAGTGCTTCATCGCTCTGTCTAGTTTCATGAAAGATGCGCGTATCAATAGCCGCCGCTAGTAAATTATTGGCAGCAGTGATAGCGTGGATATCGCCAGTGAGGTGCAGGTTAAGATCCTCCATTGGAACAACCTGGCTGTAACCACCTCCGGCTGCCCCACCCTTAATGCCAAAAGTCGGACCCTGGCTGGGCTGGCGGATGCAGGTCATCACCCGGTAGCCCAAGTGAGCGCCAAGCGCTTGACTCAAGCCCACCGTAGTTGTAGTTTTCCCTTCGCCCAATGGTGTGGGAGTAATAGCTGTTACGTCGATATATTTACCATCTGGAACATGGCTTAATCGCTTCAGAACTTCTAATCTAACTTTTGCTTTATACGGTCCAAATAATTCAATTTCGTGCGGAAGCAACCCTATTTCCTCAGCAACTTGCTTAATAGGTTTTAGCTGCGCGCCCTGTGCAATGACAATATCTGGCGGAACTGGTTTCTGCCTTTTAAGTTGTATCGGAGTAAAGGGTTTTCTTTTGGTTAAATTTTGTTCCTTCAACATACAACACCATCCTTTGAATTTTTTGCGCATTTCCTTTTCTAATTAATTCAGCTTTACTCGACTATCTGAACCTGATCTTTCTGCTGTATCAGATTTTTAAAACGCTCACCAATACGAGCATGTAGCATTAGGTAGCCAAGTGCAGCAACAATGCAAATAATTCCACCTACACACCAAACCCAGTTGGGATCAGTATTATCAATGACCCATACATCAGCCAATGGGCCTATTGCCATTGCAATCCTCCACCGTAAACCGAAGACTGCTATATATCTTTCCTGCATTTCTTCTGGCGCGATTGTTACCATCAGCGATTGACAAACTGTGGTATTTATCATTTCTCCAGCAGTTATTATACCCATTGCAAGAAGGAATAGCTCTAAAGAGGAGACAAAGCTGCACATCCCAAACCCAATGGAATAAAAAGTATTAACGACCATTATCACAAGCAAAGGGGGATAGCCAGACCTTTTTCTGGTCATCCAAAACTGAAACAGTACAACCAAAACAGCATTCAGACTGAGAATAAATCCATACACATGTGGATATATATGGTGAAAACCACGCAAGAAAAAAGAAAGAATATTATTCATCTGCATATAGACAATAGCTATAAGGTTAACAAGTGCCAAAAAACCATGAAAATCTTATCCGACAAAAATACTTTATAATTCACAATCGTTTTTATTAAGCCCTGCTGCCGTTTTCATTAGAAAATTCTGGTTTTGTTTCCGGCAAAGTGAAATGCACTATCCCGGTAGTAATTGTGCTGGAGAGCATCTAAAATGAACAGCAGCAGGTAAGAAATTCCTACCAGCAATTCACCTAATACTGGACAATTAACCCATGTAATATTAGACGAAACCCGTAGAACGCCAAAACCTATCGTGCGTTTTTCTTCCAGCAGCAAATCCGCCACCATAGCACCCTGCACTGGACCGTCTGCTTCTGCCAGCAACCCCACCTATACAATGATAACGGCTAAAGTCCGCAAATCTCCACCAATACCATTAATATTCTGCTAGTTGCGCATAGAACCAGGCCATAGACAATCATATTCTTGTGCCCAAACTTATCTGTTAGTGCTCCCCCGATCATACTGCTTACCATGCTGGAAAGAGACCAAGGGCCAACAATAATCCTATTTTTGTCATGCTCACATTAAAATATTGGGCGATATAAGGAAGAATTTGGAAATATCATCAAACCACCCAGCCGGTCGATGAAGGTCGCAACCTCCAAAATTCGGAAGCTGCGAGGAAACTCAGAACTAAGTGATTTTATTTTATTGAGCAAACCAATTTCCCAAATACAAATCAAGGAAACAAGAACTACAAATATTAATGATAAATTACCCTGATGATAAGCTTAGGATATAATCATTCATCATGGCGAAAAACCATTTTCCGTCGCTGCAAAAAGTGCTGCTGACCAGCCTAATTCTGGTTATCCTGGGAATTGGCGGTATTGCAGGATTAGTATTTTTTACTCTACCAACAATCTGGCCACGTTGGCTAATTTTCTTTTTCCTTACCCTTGGAGCAACGGGGCTTTCACTCCCTTTTATTTATGTTCTTCAGCGCCGCATCTCTGAAAGCGGTTTTACCGAGGGCGTACTCATCCGCGAAGCCTTGCTGTGCGCTATTTATATTGACTTATTAATTTGGCTGCAATTAGGAAGGGTTTTGAATTCCCTGATTGCTCTAATATTAGCAGGCGGTTTCTTGCTGTTTGAATTCTTTTTAAGCATTAGTGAGCGTGTAATTTTTCAGCCAAGAAAAAACTTACATGAATAAGTACCAGGATCTGCCCTCTGTTGACGCACTGCTTAAACATTCCGGCGCACAAAAATTAATATCAAAAGCCGGGAGAGAACTGGTTATTCAATTGATCCGCAAGGTACTGCAGGATGCACGAGTAGCATTCAAACATGAAAAAAACCTCCCAACTAATGATGAAATCATCCAGCGCACCCATGAACTGTTAAAGAACTGGCTATCCCCAACTCTCGTGTCAGTAATAAATGCAACTGGTGTTATTCTTCATACAAACTTGGGGCGTGCCCCGCTCAGTCAGGCGACCATACAAGCCATGCATGAGATTACCAGTGGTTACAGCAACCTGGAATTTGACCTAAGAAAAGGGCGTCGTGGAAAACGCAGCATCCATCCAGAGCAAATTCTCAAGCGCCTGATCAGCGTAGAGAGTGCATTAGTGGTAAACAACAACGCTGCAGCTGTTCTGTTGGTGCTCAGTGCATTAGCCCGGCGTCAGCATGTGATCATTTCGCGAACGCAGCTCATAGAAATTGGTGGGGGTTTTCGAGTACCAGACGTAATGCGACAGTCAGGTGCCAAGCTGGTAAGCATCGGCACTACCAACCGAGTACATCTACATGATTACGAAACTGCACTACGCGAACCAGCCGCGCTGGTGCTGTGTGCACATCACTCCAATTTCCGCATCATCGGTTTCGCCAGCGAACCCCCACTTAAAGAAATCACCTCCCTAGCTCATCAAGCTGGCATCCCTATAGTTCACGACCTGGGTTCCGGCGCACTGTTGGATACAGAACAATACGGCTTAGCTCATGAACCAACCGTGCAGGAATCTTTGAAAGCAGGTGCGGATATAATTTGCTTTTCTGGCGATAAACTGCTGGGCGGCCCACAAGCCGGCATCATCGTCGGTAAAGCAGAATATCTCTCAAAAATCAAAAAGCATCCTCTAGCACGTGCAGTACGTGCAGACAAGCTCTGTCTGGCAGGTATTACTGCTACACTTTTTCATTATCTCAAGGGTGAAGCTTTACAAAAACTTCCAGTATGGCACATGATTTCCACAACCAAAGCTGAGATAAACAGGCGCGCGCAGAATTGGAAAAAGATGCTTGGCGCTGGTGAACTGATCAAAGGGGAATCCAAGGTTGGCGGTGGAAGCTTACCCGGTGAATCCCTACAGACAACACTGCTCGCCCTGTCTGTACGGAAACCCAACTATTTCATGGCAAAGCTGCGTGCGCAACCCGCACCTGTGATTGCCAGAGTCGAGAATGACCTAGTTGTATTTGACCCGCGCACAGTGCTACCCGAACAAGAAGAAATCTTGATAGAAAAAATCCGATCATTATTGAACGAGGTGAAATAAAATTATTTCAACGAACTCCACAAATCCAAAGGATATCCCTGAATGAAAACTGACATTGACCGATTAATGCAAGAAGAAAACATCGACGTCCTATGGGTTACTGGGTCGATGATGAATAACCCGGATATGGTGTATTTCACCGGTATTCATAATGCAAGTACTATTAATCTTTTCAAATTGAGGGATAAGCCACCAATAATTTTTCATGATAATTTCGAACGCGATGAGGTAGCAAAATCTGGCCTAAAAACCCAATCCTATATTGACAAATTCCCTTTTGATAAATATCTAAAGGAAGCCAGGGGTAATGTCCTTAAAGCATATTCAACATGGTTTAAAGCTTTTTTCATTGAGACATGTATCACAAGTAGCAGAGTAGCTATTTTCGGAAAAAAAGACATCAGCTACACATATGCCATAATAAAGGCTCTGAAGAGAGAACTGCCGCAGGTTGAATTCATAGGATATTTCAAAGATAGTTTGCTTAAGCAAGCACGTATGACGAAGAGTCAAGCGGAAGTTGAACAAATCCGCCAAATGGGAAATGTTACCACTCAGATTGTAGCCAAGGTGGCTAATTTGCTCAGCAACCAAAAAGTAAAAGATAATAAGCTGGTTAATAAAGGAGGCCATCCCATAACAGTAAAGGAAATAAAAAAGCTTATCCGCCTGTGGTTGGTAGAGCGCGGCGCAGATAACCCGGAAGGTACTATCTTCGCTATCGGACACGATGCCGGCGTACCACACAACGCTGGCGACCCGAATGGTTTTCTGGAACTTGGCAAGCCCATCGTATTTGATATTTTCCCTTGCGAAGCCGGCGGTGGCTATTTCTACGACTTCACCCGTACCTGGTGTCTGGGTTACGCTACTGATGAAGTACAAAAACTGCACGCTCAGGTTCTGAAGGTGCATCATAAAATCATAAGCGAACTAAGACCCAATCGCCCCTTTAGGGATTTCCAGAAACGCGCCAGTGAATTGTTTACCAAAATGGGCCATGTTACGATTGAAAAACAATTTAATGTAACTGAAGGATATATTCACTGTATAGGGCATGGATTAGGATTAAATGTGCATGAAAACCCATTCAGTGGTATCTCTGCGGGTGAAAGGGATATACTCACCCCCGGAATAGTGTTCACCATCGAGCCCGGGTTATATTACCCATCCAAGAATATAGGTGTGCGAATCGAAGATACAATATACTTGAATCCTCAGGGAAAATTTGAGATCCTGGCAGATTATCCTTATGACTTGGTGATACCAGTAAAAAATTAATCTTTCAAGATATGTCAGAAACAAAAATTAAAAAGAAACCATCCATACGTATCTTAGGGATCGAAACCTCCTGTGATGAAACCGCTGCTGCAGTAGTCCAGAACGGCAATAAAGTCCTCTCCAATGTAATCGCATCACAGGTAGAGCTACATGCTCAGTACGGCGGTGTATTTCCGGAAGTGGCTTCGAGACAGCATGTCAAGGTTATTTATGCAGTGGTGGAGCAAGCTCTGAAAGAAGCTCATCTCGACTTAAAGGAGCTGGACGCCATCGCTGTAACGCGTGGACCAGGTTTAGCGGGTTCACTGGTTGTAGGGATGAACATTGCAAAAGCTCTGTCAATGAGCAGCGGCTTATCGCTGATCGGTATCAACCATCTGGAAGGCCACATATACTCCGCCTGGATTCATCTCGATAAGAAAGATAAACAAAAAAAGCCGCAATTCCCGCTATTAGCCCTGATTGTTTCTGGCGGCCACACGACACTAATCATGATGGAGGAGCACCTGCAGTACCAGCAGTTAGGGGGCACGCTGGATGACGCCGCTGGTGAGGCATTTGATAAAGTGGCACGCTTGCTTGGTCTTTCCTACCCTGGTGGTCCAGCTATTCAAAAAGCGGCAGAGACTGGCAACTCACTATCATTTAATTTCCCACGCGCCTGGCTTGATGGCAGCTGGAATTTTTCCTTCAGCGGTCTCAAGACCGCTGTAAGGCGCACCCTACAAGAACTACAAGCAGAAGGCAAAGCAATCAAAGTAAATAACCTTGCCGCCAGTTTCCAGGCAGCAGTAGTAGATGTGTTAGCAACCAAGACCTTACTGGCAGCCAGACACTTCAAAGCCAGAGACATCCTGGTGGCAGGAGGTGTTTCTGCCAACCGTACTCTGCGTAAAGCATTCCTAAAGCAAAAGGAGTTCACCGTGCACTTCCCGCCCCTTTCTCTATGTACTGATAATGCTGTAATGATCGCCGCCGCTGGCTATTACCACCACTTGCAAGGAGCACATGATGAGCTAGATATGGATGTGCTGCCTAACTGGCCACTCACCTGAGTTCATCCGATGGTGCAAGGAAAAAAGGAAAAACTGAAAATACGAATAAAAGGAAAGAACTCACTACTAAAATTAATCCTCGTCAAAAAGCAGGCCGAATAGCGCCAGGCGCACCCTGCCCTAAATGTGGACAAGGAAAGCTGGAATACAACGGTATACTCAATTTAGCCTGTGCAATCTGTGGGTATGAAAATTGCGGAGGAATTACATGATAAACCATAATAATCCCCAGGTAGGATAGTTTAAGGAGCAAAGTATGGAAGCAAAAGTAATCTGGAAAGGACGTATGAGCTTTAATGGCTCAGCCGACAGCGACTTCACCGTTCCTTTGGGCAGCTCGCCTTCCGTTGGTGGTGACGATGATGGTTTCCGCCCTATGGAATTGTTGGCGATTGGGCTGGCTGGTTGCACTGCCATGGATGTGATTTCTATTCTGCAAAAGAAACGACAGGATGTAGAGAGCTTTGCGGTGCGTGTACACGCCGAAAACGCAGGGGAGCACCCCAAGGTGTTCACCCACTTGACAATTGAATACCTGCTTAGCGGCAAGAATTTGGATCGCCAGGCAGTAGAGCGTGCTGTGCAACTCTCAGAAGCAAAATACTGCCCAGCTCAAGCCATGTTCAAGCAGATCGCTCCGATTGACCTGAAGATCACCATTAAGTAATAAATATTGCCTAATACATAATTTAAAGGTAATAGACATTTAAATCGCAGGAAACCAAAGATATCATTTTCCGTATACCCTAATGAAAAGGAGAGAAATATGTACCAACGCAGACCTGGTTGTCTTTCTGGATTGCTCAAACTTTTTATGCTTGACCGCCTATTTGGCTGGATGCAGCGCCGCTTTGGCTATAGAAGCGGATCCTGTATGGGCTGCGGCTGTGGTGTTATCATGCTGATTATTTTCATCATGCTGGCATCTTCAATAATTTTTGGTACAGATTGGCTACGGTTTTCTTTTTGAAAAAAGATGGGAGTGGTGCTGATGGATAAAGGGAACCACATTATATTTTGATTATGGGAAGAAATCAGTGTTGCCAGGTAGGGTGATGAAATCAAGAGACCTGCTTATAGGAATCCTATTAACTTTAGCCGCAGTAGGCCAGATCGTTCTTGGTTTTGTTTTTTATAACTCGCAGGGATCCGATCTCTGGCGAAATATCGGCTGGGGTATTGGATATTTGTCAGCCATCTTTGGCTGGCTACCAATGTATGAGTTAAAAAAGAGGGGGGGGAGTGGAGAAAGGACGCAGTTATATTCAGACTTCTAAACTGGTGGATAGCGGAATATATGCAATCGTGCGCCATCCGCAGTATCTAGCTGGAATCTTAATAAACATTGCTGTTGCTATGATTTCCCAACACTGGCTTGTCACAGTAATTGGAGCAATAGCTGCTATCATCTATTTTAACGATACTTTCAACGAAGAGCAAAAAAATATCACCAAGTTCGGTAATGCATATAAACAATATCAGCAGAAAGTCCCGCGTGTCAATTTTTTGCTGGGGTTCATTCGTTGGATAAGCAGGAAGTTTAAGGGCTAGGAGAAAGTTTATTCAGGATAGGCCAGAAGGTTAAAACAAAAAGCGCCAAGAAGCGCTTTTTGTTATTAGAATATTATGATTTTCATTCTTGAATTGGATAAGCTATCAAACCAATCGTGCCAGGTCCAAAATGCGCTGCCAGTGAAATAGTCAATTCTGTGATAGTCGCTTCAGCACAGTTAAAGCGCTTCTTAACTTCTTCAAGTACTTTTTCTCCAGTCTTAAGATCGCGCGCGTGAACTATGGCAATATTAACCAGTTGATTGCCAACCTTTTTCTTCATTTTTTCTAGCAATAATTCAAGCGACTTAGAGCGCGAGCGTACTTTTTCTCCCATTTCCAGGATACCATTTTTTAATTCAACAATAGGTTTGAGATTAAGCAGCGAAGCCAATGCTGCCTGCAAGTACTTAATGCGCCCACTCATTTGAGCGTATTTAAGCGTATCCACTGTGAAGACCAGCTCCATTTTCTGGCGAATATACTCTATCCTTTTCAAGATTTCCTGGATGGTAGCACCTTTGCGCTCCATTTTGCGCGCTTCCTTACACATCATACCCATGCTAGCCGAACCCGAAGCGGAATCGAAGGGAATGATCTTATATTCATCCTTCAGCTCCTCAGCGGCTTGATAGGCAGAAGCCATCGTGCCGGAGAGCTTTTCAGTCACATGAATGGAAAGTATTGTGTCGCCAGGTTTGGCGATCTGGCAGTAAAATTCAATAAATTGTTGTGGTGAGGGCTGGGATGTAGATGGGATAGCATGATCCTGCTCCACTAGCTTGTAGAAATCTTCATAGTTCAAATCTATACCCTGGAGATAGGATTTGCCCTCATGGATAATATTGATAGGGATTAAATCTATGTTGTACTTCTCGACCCAACCAGTTGGCAGGTCGCCGGCGGTATCCATTACAATATGCATCATGGTCATTTACTCCTAGTTTTTAACAAAACCTTGGTACTTCGCATTACAAGGTTATTAACCCCTCTGGTTGGACTGAGTTACTCCTGAAATCAGGATTCTAATTCCACATAAATGCGCTTATTTATTTTGCCCTTGCTCTTGTAATCAACGACTTTTATTTTTCCCACCTCGCGGGTATTATGCACATGTGTGCCACCATCTGCTTGCAAGTCCAATCCCACAATTTCCACTGTGCGTACTTGCTGAATGTGCTCCGGCAGTAGGTTGATCTTGGTGCGGATCAGATCCGGGATCTTAAAAGCTTCTTCGCGCGGTAGGTTCGCAACCCACACCTCATGGGCTGCTTGTACTTCTTTATTGATCGCTTCCTCAATAACCTGCACCAACTCCTTACTCATGGACTCAAACTCGAAGTCCATGCGTGCCTTTAGGATATCCATATTGCCACCTGTCACCAGCGCGCCGTAATCGCGGAAGATGACCCCGCACAGGATATGCATGGCAGTATGGGTACGCATTATCTTATAGCGCCGCTCCCAGTCAATCTCGCCCTGTACTTCCTCGCCCACTCCGGGTAGAACTGCTTCTTCTTTCAGGAAATGCCAGTGTTCGCCCTTGATCATGCGGGCACGCTTGAGGGAAAGGACCTCTTCATTCACATACAGGATACCAGCATCGGGAAGCTGCCCTCCCCCGCCGGGGTAAAAGGCGGTCTGGTCAAGCTGTAGGGCATGATTTTCCGTGTCCACAGCCGTGACCTGGGCAGTGAAGGATTTTATGTAACTGTCGTTTTGATAAATATATTTTGTCATTGTCACTCCGATTTTTAGAATTAATCATTTTCATCTTGCTGTAAGAATCTAACTTTTGGAGACTTATTAAGTTCTCTTTTTTCGGTGTCAGGCAATAGAAACACAAAAGGAATTCCAGCGACACCAACAATTGCGCTCCACAGGAATGCCTGATAACCGCCGAACTGATCGTAAAGGTAGCCAATTACAATGCCAGCTACAGCATTAATGGAAAACAGCAAGGCCAGGTACAGCCCATTAGCAAGAGAGCGGCTCTCAGGGGAATACTCCTGCACCATTGCCATGTTAACCGGCTGCACCATTATTGAGAACAATCCCATAAATAATAGGGTAATAATCTGATAAACACCCTGTGTATGCAGGAATAAGACCATAAACAATATCGATCCCAAAATAGAAATAAGGATGATTGTCTTGCTCTCAATCCTGTCCCTTATACTGCCGCCTATTAAAGTACCAATAACCCCCGCGCCGAGCTGTATCGATTGTGATGTGCCTGCTAGCCATAAGCCGGCACCTTGTTCTGTCAAATAAACAGGTAGAAAGCTGTGTGAAGCCCCTCTCATCAATGAGCGCGCGGTGATCATGCCAACCATAGGGAGCATCATAGGCATTATTGCTTTTAAAGAAGAATTCAGGGATATGCCACTATTCAAAGGCGGCGTGCGCGCATGGATGTCCTTAAAAAGAAAGAACAGGACACAGGATGCCGCTATTCCACCTATCATCAGCCACGGGGTTGCTTGAACGGAGAATAACGTTACAACTGAAATAATCACAATAGGACCGATCATCCATCCCAGTTCACCTCCTACCATCCAAAAACTCATGCCTTTTCCGATCTTATTACCAGAGATCCTGCCCGCCATGGCTGGCGCGATGGCATGAAATCCAGCCGAGCTGATCCCTGCGATCAGTAGCATAATTGCCAGCATGGTGAAATTCCGAGACACACCTAATAAGCTCATGAAAATCGCTGTGATAGCAGGGGCAAGAAAGACATATTTCTTTAAATCACTGCGGTCTGCGATCCTGCCAAAAACCGGCTGCAATACTGAGGGCCACAATAAAAATGCGCTCAGCAATCCACCCTGTACTTTGAGCAGTGAAAGGTCATCAATCAAAATGGGAAGCAGCGGTGCTAAGAAACCAGTATAAATATCATGAGCTGCGTGTGCAGCCGCCATGGTTATAACTTGAGTGAGATGAAAGGAATTCTCCTGGGGGCTTTGTTCCTTGTTTGCTGTTTTGGATAAAGTGGGTTTCAAAGTGTGCTCTCTCTTTTCTTTTTGATATATACGAAGCTCTAATTATAAGGATGATTATAAGAAACGACAATATAATCACTTATTCAGGAATCCTAATTCGTCACGATAGGGTCTTGCTGAATAAGTTCAGATACATATGAGACAGTAAGCCTGGACAAAAAAGGGCATCGGTGACATCCTTATAGGTAGGAAAAACGAACAAAGGAGCAAACCCCGATGCGCATGATAGGTAATCTATACTCATTATACCGTTTAGCCAATAATCCTCCTGTTGTGGCTTCTCAATGTATGGCTATATCAGCACCTATCTACTGTTCCTGCTTGCCATGGTTATCATCACCATCGGTGAGATGATCATTGCGCCGATAGCTCAAGCGCTGGTGGCAAGCTTTGCCCCGGAGCACATGCGCGGGCGCTATATGGCAATCCACAGCTTTGCCTGGATCATTCCTATTGCCATCGGTCCACTGGGAACCGGATTTATCATGGATCACTACGATCCGCGGCTGGTCTGGTTCATAGCGGGAGGAATTGGCGTGCTGGATGTGCTGGCCTTCCTGGTGCTACACATTAAAGCCGGCAAAAAGTTTGAATTTAAGCAAAACAGGCACAAGAAACTGGAGAAACAATCAGTTAAAGCTGAACTGTCTTTAGAATAAAGACCTAAAAATACTTCATAGGGTGAATATATATAAAAATAAGAGCTGTCTGAAGAGGCAGCTCTTGTTAATTCTTTTATTAATCTTCTAATAAAGAGAAGATATAATTATGTTTATAATCACTTAAAAGCTATAATATCCGTTTTTTGGAGTTTAATATTGCGACCTATATTTAAAGTACTCGATCAAGATTTATTGGATCAAATTATTAAAGAGGGTTTTCAGATCTTGATGGATCCCGGTGTACGTATCCACAATAAAGAAGCACTTGAACTATTGGCAAATGCCGGTGCAGAAGTTGATCTTAAAAAGCAAATTGCTTATATATCCGAGGATCTGGCTCGCCAAGAGTTGGCAACCTGCCCTAATGAATTCAATCTTTATAGCTTAAAGGGTAAACCAGTAGTGCATTACGGCGGCGATAAAGTGCATTTTGATCCCGGCTCAGCCGCCATAAATATCCTAGACAGTGAAACCCAGCGCCAACGTAAGCCACTGACAGCTGATTTCATCAAATTTGTAAAGCTGGTGGAAACTTTACCGCAGCTAGATGCACAAAGTACTGCTTTCATCTGTATGGATGTTCCTGAAGAAATCGGCGACCTTTACCGCCTTTACTTGGCTTTAAATTATATGCATAAGCCCATCGTTACTGGTGCCTTTCGCAAGGACACCTGGTGGGTAATGAAGGAATTGCTGGTAACAGTGGCTGGAAGCGAGCAGGAGTTGGCGGAAAAGCCCATTGCAGTTTTTGACGTCTGCCCCTCACCACCGCTTCTGTGGAGTGACCTGACCTGTCAGAACCTAATTGATTGCGCACGACACAAGATCCCAGCTGAGCTGGTCTCTATGCCATTAGCTGGTGCTACTGCGCCTGTTAAGCTGGCAGGAGCGGTTGTGCAGCGTACAGCAGAATGTCTGAGCGGTGTGACCATTCATCAGCTTGCCAACCCAGGCGCACCCATCGTGTGGGGTGGCTCACCAGCAACTTTTGATATGCGAGAAGGTACTACACCCATGGGCGCCGTTGGCACCTGGCTGATTGATTGTGCCTATGTGCAGATTGGTAAAGCGCTAGGTTTACCTACACATGCCTATCTTGGTATGAGCGATGCCAAGATCGTGGACGCGCAATGTGGTTTGGAATCTGCGGGAGGAGCACTGCTGGCAGCTCTGGCGGGCGTAAACATGGTTTCCGGTGCCGGTATGTTGGACTTCGAAAGCTGCCAAAGCTATGAGAAACTGGTCATGGATGCTGAGATTATCGGGATGGCTAAACGCCTGATCGCAGGTATTGAAGGTCGGGAAGAACCCATTGCATTGGATCTGATACGCCAGATGGGGCATCGCGCTGAATACCTGGCAAGCCCGCACAAACTTAAATGGTTCCAGCAGGATTTGCATATTCCCTCTAAACTAATTGATCGCTCTTCCTATGATGGCTGGTTAGCCAAAGGTGCTAAAAGCGCGTGGGAGCGCGCCGGTAAGCCAACACTGGGCTGATTCCATCGGCGCTGACGGATATGCACAGGATGCACTTAATGCAGTACGGTTAGCAAAACAATTAATCATTGATAAGGAATGAAAGGAAGGAATAAGAATGGAATATCGGGAATTTGGCAAAACGGGTCTGAAAGTAAGCCGTTTGGGCATGGGGCTTTCTGAGCTGGGTTATGAACTTACTACCTCAGATATTAAGAAAGCGGAGCGATTGCTGAATATTGCCCTAGATGGAGGCATAAATTTTTTAGATACAGCTGGTTGTTATTTGATCAGCGAGGAATTAATTGGCCGTACAATCGCGCACAGAAGGAAAGAGTATATCCTCGTCACTAAAGCCGGGCATGTAGCAGGTGGATATGATGGAGTGGATTGGTCTTATGCTACGGTCAAACACAGCATCGAACGCAGTCTAGTACGAATGAAAACGGATTACATCGATCTGGTGCAACTGCATTCCTGCCATATTAATATCTTACGGAAAGGGGATGTAATCCGCGCTCTTCAAGATGCCCAGCAGGAAGGCAAGACGCGGCATATTGGTTACAGCGGAGATAATGAACATGCACTCTGGGCCATTAAAAGCGACGCCTTTGCCACTTTACAGACCACCTTTAATTTAGTTGACCAAAAAGCAATTGAGAACTTGTTCCCTCTTGCTAAGAAAAAAAGGATGGGTATTATCGCAAAAAGGCCAATAGCTAATGGCGTTTGGGGTAAGCAAAGCAACACCAACGGTTACACTGCAGATTATTTAGGCAGAGCTATTACGATGAAAGCAATGGGACCAATTCCCCAAGAACCGAAGAATCCAATTCTGACATCCATCGGCTTTGTGCTTGCCCATCCAGAGGTGGACACTATCATTATTGGGACAATCAACGAAGATCACCTGCGGGAAAATATCCGCCTCATTAACAATGATCTGCCGATATCCTCTAAGACTGTTGAAGAGCTCCATCACCGCTTTAACGAACTCGGTGCACAATGGCTGCAGCTGATTTAATATTATGAAAAGTAGAATACGCTGGGCATAGTTTAATTTGTGAAGAAATTGTATTTGAGTTTTCAACAATATGGGTTTTTATATCAAAACTGAATATTTGTAACGTTTTAGTTATCCTTTCGTTTCATTAGATGAAGACTCTTATGTCATCCAGCACTGGTAATATCTCTGAAGCTGAATTAATTGACAGCTCAATATCCGGTGATAAGCACGCTTTTGGAAAGCTGTATGACTTTTATTACAAGCAGATTTATCGCTACGCTTTTTATCGCCTGTCCAACCGGGAGGAAGCAGCTGATATGGCAGCTAATATATTTTTACGAGCATGGGGGCATTTACCCGAGTTCGGTAAGGGAAATCAGCGCAATTTCAGGGCTTGGTTATACCGGATTGCGCATAATATGATCATAGATCACTATCGCAAACAAAGAATATCGAGTCCCTTACAGGAAGCTGTTAATGTTCCGCAGAGGAAACCAGGCCCAGAAGAATCCTTTCAAAAAAGAGAACGTTCAAAGGCGTTAGCTAATGCGATTAATAAATTAAACCCAATAGCACAGCAAATTATTGCCTGCCGTTTTATTGCCTGCATGAGTCATAAGGAAACTGCGGAAATTGCAGGGCTTTCAGAGGGCAATGTACGGATTATTCAATATAGGGCTTTGCAACAATTACAAATAATGTTTACAAAGGAAAGAGATGAAGGATAAAAGATATGCCAGGGTCTTAGCTGGCTGCTTGCAGGCAATCGAACAAGGCAAGATGAGCATGGATGAATGTTTGCAACGATATCATCAATACCGGGAAGAACTGCAAAGATTGCTGATAATATCCGATATGTTACACAACGCGCCAGATGTTGCTCCCGATTTACATACACGCCGCGCCGCAAAATTTGAACTTTTAAACAGTTTGCCCACACGAAATATTTCTGTAACAAAACTGAAACAAAATCGTTCTATATGGCAGACTAATCAAAAACCATTTAAAAAGAGGTTTGCCATGTCATGGGTAATAATTATGGCTACAGTTCTATCACTTTTTAGCGGAGCAGGGGCTGTATATGCATCCAGTGATGCAATTCCAGGTGATTTGCTCTATCCGGTAAAAACAGCAATTGAGGAAATCCAACTTGGCATTTCCGATGATGAGACAGATACTATTCTGTATTTGGGATTCATGGATGAACGGCTGGATGAAATTGCACAATTAATTAGCGATGGTGACCTGGAAGACATACCAGTAGCTCTTGATGGCTATCAGAACCACCTAGAGCAGCTCACAAAACTAATGTCACACATCCGCCCTGATGATCCTGTACAAAGCCAAGCGCTTGAAGCTATGCTGCAGACGCATCTACAAGAACAATCGCAGGTTATGAATGGGTTCGCTATGTCTCTAGGAGAACAGATCCAACTGCGTGAACAACTTCAAGAAATGTCACAAACCGCTACACAACTGCACTTGCAAATAGAGAATAAGGACAAAGAAGAAGAAACTCAAAAACCAGAAGGAGCTGGCCAGCCACATAAAGAAGGTAATTCAGAAATGCCCAGTGATGGAAAGGGTCAGTCACAAGATCAATCTTCCGGAAGCAATCAGCAATCAGGTGAATTCCAAGGTCAGTTGCAGGTTTCCTTGTCCAGTCATGGAAGCATGGAAGAAGGACAGTACACACTAACTTTTCAAGTCAATGCTGCATTGGAAGGTAATCTTCATGCCTTAGTGAATGGCGAGCACTTTGCCTGCGCACTGATTAACAAAGCCAATGGCTTGCTCGAATGCAAGGGACCTGCACCAATTGATGATGAAGCATCTGTGATGCTATATAAAGACAAAACAGGTGAATTGCTCTTCAGCCAGATGATAAAGGTGAATAAATTTATGTGGGGTCAGAGCAATGAACAGGGCGGCATGAATGGGCAAGGTGATGGTGAAGGACAGGGTTGCAATGATGGGCAAGGTTGTGGGGGAGGAAAATAATAGAAGGGGATATTATGATAGTAGAAGTACAAGGCGGAGCATTTATACTCCGCCTTGCTTTTTAACCTAGCTCGAGTAATCTTGGTTATGTATTTTTTAAGTATTTTTTAAGAACACCCTGATAATGAAGCACTCAAGGTATGTCCACAAATGCTCGCTGAGGCGCATAAGCAACACCCACCATGCTGGGACCAGTATGTGCGCCGAGCACCAGCGACATAGGTCCAATCGGCAACCATTCACAGTCAAAGCGCTGTTCCAACTGCTCACGCAGCATGGCAGCCCCTTCGGGGTTGTAGGCATGCAGTACCTGCACCCGTAGAGCGCTGCCTGGTTTGTGCTGCTTGGCGATCAGATCAACCAGCCCTTGCACTGCCCGCTTAAAGGTCCGCATTTGACCTATTTGGACATAGGTCCCGTTTACCTTTTCTACCCCAATTAAAGGTTTAATGCTCAGCAATGATGCAATTAATCCTTTCATATGGCTAATACGCCCACCATGAATCAGATATTTAAGCTCTTTTAAAGTATAAATGCTATCGCTTGCCGCTCCAATGCTTTTTATCAGGTCCAGTATTTTCTTTTTAGACCAACTAGCTTTTATTGCTCGAGCTGCGGCTTTCACCTGCCAGCCAGCTGCCGCGGATAGAGTCTTGGTATCCACAAGCGTTATTTTTGCTTGCGGAACCATCTCTGCACCTAATTGAGCGGAAGCGAAAGTACCGCTTAATCCGGATGTCATTTGTATCGAAAGAATATCCGGGTCAGTTTTTGCCAGTTTCTTATACACTTCAGCGAAATCTCCAGCTGATGGCTGCGAAGTGACGGGAAGTTCATCGGTTGCAGCCAGCAGCTTGTAAAAATCCTTCGGTTGGATGTCAATTCCTTCTTTGTATGATTTGCCCTCGAGGGTGACCACCAGGGGGATAATGTGAATGTGCAGCTCTTTTAGCTGTTTGGGGCTAAGACCTACGTCTGTTCCACTGTCGGTTACGATTTGCATTTGCTAATTCTCCTTTTCAATCTATATACTTAAGGTAGCTTTAAATTATAACCTTCTAAAGTAACAATGTCTAAAATTACACAACCACATCCAGCTAAAAAAAACTGACGCCTATCGAATTCAGATGTCAGTATGTAAAATTTTCTCTGAGGGTTTTTTTATCCATCTTTTAGGGTGCCCTACAATCATAAGAAGGCGTTTACATTTTAACTAATCAACTATTCCATAGCGCAGGGCAACTACAGCTGCTTGGGTCCTATCTTTTACTTCTAGCTTTTCCAATATTGCACTTACGTAGTTGCGCACTGTGCCTTTCGAGAGGAAGATCTCTTGCGCAATCTCTGCATTGGACAGCCCATTGGCGATTAATCCTAAAATCTCTTTTTCGCGGTCAGTTAAATTCTTACCAACCAAGGTTTCGCCTTTTTGTACACCTTTCGCTATCTTTGTGAATAATTTAACCGCTACCTTCTCGTCCACAGGCGTTCTGTCCTCGGAAACATCAACAATTGCCTGGATCAATTTTTCCCTAGAAGCATCCTTTAACAAGTATCCATCTGCGCCATTGCGGATGGCATCAAAAACCCAGGCATCGGCGTCATAGGTCGTGAGCACCAGAACTTTGATCTGCGGGTATTTCTGTTTGATTTCCTTGGTGGCTTGCAGCCCATTCATTACCGGCATTTTAAGGTCCATCAAGACCACATGCGGAGCTTTTTTTTCGATCTTCTCAATCAGTTCCACACCATTGTTGGCAATGCCGAGCACATTGATGGCTTCGGTGGTACTCAAGATTGCTTGCAAACCCTGGCAAACAACTTCTTGATCGTCGCAAATAATCAGGTTAATCATCGCTGCGCGGTAATTGTATAATAATCTTGGTTTTCATATTCGGTTTGCTATCAATCGTTAATGTGCCTCCCAACAATTCAACCCGTTCCCGCATGCCTCGGATACCCATTTGCTCTTTTCGTATCTTTTCAGGATCAAATCCTTTGCCGTTATCTTCAATCATCAAAGTGAAATTATCCGGTTGGTTTTCCAAAGCAACATCAATGCTTTTAGCATTGGAGTGCTTGATACTGTTCTCTAGCGCTTCCTGCACAGAACGATAAATGCAGTGGTTAATCTCATCATCCAGCAACTCATCACTGGCTGGCAACGATACTTTTGATTGAAAACCTCCCCGCTCTGCTGCACTTATCACCAAGTTTTTAATAGCTTGTTTTAATCCGTATGTCTCAACCGCCGATGAGCGCATGTCCACCAAAGCACGCCGTGTCTCATCTAATCCATGGCGGGTATTTACCAGTGTTCTATTCAGTACTTGCTTGGCTTGTTGCGGTTTCTTTGAGAACAGCGCCCTAATGGCTTCCAACTGTACAGCCACACTGCTCAGGGTATGCGCTAAGGTATCATGCATTTCACGGGCAATGCGGTTGCGCTCCTGGCTTTGTGCCAAGCGTTCAGCAGTTAAAGCATATTTTCTTAGTTTCCGATTGGCAGCTTCCAATTCTTTTTGCTGAGTTCGCTGCAGGTCAACCAGGCGGTACGTAATCCAGCCGATAATGCCCAGAGTCAAACCGCGTACAATATTACCCATCATTGAGATGACAAAAAAGAAATTATCTCCTTTGCCATAAATTCGAAATGGCAGGATATCTAGCAGAGTGATAAAAATGCAATAATACATTACTTCCCGCAGTGAGTACTGCCAGGCGATAAACATCAAAGGGATAAACAAGTAAAAAGTAGTATCCCAGCGCAGGAGGTTGATACCTCCCCGAAACCAATCGGATTTTTCCAAGGAGGGTGGAATTGATCTAGCTAAAATGGTTATACTTGCAAGCAAAAATAAAAGAACTAATAATTGCGGCTTTTTAATTTTAGACTTTATTGCAGGAATGAGCAGTGAGACTAATACAAACATCAATATTAGGGCGGAAATAAATGAGGATTGATCAAGAGCAAAGCGCATTTCATCCTTGCGAAGTACAAATCGTGGTGAAAATGCGGATATCAGTAAAAAAGTTATCTGCATTATTATTGACCAACGTAAGATTGGAATTATGCGCGTATCAATGCTGTTGTCCTTCATGCCCTCATACTAACATAAGTCAGCCCAAAACAGCCCTTGGTTGCCGTCATAAAAGGATATGACTTTAGGCACCCTTAGATTTGATGCTGGACACCTTCAAAAATATTGCAGTCCGTTATAAAATTTTTCTGCAATTAGCATGAAATTGAGATCAAATTCTAGGAGTTTATTATGGAAAAAAGGGAATCAAAAGGAAAAACACAAGCATTAAATAAGCAAGTTCAGGAGCTTGGAAAGAAAATGATTGAGTTCTATCAGAGCCACAGAAAGCTCACAATCATCGGTGGTGGGATACTTGCCGTTCTGCTCATTGCAGCGATCGTACTACCCATCCTTGGCAAGAACGATGATGAGGTCGCCATGCAGACTGCCCAAGTAACCATCGGTGACCTGACTAAAACTATAGACGTGGTGGGTACAGTAAAAGCCGTGCCCTCTAGCATTTTATCTTTTGGCACGGAAGGCATTGTCTCGGATTATGATCTGCAGGTCGCAGATCAAGTTCTCGAGGGTGATGTCCTGATAATGCTTAAAGACAGCTCCATTTCATCATCCATCCTGCAAGCTGAATCCAGTTTGCTGGATGCACAGCATGAACTGGATAAATTGATCAATGCCAATTCATTACTGTACGAAGCTGCATTAACCCTGGAAGATGCTGAATATGCCTACCGATCAAAATTGGATTCGTGGGAATATTGGAACTTCAACAACACTCCCCAGAATGCGGTTGACGAGGCGGTGGAATCCTACATTGCCAAAGAAAACACACTTACCAGAGCAAAGGATGTCTATAATACCCTATCGCGTCAGGTGGAAAACAGCGATGACCCTGAATTAGCTGCTGCCCATAAGGAGATGCAGGCAGCTCAATTCGAGCGGGATAAAGCTTTACGCCATGTCAATTACCTTCTAGGCCATACCTTTGACCACGCTGTGGAAACGGATTACATCGAATATAAACAGGCAGATGCTGCCCTGCAGGAAGCCCTGCTCACCTATGAAAAATATTTCGATAACTCGGACGAGATCGCTGCAGCACAAGCCAATGTCCAGGCTTTGCAAAATACAATTGACAGCGCCAAGATCATTGCGCCCTTTGATGGGACCGTTACCAATATCATGGTTGATCCAGGGCAACTCATTTCCTCAGGCACGGCAGCAGTGCAGGTTGATGCGCTTGATAACTTAATGATTCATGTCCTGGTCTCGGAGGTGGATATCGAGGATGTTGAGGTCGGTCAGGAAGCGATAGTAACTCTTGACGCCCTTCCAAACAGACAATATAGCGGCATTGTCGTAAAGGTCTCACAAGCTGGAAGTGATGAATCGGGCGTGGTGGAATTCAGCGTTTCTGTGAATGTAATAGATCCTGCCCCTGCTATTAAACCCGGTTTCACGGCTGTAGCCAGTATTACCATCGACCAAGTGGAGAATGCACTGTTGGTTCCCAGTTCGGCGCTGCAAAGCCGTGAGGGGAGAAATGTGGTGATGAAAGTAGATGACCAGGTTAATATCACACCCATCCAAGTTGAGGTGGGCGTGAGCGCAGAGTCCTATACCGAAATCTTGAGTGACAACCTGGCGGAAGGCGATACCATCATGGTCTTCAGTACGACCTCAGACTCGCAATTCTTCTTCCCAGGCCCAGGTGGTGGATTTGGTCTAGGCGGTTTGGGTGGCGAACGACCTAAGAACTAGTAGTAGTAAGTATGCAGAAAAAAGTCTTAGAAGCAAAAAATATAACGAAAATCTATCAAATGGGTGAGGTACAGGTTCATGCCCTGCGTGGATTATCATTAGATGTAAAAAAAGGGGAAGTGGTCTCCATTATGGGACCATCCGGTTCTGGCAAATCCACTCTGATGAATATCCTGGGATGTTTAGATAGACCCACCAGCGGAGAGTATATTCTTAATGGCAAGCGCGTAGCAAAGCTGAGCGACGACCAATTGGCTGATATCCGCAACCGCCAGGTTGGCTTTGTGTTCCAGAGCTACAACCTACTGCCACGCTCCACGGCGACTGCCAATGTTATGCTGCCTTTGCGCTACAGCCGCAATGGACACCAGCAGCCACGAAAAAAAGCGGAAATGCTGCTGGAAATAGTCGGGCTGGGTGACCGCATGCATCACAAACCAAGCGAACTTTCAGGCGGTGAGCAGCAGCGGGTCGCAATCGCCCGGGCGCTGGCAAATGATCCAGCCATCGTGCTGGCAGATGAGCCCACCGGAAATATTGACTCTAAATCAGGGGATGAAATTATGAACCTGCTGCTCAAATTGAACAAGGAAAAAGGCGTCACCCTCATCATTGTGACCCATGATCCAGAAGTGGCGAAATATACTCAGCGAACGATCGAGATCATAGATGGGAAGGAGCGTGCATGAATAAAATGAGATTTTTAACCGATGCATTTATAAGCCTAAACTCCAACAAGCTGCGCACCGGTTTGACTATGCTGGGCATCATCATCGGCGTAGCAGCCGTGATATCCATGTTGGCCATTGGTCAGGGAGCATCTACTTCCATCACGGAATCCATCCAATCCATTGGCACAAACCTGTTATACGTCACCACTGATACCTCGGTCACCAACTACCAGCCTTTGACAGTGCATGATGCCCAGGCGATTGAAGAATCGCCCTTGGCAGAATCAATTGCAGCGGTTGCGCCTTCTGTACAGGTAAACATGTCTGTCTCGTATAATGGTGTCTCAATCTCACCCACAATTCAAGGTGTTACTCCAGAATATGAATCAGTCCGTAATAAAAAAGTCGAAATCGGGATATTCATTTCAGAAAGCCATCTGGAGAACGCTGAGACAGTAGCTGTAATTGGCGCGGATGTGGTGACTGACCTGTTCGGATCGAGCGTTGGCGTTTTGGGTGAAAAGATCCGCATTGGAAATACCCTCTATACTGTCATTGGCATCCTTGAGCAAAAGGGCGGAACTTCAATAGGTTCTTCTGATAACCAAATACTGGTCCCGCTCAGCACTGCCAATTTACGTTTGGTGGCAAAGTCAAAGGTCAACGATGTTGTAAACCTCATCTCCATCTCGGCCATTGACCCAGAGTCAATGGATCAAGCCATAAACGAGATTACAGCCATATTGCAGTCCCAGCATAATATACAGACAGGAGAAGATTTAGATTTTTCAGTCAATTCTCAAGAAGACATCACTGAAGCAGCCACTTCCATTACCCAAGTGTTGACCATCTTTTTAGGCGGCATAGGTGCCATCTCATTGCTGGTCGGTGGTATCGGCATCATGAACATTATGCTGGTGTCGGTCATCGAGCGTACCAAAGAGATTGGTTTGCGCAAAGCGCTGGGTGCCCGCAACCGCGACATTATGCTGCAATTCCTGATGGAATCGCTGGTGATCGGTCTCATCGGTGGCATATTTGGTGTAGCGCTCGGTTGGGGAATCTCTTCGCTGATCGGAGGTGTGGCAGCATTTGGTAATACTGCTTTCAATCCTGTCATTACCGCAGATTCTATACTTCTAGCCACACTTTTCTCTATTGCCATTGGATTAGTATTCGGGCTCTACCCGGCTAACCGGGCTGCTAAGCTTGAACCGGTAGAAGCATTAAGAACAGAATAAAGAAAGGAATACACATGAAAAAAAAACCTATAAGGTTTGGGGTGTTATCCTGCTGGTGCTGGGCTTACTAGCCATCGCCGGCGGGATTGGAGCAAGCATTTACAATCGCAACTTGCTGGGAAAACAGTTCTCTGATTTCCGGCGTGCTGATTTTCCCAAACTAAAAGAGGGCGAACGCCCTAATTTCTCTAGCAGGAACCGATTACAGCGGGTTTTCCGTTTCGCTCGTTTTGGTTTCTTTAGCGGCTTGCCGATCTTCCTGATAATTGATGGCGGCTTGCTGCTCATCGGCGGAGTAGTCCTGCTCATAATTGCCAAGAACAAAGCCAAAGCAGGAACAGTGGTTAATACACCAGCTAAAACACCGAAAAAACCGACTGCTCAAAAGGCAACCAAAAAAACGGTCAAAAAGGAAGAGTAACTGCCTTAAAGCGCTTGTCTGGTGCTGCTCGTCCTCCAATAGAAAAGCGGCTGGTTGAATTGTAGTGCATCCTAAAAGTTGGACGAAAAAATAAAAAACCTCTCATAGGAAATAATACATACTGACGTCTGAATTCGATAGGCGTCAGTTTTGTTTTTAGCTGGATGCAGTTGTCAAGCCCCCAGAATGGCTTCTGCTTTCTGTTTACCGCCAGCCAAGCCGATAACTTTGACCTCTTTATAATGGGCTAGTCTGAGGTTGAATTAGGTCTTTTCCTTTTAAAATTACTCCTCAGATCCAATTTGACAGTAGACAAATAAAAAAAAAGCCCTAACGGGCTTTTTTAATAAATACAATGCCCCCAAGGGGATTCGAACCCCTGTTTTAGCCTTGAAAGGGCTGCGTCCTGGTCCCCTAGACGATGGGGGCAATGTGGCGCAATTCTACCATCTCCATAATAAGGGGTCAAGCAAGTGTATAGGTTCAATAGATATGATGAGATAAATCGGCTGCTGGATAAGCCCTGCTCCCTCAAAGCCTGCACGTCTGACAGTAGCCTGAGCCTGTTTTGTGATTGCTCTGAGGTCTTGAAAGGAGAATTCTTTACTAAACGGTATAATGGGTACAGATCACCTATCATTCGCATCGGGGTTAGCTCCTTTGTTCATTTTTCCTACCCGTAAGGATGTCCCCGATGCCCTTTTTTATCCAGGCCTACTGTCTCAATGTATCTGAACTTATTCACCTGGAAACGGGAATTAACCGGCGGGATAATTATCCTGGTCTGTGCCATAGCTCATATTACTTTCACATCTATTGTTGCAGGTCACAATAAGGGCTTTGCCATGCTGATTTCAGGCGGACCACTCCTGTTAGTTGGTACCCTGTTTCTCGCAAGCTGGTGGAGATCAAGACTAAAAGAAGCCTAGAGAAGCACTACAGCATTCGCCCAAATCAATTTAGTCGGCTATCAGTATAGTGAGTAACTCTAGATAGTATTAATCAAAGGCGAACATATAGTTGGAATTTCTTGATAGGGGTGAATTAATATCTAAAGACAATTTGTTTTCAAACATATCATTAAATAGCAAAACACCAGGGGATGGGTTGATGAAAAGCCAGGGATAAACCTTCCCATCCCACAATCCATTATTGGATTACTCAGAGGTTGGTTTCTGCATAATGGCAGGCAACTATGTGCCCAGGTAAGATTTCTCTGAGTATGGGTTCTTTTTTGGCGCAATCCTTCTTGGCAATAGGGCAACGCGGGTGAAAACGGCAGCCAGAGGGAGGATTGATCGAATTAGGAATCTCTCCTTTAGGCATCGGCTCTGTCCTGCGTTTTTTGGGATCCTGAACTGGAACTGCCGCCAAAAGGGCTTTTGTATATGGATGCATTGGATGCTGATATACTTCTTGTACCGTGCCAATTTCTGCTAATTTTCCCAAGTAAAGGATACCAATACGATCGCAAATATATTTCGCAGTTGCAAGATCATGCGTTATGTATAAATAAGTAAGGTCAAATTCCTTCTTGAGCTGTACCATCAAATCAAGTAATAATGCTCTAACGCTCACGTCAGCCATCGCAACTGGTTCATCTGCTAATACTAAATCTGGCCTTGTGATCAATGCCCGCGCAATGACAATACGTTGCCGTTGGCCACCTGATATTTGATGGGGGTACTTATTATAATAAAAGAGTGGTGGGGTTAAACCAACCTTCTCGAACAACGTTAAGACCATATCGCGATGTTCTGCAGACTTTTCTGGATAATGGATCTTCAATCCCTGCATTACCGCATCCCCTAAACTCATCCGAGGATTTAATGATGCCATTGGATCCTGAAAAATAACCTGCATGCGCCTGCGCAACTTTCGAAGTTCTTCAGCAGTAAGTTTGCCAAGATCTATCCCATCAAAGATCACCGTGCCTTCAGTCAGAGTTTCTAATCCAATTGCCAACCTTCCAATGGTAGTCTTACCAGATCCGCTCTCTCCAGCAAGTCCAAATGCTTCACCGCGTTTGATGTGGATGGTTACATCATCGACAGCGCGTACATAATCGATTTTTCCAGCAAATATCTGATCAATCAAACTTTTTTGAACCGGGAAATATTTCTTAATGTTTTCCAGCTTTAGAAAGATTCCGTTGTTATTTCTTTTATTATCTGCTTTCATAAGAATTACCCTTTGTCAGCCATTTTTTCAGGGTGTTCTTGATACAGCCAGCAATGTATAAATCGATTGCTTTCAACTTCGATAAAAGATGGTTCGATTTTAGAACATATCGGCATTACTTTTGGACAGCGAGGATGGAATCGGCAGCCTTTCGGAGGCCGTGTTAAGTTTGGTGGCTCTCCCAGCATTTTATATAATTCTTCATTTGCATTGAACCGGATATTAGGAATGGATGCCAGCAATCCTTGTGTATAAGGATGCATAGGTTTTTTAAATACATCAAAAATATCACCGATTTCCACCATATGACCAGCATACATCACGGCGATACGATCTGCCATCTCTGCTATCAAAGCGATGTTATGCGTGATCATTAGTAGACTTATCTTAAATTCTTCGCGAATCTCACGCAATTGGTCAGCTAGCTTTGCCTCTACAATAACATCCAGAGAAGTAGTTGCTTCATCTGCCACAATCAAATCAGCATTTAATATCAACCCAATCCCTGTCATGACACGTTGACGCATACCACCCGAAAGCTGGTGAGGATAACTGATCATCCGATCAGCCCCTATGCCAAGCCGTTTGATCATGTCTCTAGCTCGGTTGAGAGCTGATTCTTTTTTTGTTTGTTTTTCATGCACTTGAATCGTTTCGATCAGGTGATCATCAATGCGCTGGACGGGGTTCAATGATGTCATCGGATCCTGAAAGATCATACTTACTCGACGTCCACGAAAATCATGCAGTTGTTTCTCGTCATATTCCATAATATCTTCATCGTCAAAGATTATCTTGCCGCTTGATATCTCACCGGGTGGATCAATCAATCGTAACAAAGCTTTGCCCAATGTGCTTTTACCGCAACCACTCTCTCCTACCAAACCTAAAATCTCACCTTTATATATATCAAAACTTACGTGGTCGACAGCGCTTACAGGTCCAATCCGTGTTTGGTAGGTGACGGATAAATCTCTAATTTTTATTAAGATTTCATTTGTCATACTAAAGCTCCGATAATCGCGGGTTTAAAATTTCAGATAAACTTTCACCCAGCATACTGAAAGCAAGTGTTACCAAACTGACCATCGCCCCAGGGAAAGTAATCAGCCACCATGCTCGACGTAAATAATCCTGGCCTCGTGCAAGGTCGATACCCCAATCTGGTGTGTCAGGCGGTAATCCTAGACCGATAAAACTTAATCCTGCCTCCGTTAGGATCGCATCAGCAACATTGACAGAAAAAATAATCACAACTGAAGGCAGAACATTGGGGAACACATACTTGGTTATTATTGTTAATGGTTTTGTTCCCAAACTGCGCGCTGCTTCAACATATAACTCATTCTTGACAGTCAAGGTCTGTCCGCGCACAATGCGGAAATAAGTTGGAACGTAAAGCACAGCAATTGCAATGATTATATTTCCCATTCCAGCACCTAAAACAGCAGCAACAGCAATAGCTAATATCAAGCCTGGAAAAGCATATAGGCTGTCCATTACGAAGGTTAATATGCGGTCGATTGGTCCGCCTATGAAACCGCTGAACAACCCTAAGGGTACACCAACTACAAAAGATAAGACTGCTGAGCTCAAACCAACTATCAATGCAATTCTAGTTCCCCAAATAATGCGGCTTAAGATGTCTTGGCCAATTTGATTCGTACCCAAGATAAATGATTCTGCTTTACTGCTGCGTAACTTTTCTAATACTATTAAGTTGCCAAAATCAGAAATCGTTTCTCCTGATTCTTCTTCCGACGCAATATATCCATCAATTTCACCTACAGATACTGCTTCCAATCCTTCTTCAACGGTCTCAAATCTTTCACCTCGTGGTTGATAAACAACATCTATTCCCTCTTCTTCTGCTTGTGTATTTAACCGATCCAATGTATCCCGCATTGCCTGTGTAGCTTGGCTGCCCATGGTATACCCGATTTTATTTGTTCTTTCTGCAATATCAGCAAATTTGGTTACATCGCTTTTCTGATCAACTAACAGTAAAAAAACGGGGGTTTTTTCACCTGGTCTTAATAGAGATGGCCCAACTTCCTCACGAGGATCATGAGGTGCAAACCATTGAGGAAAAACACCGATAATGATAATAGAAAGTAATAAAATACCACTGATCAAAACGAACCACCAATCACCCTTATACCATTTGCGCGCAAGTAATAAACGTCTAAAAAACCCAACTTTATCTAACTCTAATTGCCATTCTGGCACTGCATCACTTAGTATTTCTCTTTGATCATTCATTTAAATAACCCATAGTAAAAATTAGTATCGTATACGTGGATCCACTAGTGCATAAAGAATATCCATCAGCAATGAAATTATGGCCACGAAAAATGCAAACACTGCAATTGTGGATTGCACAGCAGTGTAATCGCGTAGCGCAATGCGATCTACCAAATACCGGCCCATACCCGGCCAAGAAAAAGTTGTTTCAGTCAACACAGCACCTGCGATTAAAATAGCCATTTGCAAACCAATTAATGTCATAATCGGGATAAAAGTATTTCTTAATGCATGCTTATATGCCAATTGCTTTTCTGGGATACCACGTGCCCTGCCAGCTGTTATAAAATCCGATTTCAACATCTCAATCATATTAACTCTTGTTAGACGGATGAATACACCTGTTAATGCTAATCCTAATGTGATCGAAGGCATAATGAGATGCAATAGACTGGATTTTAAAGCTTCCCAATCTTGTGTCAGAATAGAATCTAGGACATAGAAATTGGTAATTGAATTAAATCTGGTCATAATTACAGGATTCATTCGTCCTGATAGTGGCAATAAGTCTAACCTGACGCCGAATACAATCTGGAAAACAAGCCCTAAGAAGAAAATTGGAATGGAATAAATTAAAACACTGAATACGCGAATACAATAATCGATAAATTTCTTCCTGTTCATTGCCGCAGAAGCACCCAACCCAATTCCAAATAAACTGGTAAATAACATGGCTGGGATAGTGAGTTCTATTGTGGCAGGTAGGCGCTCTCCTAATTCATCTTTAATCAGGCGTTCACCGCGCGTGAGCGCATTGCCAAAATTGAACGTCACCATATCTTTCAAGTAATTGATATACTGAACTGTAATAGGATCATTCAATCCTAACCGCTCACGTATGCGATCAGCTTGTTCTTCGCTCACTCGTGGACCAAGTTGCGATCGGATGGGATCTCCCGGTAATACTCGCATGATAAAAAAAACTAAACTAACCATAATTAATACCATCGGGATGGTCATTATAAAACGTGTAATCAAGAATTTACGTAATGATGATGACATATTGATAACTCCATAAAAAAAAATAATTTCACAATTATTTTCAGCAAAAATATTAAATGTCTGGTGAGGGTTCTTGTAACCCTCACCAATTGATTGATCTATTGATCCAACTTATTCAGCAGCTTCTGCTTCGGAAGTGTGGTTGAATACCATGTAGCGCAGTGCAGGAGCGTCGATTTTTTCCACCGTCAATCCTTCAACACTTTCCAGACGTGTTGATTCAATTGGACCTAAGGTGCGCCAAGCGATATCAATTTCACCTTTTTCAACAGCATTAGCCATAGTGGTTGGATCAGCGTAGTATTTGACGATCACATTCGGGATCTTGGGTGCTTCGCCACTATAGTTGGGGTTGGCTTCTAGAACCAATTGCTCCCCTGGTGTATGTGAAACCATTCGATATGCACCAATACCATCCAATGTATCTGGGAATTGCACAAGCTCATCCGGCCCAAAGGTATTCGGATTTACTGGTACAAATGGTGCTGTAGCTGCCAGCGCACTGAAGAAACCAATCGGGTATTTGAGATTGTAAACAACGGTCTTTTCATCAACTGATTCTACATTATCAACATACACCTGAACCAAACCAGAAACCTGACCTTCCAGGGTATTGAAGCGATCCCAAGCATACACAAAGTCATCAGCCGTGACGAGTGTGCCATCAGCAAACTGTAGACCGTCTTTTAAAGTGAAAGTATATTGTAAACCATCAGCGCTGATCTCTGGGAAGTCTGCAGCAGCGGCAAGTACAAGTTCTGCCGTGCCGGGTGTGTAACCCAACAATGCCATACCAGTATTCTTGATGATCTCCCAGTCATGGACTGCGTATGCATCATTGGCATCTAAGCTGTTGACCTCATCGGTTGTACCAATAATGATGGTATCAGTGGAACCGGAAACAGGAACTGCATCTGCGCCGAAGCTGAGAACATCATAGTTGAATTCAAATGGTGCACCAATAGCAACACCCTCTACACCATTGCGGTAAGTGATGTATTCGGGTTCAAAGAACAAAGGAATAGTAGGAACATCCTCTGCATATAATTCACCGACTTGCTTGTAAAGTTCTGCACGTTCAGCTGTATCGGTGGCAGCGCCAGCGCTTACTAACAATTTATCCATTTCCTCATTGCAGTAGTTAACACCATTGTCTGGTGACTGTAAGCAGGATGCAAATGGTGTCAACCATGTATCAGGATCCACGAAATCTGGGAACCAACCTAAAATGAAGAATGGTAAATCACCAGCAACAAAGCCATCAACGTATTCTGCCCAGTTCTGGACTTGCAGATTGACTTTGCACATACCAGTCTCTTCGATTTGCTCCTTGAGCACCTGCATCACATCCGCGGTTGTGGTACCGTAGTGTTCAGGTGGATACCAAAGATCAAATTCAAATGGATTATCTTCTGAATAACCCGCTGCCTGAAAAAGTTGTTTGGACATCTCCAAATCACGAATACCATACTTTTCCAAGAAAGGTTCGGTCGCGTACGGATAGCCTTTAGGAACCATGTGATAAGCAGGAGTATTTCTTCCTTCAAACACACGGTCAACAATCACCTCGCGGTCAATCGATGCAGCGATAGCTTGACGCAATTCCTTCGTCCAAAGATACTCAGACGCGAGAGCAGCTTCCTCAACGGCTTCTTCAACTTGGGCTGCTTCTGGCGCTTCACCAGCACAGGCAGCGGAAGCCACGAGAGCCAAGATCACAAAACCGAACATTAAATATTTTTTAAACATCTTCTCCTCCATTGGTTAATTTTTTTTTACTGATTTTTAGATTAAACTATGTGCACCAAATCCCTTTGCATCACCTCCTTTTGTCTACTTTCATCATCATAGAATTAGAAAAAAACCTTCCTGGTTTGGAAGGCCCTTTCTTCTTCTGCTGCTAATCTGGCAGCACTTGCGTTAAAACGCACAAACCCGGCCCTCCCAATTGAGGTCGCTATTAATGTCTTTGCGTTTTAATCGTAAGCTTAGATACATATTGTGAAAGTTTATATCATTATTCCAAGTGTTTGTCAATAGTTTGTTGTGCGGTGTCCAGGAGATACTAGACACTTTTGGTATCAAGAATACATCAGGTAAATATTGTGATTTAGTGAAAGCAAAATTAATCCTCAGAAGGTAAAACAAAATGAATCCTAGACACCATATAGAATATAAACAACTTCGTAAAGTAAATCCACAAGCTGCCCGATTGGCAGTGATCAATTACCTGGAGAGCATCCATAGTATTATTGCCAGAACCGCCCGTGTATATGGCATCAACCGCTGTGTAGTGTATGACATTCTGTATAAGCAAGCATCCGGTCACTTGAACGACTAATCAAAAGTACCCAAGCGGCAGCCCAGAAAAACACCCACGGCAGTAGAACAGCAGGTCATAGCGGCCAAGGGCAAGGTCGAGAGATATCTCGCTCCTACCCATCAAAAAGCCAGTGGCAGGACGCATTCCGGTTTATCTACTTTGGGATTGTTGATCAAGCGTCCAACGGGATATGTCCTCATTTTCTCTGCCGGATAAGGCAAAAGCAATGATTTCAGCTTTATTAGATTGGTTTCTTTCAGCCAAGCCCAGCAATTACGGCTGTCGAACAGTACTGGCATGCGATTGTGTATGGGTGCCACCAGTGTATTTGGAGGGCAGGTAATGATGGCACACGAGCACATTTCTTGTTCGTCTGGTGTACGCCAGTTCTCCCATAATCCAGCAAACGCGAAAGTTTTGCCACTTTTCATTTTAAAGTAATAAGGTACCTTAGGCACGCCATGTTTCGAGGAACGCTGCCATTCGTAAAAACCATCGGTCAGTATCAAACAGCGCCGCTGTTTAAATGCGTTTCGGAAAGATGGTTTTTCCTGCAGAGTCTCTGAGCGCGCGTTGATCAGCCGGCTGCCGATGGATTCATCCTTTGACCAAAATGGAATTAATCCCCAACGCAACATTTTTACATCGCGAAGATCAGCATCCATTACAACTGGCACTGGCTGGGTAGGTGCCACGTTGTAGCGAGGTTTCCATTCGCTGGGTACGCTGTTCAGGTCAAACTCCTGCTGCCAAATTGCTGGCTCAAGCGTGATAGTAAATCGTCCACACATCTCATTTCCTTCTTGCAAATAAATAGAAAATTTGTACTTATTATAATGGAATTTTGATAAAAACCAACTACTTTTTTTGACGTATATATATAAAATGATTCAAAATTTGTAAGGAATTACAATGATGTCTAAGGAGGTCGGCATGCAGAATGGTTTGGCTGTAAAGGTGAGGGGCTTAAAAAAGTATTACGATGAAATTAAAGCCGTAGATGACATTGATTTCACCATTCGTAAAGGTGAAATTTTCAGTTTATTGGGCCCAAATGGAGCAGGCAAGACCACCACTATAAACATGATTGCCGGTCTCTTTCCACCTGATGCAGGAGATGCTTTGTTATTGGGCTATTCCATAACTAAAGAACCACTTAAAGCTAAGGCAAAGCTGGGTGTAGTACCACAGGAAGTGGCTTTATATGATGACCTTTCCGCGCGGGAAAACCTCACTTTCTGGGGCAAGATGTATGGCTTGCGTGGCTCCAAGCTCAGTAAACGTGTGGACGCAGTTTTAAAGGTTGTCGGTTTAACCAAACGCCAAAAAGGCAAGGTTGGAAAATTCTCTGGCGGAATGAAGCGCCGCGTTAATGTTGGCATTGCTTTTCTGCACTTACCGGAAATCATCATCATGGATGAGCCGACGGTGGGTATCGATCCACAGAGCCGCCGATATATCCTTGATAAAGTCCTTGATTTAAAAAATCAGGGCACAACTGTTCTTTATACAACTCACTATATGGAAGAAGCACAGGAACTCTCTGATCACATCGCCATCATGGATCATGGCAAGATCATCGCCTACGGCACGAATGAGGAATTGTTAAAACTGGTCGGCGAGCAAACCCGCGTGGATCTGACCTTGAGCGCAGACGGCAGTAAGATATTGCATCAGTGGGAAAAGGTCAAGGGCGTTTCTCGCGTGAAACAACAAGATGAGGTAGTCACTTTACTAATGGATGACAGTAACCTGGTGTTACCGCGCTTATTTGAAACAGCCAATCAGCAACATATCCGCATCACCTCTGTAGATATACAGGAGCCCAATCTGGAAGCGGTTTTTTTGCACTTGACTGGACGAGCTTTGCGGAATTAGCGGGAGGTGTGCTAATGAAAATAATTGATATTGCCATTAAAGATCTGCTACGTTCCCTGCGCAGTTTATTCTTGGTGGGCATGGCATTTGTTACACCTCTGCTGATGGCATTTATTTTTTCGTCGGCTTTTGGTGGCAGTGATGACGTTGATATCGCCACTATCGATTTAGCTGTGGTTAATCTGGATGAAGGAGTTCAGGAGCAATCCTTCGGTGAGATGGTGGTGGAAATATTTGAGAGTGAACAGCTTTCACAGTTGTTCAACCTGATGGTTTTTGCTGATGAAACTGATGCCGTTGAAGCAATCGCGGAAGGGCAAGTGGACGTTGCTGTCATCATTCCTGTTGACTTATCTAAAGCGGTTACTTCTCCGGTTGCAGATGCGGAAATACTTCTCATCTATGATCCGACCTTGAACCTGGCTCCTAACATTGTGAGGGGGGTGGTCTCGAGTATAGCAGATGGCTTTTCCGGTACAAAAATTGCTATTAAAGTCGCTATTGAAGAGTTGGGAAATAGAGGTATTACTCCTGATGAGGAAACTCTAATAGAAATCGTGGAAGATTATTCAGCGTGGACGCTGGCTTCTTCAGCTGGTACAGGGGGTATATCAGAGATGAGACTAAAAGTACAACCACCTTCAAGCGAGCTGAATGGACAAATCCCACAACAGGACCTCGTAAAACAGATTATTGCAACCGTTATGGCTAGCATGATGATTTCCTTTGTGTTTTTCACAGGCACTTATGGGGCTGAATCTATTCTGCAGGAAGAAGAAAATGGCACGTTAGCACGCAAATTTATTTCTCCTACTCCTATAAGCACCGTTTTAGCTGGCAAATTTCTGGGCGTTCTAGTAACGCTAATCCTGCAGGTGGTAGTATTATTGTTTGCTTCTTCACTGATTTTTGGAATTGAATGGGGCGATCAATTGAATGCATTTCTGGCATCAGGAGCTATGGTAGTGGCATCTGCGGGTCTGGGTATATTTCTCATGTCTCTACTCAAGTCCATGCGCCAGACTGGCATTGTGACGGGGGGAGTATTGACTGTATTGTCTATGCTTGGCGGACTCTTCACATCTGGCGTAGAAAACCAACCTGAATTCATCACTACGCTTTCCCATTTCACACCGCATGGTTGGTCCTTAGATACATGGAAACTAGTCTTAGCGGGTGCTAATTTGAATGAGTTGCTTACACCCATCTTTGTCCAATTGGCAATTGGCGCTGGGCTTTTATTAATCGGCGTTGTCCTTTTTCGCAAGCGATTTGCCTGATGATTTGATAAAGTTTTCCCATTTAGGTTTGGAGGAGTGTAATGAAAGTGATTTATCTGGCAGTGAAAGACATAATGCAGACCATGCGCAGTCCACTAGCCGTACTTTTTCTGATCATTATGCCGCTGTTGTTTACAGCGTTTTTTGGAACAGTATTTGGTGGAATGGACGATGCCAATGGGCAACTTATCCCTGTGGGTTGGCTGGACAAGGGTGGTGCCCCTGATTTAACTTATAAATTCAAATCACTGGTTCTCGCTTCCGAAGCGCTTAATATACGTATTTTCGAAAAAGGGCAAGAGCAGGAATTGGTTAAAAAAGTGTCTGATAAAGAACTGGCAGCCGCAGTAATCATTCCAGCAGATTTTTCAGAGGACAACCTGGTTTCTGGTGAAACGAAATTAACATTGGTAGCAGATGAGTCCACTATTGCCGGTCAAGCGGCTGGTTATCCAATTAAGACAGCAATGTCACGTTTGATGAGTGCGTTAAAGATTGGGGAAATCGTGGTCAAGGCCGTTGAGCAGGTAAATCCTTCCCCAGCTATGGACGCAGCTCAATCGGCTCAAGATCGAGCCGTTGCCAGTGCCAACGAGATCTGGCAAACCCCTTCCATTTCAGTATCACTGGAAAAAGCGGACATGGGTGTTGCATCCACTGATCTCTCTGAGCTAAATTCGGCTTACGATCAGGCATCTCCTGGTATGCTGGTGCAGTTCGCCATTAATGGCGTAATCGGCACAGCAATAGTGCTGGTCTTGGAACGCCGCTCAAGGTGCTTACATAGGTTGCTGACCACTTCTATTTCTCGCCATGAGATTATCCTGGGACATGCCCTTTACATGTTTGTGATTGTATTCGTTCAGCAAATCTTGTTAATTCTGGCAGGACAGTTTCTGTTCGGTGTAAACTATTTACGGGAGCCAATGGCTATCTTCCTTATTATGCTCTCTTTCTCACTCTGGATCACTGGCTTGGGAATGCTGATTAGCGTACTGGCGAAAACAGAGGATCATGTCGTGCTCTATTCGCTCATTGCAATGTTCCTTTTCACAGCCCTGGCAGGTGCCTGGTTTCCATTAGAGGGAACCAGTAATATCTTCTCAAAGATCGGTCATTTAACACCTGGGGCATGGGCGATGGATGGCTTCCAGAATATCATTGTACGGGGTTTGGGTTTTAAATCTGCTTTAATACCAGCAGCAGTTCTAACGTTGTTTGCAGCGGTTTTTTTGGGATTGTCAGTTTTTCTATTCAAATTTGAATAACCAGCTTAGTGCCATACGACCTATATGGGGTTTTGCATATGGGCTTTGTTGATTAATGCTATATTCTCTTTAAGTGTAACAGTTTATAATAGCCCCAAAATATTGGAAGGTTCAAATGGCGACTCCTCTTATTGAATGTATTCCTAATTTCTCCGAAGCGCGAAACCCCAAGGTGATTGAAGCAATCACTGATTCCATCCGAACGGTTTCTGATGTGCAGATTTTAGATCAGCACTCGGACCTGGATCATAACCGTACAGTAATCACCTTATTGGGCGCTCCTCAGGCAGTAGAAGAAGCTGCTTTTCAAGCAATCAAAAAAGCAGCAGAACTAATTAATATGGATAAACATACTGGTGCACATCCACGCATTGGCGCGACGGATGTAGTGCCTTTTGTGCCTATCCGTGAAGTAAGTATGAACGATTGTGTAGAGATCGCCAGACGCCTTGGTCGGCGTGTAGGCAGTGAGCTGAAAATCCCGGTTTATCTCTATGAAGAAGCTGCCACATGTCCTGATCGTGTCAACCTGGAGAACATCCGCCGCGGGCAGTATGAAGGTTTGAAAGCAGAGATAAAGGTTAACCCTGAGCGTGCAGCGGATTTCGGTCCTGCAGAATTAGGCAAAGCTGGTGCCACAGTAATCGGAGCGCGTCAACCCCTTATTGCCTTTAATGTTTATTTGACCAGCGATAATGTTGAAATAGCTAAAAAGATCGCACGGAGAGTGCGCTTTTCCTCTGGGGGATTACGGTTTATTAAAGCTATGGGTGTTCTGGTAGAAGGCCGCGTGCAGGTTTCCATGAATTTAACCAATTACCGTAAGACTTCTATTGCCAGTGTGGTCGAGATGATACGCCGTGAAGCGCAGCGATATGGCATTGCAGTTCATCACAGTGAGCTGGTAGGGCTAATTCCTCAGGAAGCTTTAATCAATACGGCTGTTTGGTATGCCCAGTTGGACCAGTTTGCGCCGCATCAAATCCTTGAATACAAATTGCAAGAGAGAGGAAAAGAACCTGTCCAAAAGATAAAAAGTCAGGAATATTCCTTTCTGGATGATTTGGCGAGTTCAAGCCCAACGCCTGGTGGTGGTTCTGCGGCTGCATTCACCGCTGCAGAGGCAGCCGCTCTGGTAGCGATGGTTGGGCGTCTAACAGTTGGAAAGAAAAAATATGCTTCAGTCAAGCAGGAAATGTTTAAGATGGTTGAGACAGCTGAATCACTACGGCAGAGTTTAATGGAAGCTGTCGTAAACGATGCAGAAGCGTTTAAAAAAGTAATGGCTGCCTACAAACTGCCCAAGGATACTCCTGGGCATGTTCAAGAAAGAAAAGCAGCCGTTCAGAGTGTAACATACCATGCAGCGAAAGTACCCTTGAAAACAGGTCAATCAGCAGTTAAAGTTTTAGAGCTTAGTTTACAGGCTGCAACCAAGGGCAACATGAATGCCATTACCGATGCAGGAACAGCCGCAGCGCTGGCATATGCAGCCCTTGCTGGTGCAGGAGCGAATGTACGCATTAATCTATCTGCTCTGGTTGATAAAGAAAAAGCACAGCAGCTTGAGAGCGAGTTAGCCGCTTTGGAAGAGAAAGCATTGAAACTTCGAGATAGTATCCACAATGCAGTGAAGGAGCGGTCACATATACATTTGCTCTAACAGGATTTCCTTACAATGAGGATTATTAAAGCAGTTTCCCTGATTTTCTTTATTCTCTTGTTTTTTATGCCTGCATGTTCACTTGCTAACAATGGGGAGGTAGGCACGACAGGATTGGAAAAAAACCAGCCAGAGAATAAAGTTCTTCCTACTATCCTATCTCTTTGGATAGCCCCTCATTTACCAGATCATCTCACCGACCAGCTGGTTTCACTGTCAAATGTCGTACAATCGGAAAATATGCAAGAAGCCGATTTATTACTTGATGTGGGCACTGATAATCTGGTCAGCACGTGGGTCTATGCTTTGGTTGCACCATTTCCCACTATCGAGGATGAGGTAACTTCCTCAGATTTACAAAGTTTCTGGCAGGGTCAGGATAATGATTCATTCCCCGCTAAAGATTTATTGATGGATGGCAGTACAAAAGCAATTCTTGAGAAGCTTTGGGGTAATCTATCCACTGAGACGGCTATTCTTGCTCCTAAAAAAGATATCCTACAGCGTGCTTGGGGAAAAGAAGGTAGTTGGGCAATCATTCCTTTTGAAGACCTGGAAACGCGTTGGAAGGTTATTGCAATCGATGGACAATCTCCTTTACGCAAGGATTTCGATCTGAATAAATATTTTTTAAGCGTTCCTGTCTCTATTAGCGGAAAAACCGAAGAGTTAAATGCGTTCTATACAAGGCTCAATGAAGACGGGATAAATAAGTTTGTTCCTTCCAGCAATCGAGAAGCAGATAAATTAACCACTGTTGTGCTAACAGGAGTAACAGCTCTGGTACGGGGAACAGCATTGATGATGGAAAAAAACGGTATGACCTATCCAGCTCTGGATATTGGAGAGATCTTACGTGATGCAGATATCACCCATATCAGTAATGAGATATCTTTTACCCCTAGCTGCCCTAACCCATTTTATGATAAAGAAAGCGAAGCTGCTTTGATTTTTTGCAGCAAGCCGGAGTATATAGCTTTATTGGAAGCTATTGGTACAGACGTGGTCGAACTGACTGGTGACCATTTCCGTGATTGGGGATCTGACGCCATCCTGTATACAATAGACATGTATAAGCAACGCGGCTGGGGTTATTACGGGGGCGGGAGAAACTTAGAAGAAGGACAGCAACCATTATTGCTGGAACATCATGGTAATCGCATTGCCTTCCTTGGTTGCAATGCCAAGCCATCAGGTTACACGACTGCCGGCGAAAATTCTCCTGGTGCAGTACAATGCGACTTCAAAATTATGAATCAGAAGATTGAAGAAGCGAAATCACAAGGTTATTTACCAATCGTTACCTTCCAGCACTTGGAATATTACTCTTATGAAGCGAGCGATTTTCTGCAGCAGGACTTTCATTCCGTTGCAGATGCCGGGGCTGTTATTGTCAGTGGGAGCCAGGCACATCAGCCACATGCATTTGAGTTCTATCATGGTGCTTTTTTACATTACGGTTTAGGCAACCTATTCTTTGATCAGTATGGTGAAGGGTTTGCTCAAAGGCAGGCGTTCATTGACCGCCATATTTTTTATGATGGTAGGCATATCAATACTGAATTGATCAGCATAATATTTGTTGATTTAGCACGACCACGCTTAATGAAACCGGAAGAGCGTGATTACCTACTGGCCGATATATTCTTTGCCAGCGGGTGGTGAAAATTTATCGAAAGGCAACATTATGGGATTACTACCAGATTATCAAATTAAACAGTTAGCACAAACAAAGGGAATGATCGAACCATTTTTAGACCGGCAAATTCGCAATGGAAAAATCAGCTATGGCTTGTCCTCCTACGGTTATGATATCCGTGTGGCAGATGAATTCAAAATTTTCACCAATATACATTCTGCGGTTGTGGATCCAAAAGCGTTTGATAATAATTCAATGGTTGATTTTGAGGGAGAAGTGTGCATTATTCCCCCCAATTCTTTTGTTCTTGGGCGTACAGTGGAATATTTCCGCATCCCGCGCAATATCCTCACTATTTGCGTGGGAAAAAGCACTTACGCGCGCTGTGGCATAATAGTCAACGTTACGCCTTTTGAACCGGAGTGGGAGGGTTTTGTGACCCTTGAGATTTCCAACACCACTCCTCTACCTGCAAAGATTTATGCCAATGAGGGTATTGCTCAAGTTCTCTTCTTTGTTAATCAAGATATATGTGAGATGTCCTATGCTGACAAGAAAGGCAAATACCAGGCCCAAAAGGGCATTATGCTGCCCAAGTTATGACATAAAAGGTAATGAGTGTAATGAAGAAAGTGAAAGATACCATCCGTAGTCCAGTCCGCCGATTGAATGCGGAATGTTATTTGTTGATGACCTTATTAAGTTTTGCCGCCTCGGTCTCGCTCACTAGACTATTTCTTGAGGTCACTGGCTATCCGCAGATAGGGAACAACCAATTACACATTGCCCATGTTCTTTGGGGCGGTTTGCTCTTATTCATAGCTGCATTAATTCCTCTCATATACATCAACCACTGGGCGCTCGACTTGAGTGCCTTGCTTGCTGGTATTGGTGTCGGCCTTTTTATTGATGAGATTGGAAAATTTATCTCCGCGAGTAATGACTACTTCTTTCCTGCCGCTGCCCCTCTCGTCTATTCCATCTTTCTGCTCACTTTATTGATTTATACATTAATCCGCAAACCGCACAAAACCGATATGCGAAGCACCCTTTATCTAGTACTGCAGGAAATGCAAGAGGTACTGGATAGGGATTTATCTGATGTTGAGCGTGAAGTGATATTGATCCGTTTGGAGCGTTTGCATCATACTGCAAATCACGAAGAATTGAATCGATTGGTTAAGTACTTGATTCAATTCTTGAAGAGTAAAGATTTACATACTGTATCTCACAAACCAGATTTATTAAAAAGAGCAGAAATTTTCTGGCGTAACTTTGAGAAAAAAAAGTTGAAACGTGCCGACTTTCGCAAATTGATTGTCTGTGGTTTATTGTTATGGGGAATATGGGCTCTTTGTTACCCAATGGCATCCTGGGTTTGTTCTATAAGGCACATATCTTTACCTCCAATTATCAAAGAATTAATCAATGCCAACATAAACACTGATTCTGGTATCTTTAGCTTGGAGGGTTTCCGCGTTTTGGGAGAAATGACCGTGGGTATAGCTTTAATTTGTGCAGCTTTTTTATTCATCATTAAAAAAGAAAAGCCGGCATCAGATATCACCTATGTAAGCTTGCTTTTTTCTCTATGTGGAGTTTATCAATTGGTGTTTTATGTTGACCAATTTTCTGCCATCTTTTGTGCGTTCCTACAATTCCTGCTCTTAGTTGTTAATCGCCGTTATCGCAACCGTTTCCTTTTGGATAAATATTATTAAAATTTTTACATCCAATTTAGAATTCCATTACCTGGGCATGGGATAATGTTACTAGTTGAGGTAAAAGCGGATGCTTTCATCTTTTGGAAAATTAAGCATCCAGGTGACGCACCTAAATTGAGTGAAAGATATAATTATTTTCTCAGAGCAATCCATCGAATTATTATAAATCCCTAATTGATGGGGGTGTGCCTTCTAATCGTATTGTGGTAAAAATTTCTGGTCATTGATTTCGACCAATTGATGGTGGTATTGACACCAGCCGAGAGGAAATCAGCTTGATGTTAGCTGATTTCTTCGACCTATATTAATGCGAATATCCTTATTTTTATTAAGTTATAATTCAAGCAAGCAGTGCAGATATTGCTTGCTTTTCATTTTGGGTTAAAATGACATTATTTAGTATATGCTAATACAGCTATGAACTTATTAAACGTAGAAAATGGAAAATGGGTAAAGGTAATCGGGTTCCAAGGGGGATTCGGATTTGGGCACCATCGGCGTGCAAGAAAGTTTGGTTTTATGAGCGGAAGGGACATGAGGTATCACCGGCGTGTTAGAGGCATGGGCGCTAAAAAAAACAAAGGATTAGAAAATCACCTCGCGCAGCTTGGGTTTTTACCGGGAAACACAGTGCGTATCATCCGTCGTGCACCGCTTCATGGTCCTCTCTTGGTTGAAATCGAGGGGCGGGAAATTGTTATCGGGCGGGGTATTGCCCGGCAAGTGCTCGTCGAGAATATCTGATGCGTTTTGTCCTGATTGGTCAGCCTAATTGCGGAAAAAGCACTTTGTTCAATCAGGTTGCTGGCTATCGTGCAGAAACCGGCAATTTTCCCGGAACGACAGTAACCTTCACAGAGACCAAAGTCAGAGTGCTGGGCGAAGTGATAGAACTGGTTGACCTGCCTGGAACATACACACTGCTCGGCACAAACCCTGCAGAGCGCGTTGTCCTGGATTATCTTACATCCAAAGATGTGGATGCCATTATTAACATTGTGGACGCAACCCATATGGCACAGGGCTTGGCGCTTACTTTAGAACTATTGGAGCTTGAACGACCGATTGTTGTTGCAGTCAATATGATGGATGAAGCCAAGCTCCAGGGATTGAAAATCAATGGGCCACAGTTGCAGCAGTTGTTGGGTGCGCCTGTTCTATCTATGATCGCTACTCGAGGTCAGGGAGTACACGATGTTTTTGCATCTGCGCTTGAACAAAGTAGGAATAAAACCACCATTACTCATCCCCCATACAGCAAACCATTAGAGCAATCCATCGTTTCCCTTGTTAATTATTTAAAAGACATTAAAACTTCTATCGGCACAAGGGCACTTGCAGTCAAGCTTTTAGAAGGTGATCCTGTTTTATTGCAGTTCGCTAAATCACACAAGCGTGGATTTGTAAAAATTATTAACACTTCAATAAAGAATCTCTGCAAAGGAAAAGGAAAACAGGCAATGTGGCTGATCGCTACTGAGCGCCATGACCTAGCAAAGCAGTTAACCAAGAAAGTGATTGTTCAAAGTAAGCAAGGTCTGTTATTCCGCGACCGTATTGATGATGTACTGCTGCATCCCATATGGGGGTATTTAGTTCTATTAATCATTTTAGGGCTATTTTTTATTTTTGTTTATAAATTTGGGAATTGGCTTGAGGGCCCTTTATTGGATTTATTTGGCAATTTCGAACTGAATATGTTTGCCTGGTTAGGTGAGAAGGGGTTGCTATCTCAGGTCATTTCTGGTGCCATACAGGGTATTTCAGGTGGCATAGCAATCGTTCTGCCATATTTAGTACCGTTTCTGGTGGGGTTGGGGTTCCTGGAGGATATCGGTTATCTCACACGGATTGCCTTTCTGATGGATGCGCTCATGCATCGGCTGGGCTTGCATGGAAAAGCAATTGTGCCCTTCATTTTAAGTTATGGCTGCAACGTCCCTGCTATCATGTCAACCCGCATTATGGAAGATCCTCGTGACCGTTATCTGTCTTCTGCACTTGCTACTATGGTTCCTTGCGCTGCCCGCCTTTCAGTTATCTTCGGATTGGCAGCTTTTTATTTGGGACCTTTCGTTGGGGTGGGAATTTATTTATTTAATTTATTTGTCATCGCCCTTGTAGGCAGATTATTGACTTTTTTCTTTCCTGAAATTTCACCAGGTTTGATACTAGAAATGCCAGTGTACCGACTTCCCACCATGCGAACGGTGACCGCAAAAGCCTGGTACAGGATTCGGGAATTCGTATTTGAAGCATGGCCACTTTTAGTGCTTGGCAGTATTTTATTATCATTATTAAACTATTTCAATATTACGGTTTACATGGACGCTCTCACCCGTCCCATCACCTGGCTGCTAGGTCTGCCTTCAAAAGTTGGCACACCCCTTATTTTTGGCATTTTCCGCAAGGAACTCTCATTGATTATGCTGGGACAGGCTCTGGGTAGCATGGATTTTGTCAATATATTGACTCCCATGCAAATAGTCAGCTATACAATTTTCATTGTCTTTTACGTACCGTGCCTGGCAACTTTGGTCACCATCCGCAACGAGTTGGGTACCAAAGCCATGTTTGCCATTACTGCACTGACGACAATTGTAGCATTGATCGCTGCATTGTTTTCCCGTCTCTTGTTTTTTCTGATTTTATAAGGTTGCGACTGGTTTTCGTTTAACTGCAGAGATAAGCTCATATACTGCAAATGTATTACTGATTAGGTATACCAGAATTTCCAAACACCACAATCCTGTTTTCTCTCCTGATAAATATAATATTATGTGTGCTCTTGAGGTGCACCCCATTTTTAGTACCACTTAGCAATGTAAATAGTGTGGTCTCCTGTGATGAAACAAAGTCTGCTCAAGGACTTCCATCGGTGTCTTATAACTAATACTGGAATGCAACCTTAAGTAA
>DUED01000021.1 GCA_011176685.1 Anaerolineae bacterium
ATTGGGAAAGGCAGATATTTTGTTCACCGAAAATCGATTGAATACGAGACCCAGGAAATGCTTATCTTTCAACTCTCCTGTGGTATTCTTAATAAATCACGGTTGCACTTGATACTTGAATCCAGCTCCTATAACACCAGATGGATCTCCATATATTGGAACCGTCTATGAATTAGATGGATTCCTCCTCGCAATCGGAATTTGTGAGCAGGGCTTCATGTTTTGCCCTGGGACAGCAGGACTACCAACAAGATTAATATTAAATATATTAAGTTTAGAGGACAAGCAGATACTCTCTGCTCCCTCTTTGAATAGAAAAACTATTTCTCAAGAGATGCTAAAATTACATCCTTCACAAAAATATTGAGGTATTTGAATGGATGAACAAATCGTTCGTATTCCTGTTGACATGCTCAAGGAGTTCATATGTGAAGTTTTTATGCGATGCGGCATTCCAAATGATGATGCAAATATCTGTACAGAGGTATTAATAACATCCGATTTGCATGGTATCGAATCCCATGGAATAGGTCGCCTTAAAATGTACTATGAACGATTGAAAAATAAACTTCAAAATCCCATTACAAACATTAACATAATAAAGGAATCACAGACAACATCAGTAATAGATGGCAACCACGGTATGGGTATGGTTATTGGCTTTAAATCCATGAATATCGCTATACAAAAAGCCAGGCAATTTGGAATTGGGGCTGTTGCAGTCCGAAATTCAACACATTTCGGGATTGATGGTTTCTATGCTCTAATGGCAGCTAAAGAGGGCATGATTGGAATGAGTTTTACAAATGCTCGCCCCTGTGTAGCACCTACATTTGGCACACAACCAACTTTAGGCACCAATCCAATTGCATTCAGTGCACCGACTGACGAAGAATGCCCTTTCTTATACGATGCAGCTACTTCAATTACGCAACGTGGAAAAATTGAAGTACTTGACAGAGCTGAAAAGACTACACCAGAAGGATGGGTTATAAGCAAAGATGCCAAAACAATGACCAATCCTAATGATATACTTTCTAAAATTCCTAACCAAGAAGCTGCTCTGCTTCCACTTGGAGGGGAGGGAGAAATTCTAGGTGGTCATAAGGGTTATGGACTTTCAACTATTGTTGAGATCTTGTCGTCCGCCCTACAAAGTGGGGCATTCTTATTTCAATTATCCGGGTATGATGACAAAGGTAAGGCAACTCATTTCCGCGTTGGGCATTTTTTCATGGCAATTAATATCGTAAATTTCGCGCCTTTAGATGTCTTTAGAAAAAATATCGGTGATATTCTCCGTTCTCTGAGAGCTTCTCTCAAATCCCCTGGAAAATCACGAATTTACACTGCTGGCGAAAAAGAGTTTGAAATGAGGAAATTCATCCACGAAAACGGCGTGCCAGTCAACAGGAAATTAGAAAACGATATTAAGTATTTACAGGAAGAACTGAACCTGAAGAATTACAATTTTTGGGCATAGAAATTCAATTAGTCTTATGCAGGTGCTATGACAATCAAAGGTTTGATTTTTGACTTTGACGGCTTAATCCTTGACACTGAAACCCCAGAATATACTGCCTGGAAAGAGATATTCCAAAAATATCATCTCCAATTTCCAGCTGAAAAGTATCTATCAACCATTGGCGCTACTCCAGATAATCGTGGACCATTTGAATACTTGAAGGAGCAAATTTCCAACGCGATAGATTTTGGTGAAATTGAGAAACATTTGCATAAGCGTTTTAACGAACTACTACAAGATGAAGTAATCCGCCCCGGGGTTTCAGGTTTTATTAATTTAGCGAAATCTAAAGGGTTGAAGTTAGGAGTAGCATCAAGCGCAAGCAACAATTGGGTTTATGGGAACCTCAAACGATTAAAATTAATTCACTATTTTAATTGGCGATTATCCCTTGACAGTAGGTAGCTTTTGTGCTATCATATAGATATAAATTAATCCCGTCAAGGTAGGTAACAAATGGCTAACCACAAATCACCTATGAAAAAGTATACACTCAAAAACTTTCAATCCGATTTTCCCAACGATGAAGCATGTTTAGAGTGGTTGAAGAATTACCGCTATCCTGAAGGAATTTACTGTAAGATTTGCGATAAGGTTACCAAACATCACCTTATGAAATCCCGCCGTTCCTTTTCCTGCCAAGAATGTGGTCATCACGTACATCCCACCGCTGGTACTGTATTTCATAAATCCACAACTCCGCTTACAACTTGGTTCTATGTAACCTATCTCATGGCTCAAACTCGTGGCGGTATCTCTGCAAAGCAAATCCAGCGTGAAACTGGCGTTACCTACAAAACCGCTTGGCGCATGTGCAATCGAATCCGTAAACGTCTTAATGAAGATGTTAGCCCATTCGGCGGCGAAGTCGAGGTTGACGACTCATACTTTGGCGGTAAACATAAGGGCAAGCGGGGGCGTGGCGCAGAAGGTAAAACGCCTGTTCTCGGTATCGTGAAGCGCAAGGGCAAGATCAAAGCCGTTGTAGTTCCCAACCTCAAAACCAAGACAGTAGCCCCAATCATTGATAAGCAAGTCAGCAAAGAAGCTAATCTTTATTCTGATGAATTTCGCCCCTATGGCATACTTTCAAGAATGGGTTATAACCACCAACGTGTTCTTCACGGTCAAGGAATATATGTAATTGGTAATGTGCATACGAACACCGTCGAGGGTTTTTGGTCAATAGTCAAAAATGGTATTCGCGGTGTATTTCATTCAGTTAGCCCTCAACATTTACAGTATTACTTGAATGAATATTCTTTTCGTTATAATCACCGCGATGATGTAACTCCAATGTTCTTTACTTTTCTTCATCGAACGGGAATGGTAACGGGCGGCTAACACTTTTTAGCACTTCAATAAATTTACGTCGCGTTAATTCATCTTCATGCTGTTTTCTTTCCAGCTCTGCTCTTTCTCGTTGTTGTTTTTCCCTTTCTCGTTCCTCCTCCGCCATCTTTCTTCTCGTCTTTATTATGGCTGGCATCTTTATACTCCTTTATAAGTTTATCTATTCGGTCTACACCAAAACTATCTAACAGCATGTGAAATATCTTTGTTCTCTTTAATTCTATACCCTGCACCTTGTCTTTTATATTTTGGATCTTCTTACACGTTATTTCAAAGCCATTTTCTATATCATTTAGGATAACAATACCATCATTATCATCCTTGCCTTTCTCCAACACAGCTATTTGAGGACAATCATCTACCATTGCATCAACTTGTGATACTTCTACTATTGCGTGCACTGCAACTTCTAGAGCCCTATCTTTCGTCATTTTAGGCTCATATAAAGTTCGTAATATATTCTGTGCATGACGCGCCCCATGCCCAACTGCATGGAAATCATGAATGATCTCTGCGTAACCATTATCGTACAATGTGTGCAATTCTGGCTTTCCTTTGATTAAAGCACCGATTATACCATTCAATAAAGTATCATTTGCTGAAAAACGATACGGTCTTGTATTTTTATATCTATCACTTAGCTCTGCCATTTCATCCTCGAAAATTTCAAGTGACTCCCCCGGAAGAAATTGCCTTCGCCTCAATCTTGATTGCTCAACTTTCGGCAATAACTTTTCCACCATTCCAGAGTATCCAGCAGCGGCAAACACTACGTCATCAAAAACTCTAAAGAGTTTCTTGTCTTGTGTATAGTCTCCCCCGCGCATTGTACGACTATCTGCTACAACAATTGCGCCCTCGCTAGAGTTATAATACATTCCAATAATGAGCGTCATAGAATCATCCCTCCATTTTTTATTATTAGTAAGACCATTATATAACGTTTCTATTGACTTTTTCATAAGAAATATCCATAATATATGAGGGTCTTATCTTCTCTCATGAAAGGAGGTGAAAGGAATGACAGTAGCACCTTTTCATAGCAGCAAGAATCCAGGGGTATATCACGTATGCTCAAATTGCACAGAAGGCAACAACATAGAATCACGATACAAGACGCAAGGAACTGGGGGAGGGCGACTTTGTAAAAACTGTAAAGAATTACAAGATAAAGGCAAATGTTAATTTTCATGATTCACCTTTGGTAATTCTTCTAAACGGATACAATGGTCTCTAACCAATTCGCCGAGAAGTGCCAAGCTAACCCCCCACTTCTCGGCAAGCCATTTAAAAGTTAATCCATTCTCGTGAATTTCCCAACACAATATTTCCCCAAAACTGCTACCACAATCCGTTGGATAGTCTTTATATTGGGATACAATATTATCCCGAAGGTAGGTAATGTAGCTATTATCCACTATATTTACCTACCCTGAAGGGATAGTCGCCTTTTAATTCAATCAATACTGGGGATGATGTAAAAAAAATAAAACCAGACCCAGAATTATTTATTTTGACAATTAAGCAATTAGAAATCAAACCCCGAGAAACAATTTTATTTGAAGATTCTCCTAACGGCATTGAAGCAGCAAAACAAACAAATGCTTACTGTGTTGCAATTCCGAACCCAATTACAAAAAAACTAGATTTGTCAAAAGCCGATCTTATTATAAAATCATTTACTGATCATACACTTGACGATTTGCTGTTAATGTTTGCATAAATCCATTTTCCTTCCAATAAGGGTACAAATAAATCAACTATCCCTTTTAAATTGGAAATTTATTTATTCCATCGATAGTTTTAATTCAAGGGGATTATACTTAATGTTCATCACTGGGATTTGTTAGAATAAAGTTTTAAAATGAAAATAAATGACTTGATAAAGGCTCTTCCAGAGAATTACTCTGTTGTTGACCGCGATTTAATCATGCGAGCTTATAAATTCGCAGAAAAAGCACACCGCGGGCAGAAACGTCTGTCTGGAGAGCCATACATAACCCACTGTATTGCAGTCGCCACTATCCTATCTGAATTGCAAGTCCCACCTGTCGTAATCGCTGCCGGTTTAATGCATGATACAGTCGAAGACACCCATGTGACCTTAAAAATATTAGAAAATAAATTCAATAAGGAAATTGCTTCTTTAGTTGACGGCGTTACAAAAATAACCAACCTCGCTAGCGTATCCAGAGCCGACCAACATCCAAACATACTAGAAAAAGAAGGTAGTTCTATAGACAAAGAAGATACCAAAGCATTAACCAGCCAAAGGGTACGAGGTAGGCATCACGATTTGGCTATGGAAACATTAAGAAAAACCCTTATGGCAATGGGTGATGACATTCGCGTCATTCTTATAAAATTAGCTGATCGCCTTCACAATATGAGAACTTTAAGTTATGTGCCAGAAAAGAAGAGGAGGCGGATAGCGAAAGAGACTTTAAATATTTTTGCCCCTCTAGCAAACCGCTTAGGCATTTGGCAGATAAAGTGGGAATTGGAAGATTTGGCTTTAAGATATACGGACCCTGAAGCATATAAAGAAATTGCAAAAAAATTGATGGAAATACGCGAAGATCGTGAAGTTGAAATTAAAGCTATTATTTCAAACCTAAATAAAATTCTTAAAGAGGGGAACATTGATGCTGAAATAACTGGAAGATCTAAGCATATTTACTCAATTTATCGCAAGATGATTGCTAAAGGAGAGCCATTTGAAATGGTTCGCGATTTAAGGGGGGTCCGGTTAATCGTGCAGGATGTTCCTGCCTGTTATGCAGCTCTTGGTTTAATTCATGTACATTGGAGACCAATCCCTAATGAATTTGATGATTATATTGCAGCTCCAAAAGACAATTTTTATCGTTCCTTACACACTGCCGTCCTCTATTCTGACGGTAAACCTCTAGAAGTGCAAATACGAACTCCAGAAATGCACCAAAATGCTGAATATGGAATAGCTGCCCATTGGAGATATAAAGAAAAAAGCCCGTTAGATGAAACATACCAGCAACGGATTAATTGGCTACGAAAATTAATGGAATGGCGCCAAGATGTTGAAGATGCCCATGAATTCGTAGAAGGAATGAAAAGTGATGTATTCGAAGATCGCGTTTATATTTTTACACCTCGAGGAGACATCATCGACCTTCCGTCAAATTCTACTCCTATTGATTTCGCTTACCATGTCCATACTGAAGTTGGCCACCGATGCAGAGGTGCAAAGGTCAATGGCAAACTGGTATCACTTAACAAACAATTGCAAACTGGCGATCAAGTCGAAATCCTAACTTCTAAACAGGGTGGCCCTTCACGAGATTGGTTAAACCCCCATCTAGGGCTGATCAAAACGCAACGTGCACGCTCAAAAATCCGCCAGTGGTTTCGTCAGCAAGATAGAAAACAAAATCTAAGCAGCGGAAAGTCTATGCTTAATCATGAATTACACCGAATCGGTTTAGAAAAAATTGATGTCGAGAAGTTAGTAAAAACCTTTGAGTATAAAAACCAGGATGAACTTTATATAGCATTAGGTTGCGGCGATCTCTCGATTAGGCGGATTATAAACACACTGCAAGAAGTTGAAAAGGATATCGAAAATCCATTATTAGAATTCCATGGCACAATTAAAGAACAAGAAGATATTGAAGCAATAAAAGTACTTGGATTAAAAGGGATACTTACACACTTAGCACGTTGCTGTCATCCAGTACCAGGTGATGAGATTGTCGGTTACATAACTCGTGGAAGAGGCGCAACTATTCACCGTAAAGACTGTCCAAACATCTTGCGAATAAAAGAGCGTGAACGGATTGTAAAGGTAACTTGGGGAGAAGCGCAACGAACATTTCCAGTTACTATCCAAATAAAATCATATGATCGTCAAGGACTCATGAGCGATATTTCAACTGTTTTGAATAATGAGGGTATTAACATTAGAGATATTAAATTGAAAATGTCTAATAATGTAGCCACCATTATCATTGATCTTGATATTAATAACATCAACCAGTTAAGCCGCGCTCTAACCTTGGCTGAAACATTACCTAACGTTATTGAGGCTTATCGACTTCGACCTGGATAAATCCTCAAACAAGAACGGAATAAGTACTTATAAGGCTATCATATGCTTTTACCAAAAATAATTCAAGCGATTTAATTAATAGGGGTATTAATTTGGCTGGGGGCGAAGGATTCGAACCTCCATAAGCAGATTCAGAGCCTGCTGTCCTGCCGTTAGACGAGCCCCCAGAGAAGTGCGCACAATTTTACCATTCTTTTCTAGGTACTAAAAATTATTAAATAACTTGTTTATATGTCCTGTAAAAAATTAATTGCATTATTTAATCTATTTAATACTTGATCCTTCCCAAGAATTTCCATGCTTTCAAATAAGGGTGGACTTACGCGTTGACCAGAAATCGCCTCTCGTATAAAACTGAAGACTTGCCTGGCTGACAAATCCATTTTTTGTAGTAATGCTCGCATAGGTAGTTCTATTGCAGCAGCCGTCCAATCCCTTTGGTCTGCGAGCAATTTACTGACTTCTCTGCCAATTTCGATGCTTGCCTTGACAGATAAATCTCTCACTACCATGGCTTCAGCATTATATTCGATCTTGTCTTTAAAAAAGAAGCTAGCCATTTCAAGCGCATCATTTAAAGTGGTGATTCGCTCATTGATAATTGGTGCTATCTTAACAAGCATCTCTTCGTTTACAGAATATCCACAAGAAGTGAAATAAGGCTTTACCCTTTCAGCAAACTCAGAAGGAGGAAGTGCTTTAATATGAATCTTATTAAAATGGTCTAATTTAGTAAAATTAATTGCTGCTGGTGATGGATTAAGCCTTTCTAAAGAGAATTTTTCGATCAAATTTTCAAGCTTGAAATATTCAGTATGATCATCATAGCTCCATCCCATTAAAGCGATCCAATTCATCACTGCTTCCGGCAGATACCCTAATTTTTTCAAGTCTTTAATAAAAATCGAATAACCATCCTTATCTAATCCCGCTGCTTCACGTTTGCTCATTTTCCCTTTGCCGCTCGGTTTCAAAAAAACTGAGAGGTGTACCCAAGTCGGCTCCTCCCATCCAAAAGCTCGATGGATGAGACTGTGGAGTGGCAAAGTGGGCAACCATTCGGATCCACGAATAACATGAGTAATCTTCATCAGATGATCATCAACAACAGCTGCAAGATGGTAAAGTGCCCAACCATCTGATTTTATTAAAATGTAATCATCCAACGTATGGTTCTCAACAATAATCTCTCCACGAAGCAAATCACGAACAACAGTATGCCTCTCTTTTGGAGATTTGAATCGAATTACATACGGTTCACCTGAAGCAATGCGCTTCTCCGCTTCATTAATCGAAAGATTTCTACAAGTCCCATCGTAATGAGGCGGCTTCTTCTCTGCTTGTTGTTTTTTCCGCATCTGTGACAACCTCTCTTGAGAACAAAAACAGAAATAAGCGTGACCAGACTTAACCAATTTCCTCCCATATTCCTGATAAATTTCCTTACGGTCAGATTGATGATATGGACCATAAGGACCACCAATATCTGGCCCTTCGTCCCAATCTATTCCAAACCAATGCAATCCTTCTATGATTTCCTGTTCTGCTTCAGGAACAAACCTCTTACGATCTGTGTCTTCAATCCGTAAAATAAATTGGCCACCAGTCCTTCTCGCAATAAGGTAATCATAAAGTGCTGTACGCGCACCACCCAGATGTAAATGGCCTGTTGGCGATGGGGCAAACCTAACACGTACTGGATTCATATTACTCCTTTTATTATTCTGAAAAAACTACATTAATTTCTTCCTCAAATTTACGCTTTCGACTAACCCAATCCCCAAGACTGATGATAACAAAGAGCTACCTCCATAACTCAAGAAGGGCAAAGGTAATCCTGAAACTGGCATAAGATTTAGATTTACACCTATATTTACCGCTGCCTGGAAAAAAACCATAGACGCATATCCATAAGCGATTAAGGAACCGAACAGATCGCCTGCCGTTCTAGCAGCATAAAGACAACGGACAATAATGAATACCAACAAACCTGTAATCAATACCGTCCCAACGAAGCCAAACTCTTCTGCCATCGCTGAGTAAATAAAGTCAGTGTGACGAACTTTTAAAAATCGTAGTTGCACTTGCGTTCCTTGCCCATACCCTTCTCCAAACCATCCTCCAGACCCAATCGCAATTAATGCTTGTTCAACATTATATACATTGCCATGTCTAGCTTCTGGGTCTGGGAATATAAAATTCATAATACGTGCTTGTTGGTATTCCTCAAGAAAAGGAAAAGCTGCTATGACAAGGATTACACCGAGCAGAACTAATATAGCGAGATATTTTACTGGTAAACCCATAATCCATAACATAGCCATCCAGACAATAAAAATTACTAATGATGTGCTTAGATTTGGCTGTATATAAATCCAAATCACTACACCGAATGTCAATACAAAACTTTGCAATACCCATCGAAGGTCTCGAGGGCTATTATTATTCCTTGTGAAGTAATCTGCGAGTACAATGATCATTAAAATCTTCACTAACTCTGAGGGTTGTACTAAAATAACACCCGTATCCAACCATCGGGCAGAGCCAAACCTGGCTTCTCCAACTATATAAATAATGATAAGGGAAATAACAGCAAAGATATACATAAAACGTGCTATTGATCCCCATAGATGGTAATCAATAGCTGTAACAATAAGAATCAATGGAATACCAACACTGATAAAAATTGCTTGGCGTGGGACACTCTCAGCCAAGACCTCATTCCCAGCAATAGCAGATCGGATCATCATAACGCCAAACAGGCTCATAAAAACAGCTGCACCGAAAAGCCAGAAATCAAAATTACGCCAAAGTTCACGCTTCATTTAATAAATTAACCATATCGCATTTGAAATATTATTCTGCCGTTTTAGCTTGATCAATTTCCTTCAATTCGAAATACGCCTCAAGCACTTTTCTCACAATCGGAGCAGCCACACTAGCTCCCTCACCACCATTATAGACAAATGCAACCACTGCGATCTCCGGATCATCATAAGGACCATATCCAATGTACCAGGCATGAGCTGGCCAGTTCCCGGGCTGACATAAATTTTTCTCCTGTGCTACATTATCACAATATTCTGCCGTCCCAGTTTTGCCTGCAGTCGGGATTTCCATACCTTTAAAAGGCTTTTCTGCTGTGCCCTCAGTAACTGCCATTCGCATACCTTCCTGTGCCAGGTCAATTATCCAGGACTCAACGATTTTCTTTTCACCAGATGGCAGGTTGTTTTCATCAAATATTTCAATCAGCGGATCTGTAGTAATATCCCACAATTCCTGCGGAATAAAAGGTTCTACTATATTAAGATCTGAATCCATTACAGTATGAACTAAAGTGGGCTGCATATATTTCCCATCGTTCGCTAGGATTGCAAAGGACACAAGTACTTGCAATGGAGTAGATAACACATAACCCTGACCCATTGCAGCAATGTATGTATCACCTGTTGACCAGTTCTCGCTTAGATTAATGCGTTTCCAAGTCGGATCCGGTACTAACCCATCTGCTTCCCCAGGCAATTCTATGCCTGTCTCTTGACCACATCCAAGTGCACGAGCATATTCACTCATCCTCCAAATGCCTAAACCTTCTGGCACCTCATCGCCATAACCGCCACTTATTTTATAGAAATAAACATCTACAGACCAAGCAATGCCTTTTAAGAAATTAGCTACCCCATGTCCACCTTCTTTCCAGTCAACGAACTCACGAGGAGTGCCCGGATCATTAGGCGAATATTTCTCAATAATAGTAATTTTCTCCGGTGTTTCTAAACTTCGGTAAGGAGAAACTACTTCTTCATTGATAGCGCCAATAGCTGTAGCCATTTTATATACTGAACCTGGTGGATGTTCAGCAGAAACCGCGTGATTGAACAGCGGGCGGTTTGGGTCAACACTTAACTGCTCATAATAATAAGCAGGTATAAATCGCGTCATACGATTATTTTCAAAGGTTGGATAGGAAACCAAAGCTAGAACCTCGCCTGTTTTGGGATTGATAGCAATCACGACCCCATTAGATGACCTAATTTCATTAAAATACCTGTTCCACCATTGAATTTCACCAACTAAGGCAGCTTTTGCTGCAGCTTGCAGGCGCGTATCAATAGTTAATTTCATATTTAATCCAGCAACCGGATCAATGGGTGGTTCAAGATCGCGGATAATTTTTCCAGCGACATCCACCTCAACAATCCGGCTACCATTTTTGCCACCTAAAGTGTCTTGTAGAGTAGCTTCTACACCCGCATATCCAACCTTATCCCTTCCAGGTTGAAAGCCAAGTTCTCGATATTCTTCTTCTAAAGCAGCCGGGATCGGCCCAAGAAATCCTATTACTTCAGCGGTTAATTCCCCTGTTGGGTACTCGCGAATTGGCTCAATTTCCACTTCTACGCCTTGCCAATCATTCGATTTTTCACTTATAATCATTGCTGTCTCTTGTTCAATGTCACATTTAATCCGCATAGGCGTATAAGGGGCATTTGTATCAGCAATAATTACAATCTCGTTAATACCAAAATCAGTTTGGCAAGGTGTGAATGTCTTTACAGTCTCATCTGTTAATCTACCATGTGTAACTGGAACATTAATGAGCTCTGAAAGTTCCCTAAAAATTTGCTGCTTTGCTCCCTCATCTTCCGGAAGATTAGCAGTTGTAATGGTCACATTATATGAAGCGATATTACGCGCTAACACAATTCCATTTCGATCATAAATAATCCCCCGCTGAGCCGGGATGCTAATCGTTGTTGTGCGATTTTCCTCTGCTTGATCTACATAAGCTCGGCTTTGTAAAATCTGCAAATTGAAAAGCCGCAGGTTAAAAAATCCAAAAATGACAATCACTAAAGCGTAAATGAATTTAACCCTCCAATCTTCAAAACGATTTCGAGGGGGTCCTGCGTTATTCATAATCCCCTTCTTGATATACCCACCGTGATAGGTTTGAAACAACCAAATATAAAGGCACCGCTAATAATAAATTAAATACTAGGCTTGGGACTGTCACTTCTTTCATGCTCACTAAAAAATAAACTGGAACGTCAGTGACTTGTAAGAAAATAATTGTTATAACGTGTTGCATCAATGTACTAAAAAAAGTAACGATTAACATAGCAAGAATTGGGGATTGCCAGATACGGCCATGTACCTGCCGAGATATCCATGCAACTATTAGATAAATCAAAACCGGCACTGGGAATGGCAAAGCAGAAATAAAACTCACCAACAATCCGGCAATTGCTGCCCAAAAATAAACATTCTTAGCTTTTTCATTCAAACCCCAGCTCAATATGGTCAATAATATTAAATCAGCATTACCGTTCAATAATGGCAAGCGGCTTATAGATGCCATTTGCAATACTGACACAATTAACATGATTGGTATAGCAATAAGCGTAGCCATATTAAGGACCTATAGCTGGTTCAAGAGGAGTAATATTTATGGATCGAAAGTTCGTTATCACTAAAACAGCCCTCAATACAGAAAAATCAACAATTGGCTGAACAGAAGCGGTTTGAAAGAGATCACTCTCTTTTCGCCTAACGCTAACAACCTGACCGGCTAGAACATCTATAGGATAATTTCCGCCCAATCCTGATGTGAGTAGGATTTCACCAGGATTAAGCTCGACATCCTGTGGAACCATTTCCAAACTGAGGTCACCCGTTATGGAGCCAATCAGTTGAGCTTCTTTTTCCAACGATTGCATGCGAACATTCACAATTGAACCCGGATCAGTAATCAGCTGCACACGAGCAGCGCTGGCAGCGACTGCATCAATTCTGCCTACAAGACCCTGCTGAGTAACGACTGGCATACCATGCCTAATGTTATCGTCTGAGCCATGATCAATGATAATATAATGCAAGAACGGGCTCGGGTCGCGCCCTATAACAGAAGCAGCCACATAAGTATTTTCCGGTCGTGAACGTGCAAAGCCAAGCAATGAATAAAGAACTTGAGCTTCGCTTAACTGCTCTTGCTGTTGTATTACCTGGCTCTGCAGTCGAGCTACCTCATTTTCTAGTTCAATGTTTCTTTTTAATAAATCAGTTACATCTCGGGGTAAGGTAAAGAAATCATAAACTGCCGTAAATCTGCTTGAAAGCCAGCGCTGAGCTGCCACAAAAGGATCCATTACCGCACCCATAATCGGCCGTAGATACCCCCCAAGAGCAAGCAGTAGAATACCTATAACAATTAGTATAACAACAACTGTTCTTAACGTTTGTGTAGAAATGGATCGCATGGCATCCTTAAATCAAATTAATTAACATAACAATTATGCCAGAAATAAGGGAATTTTATAATCGCTGTTTCGATCTTTCAGCATCTACTAGTAAATAGCTGAACCTGTTCAAATCTTCTAAAACAATACCGGCTCCTCTTGCAACGCATGTCATGGGATCTTCCGCCAACCAAACACGCATCTTCAGATCATCTGATAACCGTTGCACTAACCCTTGCAGCAGCGAACAGCCACCAGCCATGCAAATTCCAGTATCTAATAAATCTGCCCCAATTTCCGGTGGAGCTTCGTCTAAAGCGTCTTTTATAGTATCAAGGATCACCTGCAATGAGCCATTTAAAGCTTCACGGATTTCAATTGAAGACACTTCAATCGCTTCTGGTAGCCCTGTAATCAAATTGCGCCCACGAATTGTCATCGTTTTTTCCGACTCTAGAGGATAAGCAGATCCAATTTCAATTTTAAGTTGCTCCGCCATACGCTCCCCTATAAGAAGACTATACTTATTGCGGATATATTCAATAATATCCTGGTCCATCTCATCCCCAGCAACGCGCAATGAACGCGAAACGACAATTCCGCCCATTGAATTAATGGCTACTTCCGTTGTGCCACCGCCAATATCCACTATCATGCTTCCACGCACATCCGCCATGGGCAAACCTGCACCCAAGCTGGCTGCATTTGGCTCTTCAATGAGATAGACTTCTCGTGCTCCAGCAGCCATGGCAGCATCAAACACTGCCCGCCTTTCGACTTCTGTCGCTCCAGACGGGATACCAATTACCGTGCGTGGACGCGGCATTGGGACAATCGATTGCTGATGAATCCTTCCTATTAAATAGGTCAACATTGCCTGGGTGATCTCGAATTCTGAAATAACGCCATCCCGTAAGGGTCTAATAGCAATAAAATTTGCTGGTGTACGCCCTAACATTTCTTTAGCTTGTGCTCCAATTGCAATCGGACGGCGAGATCGTTTCTCAATTACGACCCAGGAAGGTTCCCGGACGATAATCCCCTTCCCGCGAACATAAATAAGGGTGTTTGCTGTTCCTAAATCAATCCCTAGGTCTAACGAAAACAGCCCCATTAACCAGTTAAAAGGATTTGCAACCAAGCAGTGCTCCTTTGTAATTAAGCATAAGCGTTAATAACAACGCGATTTCCCAAAAATTCGGGCAGTATTATAACATGATACCATTTTATCGATTTTTTATTCCTCAATATTATACAGTGAGTATAAAGTACTCATTTGGGAATATGATTTCTTATCACTAACTCGCATGCTTCCATAAGCGGAGCAAACCAACATACCATTAGTATATCCTGTAATACTAGTTTTGATATATAATACTATTTGAGGTTAAAAATGGTAACCTCAGAAAAAGAATAGGTTTGAAGTATTGAAATTCAAGCCAAAATAGTAGGTTATCAGCGGGTGTAGTTCAATGGTAGAATGTCTGCTTCCCAAGCAGAAGGTTGTGGGTTCGAGCCCCATCGCCCGCTCTTCATAACTAGGAAAAAGTCCTGTAAGGGCTTTTTTATAACATTACAAATATGAAAAATAATGGCATTCAAATGCTATCATTTTCAGTTACACGACCCCATGATCTCAACCAATTCAGCCAAATCTTCCACGATCAAATCCGGTTGAAATTCACTCCCTTCCAGATCTTCAAGCTTTGTCTCTCCCGATAACACCAGGATAGTTTTGATCCCTGCTTTTCCTAAGGCAATATCGGTATAAAGTCGATCGCCAACCATCGCTAATTTGTTCACCGGTATGCTAAGTTTAGCTGTAATAATATCCACCATAGGTCTATTGGGCTTGCCAATTATTACATCCGGTTTACGCCCAGTTGAAGCAGCCACAAAGGCAATCATAGCTCCAATATCCGGCATGAAGCCCTTCTCCGTTGGGCAGTTGAAATCCGGATGCGTGGCATAATAGGGCAACCCAGAACGGACAAAGTTGCACAACTTCCATAATTTTTCATACGTCAAAGCCGTATCGAAACCCAGCACAACAAAATCAGGATTTTGCTCTTCGATTACAAACCCGCTTTGCACAAATTCATCTATCAATGCTTGCGTTCCAACCACATAGACTTTCGATCCAGCTTCACGCTCTTTTAAGAATATTGCTGTTGCTTGACCAGATGTAAAAATATTTTCCTCTGGAACATTTACACCTAAAGACTGAAATTTCTGTGCGTATAAACACGCATGTTTCGAGGAGTTATTGGTCAAGAACAGATATCGTACATTTTTGTGTTCTAACAACTCCAGCAACTTCTTGGCACCCGGCAGCAAGCGGTCTCCCAAGTAGAATGTGCCATCCATATCCAATAAAAATCCCTGGATAGTTGACAAAAATTTAATATCAATTTTATTTATTTTTTCCATGCTAATTTAATTGTATTCATCAATTAAATCACCCCCGCTTTAGAATTGTTCCCTTATAGGGCAAATTGAAATGCTCAGATATAACCAAACACTTAACTTTCAACAAGAAGAACACACGCGGTCCTTCATCACTAAGTGTTTCTAAATTGGCTTGTCCCTTGGCAATGACTAGATCAGCTTTTGTATATATCTCAAGGAAACGCTTTGAGCATCTGGATAATATCGTGCCGGCTGCATCACTGCCAGTCTCAATGATTTTGGCAACTTGATTGATTCCAGCTGCTTCCGCATCAGTTCTGGTGGCATCATTTATAACTGGGCCGCTTTTTACCGCATATAGAACATGTTTTGGCAATGTTTCGATTAATACGCGATCAAATACAGTCTCTCCAGCATTATCCGCTAGGTACAGTATCTTTTTTGCCTTTGATAAGGCTATACGAAAAAGCCCAATATCAAAAACGGGAAGTTCTTGCGTAAAAACCTCGTCAACTGTTGCCTCGATGTCAAAATGAGAGGAGGGGCCGAAATCAATAATATTTCCAGCTATACTGATCTTTATGGCAGCTTCTAATTTATCTTCCGATTGCTCAACCATATTCTTTAGCTGTGGATATAATTTCAAAGCCCTTCGGGTGCTTTGTGCCTTCACTTTGGCGTAGGGGTCATTAATATCAAATGTTTGCTTGATCATGGATTGGATCTGCAAAGCAATTTCTGGCGGCGATAAATGCAAATCAAGATTTTGCATAATATCCATTGTCTTATTCAGAACATCCTTTTTCTTTACTTCGTCCGCTCCAAGGAAATTACAAATCTCCAGAGCTTGCCGTAAGAAACAAGGATAACAATCCACAAAAGTACGCATAAGTGTTCACCTTTAAGTAATTAATGATATATCATCTGAAATGGCTGAAAAAATATTCCCAGCCGGCTTGGCTACTCTTAACCAAAGCTAAATCCGTGCTCTTATAATAAAAATCAATTATAAACGAGGAATAATTCTTCCCGTTCTTTGCATATACTCTCTATATTCTTCCCCAAATTGCTCGAGCATCATATCCTCCTCACTATTTACTCTTAACAAGTATTGCGGCACACAAAAAACCAAGAAAGAATAGCCTGCTATCCAATTATGTAGAATCAATGCTTGGGCAATTGCCCATAGAATATGCGAAGCATACATAGGATGGCGTATATATTTGAATACGCCTTCTGTAACTAATTTATGCCCGTCACGTATTGCCAGTATTGGTGTCCAGTTCTTCCCTAAGTCAACATGTGTTCTCCACAGCAACCAGATTGCAAAGCCAAACAGAATTACACCTACCCATCCAATCCAGTTTGGAAGATAATAGTTCGCAAAGTCCAATACTGAGGAAAAAACATAAACGATTGGTATAAGCATGCCAATTCCATTCAGTGCTAAAAATACTATATCAATCAGTGTTTTTCTATCTAATATTGTCTTCAATTCTCGATATTTGGCTGTACCTGCCTTTCTTACTACTGATATAAGCAGGAATTCAACAAAGTAAACTATCTTGAAGAGACTATTAAACATAATACGTTCCTCCATATTGTATATTAATCATAGCCCCGTCTCAGCTAATTAAATAATTCATTGTACTGAACCCCAAAAACTGGACACAAAATTGACCATTTTTAGTTAACAATCTCACGCATTGTCCTATTAAACCACGCATTCTCAAATTCCACAGGGGTTTGATACCCTAAAGCAGAATGAATG
>DUED01000022.1 GCA_011176685.1 Anaerolineae bacterium
CTCTGATCACCTGCCAGGGTTATGATGAGGATAGTGATTCCTACCGCTGGCGGATTGCGGTGCGTGCAGTTCAGACAAAAATAAAATAATAGCAAACGAAAATCTTCCAAAAAGCCACCTTTACTATAGATGCACCCCCAGGGCAATTGGTATGAAACAGGATGAAAACAATGGGCAGGGTGGACAAAATCACGTTTTTTTGTGTACTGTATGCACACAATGGAAACAATGGACACAATGGACAGTTTTTTCTTTGATTTGTGTGCTGTGTGGACACAATGGACGCTGTGATACGCTGTGGACAGCATTAACCGATGACTTCGAATCAGTATCTCAAAGAAATATTAGAATCGCCCTTCCCGGTGCAACGCTGGTGCAACCAGGACGAAACACCGTGGACACAATGGACTTTGTGGACACCTCATGAAGCCATTTCACGATTGCTGAACCCAAGAACTTCATTGATTATCTCCTCAATAGCGAAGAGCGGCAACTAGGTGAAGTGTCTTTGTGGAAACTGAACTTGCCTATTCAGGTCCTCTTATCATTACATCAATTTGAGATTGGATAGAATTGTTCTGGAAAAACGACGGCCCACTTCCTTCAGCCAGCACGTAATCTACCGTCATTGTAAACACTACAGGGTTTAAGTATAATCGGTCTGTTGAAAATAGGAACTCCTGCTCATCTCTATCGTACTCTGACAGCCCCATGAACCTTCCAAGCGCGCTGCCCCACCTTGCACCCTCTCCGTTAAAGACCTTGTCCACACCGAGGACGTCCGACTCTACTTCCACATTTGCTATTCCTATAGCCAGCGAGTCCCGAACGGTAGCTTTAAGAATAATTCTCACATTGTCTTCTAAATCTGCCCTATCTTTCTTCAACCAAACCTCGATACTCAAATGCTTGTCCTCGTTGGTGATGCTGACCCGGTCATCTCCTGCACGTTCATAGGGATTATTGACAGTCTGGCGTAATCCATTCAGCAGAAGACCAGTAGATACATACATAAGAAAAAGGGTCAGGAAAGCCAGCCCGAAAGGATACCGCTTTCTAGTACTAAACATTGAGGGATCACGCCTCTCTGAATGAACTATGTACACTTCCGCGATCACTCCGAACAGCAATAACAAGCTAACCAGAGCTAAGATAATGCCTATCACCAACAATACCATAGTGCACCTTCACCTTGCTGAACAGCGGTTATTAGCCAACGATTTTCATTATTCCTTTATTATAGCAAGTAACACATAGTTTATTGACTTCTTTCCTGTACCCCGCCAATAGTAATCCGTAGCTCGGATGCGATTTATGATTTCTGCGTTTTCTGGAAAATCAGATCGGGCCTAGTAATCGCGGGTGTTGTAAGGACTATCATCGAACAACGCAGCTAACACATATCCATTCTTTTCAGCATACCTATTCAAGGTCATTACCATCTCAAACCAAGACCCATTTCCTTCATAAGAAACGAGCGGAGAGAAATATTCATGTAACCTGATTATATTTTTTATGGTAACTATCCCTTGACGTAACGTATAATTTGTGTTATAATAATTTTAACAAGAAGAATATTGAAATGAAAAAATTTACACTCAAAAACTTCCAAGAAAAATTTCCTAACGATAATGTTTGTCTCGAATGGTTGCGTAAGAAATTATATCCACGAAAGATATATTGTATTAACTGTAAAAAATCCACGTTACATCATCGTATTAAATCCAAACGAGTATACGGTTGTGATTATTGCGGTCATCAAATCTCGCCAACGGCAGGTACAATTTTTCATAAGTCAAGCACACCTTTAACTATTTGGTTTTATGTAATTTTCCAAATGGCGCAAACTCGCGGTGGCATCTCTGCAAAACAGATACAGCGTGAGACTGGTGTAACATATAAGACAGCATGGCGCATGTGCTACCTAATCCGCGAACGTCTTGATGAAGATATTAGCCCCTTTGGTGGTGATGTAGAAGTTGATGATTCATACTTCGGTGGTAAGCGCAAGGGCAAGCGTGGGCGTGGTGCAGAAGGCAAAACGCCCGTTCTTGGTATTGTGAAGCGCAAAGGAGCAATCAAAGCTGTTGTAGTTCCCAATCTCAAAACCAAAACAATAGACCCAATCATTTAAAAGCAAATCAACAAAAAAGCTGATGTTTACTCTGATGAATTTCGCCCTTATGGCATACTTTAAAGAATAGGCTATAACCATAAGCGCGTTCTTCACGGTCAAGGAATATATGTAATTGGTAATGTACATACAAATACCATCGGGGGCTTTTGGTCAATGGTCAAAAATGGTATTCGTGGTGTCTTTCATTCAGTTAGCCCTCAACATCTACAAACATATCTGAACGAATATACGTTCCGCTATAATCATCGCGATGATGATGAACCTATGTTTGATTCGATATTGAATAAAGTAACTCTCTCGACGATGGTTCACTAATCTCCCCTAATATTTTTTCAAATTCCTTATATCGTATAGTCTCAAAACCAGTTACTGATTTTTCTGCCTCCGTATCAATCACTCTTGTTACTGTGCCTTTGACTGGTTCAGTTTGTTTGTTTGATGGGTCGGGTACAGGTAGTTTGTCTTCAAGAAGAAAATAAATATAATCTTCTCTTGATTTAACAATATTTTCTAATACTTCCTCAACTGTTTTCCCTTGTGCCATACATCCCTGTAACTCCGAACATTTAGCTAAATAAATATCGGTTCCATCTGACAATTTGTCTTTGTATACTTCAGTTATATAATCTCTCTTAGCGAGAGATTGTGCTTTTTTATAAAGTGTCTCATTCATTTTTCTCTCCTTTATACTCAATTAGTTTTTCTATCATTTTAACCGCATGTCTTGTATAGGCGGGTGATAATTCACCACTTGATTTCGATATTGATGCACGTAAGTTCTTGTAAGTTGGATGAATATCATTTATATCATTTTTCCCTTGTCTTATTTCAAACCCAAATTGCTCATATAGTTTTATCAACCCGTTACTTCGCCAACCAGCAGGGGAATTTTTTGCTCGTTCAAGCAATTTCCTTCCTTTGCTATTCATCTTACTGCTCTGTTTTACTTACATCAATAACTTCTATCGGGCAACTACCTTTATGATCTGAATCAACCATAATAACAAAATCATACATTCCTGGCTTAGAAAATATTATGTCCTTAAATGTCATTATCAAATTTATCTCGGGTCGCAAACCACCGCCCTTTTCAGGGACAGTTACATCTCCAACCGTCCGAAGCATTTCTTTGCCATTTTCATCTACTAACAAAATTGATATTTTTCTGTTTTTTCCATATTCCCCTAACTCTGCACCAAGTTTTACAACCAGCGTCATTTGTGAATGTCGAACTGGAAATGTCTTTGCCTTTATTGTCTGGAAAATACCCATTACATTTATTTTGCCGCCCTCAGCAATATTGGCATAATCAGCAACAAGTGCCATAAGCTTTTCCATATCACCTCCACATAAGTCTGATAATATTTTACTTATTATTATACCATACCATTACGTTACGTCAAGGGATAGTTGCCTTTTTTATTATACCTAATTTATCAGGTGAATGAAGCTTGAGAATATTTTCATACTTCTTGTATCGGTTTATTGAAATTTTATCTATTTCAATTATTCATCCACTCATTTCTAAAGAAGTCTGATAAAAAATGGAGTGATTCTGGACACTTCAGATCAATACACTAAAATAAGCTGCCCCCCCCATTTCCTGGTGTAAATCCTGTTCAATATATTATTGAAATCCACTAAGACGGGCAGACAATTCTCCTGCCGCCATAAGCACATACCGCTCAATTACAATACCTCATCCCTTGCGCAGCTTCTCCACGCAATTGTTTTGATTTATAGGAAGCACACGCCAGCCCCTTTAGTAGTGATAGCGTCGATTTAGGTCATATTGCGGGCATGGGCACACAGCCACCATCACAACCCACGACCGCCATCAATACCTGTGAGCGCAAACTAGGGACAGGGATTAGCGACAATATCGAAATACTGGTGGTTGGGTATATCAATATAGATTTGAATTGTATAAAGTCCGCCTGGTAGAACACATGTATGTGCGGTGGTCTGGGTTGGGCTGCTGGCATCGAAATAAATGTGCTGTTGGGCTTGCATTACTCCATCTATTACCCAGTAATAAAAAACAGTACCGGCTCCTTGACAGGTTATGTCAGCATAGATAGTAGTTCCAGTCAGGCACAATCCTGTTTCTTTGACAAAGACAACGCTGGTAACAGCGTAGGGTTGCGGAGGCGTGGTGCCAACCTCAATTTTCACCCACAGGTCGGCAAAACTGACACCCTCATTGGTCTGCAGTTTCCAGTTGCCGCTATAGGAACCATCATAATCGTATGCCTTTAAATCTAAACTGATATCAACAATACGCCCGGAATCTACAGCCATTGGCAGGTTGATGTATTCAGGACCGTTCATCTGATCTCCGCTTTCAAAAACCAGCTTGTAAGCTGTACTCCAGGAACATGTGCCAGCATTCATGATCGTCCATGTTTTAGTAAAAGATTGTCCGGGTGTAACCCAGGTTCCATCCGGGATGGTTTCATCTACCAAACCTACCCGCAGGCAGTCGCCAGATACATCTGTGGTTGGAAGAGTGATGGTGGTGGGAGTGCCTGATATTGCGCTGGTAGGCGACACAGTAGTATCTATGGTAGCAGTAGCACTGCCGGCAGTTGTGGCATTCGCTTCAGCTGCCTGTGTTTCCATGGTTGCCTGCAGGGTCTCCTCGATTGATGTCGCAATAATACTGGCATTGTCTGCAGTCGCACCTGTGTTGCAGGCAGTGAGCAAGAGTGCGCCTGCCAGCACAATCCCAACAAGTGACAAATAATATTTTTTACTCATATTTTTTACCTTTTTCATATTATAAATCAAAAGAGCACATTTGGCTTATGCAACACCGCCATTATCTAGGGAACTGAAGATCATTATTATATCTTTATATTTATTAAATGAGATACATAACCTGGGAGTCAGGTCATTTAATCGCAAACTGTCATTGCAGATTACGATTGATATCTTTGCTCAGTCAACTCCTGCGCCCATGGCATCAACCCTTACAATAAAAATCACACGGTGCGCTTGAGACTGCGATATATATAGGTATGAATTATTCTGATTACGCTGTGTCTTCTACCAGCGCATAAGGGGCAGTGTTTTTAACCGCCGCGATGCCATTATCGCGTCCTTGTTCAGTCTTGTAAGTTTCGCTCTTTCCAATCACTTTGCCATTTTCAGCAACAAGATTGAAGTAGAATTCTCCATTGGAAGCTGTCAGACGTTTGAACTGTTTATCCTTGACCGCATTTCTTTTCACAGAATTAATCCCATTCTTACAGCCCGATTTATTTACATATCCTTCACTGGCAAGAATAGGTTCTCCATTGCGGGCGACCAATCTGAAGTAAAACTGTCCGTCTTTTCCAGTAAAAATTGTGAATTTTGGATTTTCCATTTTTTTTCCTTTCTCGATTTCTTTTTATTTTACATTCATTATTGAAAAAATGCCACTTGCATATGTCCTCACATTAAGGGGCTTGACATAAGAGCGGCTGTTTTTCCCAGGGTCATCAAAACAAATCACCTGGAGCGGACGCGTGGAATGCTATGCTAAAATTAACATGTGGAGATTGCCCACATCGCTCAGCTCGAGCCAATCGGTTGGCTGCTCTTTTGACACAGACGTGAATCGCTTGAGTGATTATCTGTCTATTGAAAAGGAGATGATTTCATGTTTGGCTTAGAAAAATATGATGCCTTGTTTGTTGTTTGGTCTTTTCTTTTTCAGATTTTCTTGATAATACATTTTGCGGTGCGTAAATGGAACTTATATCTCATCATGCGTTATGGATGGATTTTTTATGCATTCAGTATAGCTGCTGTCGTTGTGAGTTTTATTCTGCTTCTTGGCGGTAAGACCTGGTCGTTTTGGCTGGGCGGTTTTATCTTTTTTATCTGGGCTAATTTTGGTTTTACGGTTGAATATGTAATGAGAATTGAATGGCGTGACCCCATCTCCTGGCCAATCTTTGCCCCATATGTGCTTTTGTACCTGGCTACTGTTATGTTCTACTGGTGGCCCCTCGCTCTCATTAGCCGACCGCTATGGTATGTGTATGCAGTTTTGTTCATCGCCAGTACTGTATTAAATGTCACATCTCACTAAGAATCAATGGTTAAAATTCAATTAGAATAAGATAAAGAAGCCAACTTCTTCTGCAACAGTTTTACATGAGGTTAGAATCAGACCTGCCATTATTACCAGCGTCAAAACTGGCCAATACTTGCTTTTTTTCTCCATAATATATAATACACAAGCAGCTAGTATACAATATTAATCAACTCTAATATCCAGATATGCACAGACCGCTGAGTGTCCTTTTCCAACCGAATTCAAATTACTTCACTCTGTTATTCATATCGCATCTCTTGGTACAGATTCTTAAAGAGATATTAAAAAGTGTAATAAAAGCACGCAAATTAGTTTAAAATCAATAAACCTATATGACCTGTAAGCATTGATAATATACTTAAATAATCAACGAGGTGCGCAAGATATGCCTAAAACAAAAACAATACCACTCTTTGCTTGTCTCCTTTTTGTAATTGTTTTCATGCTCTACATCCCTTTTGGATTTAAGAATCTTCCCCAAATGGAAGAATGGGGTATTCTCAGATACTATGACCAGTACAAGCAATTCATACATCCCCATTCATTTACATTTTTGCGCCCCTTCTATGATATTCCCTTTAAAATATCATATCTAATTTCCCCTGATACTTTAATTGGATTCAATATTTTTCAGGCTTTGCTTTTATTTGTTAAAGGTATTTGTATATTTGGAATAGTTTACCTGTTATCAGATGGGGATGATATCTTATCGGCAGCAATTGCTCTTCTCGCTGCTTTCTTTTCTGGAGACAAGGGTTTATTTTCATTTAGGACCATAAATCACCTGATGTCCTCAATATTATTCTTAATGGCTTTTTACATTATTCTTTACATGTGGGTCAAAAGAAAAACAACCGCTTTCTTGATTATTTTGTTTTTGATTCTAATTAATTTCAGTATTGGCATAAATGAATCTTCGATTCCCCTCTTTTTCTTTATGCCATTAATATTATTGTGGAAGGAAAAAGGGGTAACAAAGAGATTAATTAAATTCTTCGCCCTTTGGTACCTTTCAATTATTCCATTGTTGGCATTTATTTATATACCCAATCTATTAAATACTCCCTTTGCTGGGACTTACCAATCAGAATCGCTTGCCTTAGATAATTCACTTTCAGCGATTATAAACAGCATTATTAATGCCTGTAAAATTAATTTAATACACGGTTGGCGAGTGCGAACCACACTATTAAATTTAGACACCAGTTCAATATTCTTCTCTTTATCAATTCTTGCTGCAATACTGACCTTGGGGTTTTTCTTCTTATCAGACACATCCCAAAAGGGGAGTTTGAATAAACCAAAATTGTTCAATATTGAGTTTGCACTTATTGGGCTGATTATTATTGTTTTGGGATTCCTGCCTTTTGCAGTAACCCGATTTAGGTATGATCAATGGCGAGTTTATTTCCTGACCTCGTTTGGAGCAGCTGTTGTAGTTGTGAACATTTCCCTATTATTTCTAAAAGCAATAACAAAAAACAGAGTTTGGCTTCTCTCAATTCTAGTTGGAGTGCTGATTTTCACATCGATTTACAGTTTATTTATTCAGCAGGATATTTTCGTAGAATCATCTAATATACTAAAAAGATTAACTGCAGATATTTCCAGGCAAGCGCCAGAATTTAAACAAGGGACTTACATCATTATCATAAATATGCCCAAAATCAACGATTACATAAAAAAGACGTATTTCCGCTATCAATTCATTGATAATTTTCTTTCTTATATTTACCAAGACTACAATAATGTCCTTGAAGTGGACTTCTGTGATTTATCAGAAGATGGAAAATTATACTCAGAAATTGACTATCATTTAAGTGAATATATATGTGCTCAAGGCAATTTAGCAGTCCCGCATGATTCGGTTCTTATTTTCACCTATAAAGAAGATATTGGCTTTGACTTAATCCAAAAAATTCCGGAGAATATGATATTGCAGGATAAAGGTTGGGAATTTTATAATCCAAATCGCTTGATAGATTTCAGCTCCGAAATACCAATACGAGCCAGGAAAACAGTATCAATTCGAGAATAAATACCACATTTTATTGAATCTAGGTTATTCTTTCAGGAAATGAAAGTTGCACTTGATACTTGAATCTAGGGATATTAATGTTATTATTAAATACATATAATTAATAATGAATCGTTAGTAGAGGTTAAGATGCGTGACACTGGAAAAAAAGATAAACGGAAAAAAGAACAAAAGAAAAAACCACAGCTGACCATTAAAGAAAAACGAAAGTTAAAGCAGGAAAAAAAGAGCAATAGCACCGGGATTTTGTAACAATCAAGCCGCGGAGATCAGAAAATGGTTATTTACACTTTCCTTTTGTCTATCTCTTGATTTTCTCATAAGTCTATCCTGCTAACAACCTGTCTTTCAGCTTCTTCCCCCAACCAGTTTAGGCTGGTATTTTCAATCCTTAGTATCAGGAACCAATAGCCGAAATACCAATACGAGCCAGGAAAACAGTATCAATTCGAGAATAAATACCGCATTTTATTGAAGGGGATTGCATACTTGACAGACCCAAACATTTGTGCTATGATATAGACAGATTATAACACAAATAATATTTGAGGACAGCCAAATGAGCGCAAACCCTGAATTCCTAAAAATCGCCAAGATGACCGAAGATGAAGCCAGAGAAATGGTTGAATCAATCCGCTGGTCAAATGGTATCGTTTGTCCAAAATGTGGTTCAGACAAGGGTGCATACAAACTTCAATCCAGGCCAGAATCAAAAAACAAAATTCGTCCTGGCGTTTACAAATGCAAAGAATGCCGGAAGAAGTTTACAGTCATGATTGGGACAATTTTCGAGGATAGCCACATTCCTTTGAATAAGTGGTTAGTTGCCATTTACTTAATGAATGCCAGCAAAAAGGGGATTTCTTCCCACCAACTGCACCGAATGCTTGACATTACCTACAAATCAGCTTGGTTTATGACACACCGTATCCGCTACGCAATGACACAAGAGCCTCTTGGAAAATTGATAGGCACAGTCGAAGCAGATGAAACTTATATTGGCGGTAAAGAAAAGAACAAACACCTCAATAAGCGCACAAAGGGAAGTCAAGGGCGAAGCACAAAGACCAAGACCCCTGTTGCTGTATTGGTAGAGCGCGGTGGAAATGTTAGAGCGAAGAAAGTCAGAGATACTGGTAAAAAGACCCTGCAAGATAACATCCGAGAGAATGTTGAAAAGACCTCAAAAATCATGACTGATGAATGGTTAGCATACGATGGACTAGATCATGAATTCGCAAGCCATTAATCGGTAGATCACGGCAGACGCGAATATGTCAAAGGGCATGTTTATACCAATACGGCTGAAAGCTGGATTTCATTACTCAAGCGTGGGATTGTCGGTACATTCTATCACGTCAGTAAAGAACATTTAGATCGCTATGTGAAAGAATTTGAATTCAGATGGGATAATCGTTCAATGGGTAACGGGGAACGAATGGTAAAGGCGGTAAATGGAATAGAAGGGAAGAGATTAATATATAAGCAAACAAAGAACTTATAAATTTCTGAACAAGTAAGCGTCATAAACATCAGGCGGGGTATGCTCCGATTTCAGAATTCCATCACAAATTCTTTGAAAAATAATTTTGTTAATTGGTGGCTCTCTTTTTCTTCCCTTACCATCAATCCATTTTTTGTCTCTAATAATGCCGTAATAGTAATTCATATAAGTTGGTACATCCACAAAGTCATGGTCCCCACTATTTAATTCAGTTGTCGAATCATGAAATCCTCTTACGGGGACTTTGTCCATTGGAATCAATATTGTCTTATCGTGATCCAATTTTGCGTCTAAAATAACAACAAAAAGATGGGCTTTGGGTTTCCCATCTTCGTAATAATTAGTCTCGATGATTACACAATCCCCAGCAAGATACAAAACTATCCCCCAAGGGCTAATTCTAAATATGCCTTTTCCTCTAATTGTCGTTCTATTCTTTCAACATCCTCTTTTTCATAAATGCCCGTCAATATTTCTTTGGGATACGTTTTTTTTCTTGTTATGGTTTTTTTATACTCAGGAAACTCTTTCGTTAAGTTTCCAAGATCAAATCTGTTCCAATGCCCATATTCGTCATGTATGTTTTTTAGCAATTTTTGCTCCGCCCTGGATAATTTTTGTAACTTTATGGGTTCGCTACGAAGCTGAATTGAAATTTTATCAGCCCGCTCAATATATTTATTCCATAATGGGTTTTTGATTCTATTGTTAATCAAATTTAAAACACCACTCAATACTTGCCCTTCCCTCATTGAGTAATAAGTATCATAAGTAATTGGGCGCTCCCAATTCTCAATTGCTTTTCTGTCAGATAAATACAACAGTTTCATTAGTTTTACGCGGCTCATTTTTCCCCCGTGCATTTTAAGTAGCAACACGGTTGCCTCTGTCGCTTTCTGTTCATTAAATTTAGGATATTTCTTGTTATTTTCCATTATTTTTCCCCTCGCTTTCTTTTTTCTTTGGCTTCGGCGTCTTTAACAACGCGCCCACCACCTCATCAAATGACGCGCCAGCTAGATTAACTGGCTTTTCATACGTGGTTTTCTTCGAGGTTTTCTTCTTTTTATTGCTCATTACAACTTAAGGTTATTTATATTACATATGTTCTATATATGATAGAATTAATATATGAGACGTGCCAGAGAGGCTTATTGGGATCGACTTAAAATCGATTGATCGGCGCCCGCCGTTCCGTGGGTTCGAATCCCACCGTCTCCGCCGTGAGCCCGTGGTGAAAATTGCAAACACGGCGGTTTGTCAAACCGCTTTGCGTCTAAGCAATTGGGGGTTCAAATCCCCTCGGGCTCAACTCCTTATTTAATTGTTAATGTCCGATATCGGAATATATTATAATATATCATATATAGATGTCAATATCAATCACCAACGCACGCTGGGTCTGTCAAAGGGATAACTCCCTTATTGAATTTATATAGATAAATGATGTTTTTGCCCTGAAAAAGATATCATGCGTCACTTCGATAACTATCCTACATTTCCCCTCATACATCAACTATAAAAAGTATAATAGTCTATTGCTGAAAAGAACCTGACTCGTCATTTAAACATGAACATAAAATTTGACTCTGCAAAACGGCAAAAATTCATTTCACTGATTCCATATATACTATCAATCTTAGCCATTATCGCTTACGTCATCCTGGCTGTAAGATTTGCCCATATTACCCTTCCGGTGATGGATGAGGGCACTTATCTTATTAAAGGCAAGTGGTTCCTGGATGGCACTTATCACCCTTTTCAGGAATATGGCCCGGTCACCAACAAACCTCCCCTCTCGTTTTTTACCCTCGGTCTTTCCCAGGTTTTTTTTAGTCCCGGCTTGCGATCAGGTAGATATTTTGTCATTTTCCTCAGTCTTGTGCTCCTGCTGGGTCAGTGGTTAACAGTCCGCCGGCTTGCAGGCCCATACTGGGCAGCGGCTTCAGTTTCTCTTTTCGCAATTTCACCTGCCTGGATTATTTACTACTCCCGTGCCACTACCCAGGTGATTACAGCACTCTGTATAGCATGGTGCCTGTTTTTCATTTTGGGGGATGACCGCAAATGCTGGCAGTTATGCGTCGGGGCTGCCCTTGCCTCTTTATCCGCCATGGTGCGCCAGAACATGCTGCCCTTTTTCGCTCTCGCTATGCTTTACCTTCTTTGGCAAAATGGTTTAAAAAAGGGCATTCTTTGTGTAGCTGTTGGTTCGGCTGTCTTTATTACCTGCAATGCCCTCTATTGGCCTGAAATGTACGCAACCATTTGGCAGCCCTTAATGCCAGGCTTCATTAACGAGCTGGTTAATTCAGTTTCAAACGGCTCAATCGCATCTGGCGATTTAGGTTTGCCATTCCTCAATAAAGAATACCAATGGATTTATGAGGCACAGGTTTTCTTCGATGGCGTCCGTTTTTTCTTCGTGCCATTTATTTTTAGCGTCACAACCTTCCTCACCATTCCACTCAAGGACTTCTTGCTTAACAAGAAAAACAGAAAGTCTGCTTTTCTGGCTTTAACCTTTACCGTTCTCACAGCTCTGCACTTCCTGGCTGCCTTGAACGAAAACAATTTCATGTACAGTTTCCCTGCCTACTTTTCCTTCTATCTGCCGGTTGGCATTACGCTTATACCCATTGCTGCCAGCACCATACTTAAACAGCGCGGTACTTTGAAAACCCTGGCCCTGGCACTTTTTACCCTGATAGTATCAACTGGTATCGGCTTAAGTCTCTACCGGGACATATCTGCAGCCATCATGGAATTGAGAGTGCCCAGCATAAGTGAGCGAACTCTCTTCCACGGGAAATATGAACTGTGGGACGTTCTCCTCAACAGATTTGGTATCGACATCCCGACCCAGGAGTTCTTGCTGCCGGCTGCTGCCGGTTTGCTCGCCGGTGTCCTATTACTCATCCTCAGTGCACTTGCCTGGGCAATCCTGCGCAAACACCGCCCAAAATTCAGCTACTTAGCCATCCTGTGGGCTTCAATCATGTTTATCGGGGTTGTCTTGTCCCCCACACCCATCATGGCTGGCAAGGGATCCATCCAAACCTGCCCTGATTCGGATGTCATTGCCCGCCTTGAAAGTGTTGCAGCCCGGCTTGAAACTCAAATAGCACCCGGCTCACTGGTTTATTGGGAAGGCATCATCCCCCTGCCGCTGCTGTATATCCCTGATGTCAGGCTGTTCCCCGCCCAGCTAAATATGGAGTTCTATTTCCGTGTGGGCGGCGATGCTGATTTCCTGGAGCGCAAGGGCTACTGGAATCAAGCGCTGGCTGAGCGCTGGATTGACCAAGCCGATTATTTGCTGCTGAGTGAAAAGGTTGTGCAGCAGCGTTCAGACCATCTAAACATTCAGTACCACGCTAAGTTTGAGCAGTTGGCTTCAACTGCAAGTATCAACCCTTGTGATGATACTGCCCTCATCACCATCTTCAAGCGACTGCCTCAATAAACGGCAGGCAAGCCGTTTCCCCTCTGGGCTACTTGACCACACCACAGCCAGATTAGCCACCGTGGTGGTCTTACCCACTCCCCCTTTGTCGTTAGTGAAGACGATCTTTTTCATAATCCCCCTATTGTGCAGTTATGCAATCGTGATTAGCTAAGAAAATGCATTAATGCATGTATGTCATTATGAATCAGTAGCATTACAGCATTGCATCATTATGATCTCATTCCGGGATTGCTTTGTCAAGTGTTGAAATATCGTGCAACTGAAAACGATTTGTGCCGTAGGTTTTCCTGCAATTTATCAAAGGATATATAATAAATTGAGAACTCCAAGCATTTTTCCTGGATTAGACGACATTTGGGAAGGATTGTAATGAGCAAGAAAAGAATTAAAAAGCAAAGGTTAACAGTAGCCATGTTGGCACCTCTATTGTTGTTATCTGGCTGCGGCTTGGCAGGTGAATCTTTCAGTGCAAAAACCCCTTCACCAACAACCATAGAAACACCCATACCAACACTGACCATAACGCCAACCATAACACCCACCCCGGGTTTGCCATCAAATATTGCCACAATGTTTGGGGAAGAAGTGCCTGAGTTAACCAAGAATAAGCAGGGAATTTACACAGCCGAGAATGCCAGGTGGAAGTCAATATATGAAAATGGCGAGTGGGAGTTTTTGCCAAGGCCGACAACTGCCTACGATGAAGAATTATTAGAGGCGGTTAAGGAGGAGTATCTGCAGAGAGAGGATACTCCAAATACAATGGCAGAAGTAATGAAGGGAATTAAAAATGATCCGGAGTATTATCAAGGGTATAATGATTTTTTGGGAGTAATCAACAGAGAAGGAACCATGGCAGATATTTTCGTTTTTAGATCGAAGACGATTGGATTTGTGGAGATTAACTTGGAGGGCCGTCCTGGCAGCAAACATGGTGATGTCGGGATTGTTAGGGTTTCAATAAGGCCTGATTTACCGGAAAGATACATTTGCGAGATTGTTGGTATCGAAAGAGATGGAGAGTATCATCAAACAGCGGAGCTATTCAAAAATGTCATTGAACAGAAGATCTTTCTAGATGACAAGGAACAACTTAGTGAATTTGTTGGGGAATTAGCAGAGAGTTATGTTTTTTATACAACCCCTGATTCTGGTTGGGATGGAAGTATATATGTATATCCTGCATATTATCCAGAATATGATATGGTTTCTTCATATTTTAAAAACCCTAATGGTTATATAGAGAGATGGACACGAGCCGAAAAATTCGGTTCTACCAAGGGCAGACCTTGGATTGATATTTTTAAGGAGATTATTGACAGTATAAAGTTAAACCCAAGAGAAGACTTTGCTTTTATAACGGTCATTTCGTTAATACTTAAACCATAATTTTTATTAATTTTGCAGTTTTCAGTCTAGCCCAAGCTTGTTTTTTTACTGCCGGTTCTGTTATATTGAATCAATGAATCTGCCTAAGAAGTATGTTTGGGTTTAAGGTATATTATTAGTGTTGGGAGGGAGGGTGGGATTTTTTTTATTTTTCAATGGCATAAATGCACAATTATGAATTTATGATTTTTTATAAAATCAACATCTCTAACTATATCTTAGTTCTCTGATTAATATTCACTGTATATTATTAGCGTGCCAATTTGGCATTACCAGACCGGTCAATATGGCATTTCTAGAAGTGCCAATTTGGCATATCAGGATTCTACAAGGGGTTTCCTTTTCTCTTCTTCCAGAAGTATGCTTGCAAGTGAATGGTGTACATATTAGGGCGTCCTTGCCCCCGGCGCTTACTTAATAGAGATAAGCCCTACCTGCTCAAGCTCACAGATATATCTGACCACGCTTCGCAAGCCGCTCCCCATGCATGCTATACCCTAAAGAGTGTCCCTGCTGGATTTCCTGCGGTCGCCCACACCGGACTTCCTGCGGTCGCCCTCGCTGTACTTCCTGCGGTCGCCCTCGCTGTACTTCCTGCGGTCGCCCTCGGTTGGGTTAGCAGCTCTTGTTTAAGGTTATTGGCTAGGGCGCGCTAAGATAGAGGAGAAAAAATAATCCTCTCACAGTGGTTTCCCACACACTAAGTCTGCATAGTCCATCAGTGTAAAATATTCGAGGTAATTCGCAGCACGGTTAATGCCCGCCTTTCTTGTGTGCGGATAACAGCCGCACATAACCCAGATAGTGAGGATAGATATAAAACTCGTCAAAGCCTTGATTACGCAGGATGGCTTGCAAATCTCGGGTAATAAAATCAAAGGCTAAGGGGCATTCGGCTTTGAACGCCAAACGAACTAGTAAGGGGGACTTTTTTAAATCGAACTCGTTGTAATCCAGGATAATAAACTCTCCTCCAGGGCGTAAAGCGCGCTGTGCGTTATCAATGATTTGCAGCCGTTTCTCCTGGATAAAGCCATGCAACACAAACGAAATAAAAACTTTGTCAAATTCATTTTCATATTGTAGTAATTCATCAATACGCTGGTTTTTAATTGTGACGTTAGGATATTTTTTACAACGTTTTTGAGATTGTTCCAGCATTTCTGCGCCAATATCTAACCCTAACGCGCGCCCTTGACTTGAGAAGTAATTGGCCATCAGGCAAATATTACGCCCACTGCCGCATCCCAAATCTAAGATTTCGTCCTGAGGTTGGATGTTCATCTCCCTGACTACCCGGCGAATAAAGCAAGGATAGGTTCCACCACTAATTATGTTCATCATCAAATCGTAGTGACGGGCTCCATAGCCCTTAACTTCTACTTTAGAATCAGATTGTTTGTAAATCGTTGGGTTCATTATTTCCTCTTTTCAGATATAGTTACCTGTTCATCGAGATATAAGCGTGTTTCGTTATCGGGATTCTTGAGTTTTCCAATTAGCAAACCCCGGATCCACAAAGACGCGTCGACAATGACTGCTAAAGCTCCGATAAAAATAAATATTCTGGACCGATTCATATTATTAAATTTCAATCACTCTGCCAGCGCCACCTCCAAGATACGCTTTTGGATAAAGCTGCTTGATCCGCGCTTGATGGCGGGTTCAGTGAGCTGCGCATATCAACCCCAAATCCTTTAAAGATTCCGGACTGGTGCTGTGAAGACCGCCCACAATCCCATACACTTTTCCAAACTGGGAAGCACTTCCCAGGATATTTTTCATACGAGGATGAGAACAACCCACAACCAGGACCAATCCACTGGAGGTTTCTACAGCCATACTCTGCTCTATTCCTTCCAATTCTCCGGTTGAATAAATTCCTTTATGAATTTGGATGGGACCTTGTACGACAGCTGTTTCTTTCTCATAAATCCCTTCTCCCATGGAAGGAGGAACCCAAACTTTGACTGCATTGTTTTGATCAAGAAAACGCGGTAATCCTCCCACATGATCAAGGTGCGGATGGGATATAAAAACTTCATCAATTGAAGTTGGCTCAATCCCCAGTATCCCCATATTGCTAAGTAGAATCTCCCCGTTTGCTCCAGTATCAAACAGGATTTTTCGTTCACGCCCCGCTTCTACCAAGGCGGCAAATCCCCAGTCCGCCTGAAGCCCCTTCTTTAGCGGAGGCATATTGTCATAGATAATCGTAATTTTCATGGTTAGGGCAGAAACTCAACTCTAATTTAAATAACCGCTTATGTCAACCATCTTCAAATACAAGATGGGTCTTGCCTTTGGAAAATGACCGGTCTCTTTTTAAAGCAATGATTTACATCCAAGGGTGCTAAAATTTTTTCTATATATTTCATCTTACTGCATGTTCCCGGATTTCTCCTCGTTCAACCTCTTCCCATTGATCTGTTTTTGGGTTTTGTTTTCTCACAATTACCAATTCTTTATAGTTCCCCATAATAATACCCTTCAAAATTTGTTATGTTATCTAAATTATAGATGATTTATGAGTGGTACTAAATTTGGGGGCTTGACAGGTACGATTCTCTCGCTCGGTCATCGGTTGCTCCGGATCATTTTCCCCTTAATTAGATTCTAATGTGTTCTGAAGATAAGTTTGAAAAATCGTGGGCTTAAATAATCAAGTTCAAATTGGATTCACTTGTCAATAATTGAGTAAAGCTTGGAAATTTCTTTTCAATAAAATGTTCAACATGGGTTTTTTTATAGTAACTGTGAGATGGTATCGGACTCAATGCTTTGTAGTGATGTAAATATCTAACCACCATGCTTGCTTGCTGAAATGAGTGATATAGTTTCCAAATCTTATCACTATAGTTTATTTTGATGAACTCTTCCATAAAATTATATGCGGTCTGATCGGATCTTCTCAACTGATTTGTATTTTTATGAAATGTGTTGATAATAAGAGCTTCAATTAAGTGAAGTGAAGAGTAAAAAATGGTTACTAATGCCCAATCATAGTATTGATTGTCAGTAAGTAGATACTCCGATACTTTCTTATTATGTTCAGCTTGATGAATGTGGTCGATGAAATTGGGCATTTCACCATTACTCCTCGAAAATTACTTTAGCTCCATTGGGTAGTTTTGTATCTTCCTCACTAGACCATTGAGGGAAGAAATTTACTTCAATATGATCATCCGGGAACTTCTTCATGAAGTTGTAATATTTATCAAGTAATTTATTTTCAAGCTTTTCGTCATATGTCTGATTATCTGTGAAAATATAAGCGATATAGCCAAATTTACCATGGATAAAAGCTATTCTTTTAACTTCTTCGACAGCGGAATATGCTCCCGTAACATATTTGTTCAGCGTATCTGTGAATGTTTTAAAATTCATTTTTCCATTTGTGGAGCTATAATCAGATTCTACATGCTCGGATTTTGACAATATTTCAACAATTATTTTTGGATTAAAAATTGATTGATAAATAGCAATAATCTCTGCTTTTTCTAAATCCCGTTCTGGTTTTTCTTGAGTTGCAATCATCTTATCATCAAAAAAGGTTTCTTTTGATATTGAAATTGGTGCTTTCACTCCAAAATCAGTAGTTTGGGTTTTTTGTATAGATTTTTCTAACACATTCCCAATAATCATTTTTTATTCCTCTTACTCAAACGATTTAATTAATTGACTAACGTGTTGATTGATTTTGTTTTCGGCCGATACACAATATTTTGATAAATGATTGACTAGTTCATCTGTCTTTTTGAAAGCATAATTTTCAACTTGGAAAAGATCAAAGTCGAAAAATATGAAACTTTCAGGGATTTCTACATTTTCTTTATCAATTTCACCTTTTACAAACATTTCAAAGAGTTGTTTTGAATCCATTGGACCAAAGGTTAAATGTCCCTTCAAAGGATCAAAATCGAAGTCAAACGTACACCCAAAATCAATAGTATTGCCAATATTGCCTATTACATCAAGATATCTATTAAATACACTTTTTGAATATATTTCTTTAGCTGAATCTAAAGATTCTTTGGGATATAAAAGATATAAACGTAATCCTACTCGGGAAAGTTTATTCAAATTCAATTCCCTGGTTATTATACGAATATATTTTAATAAACTCGCATGATAGTCGATTTGAGGGAATTCAAAATACATGCCGGCGTTCTTTGACGTAGAGAATGCTAACCTTGTTTTTGCTTCGTTGTATGAATTAACCATAAATGAATCAAGTCGCCAATGTTCAAACTCGTCATTCTGCATTTTTTGACAAATGGTTCCTCTTTTGTCATGGTAAATTGCAGCCGCAGGATATCTAATCTCAAAAATATATTTTGCTAAAATTTGTTTTTTCATAACTAACCCTTTTAACTTCCCTCCAATCTATTTCTTGCCTTTCTTCCGTTCATATTTGGTAATAGAGATGCATTATCTTAATCTAGTATATCCCAATTGTTATAATAATAAAAATGAAATTATTGTAGATAGTTAGTGCTATTCAACATTCTCCGGCAATAGTCATTATTTTTAAATTATAATTCAATATTCATAATAATTTTACAGAATGAATTTATTATTTTACACGACCTTAATGATTCTTTCAGGTAAATATCTGTGAATCTTCCTAGAACGTGAGCTATTGACAAAACACAAAATAATTATGCTACTTGGCTAATTCTTTCGAAGTGTTTTTACTAAACCTATCCAAAAAAATCAAATTCCCATTTACCATTGCATAATTTATACTTAATAAATATTTTTCAATTGTAGATAATATGATAATCATATCGTTCTCCTAATAGATTTTGGATTTCGTTATGATCAGTTTTTTCTGTGTATTGAATTCATCGGATTTTTTCCATTAATTTCGGCATCTCTTATTTTTAGAATGTTGAGTCACCTTTCCTGGTGCAATTCTGGTGCAACACCGGTGGAAACAATGGACACAATGGACAGCTTGATATACTGACTTCAAATCAGTTTATCTGATTTCGATATGGTGTGTTGTGAAAAAAGTGAATAAGCATATAATGATATTGGAATAGAATATTTTATATATTCACCATTACTTCATTTATAAAAAAACATATGAGGAGATTTAAATTATGAAACATAAAACTTATAAACTAATTATTTATGCTATGAATTCGGGAACACTAATTGAACCTTTTTCAGAGAGAGATTTCCGAAGAGCATGCCCTGGCTTACCAGAGGGAACGTATAAAGCATTCCTCCATGAGGTGCACCCCATTTTTAGTACCACTTAGCAATGTAAATAGTGTGGTCTCCTGTGATGAAACAAAGTCTGCTCAAGGACTTCCATCGGTGTCTTATAACCAATACTGGAATGCAACCTTAAGTA
>DUED01000023.1 GCA_011176685.1 Anaerolineae bacterium
CTTTTGGTAATGTACAATCTTTATCGTAGATCATGGTTATCATCCTTTCTTTGGTTTTTCATGCTTCTGAAAGGATACCGTGATCTACTCTTTTTTGAATTTACAGAAAATTTGTTACACTAGCAAAAAAGGTGATGTTTAAATTAATAATCTGTTATCGAACCTGTATTAAGTATTGTTTGTAAACAGGAATATCATGTGTAATATTGAATTGAAATTGCATTATAAGTAATAAAGCGACCAAACTCATAATAACCAGATAGAATACTTTTCCCCATTTTTCTTTTTGTAAATAATGGGTGAATAAAATATCTGGAAAATTCAATGCAGCGGTATATAAAGGGATTAAACCGGGTGAGATGTAATTGTCTGGCTTGGGCGCTACAAAGAATAGGACATAAATTAGAAATGGAAATGACCAGCTCATGATAAGGATATTACTCAAGCGATCCTTTCCCCATAGACATCCAGCAACTAAAGAAATCGCTAGAAAGATTAAATAATATGGTGGTCCAAACCATGTTTCAAATGTCCATTCCCACCACTTTGGGCCCCTTTGGTACACAATTGGATCACCATGTGTGTAACCATGTTTGAGTTCATATTGTTTTGATGCCTGTCTTTCAATCATTCTCATGCGTGGTCCTTCATACCAAAGAAAAGGATTAGTGAATACCACCACAAAAACCATAATCAATACGAATATAATTGCAAAATACATTACCTTCTTAAAATCACATTGTTTTTTAATTAATCCAATAAGAAGATACAAGGGGATTGTAAGGAAAAAGAACAATCCAAGCAGCTTAATTGCAATGGATATTCCGCAAGCAATTGCTGCGAATATGAAATTGCGACCAAGCCTTAATTTATCCAATTGGAGAAACAGTAGCGTGAGAGTAATAAATAAAAAGGTTAAAGAATCCGGATGAAACCACCAAATATTACTTCTAAATACACTCGGTATGGTCAAAATGAGTGCAAACAGAATCACTGAGTGAAAGATTGAACGGAATTTTGTTCGAATGAATACAAGGACACCAGCAGAAAGAATCATTGGTACTACGTTTATACATTGTCTGAGTATCAATATATTTGTCGGTTCACTATCAAAGAATGCTGCACCCATCATCAATCTTCTTGGAAGCAACACTAACATTGAAAGAAAATAAAAAGGATACCCGTATAAATAATCCTGATAGATAATTAAATTCCCCCATGTTTCATGAATATCCTTGCCAAAAGTCAACATGCGCATAACATTAGGATAGATTATGAATTCATCGATTGAAAATAATGAATAGGGACCTCCGTCCTTTTGGCTTGACGAATTCGGTTCAATGAAAATGACAAAGTAGATTATTCCAATAACGACCAGTACAAGCAATGTAATTTTTTGTTTTCTATTCATTTTTTATTATCGTGGATTATTTTCAGTATAATCTAAAAAAGCTGCTTTAAACCGATAATCTAATTAGATTTCTTTTCAACAAGGTGGAATTTTAGACACAACAGGGACTCACCTGCCTATACGCCTAAAGGAAACTTGGATCCCGTAGGGACACATGGACTTTCTAGGGAGTACACAGCAAGAGGGAAAACTAGAACCTGCTTAATCTAAATCAGATGTTAGATGTCAACTGCCCAAATTACTCGCATAAATAATAGATAAAAACAAGGTTGGAGATAAGAATTGATTGTTAATTTATATTAAGTAAATCAATTTATATGGCTTCTTGTGGACGAATAAAACAAATTCAAACTTTCTCTATCATTCTACCAAATTTAATCCATAAATCAAGACAAAAAAACCTCAATTCCTGACCCCCGACTATATACAATTTTAAAGGTAATTGTATTATGTCTCGGTCGGGCGCATCTTGGCTCGTTCCCCCCTCAACAAAAACAGTTCGTTTCTGAAGAAAAGAGTGGGCGGAACAGGACTCGAACCTGCGGCCTCATCCGTGTAAAGGATGCGCTCTAACCAACTGAGCTATCCGCCCGCGTTTATAATTATACACATAATTCTACCCACATAAACAAGTGAGAATGCTATATGCGCTTAATCCGTTATCAAATTGAACAGGAAGCACCCCAGTTCGGCTGGATCCTTGAAGATAAGGTCGGCCCGCTGAGCGCTTCACCTGTGGGCGAGTACCGCCGGCTGGATGTAGAGCATGAACTGCAAGCGGTCAAATTGCTGGCGCCTATCCTGCCCGGCAAGATCATCGCCCTGGGGCGCAACTATCCTCTGCATGCCAAGGAGCACGGCCAGGAGATCCCCGAGGTACCCATCCTGTTCTTCAAGCCGCCTTCTTCTGTGATTGGTCCTGAGCAAGCCATCCTCCTGCCGCCGCAGTCCCGCCAGGTGGAGCATGAGGCTGAGCTGGCGGTAATAATCGGCAAGCGCGGGCGCTGGATTCCTGCAGAGAAAGCCAGGCACCATATTCTCGGATACACCATCGCTAATGACGTCACTGCCCGCGACTTACAGCATCGCGATCAGCAGTGGGCGCGTGCCAAAGGCTTCGACACTTTCTGCCCGATTGGACCCTGGATAGAGACCGAGCTGAACCCGGCGGATGTGCTTATCTCCTGCCGCGTGAATGAGGAACTGCGTCAAATGTCTTCCACACGTGAGATGGTTTTTTCCATTCCCCAACTGATTGCCTTTATCTCTTCCATTATGACCCTTGAGCCAGGTGATATGATCCTGACGGGTACGCCCGCCGGTGTTGGTCCGCTGCTGGATGGGGATATGGTAGAGATAGAGATTGAAGGCATTGGCACATTACGCAATTCTGTTATTGAAGAAAAAGCTGGCAAGAGCTGATAATATCGCAGCCAGGGCAGATTTAATAACTGATGAGACCTAATGGTATAATCCTTTAAACACCCGTTTTTATTGAACTCAAGGAGTTAACAGCTATGTCTGGACATTCCAAGTGGTCTACTATTAAAAGAAAGAAAGGTGTACAGGATGCCAAACGCGGTCAGTTATTCACTCAGCTGGCGCGCGAGATCACCATCGCGGCTCGTGAAGGCGGCAGCGACACAAGTTCCAATTTCCGCTTGCGTATAGCAATCGATAGGGCTCGCTCTGAAAATATGCCCAAAGATAATATCGAACGTGCTGTCAAGCGTGGAACCGGCGAGGATAAAAGCGGTGCTGGAATTGAGCAGATTACCTATGAAGGGTACGCTCCACATGGTATTGCCTTGTTGATTGAGTCCCTTACGGAAAACCGCAACCGCACTGTGGCAGATCTGCGCCATATTCTCACGCGTAGTGGCGGCAATATGGGTGAGGTGGGTTCTGTTTCCTGGCAGTTCAAACGCATTGCCTATTTTGCCATTACGGCTGAAGGCGTGGATTTCGATAAGATTTTTGAGTATGCGGTGGAAGGCGGAGCAGATGATATCAGTCAGGACGAGGAGATCATTGAGATCTTTGCGCCTGTAGATGCTTTAAAAAAGATAAGCAATTTGCTTGCTGATGCTGAAATTGAGACAACCGAAGCTGGTGTCCGTATGGTACCAAATCAGGAAATGACATTAGATACGGAGCAAGCCCTTAAGGTCATGCGCGTCATTGAAGAACTTGAGGACCTGGCTGACGTTCAAAATGTCTATTCTAACTTGAAAATTAGTGAGGACGCACTGGCTGTTATAGAGGCAGCTTAATGGTATGCTGGTGCTTGGGATTGACCCGGGGACAGCTATCACCGGATATGGGCTGATTGAAGAGCTAAATAATAAACAACTGAAATTGATTACTTGTGGAACGATCAGGACCGTAGCTGATCTCGCACATGAAAAGCGCTTACTGGTACTTTACCGTGAAATAAGAAATCTGCTGCTTCTTCACAAACCCGACTGTGCAGCTGTGGAGGAGCTTTTTTTTCAGACCAATGTACGTACTGCACTCTCTGTTGGTCAGGCAAGGGGTGCAATTTTGCTTGCACTGGCACAAGCAGGTGTTCCAGTAAGTGAATATAATCCCCTAGAAGTGAAGCAAGCGGTGACGGGCTATGGTGCTGCAGACAAGAATCAAGTTCAGAGCATGGTGAAAGTATTACTTGGCATGCCAGAAGTACCTCGACCAGATGATGTGGCAGATTCTTTGGCAGTAGCGATTTGCCATATACACAGCTATAAAATGAGAAACTTGGAATAACTTGAACCGTACATGACAACTGAAATCACAATCCATGTTATCAACAACCCAGTAAATCTACAAATTAATGCAATTAATAAAATGCAACATAAAAAGGTAGATTGATCAGCGGCTCGTTTTACGTGGAAGGCATTCATCTGGTTATGGAAAAGATTATCGCAGTTATAATTACCCTGAGGATTTGGTTCTGCTGATGGGAAGCGAACAGTAAGGTCTGCAGCAGGCATTGATGACTATTTGCCATGATTTGGCCACCATCCCGTTTGTTGGCAATGGCGATTCTTTGAACATGGCTAATATGGCTTCTATTGTGTTATATGCGATATTACATCAGCATTAGAATTGAGCGCAAGACAAGGATGTACTATGATCGCTTCAATTAAAGGAAAAGTTGAATACAAAGATGATTCAGAAATAGTAGTGCATGTTGGGGGAATAGGCATAAGGGTTTTTATTCCTCAACCAACCTGTGCTGTAATATCAGTAGGAGATTTTGTAACTCTGCATACATATCTTGTCACAAGGGAAACAGGTCTGTTTCTGTATGGTTTTGAAACCATTGCACAACGTGATTTTTTTATTCATCTAATCAGTGTCAGTGGAATAGGTCCACGTATTGCATTAGCTATCCTCTCTACGCTTTCGGTCGAATCGATTAAGCGGGCTGTATTAAAGGAACAGGTTGAAATATTCACCCAGGTTCCCGGCATTGGGGTAAAAACTGCCAGAAAGCTTGTCTTATTCCTCAAAGACCGCTTGGAGCCGCTACTTGCTTCAATGAAGATAATGGAGATGCCGGATATCAATTCAGAGGTGATGGCTGCTTTGTTAGGTTTGGGTTACAGCACAGTAGAAGCGAAAAGTGCCCTGCAATCGGTACCGCGCGATGCTCCAGAAGACCTGGAAACGCGTTTACGTTTAGCGCTGCAGTATTTCACAACCTAGAAAATCCTGTGTGTTAAAATTTATGGTTAATGTAAATCAACGATAAGGATGTTTTTGGATGCCAAGTTTTACACGTGAACTGGGAATTGATTTAGGCACAAGCAATACAGTGATATCAGAAGGGAAAGAGATATTGTTGCATGAACCCACCTCTGTGGCCGTTCTTTTAGATGAGTGGAAGATGGTTGAGTGGGGTCAGGCAGCCAAAGACATGACTGGACGTGTGCCAGAAATGATAGAAGTTTTTAACCCGCTTCAACATGGCGTGATCGCAGAATATGAGATTACTGAAAATCTTCTGAAGTATGTAATTCGTAAAGTTGTAGGACCGATGTTGCTTTTCCGCCCCAAATTAATGATCACGGTGCCGTGCGGAATTACCAGCGTGGAATGCCGGGCGGTACATGAAGCCGGACTGGGAGCAGGCAGCCGGGAAGTGTATCTTATCCAGGCTCCACTTGCTGCAGCGGTAGGAATTGATTTGCCCATCGCCCCACCAACTGGAAATATGGTCATATGCCTGGGAGGTGGTACCAATCAAGTGGCTGTGATGGCAATGAACAATATTATATCGGCTGGAACGGAACGAAGTGGTGGCGTGAAAATGGATCAGGATATTATTGATCACATCCGTAAAAAATATGGCGTGATCATCAGTCAGATTACAGCTGAGGTGGTAAAGATGCGTGTCGGCGCAGCTGTGCAGGAAGTGGATTCTCTAGAAATGGAAGTTCAGGGGCAGGATCAAGTTACGGGATTGCCGAGCTCAGTTGAAATAAGTTCTGAAGATGTTGTCGAAGCGCTGCAAGATGAGTTGGAAAACATTGTTGTGCTTGTACGCAGAGTTCTAGAAAAAACCCCACCTGAACTGATATCAGACATTATGGATCGTGGTGTGGCATTGTGCGGTGGAGGCACTCAGTTACGCGGGGTTGACCGCTATCTTACCAAGGAATTGGGAATTCCGGCATATCTGGTGGACAATCCTACTACTTGCACTGCTCAGGGTGCTGCTCAATCTCTTACTATGCTGGATGTGTTGCAGCGTGCTCTACCACCAGTTTAAATGACTTTTAAAAAAGAAAAGTGCCAGATCTCACCGGCACTTCTTTGATAATCTGAGAACTCATGAACGGCGTCGGTTGCTGCTGCCAAACAGCATGAACCCGTAATAAAGCAAGGTAGAAACTGCCTGAATTGCCCCTGCCACGTAAGTCAATGCTGCTGCATCCAGCACCTTGTTGATGCCCGCCATTTCATTGCCATACATCATTCCCTCGCTGGTAAGAATCGCTTTAGCCCGATTGGAAGCATCCATTTCCACCGGAATGGTTACCAGGGCAAACACTGCTGTAGCTGCAAATAGACCCAGACCGATCCAGGCCAATGTGTCATAAGCCATAAGCAAGCCGAAGAAGAAAATGACTGGACCCAGCCAGCTTCCGATTTGCACGGATGGTACCATCAAAGAGCGGATTCTCAAAGGTGCATAGGAATCACGATGTTGAATGGCATGTCCCGATTCATGAGCTGCAACACCAGCAGCAGCGATACTATTGCTTTGATATACAGATGGGCTCAAGCGTAGGGTTTTTTTACGAGGATCATAATGGTCGCTCAGCATGCCACGTGTCTGTTCAATCTTGACATTCTGCAAATGGTTTGCATCAAGGATCTTTCGTGCTATCTCAGCGCCAGTCATGCCGTTGCTGGTTTGTACCCGCGAATATTTATTGAAAGCACCGCGTACTTTCATCTGTGCCCACATGCCAAGCAGCAAAGCTGGCAAGCTGATAAGCAAGTATAGGGTGTAACCTCCAAAATACATTTTGACTCCTTTATATATTGGTTATTATTTTATCGACTCATTTTTATTTATTATAAATGGATTAAATGACTGAATTGTTATAATTTTATTAATTTTATATCGTGCGAACTATCTCATAGTTAGCTGGAGTGAATAAGTAGTATTAAACTGGACATATTCTTATGAAACTTTGTTTAACTTATTTCTTTTTTGGAATTATTATGTTTGTCGCTGTTGATTATACAACTGTTTTCAATCCCAACTATCAGGATTGGGTTCAGTACATGCCTGAAATTTGGCTATTCTACATTGGATACCCGGCTCTCTTGGCTTATTTGATTAATATGAGGGGGTTTTCTGGGAAGAAGCTATTTCTGACAGTATTTACCCTTTCCCTTTTTCTTGAAGCAATCATCTTTAAGAATGTGCTCCTTTATTCATTTCCAGCAGTGATAGTGGTTGTACCTATTGTGATATGCATTTATGCTTTTATCACATATTTACCCAAATACGTAGCTGAAAGGAATTTAGCAGCAAATTGGAGAAAAGTGTTGCTGCTCACATTTGTATGGATAGTAATCTCTTTTTTAAGCTATAAAACACGGAGTGGGTAAGTTTTGATTCTCTAATTCCAGATATTTTATTGAGAAAACAATAATTAAAAGGCATCCCTGGGGAGACTCGAACTCCCGTTTCTGGCTCCGGAGGCCAGCGCTCTATCCACTGAGCTACAGGGACTCATTACGTGCTGAGATTTTACCATGAGCATTATTTGCATAACCATTGCTATGCAAAAAAGGGTACAATCAATGCTGCTTGGATTTTTTAGTAATGGAGTTAATTGTTGCAATTATTATTTGTCAGACACGCGCAATCACAAAATAATGATTTGTGGGTACAGACGCAGTCCAATCTGGGGCGTAGTGATGACCCTGAGCTGACCGATTTGGGCAAGTCCCAAACCAGGCACTTGGCTGAGTTCCTAAGTAAATGCTTGAATTCAGATCATAGCACCTCTGCAGATTCCGGTGATTTAAAGACATCCGCGAAAATTTATTTGTATTGCAGTTTAATGATACGCTCCATTCAGACCGGATTGATTTTATCCAAAGCATTGAAATTGCCTCTATTAGCTGATCTTGAAATCCACGAAAACGGTGGAATTTATTTAGAGAACGAAACAACCGGGGAATTAGTGGGTTTGCCAGGAAAGACGAGGTCCTTTTTTGAGCAACATTTCCCCTCATTAGTATTACCGCCTGAAATGCCAAATGGCGGTTGGTGGGAGCGCCCCTTTGAAGAACGTACTGCAAGATACCCACGTGCGCAGAAAGTTTTAAAGAAAATGTTGGAGAAGCATGCTGCCGTGAACGATACCGTGATACTGGTCGGCCACGCCGGATTCTACAATACTCTTTTGAAAACCATTTTGCAAATGCCCCAGGATATTTCGGTGATGTTCAAATTATTAAATGCGGCAGTAACCTTTGTTCAATTCGATGAAGATTATTTAAAGATACATTATATGAATCGAAATGACTTCTTACCGAAAAATTTAGTCAGCTGAAATCAAGAATTATTTTCCAGCGATTTTTACAACCAAAAGCGCTTCAAAAACATCTCCCCTGTCCGGTGAAAGATTACCAAATATCCCGATGATATCCCCTCTGGAAAGGTCCTCCAGCTTAATTGGGTTTTGATTGGCGGATATGAATAAAGTGTCAGGGGTGATTGAAATTTGTTTGATTCCTTGAGTGGTAGAAATCATCAGATAGTCATTTGACTTTTCCTCGAGCATACCAATAATATCAGGTTGTTTTGGCGCTCCTTCTTGGGCATTATCTCTATTACTTAGAGTTTGTTTCTGTTGGTTCTGTTGTGGAACAGGATTTTTTAGACGTTCGAATTCTTGATTTAACATGCCGCGCTTTCCAACATACACACCGACTGAAAAAGCAAGTGTAACTAACATTCCTGTGATAATGATTAATCCAACGATTAGTTGCCAGCGGTTTGTTGTAGCCATCTTGCCACCATTCCTATCTGATCTGTTATTTCGATTTCACCAAGGGAGATGCTCTTTTCACCCAATCCGGGTATGATCACCTTCAGCTCAAGCGGATATTTTCTTTGCTCTAATGTTGAGGGTATCACTAGATTAAATTGGTCTTGGATGATATCTCCTGCCTTAATACCAATTTCTTTTTCATATCGTTCCAAGTGTCCCATCCCAATGATGTAAGATGAAATAAGGTTGTCCCCAACCATTAATGAAACCAAGGGGATGGATAATACATGTCCGTTGTTAACTTCCCAGTAAAAGTGCAGGTTAATAGTTGCGCCGCTTTCGACTGCTTCAGGATAGATATCAAATCCGATTAGAGTGAAATTCCCAAGATTTACTTCTGTTTTATATTCTGGATTTGCATTGTCAGTCGTCAATATGGGTGTAGTTTCACTTACCCGATACAGCACTAGGCGTCCACGCGGCTGGAATTGGTTTTCTGAAGATTCTCCTAGCAGGACTGGAGTGTACCAGTTGCTCTGGTTTAGAAGTTGTGGTGGCAGAGCTCCAGGACCTTTACTGCCTGTAGAAGAGATGGTGCTGTATATTGTTTTTCCTTTTAGTATATTTTGTTTCGGATTTGGGTTATTCATTGTCGGTAAAGTGACATCTGGTCGGATATTGTAAATTAATTGCCAGTAAAAAGCATCATATCCAAATACACCACCCTGGGTGAGCAACACTGTATTTTCTGGAAGAATATCCCAGACATTAGCGTAGAAGTCATTAATTGCTGTGTCTTCCGAATGATCATTTTCTGTCCTATTATTATTAACTTGCACAATTGTAGGTAATCCAATGATCAGCAAAATAATGAAGGTGGAAAAAATGCGGGCGAAAGTGTTTTTTGTTCTATGTTCTTTACCAAGTTTTTTACCAGATAAGCTTTGTAAAATGCTGCGGAAGAAGAGATAAATTTCATACAATCCAAAAGCAATAAAGATAGCCCATAGGAGATGAGCTGGGATAAAGAACACTTCTAGGTCGAATGCACGGTATTGGATGAAAAATACGATATGTACCCCGTACATTAGTACAAATAGGAAGAAATGCTGTGGTCTGCGAAATAAAAGAGAGAAAAGTCCGACAATGCCCAGAAAGAACCCAAGCCATCCGAATTGTTGAAATAACATGTATAAGTACAAAACGAGCCGTTCTGGCAGCATTCCAATTGGAAAAGCAAACTTTAGATTCGAGAAAGAACCCAGGGTGTATTTATAGATACCTTGTAAGGTTGTGGGTGTGGAGCGCAGCATCAAACGGTCATTGATGGAAGCAGCTTTAATTGGAAGCCAGATGAATTGTACCAAGCCCAGCACAAATCCACCGGCTGCAGCAAGCCACCACCGTAAGTTCTTCAATACGCTACAATCTGTGAGTAATGTGAATACAATGAAAGCCGGCGCAAAACCCAAGTTGGACAAGTGTGTACCCAGAGATAATCCGAATAGTAGAGCAAACAAGAAGTAATCTGATGGGCGCTTTTTTGCTTCCCAATTAAGCAGGGCAAGAATGGTTATCACCATAACCCCGATATTTGGAGCATATACTTCTGCAATCACTGCTTGAGACCAAATATCCTTGGAAAAAGCAAATAACAACGCTGCCAAGGCACTAAATCCTCGATAAAAGAACTTTTTTATTGATGGAGAATCTAATGAGTTCGGTTTGATGGTTATTATGATGCGATATAAACCGCCAGCACTGATTGCGGCAAAAAAAGCGCTCATTAAGTTCATGCGGTAAGCAACATCATGGATTGGGATCTTGCTGAAAAGATAACCCAGCCATGTATACAGTGGATATCCGGGCATATGCGCCAGGCTGAGGATGGCAGGCACTGTCGCCAGCTCACTACCATCAGGGCTCAGGGATGACAAGCTGGGTGTTAATGTAGCGAGATACACCAGAAATGAGAAGGAAAAGATTAGCGAAGCGATAAACCAATCTGCTAAACAGAATCTTTTTTTTACAGGATCGTGAGTGAGTTCCATAGAGATTATTATTCCATAATTAGTAGGAATTCTTTACAATGAATTTGTAAAAACCCTGTAAATTTCAGCGCTTTATTCAGCCTATCGTGCTGGATAGCCAGTGATATCCCGGATCTGCTCATATAAAGGCTGCAAACGTTTGTACATCTTGCAATAAACCTTATGATAAAGAGCATCGTATATTTCATGATTTTGAGTATCTGGCTCAAATGTACTGCCGATACGAGTCATTTCTGCCATCGCTGTTTTAAAATCAGGATGTAGCCCCAGACCAACAGCCGCGTCAATCGCGGCTCCCAATCCGGATGCTTCATACACATGTGGTTTCGCTGTTGGTATTCCGAAGATGTCGGCTGTTATTTGCATGGCGGCATTACTTTGGCTGCCTCCACCAGCAACCCGAATCTCTGTAATTGGTAACTTGCTTCGACGAGTTGTACGCTTAGCTCCTTCAAGTAAACCATATGCGAGTCCCTCAAGAATGGAACGGTAGAAGTGAGCGCGAGTATGAACATCACCAAAACCAATAATAGCGCCTTTTGCTTCAGGTCCGGGAACTTTTAGGCCCGGTGACCAATAGGGCTGCAGGACCAATCCTTGTGAACCTGGAGGGACAGAATTTACAAGGTCGTCAAATAAATCTTCTGGTTCAATGTTTCTTTCTTTAGCAAGACGGAGCTCGTTGTGACCAAATTCTTGCTTGAACCAGCCTACCATCCAAAAACCCCTATAAATCTGGATTTCCAAGCTGTATGAACCTGGGATAGCAGCCGGGTAGGGAGGAATTAATGGAATTACTTCGATGTATTTTTTATGTGTGGTATTAATGGTGGCAGTAGTTCCAAAACTCAAGCAACCAATATGTGGATCCAGGCAGCCAGCACCAATAACTTCACAGGCTTTATCCGCTGCGGCTGCAATCAATGGCAGACCTGCCGGAATCCCTGTCTCTTCAGAAGCTTCCTTTGTTATTTCACCTAAATGTTGTGCGGGTTGGACCAGATCTGGCAGAATAGCGGAATCCATTGGTAATGCTTGCCATTTCCAGTCCAATTTGTTAGCCCAAGTCTGTTTTTTATAGTCAAAAGGCATATATCCAACTTGGCAACCGACAGAATCAACAAATTTCCCGGTCAATTTATGGGTCAAGTAGCCAGATAGATAAAGATATTTATGGGTTGCTTCCCATATATCCGGTTGGTAAGTCCTGATCCAATTGGCTTCTGCTTCTGACTGAAGATAGGCGACTGTTTCGGACATGCCGGAAACCTTGAACAATAGCCCCCACAGACCGCCTACTGGTTTTAATCCCAATGTGCGCCTTTGATCCAGCCAAACAATTGCGGGCCGTAGAGGTTTGCCCTGCTGATCGACATTTATTACAGTACTGCGTTGTGTGGTTACGGCAACACCAGCGATCGATTCCTTTAATTTTTTATTTGTTTTCCATAAAGTTTGGCATGCTTTGCAAACTGCCTGCCAAAAAACCTTTGGGTGCTGCTCTGCCAAACCAGGTTTTGTGGAGAAATATGGTTCAATTGCAATTCGAGATTTTGCAACGAGATTACCTTGTAAGTCGAAAATTAACGCGCGTACACTTTGTGTTCCATTGTCAATTGACAGTATTAGTTCGCCTTTGCTCATTGAGGTTTACCTCCTATGGTAAGAGTGAGTTTGAGAATCCATCTTACTTTCAACTGGGTAAATAATAGCATTGATTCCAAAGCATTATGTATTTTTTCCATTCCTCTTTCCATTTGAAATTATCCCAGCCCAGTTCTGCCTGGATTATTGTTTGAATCCTCTTTTGATATTTTTTGGCACCATTTTCACAAAGTAAGCCAATATGGGTTCTTCGTAGAAGTAAATCATCTAAATGCAATATGCCTTCTTCAAGGGCAGACCAGCGCAATTCAGCCCAGGTAGTATTGGTGTTATCGATTTTGGAAAATTCTTCTGGTTTTGAGTGACTTAAAAACGCTTGAAGATCATTGCCTAACCTGCCGGATAGTCTCATAATTTCATCTTTAGAAATATTCAATTTGCTCGGTAATTGGTATGTCGGCTTTTCTGTGCATATTTGCTTTTTTGCTTTATGTGGTAAAGAGACTTCATGGCTTACCCGCTTGACCAAATCCTCAGCCATTCGCAGATAAGTTGTAAGTTTGCCTCCTGCAATCGTATAGAAACCATGCTCAGCAATAATTTTATGAGCACGGGATGCTTTTGAAGGGTCAACAGATCCTGAGTTAACAATTGGTCTTAAACCAGAAAAGGTGGATAATATATCCTTTTCACTGAGCTTTATCTGTGGGAATACAGTGTTTATACCAGTTAGTAAGTAGTCCACTTCTTCAATTGTAATGAATGGCTCGGGTTTCAATCTCTCGTATTCTTCAGGGTGATCCAAATCAGTTGTTCCAATAATAGTGGTATTTTCCCAAGGTATGGCAAAAATTGAGCGACCATCTGAAGGATGGTTAAGTAAATATGCTTGTTCAATTGGTAATTTGTTCTTAGGAAAAATAAGATGGCTGCCCCTTAATTTACGGATTATTTTTTGATTGGTAAAATGTTTGCGCAAGTCATCAGACCAGGGCCCAGTAGCATTAATAATCACGGAACCAAAAATCTCTTTATAGCGATTTTTCCCTAAACTTTCTTGATCGTTTATCAATACACCAATTACTTTACCCTTTCGATTAGAGATTAATTTTTGAACATAAGCATAATTTATTACTAAACCACCGTTTTCTACCCCTTTGCGTAAAGTGCATAAAACCAAACGGGCATCATCCACAACCGCATCGTGGTAAAAAAGTACATCAGTAAGATCAGTTTTATTTAATTGGGGACAACATTTCTCAATATCTTGATTCGCAAATTTGCCATGTGCCCGTTTCCTTCCAAAGAAGTCATAGATAGCAAGAGCGAGTTCAAATTTCCAAGTTGGGATATCATAATATTTATATACCGGTAAAACGAATACGAGTGGTAATACTAGGTTTGGATCTATTTTCAATAACCTTTGCCTTTCTTGTACTGATTCATAGGTTACCTTGAACTGATAATTCTTTAAATAACGAAGACCACCATGCACTAATTTTGAAGATTTGCTGGATGTCCCATAAGCAAAGTCGTGTTTTTCGATCAGAAGTACTTTGAGCCCTAATTGGGAAGCAAGTCTAAAAATTCCAGCCCCGGTAATGCCACCGCCAATAATAATCATGTCCCACTTTTGGTCTAATTGATCCCAGGCAAGTTCTCTCCAGCCCCTGTTCCACATCAGAAATCTCCAATTAATTTATACGGATTCATTATTTGTTTGGGATCAAGAGCTTTTATTGCCGATTTTATAAGCTTTATGCCAAGTTTCCCTATCTCCGCTTCGAGATATTTGGCATGGTCTGTGCCAATACCGTGCTGGTGGCTAATAGTTCCTCCGTTTTTGATAATAATTTCACTGGCAGTGGATTTCAATTTACGCCATCGCTCAAGGGTTCTTTCAGGGTCTTTAGTTCTACGGAAGAGATAAGTAATGTATAAACTGGCACCATCTGTATACATATGCGAAAGGTGGCCAAAAACGAGTGTTTTTTCATTTTCTTCATGGAGGCCTGATTCAAGTGCATTTTCAATTTCTTTAAGCATAACTGCGACCTTTGACCATGGGAAAGCAGTCTCAAGCGTGTCTAATGCGTAACCATAATCCCAAAGCGTGTTGCGTAAATAGGGTGTCGTGAAACGTGATTTATGCCATAATTTTCCGGTGAAAATTTTATCTATAAAACCATGAAACTTATGGGCAATTGATTTAATTTGCCGATAAGCGAGTTGGGTTCCCCTCTTACTGCCTGTTAAGCCAAAAATAATCATACATCTTTCTGAACCTATTCCAATAAATCGTAGAGCTTTATCGGCTATAGACATTAATTTCTCTTTACCAGCCAGTTGCATGCTGGATTCAGTTTCTAAGCTATCTAATAGGCGTAACATAGAAACATTGATGCGTGATTGGACGATTTCTTTTAAAGCTTGGTATGCAGCATCCCAATGTGGAAAATATATTGCGTGAAATGATTCATGTTCAGGTAACGGGAAAACTCGAACAGATGCACTTGTTATAAAACCCAGTCGTCCTTCCGAACCTAGGATTAAGTGGCGGATATCAGGACCTGCAGCACTGGCAGGGAAAACGGGTAGATCAAGTATACCGCTGGGGGTTATTACTCGACCTCCCAAAAACAGGTCTTTGATGCGGCCGTAATAATAACATTGTGTGCCAACCGATCTCGATGCAATCCAGCCACCGAGGGAAGAAAATTCATGAGATTGGGGATAATGACCTAGCCGTAATCCGTGGTTGGATAAGAGGGATTCAATGTCTGGTCCAACTATTCCTGCACCAAAGGTCGCGATGTGGCTTATTTCATCCAAATCAATTAGGCTATTCATCTTGCCCATATCCACAGTAATGGTTGGCTTATCATTATTGACTATATTAATGTGGCCGACAACGCTGCTTCCTCCGCCATAAGGAATTAAATGATAATTATTGTATTTCGCATAGCGAATAATTTCTCTAATTTCATCTTCATTTTCCGGAAAAGATACACCGTCAGGAAACAAACTTACAGTCCCATATCGTAAGGAAACCCAGTCGGGGAGACTTTGACCGCGAGCATGTCTTAAACGTTGCTCAGGCTGGCTGGAAATGAGGTGATTATCTGAAATCCTATAAGTAGGTACATTTTTTAGGATTTTCGAGATATTGGCATCTCGGATGCGTTGTCCTTCTCCAACAACATTTTTTAAATATATTTCTGCAGAAGAAGGCATTGGGTAAAGGTAATCATCCTTTCCCCATCCATTCCATCGTTTCATTTTTGACCTCCTGTTTCTTCATAAGAGTTGGAATTACTATAAGTTCTTTTCCAGATTTGAATACTCTCTTGCATGACAGTATAGGTAATATTTTCGGCCCTCTTATTGTCATTTTGATCTAATGATTGCAATAAACGCTTATAAAATGAAAGGGAGTGATTACGAGAGCTTTCATTTTTAAAATAAATACGCGCTAGCTTTATATATAAATCACTGAATCCATTCAAAATGAGCGTAAATACTGGGTTTTTAGATAATATGGAGCACTGTATGTGAAAATACCAATCAGCTTTTGCAAATGATTTTGCATTGGATGGAGTTTTTATCAAATTTAATAGAAGGTCATGCATATCTTTTTTCGAATTGATAAAGGCAAGGCGTACGTATGATGGGGCTAGAAGGCATCTTACTATAAGAAGGTTTATGATAAATTCTAGTGTGATTGAATCCTGATTTTGGGCTATTGCACTAAGTACTCCGAGATTACCCTCTTTTAAATAATCTCTAACGAGTGTTGACTGACCTTGATGTATCTGAATCCAGCCATCCTTCTTTAAACGCTGAAGCGCTTCACGTAAAGTGCCTCTTGTAACACCTATTAATTTTGCCAACTCCCTTTCTGCAGGAAGGAAAGTACCTATGGGGAAAGTGCCATTCAGAATAGCTTCGATTAATCTTTTTTCTGTTAGTTCAACTGGTTTTTGTGGAGGATCCCAATTCATTATATATCCAAATACTGGTAAGATGTCTAACCAGTTAAATAAATTATAAACATATTTTATATAATGGAAAATACTAAATTTCACTTATTTGATATGATTTTATTTAGTCCTAATACAAGAAATTAGCTAGTGTAACAAATTTTCTGTAAATTCAAAAAAGAGTAGATCACGGTATCCTTTCAGAAGCATGAAAAACCAAAGAAAGGATGATAACCATGATCTACGATAAAGATTGTACATTACCAAAAGAA